>CAMVUM010000008.1 GCA_947170725.1 uncultured Prevotella sp.
ATCTTTTTTTATTTAATATGTAATTTTATTGGAAGTTTTGAGAAATTTTGTTATCTTTGTCGCTATATATCGGACTAATATGATAAAAGAAATGTTAATTCCGGACTTCGTATTTGAGGCGAGTTGGGAAGTATGTAATAAGGTAGGGGGTATTTATACAGTTCTATCTACACGAGCAAAGACGCTACAGGACAATCTACACGACAAAATAATATTTATAGGTCCTGATTTTTGGGCTGAGAAAGAGAGCCCGTATTTCAAAGAGGATAAAGAATTGTTTGCTGAATGGAAAAAGTTGGCACAAGAAGACGGGTTGAATGTTAGAATCGGTCGGTGGACAATTCCGGGAGAGCCGATAACGATACTTGTAGACTTCAAACCGTTTTTCGCGAAAAAGAATGAGATATATGCTTGGTTGTGGGAGCATTATCAAGTAGATAGCTTGCATGCATACGGTGATTATGATGAAGCATCAATGTTTTCATACGCTGCCGCTCTTGTGGTAGAGAGTTTTTATAAGCATAATATTAATAGTTCCAAACGTGTGGTTTATCACGGTAATGAGTGGATGACCGGTTTGGGCCTTTTATATATTAATAGTAAGTTACCGCAGATAGCAACATTATTTACTACTCATGCCACAAGTATCGGTCGCAGTATAGCCGGTAACATGAAACCTCTATATGACTATCTTTTTGCCTATAATGGAGATCAGATGGCAGGTGAGTTGAACATGCAGAGCAAGCATTCTATTGAGAAGCAGACTGCAATGTTTGTTGATTGTTTTACTACTGTAAGCGATATTACGGCCAATGAGTGTAAAGAGCTGTTGGACAAGCCGGTAGATGTAGTTCTGCCTAATGGCTTTGACAATAGTTTTGTTCCGAAACCGGCAATGTTCACGAAGAAACGGAAGGCGGCACGCAAACGTCTTCTTGAAGTCGCGAATGCGCTGCTTGGCGAACAGCTCGGTGACGACACGATGATTATATCGACGAGTGGCAGATATGAATTCCGCAACAAGGGAATCGACGTATATATTGAGTCGCTGAACAGGCTGTTGCGTAGTAAGGATCTGAAGAAGAAAGTGCTCGCTTTCATTGAAGTGCCAGGATGGGTGGGAGAGCCGCGCCGTGATTTGGTTGAGCGTCTGGAGAGTGGAAAGAGCTATGATGCACCGCTTGAAATACCGCTTGTAACCCATTGGTTGCATGAAATGAGCCATGACAACACGCTTGGCATGATGAAATATTTCGATATGCACAACAGAAAGGAAGATAACGTCAAGGTTATATTCCTGCCGTGCTATCTTGACGGAAACGACGGAGTGCTCAATATGACTTACTATGATATTGTATTGGGCAACGACTTGTGTGTTTATCCGTCTTATTATGAGCCATGGGGATATACTCCGTTGGAATCCATTGCATTCAAGGTTCCATGTATAACTACAGATCTTGCAGGATTCGGCCTTTGGGCCAACAGTGTGAAGGGAGGTTATAGCGACATAAAGGATGGCGTGAAAGTTATACATCGGACAGACTACAACTATTCAGAGGTTGCGGATGCAATAAAGGATACCATAGCCGAATATTCTAATTTTGATAAGAAAGAAACCGATGCAGCCCGTAAAAAAGCTGACGATTTATCAAAAAAGGCTTTATGGTCGGAGTTTATAAAGTATTATTATGAGGCATACGATATAGCTTTGTCAAAGGTAGAAAAGAGAATAAAAGGATAAAAATTGAATAATAACTAAATTGATTATGAAGATTAAAGCAGATTATGCTAATGCTCCTCAATGGCAGGAGATTACCGTCAAGTCAACTCTTCCGGAAGAGCTGAAGTGTCTTGACGAGATTGCACACAACGTGTGGTGGACATGGAACTATGAGGCAAGAGACCTTTTCCGTGATTTGGATCCCGAACTTTATCATGAGGTATCACACAACCCTGTACTCCTGCTTGAGCGTCTCAGCTATGAGCGCAAGGAAGAAATTGTGAAGGACAATGCAATGATGAAGCGCATCATGGCTGTCTATGCTCTGTTCCGTGAGTATATGGATGTGAAGCCTGACGCCAACCGTCCTTCCGTGGCCTATTTCTCTATGGAGTATGGTCTCAACCACGTGCTCAAGATCTATTCCGGTGGTCTCGGAATGCTTGCCGGTGACTATCTGAAGGAGGCTTCCGACAGCAATGTCGATATGTGTGCCATAGGTTTCCTCTATCGTTACGGCTATTTCACACAGTCGCTCAGCATGGACGGACAGCAGATAGCAAAGTATGAGGCACAGAATTTCAATTCTCTTCCTCTTGAGCGTCAGCTTGATGAGAACGGAAATCCGCTTGTAGTGGAAGTTCCTTATAACAACTATAGTGTTCACGCATACGTATGGCGCGTCAATGTTGGCCGTATCAAGCTCTATCTGCTTGACACCGACAACGAGCTGAACTCTGAGTTTGATAAGCCCATCACTCACTCACTCTACGGTGGAGACTGGGAGAACCGTCTGAAGCAGGAGATTCTGCTTGGTATCGGCGGTGTGCTCACGCTGAAGAAGCTCGGCATCACTAAGGACGTATATCATTGCAATGAAGGTCATGCCGCTCTATGCAACCTGCAGCGTCTCTGCGATTATATCGAGACAGGCTTGACATTCAACCAGGCCATGGAGCTCGTCCGTGCATCATCACTCTATACCGTTCACACTCCTGTACCAGCCGGTCACGACTATTTCGACGAAGGTCTCTTTGGCAAGTATATGGGTGGCTATCCCGCCAAGCTCGGCATTTCTTGGGACGAGTTCATCGGTATGGGTCGCAACAACCCCGACGACCACTCAGAGAAGTTCTGTATGTCTGTTTTCGCCTGCAACACATGCCAGGAAGTCAATGGCGTCAGCAAGCTCCATGGCTGGGTAAGCCAGAAGATGTTCGCTCCCATTTGGAACGGTTACTATCCCGAGGAGAACCACGTGGGCTATGTAACCAACGGTGTTCACTTCCCAACATGGACATCAACGGAGTGGCGTAAGGTGTATGCCAAGTACTTCGACAAGACATTCATGAGCGACCAAAGCAACCAGAGCATTTGGGAGGCAATATACAATGTGCCAGATGATGAAGTATGGGAGACACGTATGGCCTTGAAGCAGAAGCTCGTAGACTATATCCGTCTGCAGTTCCGTGAGACATGGCTCAAGAATCAGGGCGATCCTTCACGCGTCGTTTCACTGCTCGACAAGATCAACCCCAACGCGCTGATGATCGGCTTCTGCCGTCGTTTCGCTACATACAAGCGTGCGCACCTGCTCTTCACCGACCTCGACCGTCTTTCAAAGATTGTCAACGACCCCGAGCATCCCGTTCAGTTCCTCTTTGCCGGTAAGGCACACCCTGCTGACGGTGCCGGTCAGGGACTCATCAAGAAGATATATGAAATCAGCCAGCGTCCCGAATTCCTTGGCAAGATCATCTTCCTTGAGAACTATGACTTCCAGCTCGCCCGTCGTCTCGTTTCTGGTGTGGACATCTGGATGAACACCCCGACACGTCCTCTGGAGGCTTCCGGAACATCAGGCGAGAAGGCCGAGATGAACGGTGTCGTAAACCTCTCCGTGCTCGACGGATGGTGGCTTGAAGGCTATCGCGAGGGCGCAGGATGGGCACTCACCGAGAAGCGCACATATCAGAACCAGGGTTATCAGGACCAGCTCGACGCAGCAACAATCTACAACTTGCTTGAGCGTGAAATCATTCCTCTTTACTACAACAAGAACGAGAAGGGTTACAGCGAAGGCTGGATAAAGGTAATCAAGAATTCTATCGCCCAAATTGCTCCTCATTATACGATGAAGCGTCAGCTGGACGACTACTATGACAAGTTCTACTGCAAGGAAGCAGCACGCTTCAAGACTCTTGCCGCCGACAACAACCGTTTGGCCAAGGATATTGCACAGTGGAAGGAAGCCGTTGCAGAGCGTTGGGACGCCATCAACGTGGTATCTTCCGAGTGGAACATCCCCTCTACGGGTGCAGAGATGGGCAAGGAGTACACCTTGAAGTTCGTCATCAACGAGCAGGGTCTCGACGACGCCATCGGTCTGGAGTTGGTAACAATCAGCCCCGACAAGAATGGCGAGGACCGCATCTTCACCGTTATTCCGCTCACTGTCACAGGCCGTGACGGCAACAACTTCACCTTCGAGGGCAAGCTAGAACCGAACAACGCCGGTATCTTCAAGAGCGCCGTGCGTATGTATCCCAAGTGCGACAAGCTGCCCCACCGTCAGGACTTCTGCTACATCAAGTGGCTGGAGCTGCCTAACGCATAAGGCATAACGTAACCATATTATAGAAAATCCCGGAACTCAAATACCATGAGTCCCGGGATTTTTCATATTCGTGTATATTCAAGACCGGAGCGCAGCATTTCTATCTCGGATAAGAATAGATTCCGCGTAGAGGTCGGATATATTCCGAACGTAGGGTGGAGTAGTTTTTATAGGGAAGTTTATTTCAGTTGCGATTCGACAAACTCTTCCAGCTCGCTGCCCCGCAGTCCCTTCTTCAGAATAGTTCCGTCGCTGCTGACGACGATGGTGTAGGGTATGGACCTTACGTTGAACATCTGTGCGGCGGCGTTGTTCCATCCGTTCAGGTCCGAAATCTGCGGCCACTCGATGGAGAAACGCTTTGTCGCATTCTCCCAATCGGCTTTTCGCGAGTCGAGCGAGATGCCGATAATGCCGAGGCCGCTGTCCTTGTGTTTCTTGTACATTTCAACCATCGAAGGCATCTCCCTGAGACACGGTCCGCACCAGCTTGCCCAAAAGTCAATCACCGTGATCTTGTTTTTGGCAATTTCGCTGAGTGTGGACATGGGGCGGTCGTTGATGTCGTTCATCGTGAAATCTTTCATTTTGCTGCCTTCCGCCGTTGCTTTTGAGATTTCGAGCCTTTCCAGAATGGCTTTCACGAGCGGTCTTTCCTGCATTTTCTTGGGCAGCATGCTTATCAGTTGCTGCTTTGAGGCGGCGTCCTTGCACTCCGGGTCGTAAAACTGGGTGACGAGGAAATATCCCAGTTCGTTGCCTATGTTCTTCTTAGCATAGCGGAAGACGATGTCCTGCCATTGCTTGATGAGTTTCTGCTGTTTCTCGTTCAGCGCCTTGGCCTCCTCTGCGGTAGGTTTGTTGGTGGCCATGTTCTCTGCCATCATGCTGAACTGCAGTCCGATGGGGCTGAGACTGTCGTTCAGCTCCTGCCATTCCTTGTTGAGTGAAGAGCCTGAAACTTTTCTGTCCTTCGGTTTGTCTGACAGCGTCAACTTGATTGTGCCTTCCTCGATGAAGAACGGCGAGCTCATCACTTCCTGATTCTTCTTGCTGTAGATAAGGCACATAAACGTTGAGTCGGCTGTTCCTGTCAGTTCAAACTTTCCGGCCTTGGCAATCACGGTATCAACCGGTGTACCGGTCATGAAGTCGCTGGTGAGGAACAAGGTGTCACCCTCTTGCAGCATGTCACCGCTGCCGGTTATGCGGTAGGTGCCAGACTGGCAGGCTGCAAAAATGCTTCCGGTGACCATAAGGGCGGTTATTGATAATAAAGTCTTCATATTTTAAATTATGAGT
This sequence comes from uncultured Prevotella sp., assembly GCA_947170725.1. Taxonomy (GTDB): domain Bacteria; phylum Bacteroidota; class Bacteroidia; order Bacteroidales; family Bacteroidaceae; genus Prevotella. Next base: position 5,640 of record CAMVUM010000008.1, read on the forward strand.
TATGAATTATGAGTTGTCGGCTGTGCCGATGTTGAAATTTGGATTACGAATTATGAATTTTGAATTACGAATTGTCGGCTGTACCGATTACGAGCCATACAATTATGAATTGAGTCTGTTGGCGGAATGGATATTCATCGCGCAGCAATTCTTAATTATACAATTCGTAATCGGCGCAGCCGACAATTCGTAATTAAAAACTCGTAATTCTCTATACCAAGTAGAGATTACTTATGCTTTCGTTGTTTATCACGCGGCGTATGGCCTCGGCAAACATGTCGGCAACGGAAATTTGCTTTACTTTGGCGCAACGCTGGGAGTAGGGGATTGAGTCAGTGAAGACGATTTCCTCCAACGACGAATTCTGCACACGCTCGCTTGCCGGACCGCTCATGACGCAGTGGGATGCACATGCTCTCACGGTCAGTGCTCCTGCTTCCTTCATTATGTCGGCTGCCTTTGTGATTGTTCCGGCCGTGTCGACCATATCATCAATTATGATTACGTTCTTGCCTTTCACATCGCCGATGATCTGCATGCTGTCTACAACGTTGGCTCTTGCACGTGTCTTGTTGCACAATACGAGCGGACATCCGAAGTATTTGGCGTATGTGTTTGCACGTTTTGAACCGCCAACGTCAGGCGATGCTATGACCATATCTTTCAGATGAAGGCTATGAAGATACGGCATTATAACTCCGGAGGCGTACAGATGGTCTACAGGAACATCAAAGAATCCTTGTATCTGATCTGCGTGTAAATCCATTGTTATCAAACGGTCTATGCCGGCTACACGCAAAAGATCAGCCACCAGTTTCGCACCGATGCTAACCCTCGGTTTGTCCTTACGGTCCTGACGCGCCCATCCGAAATAAGGTATCACGGCATTGATTGTTCTTGCCGAAGCCCTTTTGGCTGCGTCTATCATCAGCAGCAGTTCCATCAGATTGTCTGAATTGGGGAATGTGCTCTGTACGAGGAAGACGTCGCGTCCACGGATTGATTCCTCGTAGGACACGGAAAATTCGCCGTCAGAGAAATGTGTAATCACAAGTTGGCCCAACGGACAACCAAGGCTTTGGCAAATCTTCTCTGCCAGATATCTCGAGTTGGTACCCGAGAAAACCATGTAGGAGTTTTGTGCACTCATTTTTGTTTGTCAGTTTGTATGAATTGATACAGTGTTATGTTCTTTTTCTATCCCACAGCCTTGCGTATTTTCTCAAAGTGCGTGATGAGATTCTTGTAGTCCAGCTCGTTGTGGATATCAAACCTGTTCCACAGGTCTCCGCATATCACAACGCCGCCGAACCCCAGATCCTTTGCCACGTGCAGGTTGTCGAGATTCATTCCTCCCAGCGCATAGACATGTCTGTCTATCAGTCCGCGTCTGGAGGCTTCCTTCAGTTCCTCCGGCGAGAACGCCGCTTTATGTTCACGGTCGGTCTGACTGTCGAAGACATTGCCCAGAAAGACATAGTCTGATTTCTTCTTGGCTTCCTTCAGATGTTCCAATACACGGCATGTCCTGCTGATGCGGCCTTTATATCTGGCCGGCATCTCGGTACTGTCTGTGTCAAGATGAATGCCTTTAAGGTTGTATTCATCTTTCAGATAAAAATTGTCGTGAACCGTAATCTTGTCATAATAATCGTCGGACAAGAGTGTGAGTAGCCGTTCGGAGTACATGGGTTCAGCCCCCGGTTTGCAGAGGTGTAGGTTATCCAGTCCCTCATCGAAAAGTGATGCGAGTATTTTGTCTTCCTCCACAAAGAATGTGGGCTTAGTCATGATTATGAGTTTCATCTTGTGACTATCTCTTTTCGGTGTGCAAACTTACACATTTTTTTCGACTTATCGGTCTGTTTGACTGAAAAATGTGTGTGTAGGCATAATCTTTTGATATATTTGGAGGTGGGATATCCGGGGAGTGGGATTTGTTTTGTTTAGGATGGATATTCGTCCGAGTAGCGTTGAGTTGGAACTTTGTTGTAGCGGATTGCATATTGGATTCATCGTAGGAAATGGTTTTCTCATGTGTGAAAATAAAAGTCTCGTGTTGGAAGATGGTTTTGTTTTATCATTCCAAATGTCGGATGAACCAAAACAATGTAGAGAGAGGAGCGAGAATAGTTTTGTAGTTCATCCGACAAAGCTATTCCCGCTCCTCTTTCCACGTTTCCCGAAAAAACTCGGATTATCCTTGAATAAAGGCTATCTGATGCTCTTTATATCTATTGTCTGCGTCAGCTTTCGCGTGGCGTCGGTCACCTTGAGCGTCATTGTGCCGGCTGTCTTCGTGCTGCGTACCACGACAACAAGCTGTCCGCCGAAGAGTTTCATTTGCGGCTGGGTGAACGGTTCGAGCGATGTAGCGTCTCCGTTGCATGCCGCCTGATACGTACCCTCACCAGTGACCTCGAACGTCAGCTGGTCGTCAGCCGTCGGACAGAGGTTGCCGTCCTTGTCAGCGAGTGAGACTGTGACGAAAGCCACGTCGTTGCCATCAGCTTTCAGCGCTTTTGCTTCATCATCGGCATATTCGGCCGAGAGCTGGAGCTGGGCCGGAGCACCGGCTGTGCGTCTGCTGTCCTCACCTATTTTGTTGCCGTTCTTGTCGAACACGACAACGCGAATTTCGCCCGGTTCATATTTGACGTCGTTCCAACGCAGACGGTAGCGGTCCAGCCTTCCGTCCTTGTTCTTGCGCACGCGGCCATGACTTTTGCCGTTGATGAAAAGTTCGCCCTCAACGCCGTCCGTATAGCAGTAGACGGGAGTAACCTTTCCCTTGCGCTCCGGCCATGTCCAGTGTGGCAGGAGGTGAACGGTGTGTTCCTTCGTATTCCACTTGCTGCGGTACAGATAATATCTGTCTTTGGGCAGACCGGCCAGGTCGCAGATTCCGAAATAGCTGCTGCGGCTGGGCCAATATTCGTCATACGGCGTCGGTTCGCCAAGATAGTCGTAGCCCGTCCAAACAAATTCGCCGATAACCTTGTCGTGGTCGTCCTGCCAGCGCCAGTCATCGTCGGGCAGATTGCTCCACGAGCAGTATTCCGTATCGTAGCCCGAGCACTGACCGTCGGGGTATGTCTTCTTGTTGGAGATTTCCACCGGGAATTTATATACGCCGCGTGAACTTACTGTCGACGCCGTCTCAGAGCCGAGCAGAAAACCCTGTGGCAACTCCTTCAGGCCTTTTTCATACTTGTGAAGACGGTAGTTGAATCCCGGAACGTCCATCACCTGGGCAAACCCCGTCTTCATCGCGTTGTCCACACGGTCCATTCCCTGTGTCACCGTGCGTGACGGGTCGAGGCGGTGGCAGATGTCCTGAAGTCGACGGGCAATTTCCTTGCCGCCTTTCATTCCCTGTTCCGGAATCTCGTTGCCAATGCTCCACATGACGATAGAGGGATGGTTGCGGTGGTTCTTCACGAGATTTTCGATGTCGCGGCTGCTCCATTCGTCGAAGAAGCGGGCATATCCGTTCCTACACTTGGCATATTTCCACATGTCGAAGCTCTCGGCCATGACCATCATGCCAAGCGAGTCGCAGATGTCCATCTGCATTGTTGACGGCATGTTGTGGGCCGTTCGTATGGCGTCACATCCCATCGCTTTCATCATCTTTATCTGACGGATGAGTGCTGCCTTGTTAACTGCCGCTCCCAGCGGGCCGAGGTCGTGGTGGAGACAAACGCCCTTCAGTTTGCGTGTCTGTCCGTTGAGCTGGAAACCGCCGTCTTTCGTCACCGTCGTTGTGCGTATTCCGACGTTGGTCGTCTGTTGGTCAATCAGTTTGTTGTTGCGGAAAAGCTTTGTCACCAGTTTGTAGAGGTAGGGAGATTCCGGCGACCACAGTTTCGGTTTCCTTATGCTCATCACCGTTTCGATTTCTCCTGTTTCCGTCTGGCCGCAGTGGCTCTCGGCTACTATAAATCCCTTTTGGTCGTAAAGGGCAATGTTCACGCCGATATTTCCGTCCTTCAGATTGCCCGCCACCTTTGTGCTTACTTTCATTTCGGCCGTCTTCTTGTCGGCGCGTGTCGTATAGGCAAATGTCTCGAAAGTCTCAAACCGTGCGTCGCCAGTCGTGATTAGCTTCACAGGACGGTAGATACCCCCGCCGGGATACCACCGGCTGCTCTCCTCTACATTCTTCAGGTCTACCTCAACGAGGTTGTCACCCGCCTTTATGAACGGCGTGATGTCAACCTTGAAGGCGTTATATCCGTAGGCCCAGTAGCCTGCCCGTTGTCCGTTGACACTCACTGTCGGCTCACTCATTGCGCCGTCGAACACCAGTTCGGCATGTGCGCATCCGGCCGGAATTGTAACCGTCGTCCGATAGTGGCCCTCACCAATCCATGGCAGGGCGCCCGAACGGCCCGATTTCTCCGTCTTCTCCTTTTCTCCGTTCTGCTCGATGGCCACGGTCTGGAGGTCCCATTTCTTGTCGAAAGGTCCGCTGATGGCCCAGTCATGGGGAACGGCCACGTTTTCCAATTGCGCCTTGTCACGTGAAAACGCCCAGCCGTCGGCCAGTGTCGTTTCGTGACGCTGTGCCGCCGCCGATGCCGCTACCGACAGGGCGAACAATAAAAATCTGTTTCTCATATAGCTATATTATTTTAGTAGTCCTATTTATATATAATACAATGTGTAGCCTTGCCGCTATCGCATATTCCGTAGTTCGGTTTGCGGAGTGCCTGACGTTTGTTTTCTGCAAATGTACAATAAAAACATGAGATTTCGCTCCGGCGGCATGAAGAAAATGGTTTTTCTTCAGGTTCATCCCGGATTTTGAGTGATATGGGGTCACTTGATTGATAAATGTCGCATGTTTTCCCCACTTCCCACTATTCCACCTTTCAACCGATAGAGACATGGGCTTGTCTTTTCCTTAAGGAAAATGTTTCTAATATGTCTTGTCACCGCAGTTTGTTACGGTTGTAGTGGGGCGTCACTTTCATGACAAAGAAGACGAGTGAAACGACGCATAGGACAGAGCCGGTGAGATAGACCATGTAGAATGTGAAGTGCTGTGCTATCATTCCGCCTGTCGTCATGCCAATACCTATGCCGACGTCCCACGAGGTGAGATAGGTGCTTGTGGCTGTGGCGCGCTGGTTGTTGGGGGCAAGGTTGATGTAGAGAGAGTTCATTGCGGGGAACATAACGCCGAAGCCCACGCCGAGCATCAGCGGGACGAGGAAGAAGGTTGCCGTGCCCACGTCCGTGTTGTAGGCTGTTATGAATCGGCAGAGGCCGAGGAGAACGAAGGCTACGATGACGGGATAGTATCCGAAGTGGATGCACTGGGTGATATATCCGTGGTCGACCTTTTTTCCGGCCATGATTCTCGACACCCCCATGCCGGCAGCCATCATGGTGAAGAAGAAGCCTGTGGCGACATCTATGCCAATTTCGCGGGCATACATGGCCACGAAGTTTGTCGTGGCACCGTAGGGTATGGACAGCAGAAGGAGCGATATGCTCACCGGTATGCCCTTGATGAGGAAGAAGCGGTCGAGTGACACTTTCGAAGTCTTTGTGTCACTGTTCTCCTGTCGGGTTTTCATTGACTCCGGAGTGCGCGTCCTGACAGCAATGGCGCAGCACAATCCGACAATGCTCGCGACCATTCCGGCAGCGAAGATAAAGCGGTAGCTGACCTCGCCGTGGAGCATCAGGCCGGTCATTGGGCCGAGGGCCATAGCTATGTTGTTGGTCAGTCCGTAGTAGCCAAGTCCTTCGCCGCGTCGGCTGCTCGGCATGATGTCTACGCAGAGCGTGTTTCCGCCGACTGTCACGCCGCCGAAAGCCACTCCGTGGAGTGCGCGCAGGAGGATGAAGATCGCCAGGCTGACGTCGGATATATAGCCGGCGAACATGGCCACGCAGGTCACATAGCACGTGATGTATATCGGTTTCCGTGAAACCCGGTCCATGAGAAAGCCAGAGAACGGACGCACGCATAGACAACTGATCGTATAGCAACTGAGAATGACGCCGATTACTGATGTCGGACAGTCGTATGTCTCCTTCAGATAGAACGGCAGTACGGGTATGAGCAGCCAGAATCCGAAGAAAAACAGAAAGTTGGCTGCCAGAATGGATATGTAGCTTGGTGTGAAAAGACGTTCTTTCTTCATATTGTCTCCTTTTGTTCGCGTCTTTTGGGTCGTTAGAGGAGTAAAAGGAGTTTTCGCTGGCAGAACCAGCCCAGAAGTAAAAAACAATAGCAACATAAAGAGAATGTGCTTATATCCAGACGCATATTATATAAATATGACGCTGTTTTTAATTCTTTATGTTGCTATTGTCTTTTACTCCTCTAACTCCCCAAAAGAACTTACGGGGGCCACAAGGTATGGCTTATTTCGCAGATTCGAACTCCTTGAGGAAGCGGGTGTCGTTCTCGGAGAACATGCGCAGGTCGCTCACCTGATATTTCAGGTTCGTGATTCGCTCGACGCCCATACCGAAAGCATAGCCGCTATAGACCTTGCTGTCAATGCCGCACTGCTCCAGCACGTTCGGGTCTACCATTCCGCAACCGAGGATTTCAACCCATCCCGTGTGCTTGCAGAAACCGCAACCCTTGCCGCCGCAGATGTGGCAGGAGATGTCCATTTCCGCGCTCGGCTCTGTGAATGGGAAGTAGCTTGGGCGCAGACGTATCTTCGTGTCTGTTCCGAACATCTCGCGGGCGAACGATAGGAGAACCTGCTTCAGATCAGTGAATGAGACATTCTTGTCGATATAGAGTCCTTCAACCTGATGGAAGAAGCAGTGGGCGCGTGCCGTGATGGCCTCGTTGCGGTAGACGCGGCCGGGGCAGATGATGCGTATGGGCGGCTGTGAAGTCTCCATTACGCGTGCCTGAACCGAGCTCGTGTGGCTGCGGAGCACCATGTTCTTCGTCACGTCGTCGGCGTTCTGCTCCACGAAGAATGTATCTTGCATGTCGCGGGCTGGATGGTCGGCGGCAAAGTTCATTTTTGTGAACACATGAAGGTCGTCCTCAACCTCCGGACCGTCAGCCAGAACGAAGCCCATGCGTGAGAAAATGTCTATGATTTCATTTTTCACGATGGTCAGAGGGTGGCGCGTTCCGAGTTTTATGGGGTAGGGGGTGCGTGTCAGATCCATACCGTCGGCCTCGCCGTCAGCCGTTTCAAACTGTTCCTTCAGGGCGCTGATCCGCTCCTGGGCTGTCTGCTTGAGTTCGTTTATCTTCATGCCGACCTCTTTTTTCTGGTCTGCCGGCACGTTGCGGAAGTCAGCCATGAGGGCTGTAATTTCGCCCTTCTTGCTCAGATATTTCAGTCTCAGAGCCTCAATTTCCTCAGCGTTTTGTGCGCTGAGATTTTTCACTTCTTCAAGAAGCTGTGCTATTTTGTCAAGTATCATCCTGCTGTGATTAATTAAATTCGTTGCAAAGTTAATATTTTTGTACTTAAAATAGGTCATAAATCAAAATAAAGTTGTACTTTTGCGCAAATTTGAGAGGCGGATACCATCCGATGACACTAAAATGAACAGGTTTTTAACAGCGATTTTCGCATCTGTCCTGCTTATGTTCTCATGTAAGGGCAGCAGGATGGCGGGTGATGACGGCGAAGCGCCGCCCGACTCGGTGGATAACGTTGAGGCCGTAGCCGCAGACACAATGGAACTGTTGATAGAAGAGACGCCGATGCCGAAAGCAGCCGACGAGCTCTTCGATGATTTCTTATTCAATTTTGCAGCTAATCGGAAGTTGCAAACCGAACGTATTGTTTTTCCTCTTCCGGTTATCAATGGTGACAAGACGGAGCACATAGACAAGGAGAACTGGAAGACGGAACACTTCTTCATGCGTCAGGGTTACTACACGCTCATCTTCGACAGCCGGCGCCAGATGGATCTTGGCAAGGATACGGCTGTGAATCATGTGGTGGTGGAGAAAATCCATCTGGACATCAAAACGGTCAGACAATACTTCTTCGACCGCGTGAACGGACTTTGGATGATGCGCTCCATCAACATAATGCCTATATATAAGAATGAGAACGCCTCGTTCCTCAAGTTCTACCAGCATTTTGCCACGGACTCCACTTTCCAGATTGAAAGCCTTGACGAGACCGTCCAGTTTGTCGGCCCCGACCCCGACGACGATTTTGAACAGATGGAGGGTGTCATCACTCCGGACACATGGCCGGCTTTCGCTCCGGAGATGCCGGACCGGATGATATATAACATCAACTACGGAGAGAATCCGGGCAACAGCAACACCAAGATTTTCGTTATACGTGGAATATCCAACGGTTTGGAGATGGAGATGACTTTCCGTCGCAAGGACGGCCGCTGGATGCTCACAAGACTGACCACCTGACCCGTGTCGGGTGGTTTTTTGATATATATTGGTGCTTTGATGTATAAAGGAGTTCATTGATATATATGAACTGGTCCTTTAATATTATATAAATTGCTTTTAAAGATTTACCAAACAGCCGATAGCCGCATGAAAGATATTCAGAACTATGATCTCAGCCGTCACAATACGTTCGGCATCAACGCCAGCTGCCGCCGTTTCTTAGAGTTTTCTTCCGTCTGCGAACTGCAGGACATCGTCAGGTCGCTGACCGAGGCTGACAGCCCGCTGCTCATTCTCGGCGGCGGAAGCAATCTTCTGCTCACTGACGACTATGCCGGAACGGTTCTCCATTCGGCCATCCGCGCCATTGAACCAACGGTGACGGCCGACGGAGTGCTGTTGCGTGTGGGCAGCGGAGAGGTTTGGGACGATCTCGTCGGGCTGTGTGTGGACCGCGGGTGGCATGGAGCCGAAAATCTCTCGCTCATTCCTGGTGAGGTGGGGGCGAGCGCCGTCCAGAACATCGGAGCCTATGGAGTGGAGGTGAAAGACCTTATATATAAGGTGGAAGCCGTCGATCTGACTACCGGCGGGACCGTCTCGTTCAGCTGCGAAGACTGTCAGTATGCCTACCGTCAGAGCCGTTTCAAGCGCGATTGGGGCGGAAGATACGTGATTACGTACGTCACTTATCGCCTCAGCCGTATCTTCCGTCCCAATCTCGACTACGGAAACATCCGCGAGGAGCTGGAGCGCAAGGGAATCACCGCGCCAACGGCAGCGGAGCTCCGGCAAGTGATAATGGACATACGGCGCGCGAAACTGCCAGACCCGGAGGTGGAAGGTAACGCCGGCAGCTTCTTCATGAACCCCATAGTGACGCGCGACGTCTATGAAAGGCTGGCCGCGGAGTATGATGGCATGCCGCATTATACCGTGGACGCTGCCCACGAGAAAATTCCGGCGGGCTGGATGATAGACCAGTGCGGATGGAAAGGACGGTCGCTTGGACGCGCCGGAGTCCACTCGCGTCAGGCTCTCGTGTTGGTCAACCGCGGCGGAGCAACTGGACGCGAGATTGTGGAGTTGTGTGAGGCGGTGCGCGGCGACGTGAAGAAGAAGTTTGGAATCGACATAGCACCTGAGGTCAACATCGTATGAAGATAACCATGCTTGGAACCGGAACGAGCAGCGGTGTTCCCACGTTGGGCTGTTGCTGTGACGTATGTACGAGTCCCGATGTCCGCGACAAGCGTATGCGCTGTTCCGCGATGGTCGAGACGGAATCAACACGCTTGCTCATCGACTGCGGGCCGGACTTCCGTCAACAGATGATGGGGCGCGAGTTCCGGCGCATTGACGGTATCCTTGTTACTCATGCCCATTACGACCACGTCGGCGGAATTGACGACGTGCGGCCTTATTGCAAGTTCGGCGACGTGGACATCTACGCCGACGCCCGTGCCGCAGCGTCATTGCAGCAGGCTCTTCCTTACTGTTTTGCGGTTGAGAAATATCCCAATATTCCTAATATATGTCTTAACACCATCGCTCCCCATGTTCCGTTGCGTATCGGCGATATTGATGTCATGCCGATAGAAATCATGCACGGCCGGCTTCCGATATTGGGCTACCGTTTCGGTCGCTTCGCCTATATAACCGACATGAAGTCCATAGGCGAAGCCGAACTGCCGTATCTTGCCGGCACTGATGTCCTTGTTGTCAACGCATTGCGCTTTGTGAAGGAGCACCATTCCCACCAACTTGTCAGCGACGCCGTGGATTTTGCGCGTCGGGTGGGGGCGAGCCGCACGCTGCTGATTCATTCCAGCCACCACATTGGGCGGCATGAGGAGGTCTGCCGCATGTTGCCCGAGGGGGTGGAGATGGCCTACGACGGGCAGGTGCTGGAGGTGTGAGGCTGGCGCTAAGTTACTTTGTGCTATGCCTGTTGTAAGGAAGTGGGCTATTTTTTTTGTTGGGGATGTTTTTGCGGCAGGACATATAATCGGCTCTGAGTGATGACATAGCTTTGCGATGTTTGTTGTATAACGACTGATTATGTCAAAATGGCTAAGGCACGTCCCTTCAATTTCGTGATTCTGCAATACAATCATATCCATGAAAGAACTCTCTTTTTTATCTAAATTTTAGTAGCATAAATATCGTGGCATATACATGCGAAATTCCTGAGAATCCAATTCGGTGAATTCTCACGATAGGTTTATGTAAATATTACTACGCAAAAACCTATGACAAATGGAAATCCCGTTTTTGAGCAGTCCTGCGGCTTGAAAAACGCTGCGAAACGGTGGGTGTTCTGCCGTAAGGGCTTCTCGGGATTGCGGCGGGGCCCTTATGACAATGCAACGGCGGCTCCGTTGGAAGCTGAGAACGGCCCCATTGCAGACCCGGGAAGCCCTTGCGGCAGGAAAAAAGGCATGTTTTTAGGCTTGGGGAACGGTTTTTGGGCGGTTTTGGATTGCACAGTTTTCGTATTTGTAGGATAACTTTCTTGCTGTCAGTGGTTTGTTTTTGCACATAGAATACTTAAGAATTTGCGGCCGTCGGGATAATATTTTCAATAGTGGGGCATTTTTGTGGCGTTTTGAGGGCGTTTTTGAGATTTTTTGTCGGTTGTTTTCAGGAAAGAAATGGATGGGTTAAAATATCGATGGTTATTTTGGAGTATGGTTAAGGAGATAATATTGTTTTGGTCTGTCGTTTTTTTGTCTGTTGGTGTAAAAGGTATCTGCCTACGGATATTTCATTCAGAGAATGGAATGGCAAATGTAGCAAAGTTTCTTTATTTTTCTATTTATCCAGTTGTCCCTTTGTGGGGATTCACCATGATGTGTATGTTCAGATGTATGCCGACAACCGATATTTCGGCTATACCACGGTGCTGTCCTGCTTTGATAATGACAAACGTTATATTAGAAAATGTTTCAGGCGGTCAAAAACGAGAACATACCTATATGGAATATTATTAGACGGAACCGGGAAAGGGAGTGGTTCGTGAACAGCCACGATTGCTGGATTTGCGGTACGGCGTTTAATTAAATTTATGCTTTGGACTTACGGATTTGTTACACAAAGTGTGATTTTGGTTAAATAATGTTGTGAAATAGAAGTTTTTTTGTGAATTTTATTGCATATTAAAATAATATTCTTAATTTTGCAATGTGTTTTTCATAGTATTAGATTTAAGGTTAACAAAGATTGGAGTACAGCGGTACTCCTTTTTTTATGTCTATAGGTAGTGGTGTGTCTGTGTGTGTCAGGTGCATATCCTTTATGTCTTAAATGGTTTGTCGCGTCATCTTGGATAATGTTGGGCTGTGTCTTATACGACAATCACCATGTGTTAGACAACACAACACTATGCCTTAAATAAAAAACTTCGGTTTATCGCTTCTTTTTTCCGAAGATGTTGCCGTATTGCTTGACGAGTTTCCTTGCAAGGATGAAAGCGTCAAAAGCTGTTATGCTTTTGCTCACAATGCTTGCTATCATCTCTCCGCGTGTGTTAGTTTTCTTTTCTGTGAAGAGATTTTCCCATAGTCCGGCGACGACTTCTCCTTTTCTTTGGATTTCTGTTTGGAGTTCCTCTTTTCGTATTTCAAGCTCTTCGAGGGAGTTGATAGTGTGTCTGTCGGTTTTCATAAATGCCTTGTTATTTTTCTGTATGGGTCTATCCTAAAAGGGTCTTTGTCATGAACCGTACGAGTGGACGCTCAATCCACGCCTTTCTGAAAGCGAAAATGACGCATAACAAAAGCAGGAAGAATGCGGCCACTATGGCAAAGGCACAGGCAGTACCCGTGTGTGGGGCCATCCAATAGACTGTGGCGAAAGAAAGATAGAAGAGAATGGCTATCATCAGTATGAAAAAGATGATGGTCAGTGTGAGTGCCGTTACGAGGCGCACCAGTTTGTCAATTACATCGAACTTCAGATAGTCTTTCTGAAGTTCGATGTAATCCTTGAGCACAATTATGAATTGTGCCAATGATTCTACGTTTTTGTCGCTTGATAACATAAATTCTCAACTGTGTCCGGCGTGCTGTTGTCACGCCGGAACTGTGGTTCAGATGGAGGGAGTGGCCTCTTCGATGTTGTCAATGAGATCGCCCACTTCCTTGCGTGACAATTTAATGTTGTGTTTCTTGAGGAAGTCATCTACTGCGTCTGTGATTTTCTCGCGTGTGTCCTTTCCCTTCTCAGGAGCGAGCAGCAGGCCTACCACTGTTCCGGCGAGTGCTCCGCCGAGGAATGCTCCGATGTAACCTAAACTTTTCATAAGCATTTGAATCTTTAATGGTGAAACAATAGTTTTGATTCGCAAATGTACGAAACTTATTCTGAATGGTGGTCAAAGAGACTATTGTTTTTTGTTAAAACGTCGGTATTTTCCTTATTTAACAAACTTTATGCACGATGATGCGCTGGTTTCGGATGATATTTTGTAACTTCGCACAAATATTTTTTGTAAGAAAGTAATCTAAGTTTAATTATTAAATAAGGTATTCAAGATGAAGAAATACATGGTGTTATGTGCTGGACTGTGTGCGGCCGTAGCTTTTACGGGCTGTAAGTCGAGTGAGAGTGCTTATAAGAAGGCCTATGAGAAGGCCAAGGCTCAGGAAACGGCCCAGCAGACAGTCGAGCCTGCTCAGCAGGAGACCAACGTGGTCACTCCGCTTGTAGAGAAGCCCGCTACGGAGACTCAGGTTCTTGACCATACGGACAATGTTCAGGTTCGCCAGGAGAACGTTTCTCTTGTCAACGGTTCCGGTCTAAAGGTCTATAGCGTGGTTGTTGGCTCATTCTCGCTGATAGCTAATGCGGAGGGACTTCAGCAGACCTTGCGCAACGGTGGATACGACGCTCAGATTGTGAAGAACGAGAACCGTAATATGTACCGTGTTGTTGCAGCAACATTCGACAGTAAGGCTGATGCCGCTGCAAGCCGCAATGAATTCCGCACGAAATATCCCGACGCATGGCTGCTCTTTAGCGGTCGTTGAAATGGACGAAATATTAATTGGAACGTGGCTCGAATACTTTCGATAGACTACGGCAAGAAGCGTACAGGATTGGCAGTCACCGACCCTCTTCAGATTATAGCAGGAGGGTTGGCGACTGTCCCTACATCCGGTCTGATGGCTTTTCTCAAGGAATATGTTGCCCGTGAAAGTGTGGAACGCATAGTTATTGGTGAGCCGCGTCAGCCCGACGGACGTCCGAGCGAAAATCTGGATCGCGTGAGACAGTTTGTTGCCCGGTTGCGGAAAGAGATTCCGCAGGTGCCGGTCGACTATTATGACGAACGCTTCACTTCGGTATTGGCCCATAAGGCTATGATTGACGGAGGCTTGGGGCGGAAGGCACGGCAGAACAAGGAGCTGGTGGACGAAATCAGCGCAACCATAATTTTGCAGGACTATATGCGGGCCCATCCGCACAAATCGTAGCTTTGAAAGAAGACATGCGTGACGGCTGCCTTTATGGTTTGAGCGTTCTGTGGGAGACATATATTAATCAATACAGTTTAAATCAATAAAAACCATTCCGTAGTGAAAGGACACAGTCACGGGTATATGACCGATGGGTTGTTGCCTGTGGAGTTGTTCACTTCAGTCCGGAGTGGGATTGTTTCATATAATGATATTACCTATTTATATATACGGTCAGCCTGTTTTGCGTAAGGTGACTGAGGATATTCCTACGGACTATCCGAATCTGAACGAGTTGATACGTGACATGTTTGAAACACTGACAGAGTCGGAGGGCGTAGGACTTGCTGCTCCGCAGATCGGCAAGGCCATCCGTGTGGTGGTGATTGATCTTGACGTCTTGTCGGACGACCTGCCGGAATACAAGGATTTCCGCCGGGCATACATCAACCCCCATATCGTGGAATATGACGATACGGAGATGGAAGCGATGGAGGAGGGCTGTCTCAGCCTGCCGGCCATACATGAGAAAGTGACGCGCCCGACGCGCATACGTGTGAGCTATCTCGATGCCGACCTACAGCCCCATGATGAATGGGTGGACGGCTATTTGGCCCGCGTGATGCAGCATGAGTTTGACCATCTGGACGGCAAGATGTTCATAGACCGCATTTCCCCGTTGCGCAAACAGCTCATCAAAAACAAGCTGCGCGCACTGCTCCAAGGCCGCTACCGCTGCGGATACAAGACCAAGGCGGCGGTGAAGAAGTAGGATTGTTGGCGCATTTTTTTAGTGAAGAGGTATGAGTGCAGAGTGTAGAGGTATGAGTGCCTTTTAGTGCTGCTTTGAACGCAGAATAATGAAAAAGGATTGACTTTTATATATCGAATATACACACTGACATTCAGAATCCATCTCTGAAAGGTAAGCATACCTCTTCACTAATCACTCTGATGACCTCTAACTTCATAAATAGCTTATGCGTAAAAGGATTGTTTTCTTCATTTCATTGATTCTGCCGCTTGTTGCTAAGGCACAGTTCAATACCGACAGGCTGGTGACGATAGGGCGTAGTGCGCTCTATTTTGAAGACTATGTCCTTTCTATGCAATATTTCAATCAGGCAATCAGTGCAAAGCCATATCTGTATGAGCCATGGTTCTACAGGGCCGTGGCAAAATATTATCTTGATGATTTTTCCGGAGCGGAGAGCGATTGCTCGGAGGCCATAGAGCGCAATCCGTATGTTGTCGGACTTTATGAATTGCGCGGTCTGTCGCGCATCAGGCAGGAGAAATATGACGATGCCATTGAGGACTATGTGCAGGCGTTGAAGTATGATCCGGAGAACCGTATGCTATGGCATAACCGTGTGCTCTGCCGCATACAGAAGAAAGACTATGACGCGGCTTTGGCCGACATCGATACTGTGCTCACGCAATGGAGTACATACGCCCGCGGATATGCCATGAGGGCAGAGGTATATATGCAGCAGAAAGACACCGTGAAAGCCATTGAAGCTCTTGACAAGAGTCTGGAGCTGGACCCGTATGACGGCGGAGCATGGTCGGTGCGGGCCGTGATAAGTCTTTCGTCGGCCAAGTGGCAGGAGGCAGAGGAATATCTTGACAAAGCGATTCACCTCGTACCGAAACAATCGGGCAATTATATCAACCGCGCTCTGGCCCGTGTCAACCGGAACAATCTGCGTGGAGCCATGGCTGACTATGATACGGCGCTGGATTTGGACCCGAATAATTTCCTTGGACATTACAACCGCGGTTTGCTCCGTGCTCAGGTGGGCGACGACAACCGTGCCATAACGGACTTCGATTTCGTTCTCGGCCTTGAACCGGACAACATGATGGCTCTGTTTAACCGTGCGCTGCTGCTCGACAAGACGGGCGACTTGCGCGGGGCAATACGTGACTACACAAAGGTGATAAAGGAGTTCCCGAACTTCTGGACAGGACTTCAGTATCGTGCGGCCTGCTACCGCCGCCTCGGAATGGTGAAGCAGGCGGAGGCCGACGAGTTCCGTGTCTACAAGGCACAGCTTTACAAGCATCTTTACGGAACGCAGCCTCGTCTCAACAAAGAGCAGTTGCGCAAGCGGAGTGACATCGATCCTGATAAATACAACCAGCTCGTGGTGGCTGACGAACAGGACGTGGAGCACGAATATGAGAGCGAGTACCGTGGACGTGTGCAGAATCATAAGGTTGACATGGCTTTCATGCCGATGTTTGAATTGTCATACGAACAGCATCGCACGGAGGTCAAACCGTATATGGCATATGACAGGCAGGTGGACGCTTACAATCAGGAGATGCCTGTGGCAGACCATATATATATAAACTGCAATCCGGCGGTGCTCGACGAAAAGAAATCGGCCCGCTATTTCTCGTACATCGACAGCCTTTCAACAGTGCTTTCACGTGTCGGAACAACCGGCGCCGAAGCAGTACGGCCGTTAATAAACAGGGCCGTGGCATACTCGGTGACGCAGAATTTCGACAGTGCGATAGAGGATTTGACGGCATGTCTGCGTGCCGACAGTACAATGGCAATGGCCTATTGGCAGCGTGCTGTATGTCAGTGGAAGCAGAATGAGTTCAATGCTTCTCAGGGTGACGACATAACGCTGAAGTCGGATAAGGTCATTGACGATCTCACACAGGCCATACGGTTCAACGGACAGTGCGCTTATCTATATTATAACCGTGGCAATATCTATGCTTCACGCAAGGATTATGACCGTGCAATAGACGAATATACCCGCGCCTTGGATATTGACCGCAATCTGGCCGAAGCCTACTACAACCGTGGTCTGGTCCGCTTGCTGAGCGACAAGACCGCAGAAGGCATAAGCGATCTTAGCAAGGCCGGTGAACTGGGGTTGTATATGGCATATAGTGTGATAAAGAGATACAGGAAGTGACACGGCGGGGCGGGGCATGGATGACGTGCTCGCCGCGACATTTGAACGTGGAGTACAGGGCTGTGTCAGAGCGTAACGATAACAGTGAAAAAACCGACGGTGACAATGAATAACAGAATAGGAATGGAAAACAAATCTCCGTTGCGGCTGGCCATAGTGGTGCCGTGCTATAAGGAGGAAAAGGTTCTCATGGAAACGACGCGCCGTCTGACGGACATCATCATGTCGTTGGCGGATGAGGGGCGTATATCTGCAGACAGCTATATCCTTTATGTCAATGACGGAAGTAGCGACGGGACGTGGCCGCTCATAGAAAGCCTTCATGAAACCAACGGTTTTGTCTGCGGAGTGAACCTCGCAGGCAATGTAGGCCATCAGAATGCACTTGTTGCCGGATTGACCGTAGCCGTTGAGCGATGTGATGTCACTGTTACGATAGACGCCGATCTACAGGACGATGTCAATGCCATACGTGAGATGTTGCAGCGTTATGAGGATGGTTGCGACATTGTTTACGGAGTGCGTGCCAGTCGTAAGAGCGACACATGGTTCAAGCGTTTCTCCGCCCAGACGTTCTATCGGCTTATGGCTGCAATGGGAGTGAAATCTGTCTATAACCATGCCGATTATCGGTTGATGAGCCGCCGCGCCGTGAAGCATCTTCTCCGGTTTTCCGAACGCAATATATTCCTGCGCGGCATAGTCCCTCTTGTCGGCTACCGCACAGACAGTGTATATTATGACCGTACCGAGCGTTTTGCCGGAGAAAGCAAATATCCGCTTAAGAAAATGCTGGCCTTTGCCTTCGACGGCATCACCAGTTTCTCTTCATATCCGGTACATCTTGTTCTGTATCTCGGTGTAATATTCATATTTATTGCCTTTTGCATACTCGTGTGGATTCTCTATACATACGTTTCCGGGCATGCCGTACAAGGCTGGTCGTCACTGATGCTTTCGTTGTGGTTCTGTTCCGGCTGCGTGCTCATTGGGCTTGGAATAGTTGGGGAGTATGTCGGTAAGATATATATAGAAGTGAAGGGACGACCACGGTTCAACATTGAGCGTGTGCTGATTCATGGAGGAAAGGCTGACGGTAATCCGGAGGAAGAATCAATTGTGAACGGCAAGGGTAAAATGCAGTCTTCTGAGGACTCTCCGAAGGCTTCAGATGTTTCTCCGAAAGATTCTGATGTCTTTCCAAAAGATTCTGATGTCTTTCCAAAAGATTTCTGATATGAAAAGACAGGTGTTTGGAATGAGAATATTAGCCCTTGCGATGTTGTTGTTCGGTGGCAGTTCGATGGTTGCGGCCCAGTTGTCCACCGCCAAGAAACTTGTTTCGATGGCAATACCCAATTCCGGATTGGAGGAAATACATGGGGAAGTGTTAGAGTTGTGTGAGGTGGTGAGGAGTGATGTTGAGGCTCTTGACATCATGTCGAAAGGTTTACCGCTGTTGGAGGACAGTGTAGGAGTATTGACAAAGCGTGCCGCTGCCTGTGGAATAACGCTTGACGTACAGCTCGGAACGATGCCTTCGCTGCCGGACACGGCTGCCGTCAGAACACAGTTCAATGAGGAAAAATATCAGAAACTCAGCAAAATAAAGAAAACTTCTTATCTGTTCAAGACTCACAAGGCATTACGGGCCGAGCATGAGGACTATTCTTTTACGATTAGCAGAGTCGATGCCAAGCTAAAAGAGATATTCGGTTTTCTTGATGAGACAAGCGTAAATATAAGACAGCAGGAGCTCCGCACAGGCAGCACCAATCCCGCCGTCAACTGGATGAATGCTGCCGACAGGCATACAGTAGAGCTTTTGAGGAATAATGTCAATGAGAGGAAAGAACGTCAATAATGTTCCGAAGCATCATCATAATCCCTGTTTTTGTGAATGTTATGGCAAAAAAGCCCTTGAAATATGCCTGTGTTTTGATAAAAATACATACCTTTGCATGAGATAAGCCGCATCCGGTTAATTGGAAATTATATTTCCATTGAGCCCGGTTGCAATATCATTGTCGTCGGTTAAAGTTAAAACAAATGCCGATTGAAATCGAAACAAATCTTGATTAAAACCAAAACATATATTGTAGATATGATTAACATTAAATTTCCTGACGGTTCTGTTCGCTCGTATGAGCAGGGCGTAACGGGATTGCAGATTGCCGAAAGCATATCACCGGCTTTGGCCCGCGACGTATTGGCCTGCGGAGTGAATGGTGAAACAGTAGAACTTAATCGTCCGATAAACGAGGACTCGACGATCGCGCTTTACAAGTGGGATGACGACGAGGGCCGCCATGCTTTCTGGCACACTTCGGCTCACTTGTTAGCAGAGGCGCTGCAGGAACTTTATCCCGGCATACAGTTCGGATTCGGTCCTGCCATCGAGAACGGATTCTTCTATGACGTGCTGCTTAAGGACGGCGAGTCAATCAAGGAATCAGACTTCCCAAAGATTGAAGCCAAGATGAAAGAGCTGGCCGGAAAGAAAGAACCTGTCGTTCGCAAGGAAGTGGCCAAGGCCGACGCACTAGCCGAATTCGGTGCAGCCGGACAGACTTATAAGTGCGAACACATTGACCTGGACCTCGAGGACGGTACAATAACAACCTATACCCAGGGCGCTTTCACCGACCTTTGTCGTGGTCCGCACCTTCTGAACACGGGTGCAATCAAGGCCGTCAAACTTACAAGCGTAGCCGGAGCCTTCTGGCGTGGTGACGCAACGCGTGAGCAGATGCAGCGTCTTTACGGTATATCGTTCCCCAAGAAGAAGATGCTCGACGAATATCTCGTCATGATAGAGGAGGCCAAGAAGCGCGACCACCGCAAGATTGGCAAGGAAATGGAACTCTTCATGTTCTCCGAGCGTGTCGGCAAGGGACTGCCCATCTGGCTGCCGAAGGGCACCGAGTTGCGTCTGCGCCTGCAGGACATGCTGCGCAAGATACAGAAGCGCTACGGCTATCAGGAGGTGATAACACCGCACATCGGTTCTAAGAATCTCTATGTCACCAGCGGTCACTATGCTCACTACGGCAAGGATTCGTTCCAGCCGATACACACTCCCGAGGAAGGCGAGGAGTATATGCTCAAGCCGATGAACTGTCCTCACCACTGCGAGGTGTTCGCATGGAAGCCGCGCTCATATAAAGACCTGCCTCTGCGCATAGCAGAGTTCGGTACGGTTTATCGTTATGAGCAGAGTGGAGAACTCCACGGACTCACACGTGTACGTTCGTTCACACAGGACGACGCCCATATCTTCTGCCGTCCCGACCAGGTCAAGAACGAATTTCTGCGCGTGATGGATATCATCCAGACCGTGTTCTCAACGTTCAATTTCTCCGACGATAACGTCGAAGTTCAGATTTCTCTGCGCGACCCCGACGATCATGAGAAGTATATCGGAAGCGACGAGGTTTGGGCTTCAGCCGAACAGGCCATCATAGAGGCCTGCAAGGAGAAGGGATTGAAGGCAAAGGTAGAGTACGGAGAGGCTGCGTTCTACGGTCCGAAGCTCGACTTCATGGTGAAAGACGCTATCGGCCGTCGCTGGCAGTTGGGTACCATTCAGGTGGACTACAACCTGCCGCAGCGCTTCAAGCTCGAATATACCGACGAGGACAACCAGAAGAAGGTTCCGGTGATGATTCACCGTGCGCCGTTCGGCTCAATGGAGCGCTTCTGTGCCGTGCTCATCGAGCACACTGCAGGCCACTTCCCGCTCTGGCTAACCCCCGATCAGGTTGCGATTCTGCCCATTTCAGAGAAATATAACGACTATGCCGCCCGCGTGGCAGACGAACTTGACCTCGCCGGAGTGCGTGCCACAGTTGACAAGCGCAACGAGAAAATCGGCCGCAAGGTGCGTGACAACGAGCTTAAGCGAATCCCCTACATGGTCATTGTCGGCGAGAAGGAGCAGGCAGATGGCACTGTCAGCGTACGCAAGCAGGGTTCTGAGGAGCGCGGCGTAATGACTATTGCTGAGTTCGCAGCCAAGATTAACGGTGAGGTTGCCGAGCAACTGAAGGCTACGGACATTCGTCCGGAGTAATATCGGATCTCACTTATTGATATATATAAAACGGAGAAGCCGGTCTTTAAGACTTGTTTCTCCGCTTTATTTTGTGTCTTCATAATCTTAATGACATGTCTCTGTTGTCAAAATCGCATGTCTCCGTTTTATAAATCCGATTTTCCCATGAATGAAATCCCATGTTTCCATAGCCTAAACGGCATGCCCTATTGCCGGTGTACCGGTTTTTGCTTTCGTATTCAGTCAACAAACGGCATCTGTACGGAGAACTCATGTTTATTCCTTGCGACGTTTATTCTCTTTATTCTCTTCCGGTAGAGCGTATATTCTGAAAAATAATGGCTCTATAACAATAAATGCTGACAGTAATATTGAAAAAATGTGCGGAATAATTTTGTTAATTAGTTGAATTGTCGTAACTTTGCACGCGATTTTCATAAAATAGTTGAATGAAGAATGACAGAATAAAGAATCAGTACCGTGTGAACGAACAGATACGTGTACGTGAAGTCCGCATTGTGGGTGATAGCGGATCAACAGTGATGCCCACACGCCAGGCTCTTGATATGGCTCGTGACCAAGGTGTCGATCTTGTGGAGATATCGCCTAACGCCAACCCGCCCGTTTGTCGTCTCATTGACTATTCAAAGTTCCTCTATCAGCAGAAGAAGCGTGCCAAGGAGATGAAAGCCAAGCAGGTGAAGGTGGAGGTCAAGGAAATCCGTTTCGGACCCCAGACCGATGAGCACGACTATCAGTTCAAGTTGAAACACGCCAAGGAATTCCTTGAAGAAGGCAACAAGGTGCGTGCATACGTGTTCTTCCGCGGTCGCTCAATCCTCTTCAAAGAGCAGGGCGAGGTACTTCTGCTTCGTTTTGCCAACGATTTGGAGGAGTGGGGAAAAGTTGAGTCAATGCCGTCGCTTGAGGGAAAGAAGATGTTCATCTATCTTGCTCCTAAGAAAGCCGGTGTGGCAAAGAAGAGCCAGCAGGCTATGGACCGCGAGAAAAAAGCGGCTGAGACGAGGGATGCGAAGGTAGCTGCAGACGATGTAGAGAATGTTCCGGCAAACGGAGGCCTTTTCGCGAATGCAAAAATAAGCGCCGACGCGTTGGAGAAGCTCAAGCAACAGGAATAATAGAAAAAGAATGTGCGTAACGCCCGGTATATGCGTTGCCACAACGTTAATAACAACAAATTAATAAAACATTTAAAACAATGCCAAAAGTAAAGACAAATTCCGGCGCAAAGAAGAGATTTCGTTTCACCGGTACGGGTAAGATCAAGAGACATCATGCCTACCACAGTCACATTCTGACTAAGAAAACTAAGAAGCAGAAGCGTAATCTGGTTCACCAGGCCATGGTTGACAATGACAACGTTAAGCAGGTTCGTGAAATGCTGTGTCTCCGTTAATCCTAATTGTCGAACGTTTAAAGTAAGAAAATTATGCCAAGATCAGTCAATCACGTTGCTTCAAGAGCAAAGAGAAAGAGAATTTTAAAGCTCACACGCGGCTATTTCGGAGCCCGCAAGAATGTGTGGACCGTAGCCAAGAACACTTGGGAGAAAGGTCTCACATACGCATATCGTGACCGTCGAAACAAGAAGCGCAACTTCCGTGCATTGTGGATTCAGCGTATCAATGCTGCCGCTCGTCTGGAAGGTATGAGCTATTCTGTACTTATGGGGGCGCTCAACAAGGCCGGTATCGAGATTAACCGTAAGGTTCTCGCTGACCTCGCAGTCAACAATCCTGAGGCTTTCAAGGCTATTGTTGAGAAGGTGAAGTAAATTCCCGACTCAGAGAGATAAAGGATAAAAAGACAGCCGGGCTGCAATCGTCAGATTGCAGCCCGGCTTTTTCTATGTATATTTAGGTGTTTTCCAGTCGTTGAGATATTGTTTTTCTGCATCTTCGGATGTTGGAGCTATGCCGTATATTCCTCCGTTGGTAGTGGAATGATCTTGTCTTTGTCCGCAATCAAAAATGTCTAATATCACCATGCTCCTCCACCGGCAAAGACAAGACTCTGCCTCTGCCGGTGGAGGAGCATACCGCATATATTTATCGGGGTGCATATATCATTTCAAATGCTGGATGAATCATTTGTTTTCATGTCATAGCTGCCGCAAAACCGGCAACAATAATCACACCTCTTCGCTCATCGCTTTTTCCTTTGGCTTCAAAAGCAGTTTCATACTTTCATGAGGTCGCTCATTATCATGTCGCTGACAAAGAGGCCGCGTCGGGTCAGCCGCAGGTAGTTGTCGGCCGTGTGTTCCAGCAGGGCGTCTGCTATATAGCGCCGGGCGGTGTTGAGGCATCCGTTGAGATATTCCGGCCCGAAATCGCGGGCAATGGAGTCGAGGTTTATACCTTCGCAGGTGCGCAGTCGGAGCATGACCGTGTCGTTGTAGCGTGTGTCGGAGGTGAGCTCTTCGCGTTCCATCGGAATCTCGCCATGTCCGATGGAATAGATATATTTGTCGATGTCAGCGACATTCCATTGACGGCTTGTTCTGTCAAACGAATGTGCTGCGGCGCCAACGCCCATATACGGGATAGCGGTCCAGTAGCTGCTGTTGTGGCGCGAGCGCCAGCCATGACGGGCGAAATTGCTGATTTCGTAGTGCTCGTAGCCGGCCGCAGCCAGCCTGTCGATAAGCGTGGAATACATAGCGGCGCTCAGCTCTTCGTCTATTTCCGCAATCTTGCCTTCGCAGAGAATTTTGTGGAGTGGGGTGTTTTCCTCATACATAAGGCTGTAGGCGGAGATATGTTCCACGCCGAGAGCCAGCGCGAGGGTGATGTCATTGTTCCATTCGTCTATGGTCTCGTCCGGAAAGCCGTACATCAGGTCGACACTGATATTGCCGATGCCCGCTTTGCGGAGAAGGGTTACGGCGCGGCTGACATCGGCGGAACCGTGGCGGCGGCGAAGGAAGCGAAGCCTGGCGTCGCTGAAAGTCTGTGCCCCCATGCTCACCCTGTTTACGGGCAGCCGGCCGATGGCGGCGGCATATTCAGGAGTGATGTCGTCCGGATTGCATTCCAGCGTTATCTCGCCGGCCTTGCTGTAATCGATGTTGTTGAAGAGCCGCTGCAGTTGTTTTTCGCTCAACAAGCTCGGTGTACCTCCACCTATATATATAGTATGTATGTCGTCATGCAGATAATCATTGCGCAGAGCCACCTCGCGGCACAATGCGTCCACGTATCTGTCGCGCATGCTGTGTCGTGTAGTTGAGAAGAAGCCGCAATAGATACAGCGGCTTTCGCAGAAAGGAATATGGATGTATAGTCCTGCCATATTATGAATTTTGCTGCAAAAATACTAATATTGTTTAATAAGATTGATATTAGGCCCTTTATATTTTGCTCTTTTCACGTTTTTTCTTTAACTTAGAGGCCGTAAAACAAATAAGTATCAACTTAAATCTATTGACGATATGAGAGTATATCAGACAAACGAAATCAAGAACATCGCGTTGCTCGGCAACGATGGTTCCGGTAAGACAACCCTCACGGAAGCCTTGCTCTACGAGGCAGGTATCATTCAGCGTCGCGGACGTATCACGGCAAAGAATACCGTGAGTGATTATTTCCCCGTAGAGCAGGAATACGGATATTCTGTTTTCTCCACCGTCTATCACGTGGAGTGGAACAATAAGAAACTCAACATTATCGACTGTCCCGGTTCTGACGACTTTGTGGGCGCTGCAATGACGGCACTTAATGTCACCGACACGGCCATTCTGCTGCTCAACGGACAGTACGGACCGGAAGTTGGAACGCAGAATCACTTCCGCTATACCGACAAACTAAAGAAACCGGTCATATTTCTTGTCAATCAGCTGGATTCTGAAAAGTGTGACTATCACAATGTTCTGGAGCGCCTGACCGAAATATATGGTCCTAAAGTTGTTCCTGTTCAGTATCCGCTGAATGAAGGGCCGGGGTTCAACGCACTCATCGACGTGCTTCTGATGAAGAAATATTCATGGGGTCCCGAAGGTGGTGCACCCACGATAGAAGATATTCCGGCTGAAGAGATGGAGCGTGCAATGGAAATGCATAAGGCGCTCGTGGAGGCTGCGGCCGAAAACGACGAGACTCTGATGGAGAAATTCTTTGAAGAGGAAACGCTCACGGAGGATGAAATGCGTGAAGGAATCCGCAAGGGGCTCGTCACACGAAGTATTTTCCCTGTATTTTGTGTGTGCGCAGGAAAAGACATGGGCGTGCGCCGTCTGATGGAATTCCTTGGCAATGTAGTTCCTTTTGTAGACGAAATGCCCAAGGTTCACAACACCCGAGGCGAGGAAATAACGACGGCTACAGACGGGGCAACATCGCTCTACTTCTTCAAAACCGGTGTTGAACCTCATATTGGGGAGGTTTGTTATTTCAAGGTTATGAGCGGATGTGTGAAAACCGGCGACGAACTGACAAACGCAGACCGTGGCTCAAAAGAGCGTTTGGGGCAAATATATGTTTGCGCTGGTGCCAACCGTCAGCCGGTTGACCAGCTCAATGCGGGCGACATAGGATGCGCCGTTAAGCTGAAAGACGTTAAAACGGGGAATACGCTCAATGGAAAAGACTGTGAAAACCGTTTCGATTTCATTAAATATCCCAACTCGAAGTTCTCTCGTGCCATTAAGGCTGTGAACGAGGCAGAGACGGAGAAGATGATGGCGGCCCTGCTGAAGATGCGTCAGGAAGACCCCACGTGGGTGGTGGAGCAGAGCAAGGAATTGCGTCAGATAATAATCCATGGTCAGGGCGAGTTCCATCTGCGTACGTTGAAGTGGCGTATGGAGAACAACGAGAAGATACAGATAAAGTTTGAAGAACCGAAGATTCCGTATCGTGAGACTCTGACCAAAGCGGCACGTGCCGACTATCGTCATAAGAAGCAGTCGGGTGGTGCAGGACAGTTCGGTGAGGTTCATCTCATTGTGGAGCCATACGCAGAGGGTATGCCGGATCCTACGGTGTTTAAGTTTGGCGGTCAGGAATATCGCATGAACATCAAGGGTAAGGAGGAAATCGATCTTGATTGGGGCGGAAAACTCGTGTTCATCAACTCAGTGGTGGGCGGTGCTATCGACGCCCGATTCATGCCGGCTATATTGAAGGGTGTCATGGAGCGTATGGAGCGTGGTCCGCTGACCGGTAGCTATGCGCGTGATGTCCGTGTGATAGTGTATGATGGAAAGATGCACCCGGTTGACTCTAATGAGCTTTCGTTTATGCTTGCTGCGCGTAATGCATTCTCGGCTGCATTTAAGGAGGCTGGCCCGAAGATTCTTGAACCTATTTATGATCTCGAAGTATATGTTCCCGCTGACTTTATGGGCGATGTCATGAGTGATTTGCAGGGGCGTCGTGCTCTTATCATGGGTATGGACAGTGAGGCCGGATACCAAAAACTGCAGGCTAAGATTCCTCTGAAAGAATTGTCTAACTACAGTATAGCTCTCAGCTCCATCACAGGAGGACGCGCTTCGTTTACGACGAAATTCGCCAGCTATGAACTTGTGCCGAATGACATACAGCAGCAGCTCATCAAGGAGCATGAAGGTGACGGTGATGAGGATTGACAATAATCCGGATTCTTCGGATCTGAAATTATAAGCAAAAGACTGTAAAAATACCAATGAGCCGCTTATGCTGGATGCGTGAGCGGCTCTTGATTTTATTGATGGAGGAGACCGTTTGTGTTGATGAAGTTGATTATTCCAAATAAATCTTTGTCTGTGGGTCGTATAATCAGTTTTCTATAACAGTTTGTCGCAGATTCGGGTATTTGGATGGAAAAGCGTTTTTTTGGGGATATAGTTGAAAATAAAAAAGTAAACGACGTTATTAGAGTTAACAAGGTTAAATTTAACGGTTTTTATTAACTAATTCTTTCGTCGTTCTGATAAATTACATTATCTTTGCAACCATGAAGAAGTCAACAATATGGACAATAGCAATAGTGATGGGATTCTCGTTCCTCGGGCTCCTCTTCCTGCAGCTCTCGTATATCGAGGATATGGCTCGGATGAAGAAAGAGCAATTCGACGAGTCTGTCAATCGTAGTCTGTATCAGGCTTCGCGCAATCTTGAACTTAACGAGACTTTGCGCTATCTGGAAAAAGACGTAAATGAGACAGAGCGCCGGGCTTTTCAGAGGGATTCCATTCTGAGTCGTTCGAGACAGCTTGATGCTGAAATACGGCATTCTAATCGTAATGGAAGTGTGGGCGGTGATATGGGCGGTTATTCGTCTGTTCAGCTTAAAACCATAAACACAAAGCCTTCGACGGTGCCTAAGGCTATGATATTGCGTTCGGACCGTAACTCAATCAGTGCGGCTTCGAAATCGTTTCAGGAAGTTGTTAGAAACAGATATGTCTATCAGAAAGCATTGCTGGATGAGGTTGTTTATAGCATATTATATACGGCAAGTGAGCGTCCGCTGAAAGAGCGTGTCAATTTTAAATTGCTGGATCAGGATATCCGGGCAGAATTGCTCAATAACGGAATCAGTGTGCCATATCATCTGACAGTGTCAACTGCTGATGGCCGTGAAGTGTATCGTTGTCCGGACTATACCGAGGAGGGCGAGGAACATACTTACTCGCAAGTGCTCTTCCGCAACGACCCGTCGTCTAAAATGGGTGTGGTGAGTATCCACTTCCCGGACATCAATAACTACATCTTTTCCAGCATACGGTTTATGATACCTTCGGTTGTCTTCACTTGTGTGTTGCTGCTGACTTTCATCTTTACTATTGTGGTTATATTCAGACAGAAGAGATACACAGAGATAAAGAACGACTTCATAAACAATATGACTCATGAACTGAAGACACCGATAGCCAGTATCTCATTGGCTGCCCAGATGCTGAATGACGAGAGTGTCGGCAAGAGTGCAACAATGTTGAAGCATCTTGGGGGAGTTATCAATGACGAGTCAAAACGTTTGCGCTTCCTTGTGGAAAAGGTGCTCCAGATGTCGATGTTTGATCGCAACAAGGTCGTATTTAAGAAAAAGGAGATTGATCTCAACGAATTGGTGGAAAGTACGGCAAACTCCTTCACTCTGCGTGTAGAGCATACCGGAGGTAAAATATATACTGACATAGAGGCGGTGGATTCGGCTGTATATGTTGATGAAATGCACTTCCAGAATGTGGTGTTCAATCTGATGGATAATGCAGTTAAATACCGCAATCCTGACAAACCTCTTGATATATATATGAAGACGTGGAATGACACGGAACGCCTCTACCTCTCTATACGGGATACAGGAATGGGAATAAAGAAAGAGAACTTAAAGAAGATATTTGAAAAGTTCTACAGGGTGCATACCGGAAATCTCCATGACGCAAAGGGATTCGGTCTCGGATTGGCTTACGTCAGAAAGGTGATAGCCCTGCATAAGGGTGAGATTCATGTTGATAGCGAGTTTGGAAAGGGAACAACTTTCATTATCTCGTTGCCAGTGATAAAGAATTAAAAACAGAACAATTTTAGTATTAACACTTAAATAACTACGATTATGGATGAAAATTTGAAAATTCTTCTTTGTGAAGACGATGAGAACCTGGGAATGTTGCTTCGTGAATATCTTGCAGCAAAGGGTTACAGCGCAGAGCTTTGTCCTGATGGAGAGGCTGGCTATAAAGCTTTTCTAAAGAGCAAGTTCGACATCTGTGTGCTTGATGTTATGATGCCTAAGAAGGACGGTTTCACCCTGGCGCAGGAAATTCGTACGGCAAACGCTGAAATCCCAATTATTTTCCTTACAGCCAAAACACTCAAGGAAGATATTCTGGAAGGCTTCAAGATTGGTGCCGATGACTATATAACCAAGCCTTTCTCCATGGAAGAACTCGTCTTCCGTATAGAGGCAATCCTCCGTCGTGTGCGCGGAAAGAAGAATAAGGAATGCACTGTATATCACATCGGACGTTTCACATTCGACACTCAGAAGCAGTTGCTGACTATCGGTGAAAAACAGACAAAGTTGACAACAAAGGAGAACGAACTTCTTGCTCTGCTCTGCAGTCATGCAAACGAAATCCTGCAGCGTGATTTCGCTCTGAAGACCATCTGGATTGATGACAATTATTTCAATGCACGTTCAATGGATGTCTACATCACAAAGTTGCGCAAGCATCTTAAAGATGATGACCAGATTGAAATCATCAATATTCATGGCAAGGGCTACAAACTGATTACACCGGAGGAAGAGTAAACCGGATAGGCAATTGTTGTTGCGGAGAACGGTTGTCTGTGGGCAATTACCGCAATAATTATGATGGAATTAACGACGGATGCCATATTTAGGGTATGGCATCCGTCGTTTTATGATGTTTTTGTTAGCTATATAGCTGATTTTCTGGCAAAAGTATTGAAAATATTTGGTTGGATGAAGAAAAAATGCTACCTTTGCACCGCAATTTTGCAAGTTAACATTTTACATTATTAAAAAAGTATGAATCAATACGAAACCGTTTTCATTTTGACTCCCGTTTTGTCTGATGAACAGATGAAGGAAACGGTCGCTAAATTCAAGAAGGTTCTCACCGACAATGGTGCGGAAATTCTGAATGAAGAGGCTTGGGGACTGAAGAAGATGGCTTATGCTATTCAGAAAAAATCCACCGGCTTCTACTGCCTGATGGAATTCAAGGCTGAGCCTTCGGTAATTAAGACTCTCGACGTTGCATATCGTCGTGATGAGAAAGTAATTCGCTACATGACTGTAAAGCTTGATAAGTATGCTGCACAGTATGCAGAGAAGAGAAGAAATAAATTAGGTAAAAAAGAGGAGGCTTAAATAATGGCACAAGAATCAGAAATCAGATATTTGACTCCACCTTCAGTGGACACAAAGAAGAAGAAGTATTGCCGTTTTAAGAAGAGCGGTATCAAATATATCGACTACAAGGATCCTGAGTTCCTCAAGAAGTTCCTTAACGAACAGGGTAAGATTCTTCCCCGTCGTATTACGGGTACATCTTTGAAGTATCAGCGTCGTGTGGCTCAGGCTGTTAAGCGTGCCCGCCAGATTGCTCTGCTGCCTTACGTAACTGACTTGATGAAATAATAAGGAGGAGACAGATTATGGAAATAATACTGAAAGAAGATATTATCGGTCTTGGATTTAAGAACGATATCGTGAATGTAAAGCCGGGTTATGGCCGCAACTATCTCATTCCGCAGGGTAAGGGCGTTATAGCTTCTCCGTCTGCACGCAAAATTCTCGCTGAGAACTTAAAGCAGCAGGCTCACAAACTTGCCGCTATCAAGGCAGAGGCAGAGAAGAAGGCTGAGGCTCTGAAGGATGTAGCTATCACAATCTCTGTAAAGGTGAGCGCAACAGGTGTTACTTACGGTTCTGTGAATGCTGCTCACGTAGCTGAGGAACTGAAGAAGCTCGGTCACGATGTAGACCGCAAGATTATCACCATGCGCGACATTAAGACTGTTGGCGATTTTGTTGCAACAGTACACTTCCACAAGGAGGTTCTTGTTGAAATACCCGTAAAGGTTATTGATGAGAATGCTACGGTTGTTGCACCTGAAGCAGAAGTTGCTGAAGAGGTTGCACCTGCTGTTGAATCAGCAGACGAAGCACCTGTTGCAGAATAATCATGCTGTAAAGCAAATCATATTTTATTATACATTAAATCCCGGCCACACCGATGGTCGGGATTTTTTTTTGTTGCCTTTATCACGACTTTATGGCTCAGTAGTAAAATTTGCTTCCGTTATTTCTTTAATTAACCCTTGTTTGAGATTCTCTGCAGGTTGGTGAATGTGTTTTTTGGGGGTATAATTGTCTTTTGTATTATAAGAAAACAGTAGGAATGTTGCCGCTTTATCTTTTGCTTTGTTGTTTTGTATTTGGATTTATATTTTTGATGGATGGGATGTTATTGTTGTTGGGTCTTGTGATTATGAATTAAGGATTTGGGTGCTTTTTTATTACGAGGTTTTGTTTTTTGTTATTTTAAAGCAGGTCTGTTGTCTATTCTGAAATTTATTTTGTGTGGCTATTCTATTGTATAACAAAAAAGTTATTGTATAACAAAAAAGTCGCCGGACTGTGTCCGACGACTTTTCTTTTTCTCTTTAAGTCCGAGTGTGCAACTGATTATTCAGCAACAGTTGTATCAACAGCGGCAGAGTCAACAAGAGCTGAATCAACAACAGCGCTGTCAACAACAACAACAGTGTCAGAATCTACAGGAGCAGCCTGAGTTGTCTTGTTACCACATGATGCGAATGAGATAGCTACAACAGCTACGAACATAAATACTAATGTCTTCATTTCTTTTGCTTTTTAAATCTGTAAAACAATCATTTGTTTATTAAAACGTTGCAAAGGTAAACATTTTTTTGATACGTTGTGCTATTTTTTATATATTTTTTTGCCCTTGTTTTGTAACTTTTTTGCAAAACACTGTAAATCAACGAATTATGAAGTGTTAAAAATGCGATTAAGATATGGCTAATGTTATAAATCCGTCGTCAAGGCAGTGTTTTATTAAAAAATGTGTACCTTTGCGGATGAAATATTCACATTATATATAATATGATTGATTCGTCTGCCTTTCATGGCAAGAAAGCGGCCTATTTCACATTAGGTTGCAAACTTAATTTCTCGGAAACATCCACTTTCGGCAAGATGCTTCAGGAAATGGGAGTGGTCACGGCTGACAAGGGCGAGAAAGCGGATTTGTGTCTTATCAATACTTGCTCAGTTACGGAAGTTGCTGATCATAAATGTCGTCAAGCCATTCATCGGCTTGTGAGAAGCAATCCGGGAGCTTTTGTCGTAGTTACCGGATGCTATGCCCAGTTGGAAGCAGAGACAGTAGGTAAGATAGAAGGTGTCAATCTTGTACTTGGAGCCAATGAGAAAGCCAGTCTGATACAGTTTCTTTCAGATGCCTGGAGTGTTAATTTAAATAGGGATGCCCAAACGGCTATAAATATCGGTGGACAAAAGCTAACAGCAGATATTTCGTCCGTATGTGCGGTCCATAGAGTCAAGACGAAGGACATCAAGACATTTGCTCCGAGCTGTTCTCGAGGCAACCGTACACGATATTTCCTGAAAGTGCAGGACGGTTGCGATTATTTCTGTACCTATTGCACAATCCCATACGCTCGCGGTTTCAGCCGCAATCCGACCATATCGTCGCTCGTCAGTCAGGCCGAGGAGGCTGCCGCCGAGGGCGGAAAGGAAATAGTGTTGACGGGAGTGAACATCGGTGACTTTGGAAAAACGACCGGTGAGAGTTTCTTCGATCTCATCAAGGCGCTTGACAGTGTGACCGGAATAAGGCGTTTTCGGATCAGCAGTCTGGAGCCGGATCTGCTCAGCGACGAAATTATCGACTACTGTGCGGAGAGCCGGGCGTTTATGCCCCATTTCCATATACCGTTGCAGAGCGGAAGTGACACCATCTTGAAGCTCATGCACCGCCATTACGACTGTTCGTTGTTTGCCGACAAGATACGTCGCATCAAGCAGGCCATGCCCGATGCCTTTATCGGTGTTGACGTCATGGTGGGATGTCGTGGTGAGACTCCGGAGTGCTTTGAGGAGACATTTGAATTCCTTTCCAGGCTTGATGTCACCCAGCTTCACGTCTTTCCTTATTCCGAGCGTCCCGGTACGGCGGCCTTGAAAATCCCGTATATAGTTGACGACAGGACAAAGAAGGAGCGGAGCCGCCGTCTTCTTGAACTGTCTGACGCAAAGACGCAGGCTTTCTACGAACGTTTCGTCGGCACGGAAGCGGAAGTTCTGTTCGAGAAAGCGCCGCGCGGGAAAGCTATGCACGGATTCACGCGCAACTATGTGCGTGTCGAGTTGCCGCCAGCGAAGGCAAGGGAAGAGTACGACAATATGTTGATGAACGTCCGTCTTACGTCGTTCAACCATGACAAGACGGCTTTGATAGCAGAGATATTATGAAAAAGACAGCCATCGTTATCCTCAACTGGAACGGCCGTGAGATGTTGCGCCGTTACCTTCCCTCCGTATTGCGCTATTCAAATGAGGATGCCGAAGTCTATGTAGCGGATAACGCTTCCACCGATGGCTCCCTTGATATGCTGCGCCGGGAGTTTTCCGCCTGTCGTCTGATAGAGCTTGACCGTAACTGGGGATTTGCCGAAGGTTATAACAAAGCCCTCGCTCAGGTAGATGCGGAATATTATCTTCTGCTCAATTCCGACATAGAAGTGACCCACCATTGGCTCACCCCCATGATTGAGTTCATGGACAACCACCCCGAGGTGGCTGCTTGTCAGCCCAAGCTCCTGTCTATGGCCGACCGTGACTGTTTTGAATATGCCGGAGCGAGTGGGGGACTGATTGACCGCTACGGATATCCGTTCTGCCGCGGACGCATCTTCGACACTGTCGAGCGCGATAACGGCCAGTATGACTACCAGCAGGAAATTTTGTGGGCTACGGGTGCCGCCCTGATGATACGTTCGGCGGACTATTGGGCCGTTGGCGGGCTTGACGGGCGCTTTTTCGCCCATAACGAAGAGATAGACCTGTGCTGGCGTCTCGGTATAATAGGGCGGAAAGTCTGCTGCATACCGGAGACCTGCGTGTTTCATGTTGGCGGCGGAACCCTTCCCAAAAGCAATCCGATGAAGACATACCTCAACTTCCGCAATAATCTGACCATGCTTTACAAATGTCTGCCGGATGAGGAGTTGCCCCATGTCATGCGAATGAGATGGTTTCTCGATTATCTTGCCGCCTTCGAGATGTTGGTGTTGAAGCGCAGTTGGGGAGATTTCAAGGCTGTATTCCGTGCACGCCATGCCTTCCGGAAGTGGAAGCATGAGTTCCGTGCGGACCGTGAAGCAATACAGAAAAGCCGTGTAGTCAGCGAAGTCGTAGGGTATTGCCGATTCTCGATACTCTGGCAGTATTACGTGAAAGGCAAGAAGGTGTATTCGGAGCTGTTACCGAAAGCTCTCGGCGGACAATAAGTTAACCAACGAGCGTCAGATACCAGGTCAGCCACACTGATAAGTATCAGCCATAATTAATTTAATGATGTAAACGCCCAATAGCCAAAGTATTATTATGATAGAAAGAATATCACAAATATACGCATTACGTTTACATTATATAAACTAAGCTATCGGTATCTACTAAAAAATATCCGGAACGAACAACAGACGGAGGCGCAGAGAATGACATTGTGATTGTTTCTCTACACCTCCGTCTGTTGTTCGTTCCGGATTATTTTTTCCGTTCAGAGAGTGCGTTCCGGATTATTCGATGACCACCGGATTGTTCAGTTCTTCCTTCCATTCCTTCAGATACTCAAACCATTCCTTGGCACTGTGGTATCCAAATTCCTCGTTATCCGATCCGAACGTGATATTATAGTGAAGCTCATCTGTCGCATTGCCGACAACGAAAGGATAGTTGTCCTTGTTGGCGGGCAGTTCGCTGACGATATTCTTTGCCGGTATGCAGATTCCGAGGCCCACGGTTTCGCGCTTGTGGCCGGCAGAGTCTTTTTCCGATACGGGCCAGTCCGTGCCCCAGCATCCGCGCAGACCCTTCTTGTCGGATAGCTCCTCAGAGTTCTTGACGTTAATGATTCCCGTTGCAAACTGGTAGTCTGGAACAGCCTTGTTGAACTTCACGTCCACGAAGCAGTCGCGACGGCCGGCATACAGAGTATAGCGGGCGGCCATGTCGATTTTCTCCCGTCCGGCGTTCATTGTGTTCCAGCCCTCGTCAATCACCTCGACGATAGTGCGCAGCGGACCGCGTGAGACGATGCGCAGCGTGCGGTGGTCAACGTCCTTGAGCATCTGTGGGGCCGTTCCGTCCCATCCGCGCAGCGCTCCCAGACCAAATGTCTCGCCGACCCACAGCACGTCGTCGCCATAGCCGGCCGCCTTTTGGTCTTTGTCGGGATAAAACTGCGTGTCCTTGATCTCCAGTCCCTTGCGATACTTTCCGTATGTGTCGACCGTCTGACGATGGTCAAAGTAGATGCGGTAGGCCACCATGTCGTTCTCAAATGCCGGACCGTGGTGGTGGAGCATCCAATATGGGTTTGTTCCGTTGTCCACCGTCAGGCTGCTGATGTAGAGGTTTTGCTTGTTTGAGCTCTTGATTTTCTTGTTCGACATCATCATTTCAGCATAAACCTGCGGCTCGTATTTGCGTGGCTTGCCTGTCGGCAACAGCTCTACGCTGAACGTCCGGCGGCCTTTTTTCTCCATGTCCGTCATGAAACAAAGTTCGTCAAACGTGCCGTCGCCGTCAAGGTCGTCGAGCTGTGACGGAATTTCCTTGCCGTCGCATGTCACCACGGCACTTCTCACCTCCATGCCGCCATAGTTCTTCAACTGCAATACAACCGGCACGGCCTTGCGTTCGGTTTTCGCCTTGTTAGTCACGTTAACGCTGAAAGTCTTCTGCGCCACAGCCGCCTGACCGACGGCAGCAAGCAGAAGCATCGACATAAATTCCTTTTTCATCTTTTCTATGTACCTAAAAAATTTTTTATTTGTTTTATAGTTAGCTTTCCGATTCCACAAAGTTACGGAAAATAGCCCAAACGGCGGCTTTTTTCCCGTCAAATAACGTTCTGTTTCACATCTTTTGTCTTTACTGGCATCTCCAGTAACTACTCAGCTGTTTGCCTGATTGAAATTCAGTTCCGTGTAGTGAACCCAAGTGCATTCGGAATTCGGAATGTCGGTTGTCGGTATAGACTGTAGGGATGCATCCTGGTGCATCCCTATGAATTAAGGTGTAGTCTCACAGTGATAATATATGTCACGATAGCTGAATAGTTGTCATCTCAATCGGGCTTATCCGGCCGTGAGCTTTGCGCCCTGTCTGATGCCCTCACGTTTCAGGCGGTTGACCAGCAGATTGGTGAACTCATGGTTTTTCAGCCCCCACTGCGGTGCAACGAGCATGTCTTTCGGCGCTTGCGAGACAAAGCGTTCAAGGACAAGGTCCGTCCGAAGATGCTGTATATACTCACAGATAAGGTCTATGTATTCGTCTACCGTATAGACATGGAACGGTTCGTGGTTGTATATCTCTGCCAGCCGTGTGCCCCGTATTACCTGCATCTGATGGATTTTCAGCATGTCCAGCGGCAGTGATGAGATGATGTCCGCTTGCCTGATGCTCTCCCGTGCGTCTTCTCCAGGCAGTCCGAGAATGATGTGGCCGCCGGTGAGGATTCCGCGCGCGGCCGTCCGTTCCACGGTCTGACGGGCGCAGAGGAACGAGTGTCCTCGGTTTATGCGTCGCAGGGTCTCGTCGTTGGCCGTCTCGATGCCGTATTCAACGATGAGGAACGTCCGGCGGTTGAGTTCCTCCAGATAGTCAAGCAGCTCGTCCGGCATACAGTCCGGACGTGTGCCGATGGCCAGTCCGACAACGTCGTCGGTCTTTAATGCCTCTTCGTACAAATCCTTTAGTGCCTCAACGGAAGCATACGTGTTTGTATAAGCTTGAAAATAAGCGATATATTTCATGTCGCTATACTTTCGTGCGAAGAATGTCTTGCCCTCCTCAATCTGCTGGCGTATGGTCTTCGCACCGCCGCAATAAGACGGATTGAAAGTTCGGTTGTCGCAGTAGATGCATCCTCCGTGTCCGATCCGGCCGTCACGATTGGGGCAGGAAAAACCTGCGTCGACCGAAATTTTCTGCACCCTGAACGGGAAGCGTGAGCGAATCCATCTGCCGTAGTCGTTGTACGGAAAATCGTTTATGTTGTCCGGTGTCATGATGTCATTAGTTCTGAATTTCTCTTCCGGCGGCGGGCTGCATGTCCGTAGGTTCGCCGCATATCTGCAAAATTACACAAAAACTCCGTGACTTCGGCTGCAGATGCATAAAAAGTATCGTGAATCGGCAGGATAATAATCGGTTCATCAGTAATTTGGAGTTATAATGTGTTCACACTATAAATACATGCAGCATGCTCCTCCATAAGGACATAGTCTTGTCTTTGCCAGCAAGCTGTATGCTGATATCAAATGTTTTGATTGCAGACAAATACAAGGATATGTGTCCCTACGGAAGAAACAACATCGTGGGAGTTCTGCTGCAACATATTGACAACTTGACTGTGGCTGCAAATCCGCTACGTCTTGTTATAATATTCCGAATGGCCATGATTCGCAAACTTCTGATTTTTATCCTTACAAAACCGCATCATACAAAATATCCGTTTTAGCTCATTTTCGGGGCATTCAAATACCAATAAGACCCTTACGACAACCTCCTGCCATGCGCCAACTCGCCGGTTTTTGCCCCGTCATGATGCCGTAAGGCCCTTGCGGCTTTCCCAGAACGCAATTCCTCATCATTTTCAGAGCCTTGTTTTTGTCCTGAAAAGCTACTGTTTTCCAGCCGTGAGGCCCTCCCGAGGTCGCAACGGAGCTGCTATTGTGATGCAACGGAGACCCTGTTGCAATGCCGTAAGGCCCTCCCCGCATCGTCATAAGGCCCTTACGGCAAGCCCGTCGCAGTTCCCCGGAAAAAACATACAATTGCTATCGTTTGTAAGTAGCTGTAAATAAGGATATTATTAATCGTGTAAAAATATCATCATAAAAATCGCTGAAATCTGATGCATTCATGCTTGCGATATTTGAGCCCGCTTCCGCAATTTTTTGAAAAGTCTCCATTCTCGTCGGCCTTAGATTCGGAATTTTAATTACGAACGTTTCAATGCCTTGCCACTGGAATGACAGGGTTTTTCATTATTTTTTTGTTGTATATAAAGATGTATAACATAGGCATGGATAGATGTCCTGCGATGAAAAACAAAAGAAAATCCAAATGGAGAACTATACATCATCATCATATCGTTGCTCCATTGGGATTCTGGAAATGTCGGTTATGTAAATCCGCAATTCTGCGACCCAACACATGTCTGATGTCCTTGGTAAAGTATTACACCTTGGCATGATTTCCATGTGTTAAGTGTCTACGGTCGTGTGGACCATACGGGATTGTAAGAAGGTAGAAAATACGATGTATTTCACATTCAATATAAAGATTTAAAGAACGAGAGTTCTTGTTATGATTATGACGTGAATACATTGGGAGAATGCTGTGCTTTCAACTTTAAATCTTTAACTTTCAACCTTTTTCCGCCGTTGGTGGTGTTATGAAAAAATAAATCATTATCTTTGCATTGATTAAACACAGAATATGCACACTAAAGAAGAGAAAATGGAAGCGTTCGGGCGTTTGCTCGATGTGCTTGACGAGTTGCGGGAGAAGTGTCCGTGGGACCGGAAGCAGACCAACGAGAGTCTGAGGCCCAACACGATAGAGGAAGTCTACGAGTTGTGTGACGCCCTGATGAAGAACGACCGTGACGATATATGTAAGGAGCTTGGAGACGTCTTGCTCCATATCTGTTTCTATGCGAAGATAGGGTCGGAGAGCGGACAGTTTGATATAGCTGACGTTTGCCGGAAACTGACCGACAAACTCATATTCCGTCATCCGCACGTATATCATCCGTCTCAGATCGGAGCAAAAGACCCGAAGCCGCTGCCATACGGAGAGGACTGTAGTAACGATGGTGACGACGGCATGCAGAAGGCAAGCACGGCACAGCAGGTTATTGAAAACTGGGAACAGATAAAGCTGAAGGAAAAGGACGGAAACAAGAGCGTGCTGGCAGGAGTGCCCGACGCTTTGCCCGCGCTGATAAAGGCTTATCGCGTTCAGGACAAGGCGCGCAATGTCGGTTTCGACTGGGAGGACAAGCATGACGTTTGGGCGAAAGTCCGTGAGGAACTTGGCGAGCTGGAGACGGAACTGCGCCGTGAGGACAAGGAACGTTCAATGGAGGAGTTTGGCGATTTTCTTTTCAGTGTGATAAATGCCGGCCGGCTTTATCATCTCAATCCAGACACAGCGCTGGAGATGACAAACCGGAAGTTTATCCGCCGGTTCAACTATATCGAGGAGCACAGCATAAAGATTGGCCGGCCGCTGAAGGATATGACCCTCGGAGAGATGGACGAGCTTTGGAACGAGGCCAAGGCGGCAGAAAAAGAAACGGAGTGACACATTTATTATATATACAGCTATGAAGAAATTGGAACTGGCCGGAATCGTGGCCGTCTGCGGATTGACGGCTGCCTGCGGCAATAAGGCTCAACAGGTCGCACCCACGGATGGTGCCGACACGACGGTAGTGGTGGTCAATCAGAACCGGACGGTGTTCGGCATTTGCGGTGACGGTTCGGCCATGAACACAATTCAGCTCATCACTGACAGTGGCGACACGCTGTCGCTCGATGTCTCTGAGGCTCGTGAGAACGATAAGGTGTTCGGCGGATATGGCAGCGGCGACAAGATGGCCGTGCTCGTCAATGAGGATAAGACCGGGGCCGAGCTGGTCGTCAACGAGAGCACGCTGCTTGGCAGTTGGGTCATGCCTAACCCGATAGACGGCAGTTCTATTGTCGGAATAGCCCTGAAAGACGGTGGTATCGCAGAGAGCATCGACCAGAGTACGATTGTCTACAGGACGTGGAGAATTGTTGACGGACGTATCGAGATACAGTCGATGCGCGAAGGTGGCGGCGACGAAGAGGAAACAAACGTCTATGACCTCGTGAAGCTGGACGCCGACTCGCTGATTTACAAGAACGAGGAAGACTTGTTCGAGTACGGCCGGCAATGACAGCCTGAGAATGAACCGGATTCAGAAACGTTTGCAATAAGACCGATAGGATAGGGTGGAACCGTTCAGAATACATATATTGGGGTGCGGCAGCGCTTTGCCGACGCTCCGTCATTATGCCTCGTCACAGGTTGTGGAAATACGTGAGAAGATGTTCATGATTGATTGTGGTGAGGGGACGCAGATGCAGCTGCGCCGTTCCCGCTTGCACTTCATGAGGATAGGACATGTGTTCATCTCCCATATTCATGGCGATCACTGTTTCGGACTGATAGGGATGATTTCGACTTTCGGCATGCTGGGGCGCACGGCGCCACTTCATGTCTATGCGGATAATGCGTTGGGCGATATGCTCCGGTCGCAGCTGGACATGTTCTGTCAGGGGCTTGAATTCGAGGTTGTCTTCCATCCGATAGACACTGAGGTTGTCAGTGTTATATATGAGGACCGTAGTCTGACCGTCACGACCATACCGCTGTCTCACCGTGTGCCTTGTTGCGGTTTTCTGTTCCGTGAGAAACCGATTCCGCCGCATATCCGCCGCGATATGATTGATATGTATGGGATACCCGTCAGCCAGATCAATAACATCAAGAGCGGGCAGGACTGGATTACTCCCGACGGCGACGTCATTCCAAACAGCCGGTTGACGGTTCCGTCGGCTGAGGCGCGGAGTTACGCCTATTGCAGTGATACGCGCTACGTTCCGAAGCTATATGAACTTGTCAAAGGAGTGTCCGTGCTTTATCATGAGAGCACATACGGCTCTGACAATGCCGAACGCGCCCGCAAATATTGGCATTCGACAGCCTCAGAGGCGGCTCGTGTAGCTCATGATGCAGGTGTCGGTAAACTTATTCTCGGTCACTATTCTGCGCGCTACGATAACGAAGAAACATTGCTCGAAGAGGCCCGCAGGATATTTCCGGATACCGTTCTTGCGGAGGAAATGGCCGTTATAAACGTGTAAAAGACATTATTATTGTATTTTTCCAAAGGAAAACTTTGTCATTTCGCAATTAAACCGTATATTTGCAGGAACAAAAAGAATATTATATGGCTAAAAATCTACTCATATCAGCGATTCTCCTCGCATTTACCTTGTTTCCCGTTTCATCCGCAACAGCGGCTGGGATGGAGATGACGGCAATGGAACAGATTGATGAGCCCAACATAAACATAACGGTGAATCAGTCTACCCTGCATGTCACAGGAGCCGCAGGTATGGTCCTTGAAGTTGTTTCACTGACAGGAAAGCCCGTTGCTTCTGTCAAGATAGAGAGTCCGGCTCAACGTGTTGAACTTAATATACCACGAGGTTGTTATATTCTGAAGATCGGCAAGGTCGTAAGAAAGGTTTCTATCCGCTGATATTTGCTGGATTGTTGTCGCTGACGCTGTTTGCCGGATGCGATGACAATTCTTCGGATTCACGTATAAGCAGTATGACGGTGGAGGCGTTCTCTGATTTGAGAACGGCTGCATACGTTTTGGATGCCGGTAAGATAAGAGATAATATAGAGGCGCTTTGTAGGGCTGATGGTGACAGAACGCTGTCCGGACGGTATCTCCGCAAATATTATCTCACGGACAAAGGACGTTTTATTTGGATTGACAGGTTGGGGACGGACGGCCGTTCCGACACGCTGTTGGCGTATGTCTCACGGGTCGGTGAGATGGGATTTGCGTCGTCGGTGTTCGGTGACAGCGCTATTGC
Source organism: uncultured Prevotella sp. (assembly GCA_947170725.1). Lineage (GTDB taxonomy): Bacteria > Bacteroidota > Bacteroidia > Bacteroidales > Bacteroidaceae > Prevotella. The sequence continues at coordinate 46,928 of CAMVUM010000008.1, forward strand.
GGCCGACCTCAGGCGTATCCGTAGTCTTGATTTTGACAACGCGGAGAATTGTATCAATAAGGTTGCGTCACGTCTTGAATACCGTTTGACCAAGGCTTTCCTGAAATACTCATCCGGCCAGCGGTTCGGATTTGTCAATCCCCAGTATCTGCTGAACCGTCTCGACGTTCTCGAAGACTCTCCGTCGACGACTCCGGCTTACCGCCGTCTTTTCGATGTACCAATTGAACGCCCCGACAATTCTTTCTTTTCTGACGCCTTGCGTAGGGTTTCCGCAGACTCTGTCGGTTCTTTCCTTGCCGAAGTTCAGCCTCGTGACACGCTCTATTACAAGTTTCAGCGTGAACTGAAGGCGTCTGGAGATAAGGCTTACCGTAAGAAGATAATATGCAACATGGAGCGTTGCCGCTGGCGGGAGAAAGACCGACAGGACGGTAATGGCAAGCGTGTTGTCGTGAACATACCCGCGTATCATCTGTACTCATTTGACGGTGACAGTGTTCTTGACATGAAAGTTGGCTGCGGAACGCGTAAGACGAAGACGCCATTGCTGACGAGTGAGATAGAACGGATGGAAGTCAATCCGGTGTGGAATATTCCGGTGAGCATCATCCGTAATGAAGTGTCGCTGCATGCCGGTGACCCAGACTATTTCGAGCGCAACCGCTATTATATCGTACATCGTGAGTCCGGCGAGCATATATCTCCTGAGGACGTAACGCCTGAAATGCTCAAGAGCGGCAAATACCGTGTGGCTCAGGAGGGTGGGGCAGGCAATTCGCTTGGTCGCATAGTCTTCCGGTTTGCCAACAACTTTTCCGTATTCCTTCATGACACTTCGTCGAGAGCTTTCTTTGGCCGCAACAATCGTGGTGTCTCCCATGGTTGTGTCCGTGTGGAGCGTCCGTTTGATTTGGCGCAATTCCTTCTTGGCGACCCTGACGAGTGGCTTCTTGACCGTCTGCGCATATCCATGGATATACCTCCGCAGACCTTGCGGGGGCGGAAATATGTTGCCAATGAGGACAACAACCGCAAGCTGGTCAACTCGTTGCAGGTCAAGCCACATGTCCCTTTGTCAATAACTTACTATACGATATATCCGGACCCGCTGACAGGGCGACTTGCCGGCTATCCCGACGTGTATGGTTATGATGATGTCATATATGATGATGTTAAACCTTTCTTGGAATAAACAGTCACAATAAGAGTGGAACAGTATGACGAAAAGAAGATAGCAGCCCAACTGCTTTGCACGGAGACCAGACACAAGGCCTTCGAGGCGGTTGTACGTCAATATAGCGAACAGTTGTATTGGCAGATCCGCCGTATCGTTCTGACTCATGAAGACTCCAATGATGTCCTTCAGAATGTTTTCATAAAGGCGTGGAGCCATCTCGACTCGTTCCGCAATGATTCCAAACTTTCCACGTGGTTATACCGCATTGCAATCAATGAGAGCCTCGATTTCATGCGCCGCAGTAAGAACCTGTCTTCCGTAAGCGCCGATGCCGAGGATTCCGGCGTGGCCCAGATGCTGTTGGCTGATGAGTATTTCGACGGCAATGAGACCGAGGCAATGCTGCAAGAAGCCATTTCCAGACTGCCAGATGTTCAGCGCACGGTGTTCAATCTGCGGTATTTTGACGATATGAAATACAGTGAGATGAGCAAGATACTGAAGACATCGGAAGGCGCGCTGAAGGCTTCATACCATATCGCAGTGAAAAAAATATCAGAATATTTTAAGTCACACGATTAAACTTTCTTTAATTTCAGGCGTCAGATAAGCAAAAGAACAAATATGAAGAACGAAGAAGGATATATCAGGAGTAAGGCCGGTGGGCGGACGCCGTTCCGTGTGCCGGATGGATATTTCGACAGCTTCACATCTATGATGATGGACAAACTGCCGTCTCAGGAAGAAGCAAAAGTCGTTCCTATGCGTCGTCGGCGTATGACGATATCAAGGACAATCGTCTCTGCGGCCGCTTGTTTCTGTGTCGCTGTGTTCGGATTGACGTTATATTATGGTAAGTCATTATTCGAAAAACAACCTCAAGCCAGTGAGACGATAGTGTCAAACTACCACAATACGACTGCAGAAACATACGAAGATGAGGTTGTTGACTATGCTATGATGGACAATATGGACATCTACGCCTATCTTGCAAGTGAATAAAGAGATAATGGGAGGGAAAATATGAGGAAATTTTCAATGGTTCTCTTGTGTCTGTTCGCGATTGTTACGCTGAAGGCACAGGATTCCGGCAAAAAGTTCTCGCCGGAGAAGTTTAAGGAGGATATGGAGTGTTTTATCACAAAAGACGCCTGTCTGACACAAAAGGAAGCGGCAAAATTCTTTCCGCTTTACAATGAAATGAAACAGAAGTCGCGCGTGATATTTGACCGTATGCGGAAGTTGGGCAAGAACAAACCGGCTGACGAATCCGGATGCCGCGACGTGATAAGGAAACGTGACAAACTGGATCTCGAACTGAAGAAGATACAGCAGACTTATCATGAGAAATTTCTCACGGTGATTCCGGCAAGCAAACTATTTGACGTTATAAAGGCAGAGGAGAAGTTTCACCGCCGCATGCTGAAGAAGGCAAACGGTAACAACACGAATCAGAAAAAGAAAAAATGATTCTATGGCATGGTGTGCAGGAGCGTTTCTTGCTATTGTAGGAACCACCGGTCGCAACGCTTTGGAATAATGAAATAAACAAAAACACTCAAGTCGGAAAACCTGTGCGGATTCTGCTTGAGTGTTTTTTATTTGTAAATCTCGTTCATTAGAATTATAATTTAGAATTCTCCAGTTTCTTAGGACAAATTTGTTCCAGGCCGCATCTTTCGCAATGTGGTTTCCGCGATGTGCATACGTATCTTCCGTGGAGCAGTAGCCAGTGGTGGGCTCTCGGAATGTCGGCTTCCGGAATGTGTTTCAGGAGTTCCTGTTCTACTTTCAGGGGGGTGTCGGCTTTTGCCGGGACCAGTCCAAGGCGACGGCTGACGCGGAACACATGCGTGTCAACGGCCATCGTTGACTTTCCGAAAGCGACCGACTGTATGACGTTGGCTGTTTTTCGTCCAACGCCGGGCAGATCCAGAAGATCGTTCATGTCCGACGGAACTTCACCGCCGTGTCTTATCGTCAGCACCTGTGCCATGGCAACCAGATGTTTTGCCTTGGCGTTGGGATAAGAAACGCTTTTGATATATTCCAGCACATCGTCGACGTCGGCATCGGCCATATCCTTTGGTGTAGGATAGCGGCGGAACAGTTCTGGAGTTACCTGATTGATGCGCTTGTCCGTACATTGTGCGCTGAGCACGACGGCGACAAGCAACTGGAAAATGCTTCCGAATTCCAGTTCTGTGTTTACTTCCGGCATTTCACGTCTGAAGTATTCCAATATATGGTTGTATCTCTCTTCCTTTTTCATCTTTCAGCATGATTTTTCTTGAAGTGGCAAAATTAAGGAAAAACGATTGAAAAAACGAATAAAGATGGACAAATGATTTTCTATAGCTGTATTCCATATAATCAGTGGAGATTTTACATTGCTATGACATAATCTGATTTTCTTTATTATGCGTATGTAGGAAACAATTTCAGAACTTTTCCGTATATTTGCACAATAATAAAATTATATAACGTATGGATTCAGACAGAATATTGAAGTTTTTGCGAGAACTGATGGCGAACAACAACCGTCAGTGGTTTCTTGAACATAAGGCGGAGTATCAGGCCGTGAGGGAAATTTTTGAGCAGGGCGTAGCCGAGGCCATCGCACGCATCGCTACGTTTGACGCCTCCGTGGCCCATCTGACGGTGAAAGACTGTACGTATCGCTTTAACCGTGACACACGTTTCTCCAACGACAAGTCACCATATAAGAATCATTTCGGGGCATATATCGCCGCACATGGAAAGAAGTCGTTGCACGGAGGCTACTATATCCATCTCGAACCGGGCCACTGTCTTGTGGCCTGCGGTGACTATTGGTTGCCGACGAATATTCTCACGGCGTGCCGCAACGAGATAATGGGCAACATTGACGAATGGCTGAGGTGTGTTGAGAACGAGGACTTCCTTCGCTATTACGGTGCTGACGAGTGTGCCGGATGGAATGACCGGCAGGGTTTCGGACTGGAGAAGCTGAAGACATGTCCGTCCGGTTTCCCGCGTGACTATGAGTACATTCGCTATCTTCGCATGAAAGACTATTGCTGCTGGCATCAGGTGGATGACGGTTTCTTCAATGGCGATGGATGGCTTGAGCAGATGGAGCATATGTTCAGGGCCGGAAAGCCGATGCTTGATTTCACGAACTCCGTGATTGATGATTATGAATAAGTGAGCGGGCATTGGAATTGGTCGTGGAAAAATGTCTCAACCATTCAAAGCCGTCATCCGGCAACCGATTATTACTCTATAAAAACCTTAGACAGACATGCTTAGACAACTTATCTTATTTCTGGCCGTAGCAGCGGCTGGCTGCGTAAATTCAGCGGAACCGGTGTGGAAGAATCCGGTGATTAACCATCAGAACCGTGAGCCGCGCCGTGCCGACTATTTTGCATTCGAGAGCCGTTCGTTGGCCGATAAGGCCGACAAGAAGGCCTCATCGCGTTATCTTTCGATGGAAGGAATGTGGAAATTCTGTTTTGTGAAGGACCATGCCGACCGGCCGCACGATTTTTTCAAGCCCGGTTATGACGATTCGTCGTGGACGGAGTTCCCCGTGCCGGGACTGTTTGAACTCAATGGCTACGGCGACCGCATCTATAAGAACATCGGCTACGCCTGGGCGACGACTTTCAAGAACAATCCGCCTTATGTCAGCGAGACAGACAACTACACAGGCTCCTACCGCCGCACATTCGTTCTGCCTGAGGGATGGAAGGGCAGTGAGGTCTTTTTTCATGTCGGCTCGGCCACGAGCAACCTCATGCTGTGGGTCAACGGGAAATATGTCGGCTACAGTGAGGATTCAAAGGTCGCGGCAGAATTCAACATAACGAAGTATCTGCGTCCCGGCCGTAATCTCATCGCAATGCAGGTTATGCGCTGGTGTGACGGCTCCTATCTCGAAGACCAGGACTTCTGGCGTTTCACGGGCATTGCTCGCGAGGTATATCTATATTCGCGGCCTAAGACACACATCCGGGATATACGCATCGCGGCCGACTTGACACGTGAAAGCGGTTTCCAGGCAGGCGCGCTAAGTGTCGACGTCGACTTAGAAGGAAAGGACGTCAGCATTGAAATGGCCGTTGAGGGTGCTTCGAAGAGTATTCCGGTAACGGTGCAACGTTCAGCCGACCGACAGTCGTGGCATGGCGGGGTGACGCTGGAGAATGTAAAACCGTGGACGGCGGAGACACCTTATTTATATACATTGTATGTCACGTTGCGCCGGGATGGCGAGACCGTTGAGGTCGTGAAGCAGCAGATAGGCTTCCGCCATGTCGAGATAGCCGGCGGCCAGCTGCTTGTCAACGGCCGTCCCGTGCTCATCAAGGGTGTCAACCGCCACGAACTTGATCCCGACGGAGGCTATATCGTGAGCATGGAGCGCATGGAGGAGGACATACGCATCATGAAACGGCTCAATATCAACGCCGTCCGCACGTGCCACTATCCTGCCGACCCGCGATGGTATGAACTGTGTGACCGTTACGGAATTTATGTAACGGCAGAGGCGAATATCGAAAGCCACGGCATGGGTTACGGCAAGGAGACGCTGGCTAAGCGTCCTGACTATGCTCTTGCTCACATCGAGCGCAACGAGGCCAACGTTATCACGCTGCGCAACCACCCTTCTATTATCGTATGGAGTCTTGGCAACGAGGCCGGATACGGTGAGAACTTTGAGCGAGCTTATGACCGTGTGAAGTCGTTGGACGGCAGTCGCCCCGTGCAGTATGAACAGGCCGGACATAACGGAAAGACGGATATATTCTGTCCTATGTACCGTGACTATAAGCGTTGTGAGGAGTATGTCCGCGGGAACAATCCGCGTCCGCTGATACAGTGTGAATATGCCCACGCAATGGGAAACTCGATGGGAGGTTTCAAGGAATATTGGGATCTTGTCCGTAAGTATCCAAAATATCAGGGCGGATACATTTGGGATTTTGCCGATCAGGGGCTTCGTGACAAGAGCCGCGTTACCGGCAGGGAGATATTTACCTATGGAGGCGACTACGGCCGATATCCCGCCAGCGACTACAACTTCAACTGCAACGGCATTATCGCACCCGACCGACGGTTGAATCCGCATGCCTACGAGGTGGGATATTATTATCAGAACGCATGGGTGGAGGACAAGGGAATTCGTGAAGGGCGTTTTGAGGTTTTCAACGAGAATTTCTTCAAGTCGCTTGACGACCTTACTCTGACCGCCACGGTCACGGCGTTTGACACTGGCGCCCCGTCCAGCTCCGTATCAATCGACGTCAGTGGCATGCAGCCTCAGAGTCGGAAGACCGTGGAGGACGCCGGTTTGCGTGACTGTATAGCCGCTCTTGTGAAGCAATATCCTGACAAGGAGATTGCCGTTAGCTTCAGTTTTGCTCTCCGTGAGGCCGCCCCGCTGATGGACAAGGGACAGGTTGTAGCCCGCCGCCAGCTTGTCGTTCAGCCATACAGCTATCCTGTCATAAACATTGCCGCGGATATGAGTAATGCCGAGGGCGACGGTTCTATTGCCGAGAGCGACGCCGTGAAGACTAATGGCGTGAAGAAGTTGGGGCGGAAGACCAAAAGCGCAAAGTCTGTGTTCGACGTCCGCGAGACGACTTCATATATCGCCATTACCGCTGCAGGCACGACAATGACCGTCGGCCGTCAGTCGGGATGGATTGACTATATTGATGTTGACGGTGAGCCGATGCTTCTCGACCGCGAATCGCTTACGCCCGAGTTCTGGCGCGCGCCAACTGACAATGACTATGGCGCGCAGTTACAGCGGAAGCAGGCTGTGTGGAAGAATCCGCAGATGAAGCTGAAGGACGTGGAATATGGTGTGACGGACAGCTGCGCCATAGTGACGGCGTTGTTTGACATGCCTGACGTCAACGCTCGGCTCGCCATGACATACGCGCTTCTGCCTGCCGGCGAGATAGTTGTGCGCCAGCGGTTCACGGCAGATAAGGAGGCCAAGGTGCCCGATATGTTCCGCTACGGAATGCAGTTGCAGATGCCGAAGAACTATTCGAGCATTGAGTATTACGGTCGCGGACCGATAGAAAACTATGCGGATCGCAATAGCAGTGAGTTCATCGGAGAGTATGAAAACGATGTGAAAGATGAATATTTCCCGTACATCCGTCCGCAGGAAAGCGGAAATCACACTGACGTGCGCCGTTTCACGGTGTTCGACCGGAAGTCGGGCAGGGGGCTTACGTTCTATTCCACGGCGCCGATGGAGTGCAGCGCGCTTCACTATCTCGTTGACGACCTTGACGACGGCATGAAGAAGGAGAAGAAGCATGGCCGACACAGTGGCGACCTCGTGGAACGTGATCTCACTCAGGTTCACATACAGCAACGCCAGACAGGCCTCGCCTGCGTGAACAGCTGGGGCGCTGTGGCGCTTAGAAACTACCGTCTGCTGTACGTCGACCGCGACTTCACGTTCGTGATAAAGCCGTTCCGTAAGTAAATACTGTTGGTGGAACCAATGAATGTTGATGGAATAATGAACAGAAATCCGTTGATGAAGCAATGAATAGAAAAATATTTTGTGTGTTGCTCTTGTCCGCCTGGACATCAGTTTCTTTCTCACAGACAGACATCGCCGGCGGTGCATCGGCGGTGTCTGTGTCTTTTCCGCAGTCAGAAACAACCGCGCTTTCTTCTTCTGATGCTACCTCTCGGTCAGATTCTCCCAGGCGTCTTTCCTTCACGGTCAATCCGCAGCAACGTTTTCATAAGTCGATTCCCTCGGGAAACTACAGCGGCATTACCTATCTCGGCGGCAACCGCTATGCGCTTGTGAGCGACAAGGCGGCTGAAGATGGCTTCTATGTCTTTCGCATCGACCTTGATTCCGTTTCAGGAAAGATAACGAATATAGTTAACGAGGGTTACCGGTCGGCCGGTATGCCCAACCGCGACATGGAGGGAATAGTGTGGTTCCCATTAACGGGCACGGTTTTCGTGAGTGGAGAGAAAGACAATGCCGTATATGAATATTCCCTTGACGGCCGGCGCACTGGTCGGCGGCTGGAAATGCCGTCCGTTTTTACTTCCGCTACAAGTAATTATGGCTTGGAGTCGCTCACGTATAATGCCGTGACCCACCGCTTTTGGACAACAACCGAGAGCACCTTGCCCGCTGACGGGCCGCAGGCTGGCCCCTTCAAGCCGGTGCGCAACCGCCTGCGTCTTCAAAGTTTTGACGACCGTCTGCATCCAACGGAACAGTATATCTACGAAATGGATGAGCCTGCCTTACGCAAGCTGGCGCGCCATTATGCAATTGGAGTAAGTGAATTGTGTGCTCTCGACGATGGCCGTCTGCTCGTGCTTGAACGCGAGTTCTTTTCTTCCTCATCAGCCGTCATTCCATACGCCAATGTTTCCTGCAAGCTGTATATGGTCAATCCGTCGGCAGTGCAGCAGCCGGGGCAGCTATACGTGCAGCAGCCTCTCTCGGGACATATGTCCGCGCAGCAGTCGGTTCAAGTGCTCGAAAAGGAGCTTGTGGCCGAGTTCCGCACAAAGTTGAACCTTTTCCGCCAGAACCTTGCAAACTACGAAGGTATGTGTCTCGGTCCGAAACTCGCCGACGGGAGCCGCGTGCTGATTATGGTCTGTGATTCGCAGAACCGTTATAAAGGTATTCTGCGCGATTGGTTCAGGACGGTTGTCATGAGATGATGCATGAAAAAAGGCTTCAGAAAACTCTGAAGCCTTTTTTCGTGGTTTGTAGTCGATAGGGGAATCGAACCCCTATGCCAAGATTGAGAATCTTGTATCCTAACCATTAGATGAATCGACCATTGCTTGAAAGTGCGGAAGCTGGGGGATTCGAACCCCCGGTACGGTAACCCGTACGGCAGTTTAGCAAACTGCTGGTTTCAGCCACTCACCCAAACTTCCTTTTACGCTCTTTTTAAGAACCGTAAGCACTTTCTCTCAAATGCGATGCAAAGGTAATGCTTTTATTTGATTCCTGCAAATTTTACGCGCATTTTTTTAGAAAAAGTGTTTAATACCCCGGATTTTGAGGTGTATGAAATAAAAAACGTAATGGAAACCTTACTAATAATGGTGTGAAAATTGTATTGAGGCGAAATTGAAAAACGTAGATATGGAATGCTTTTCTCCTATATAGAAAAAAACTTTTTCGTCCGTCGAAATAATATTTCCGTGCGTCAAAAAGATTTTGGCATATAGGAACATCTTCGGCGTGTAGCAGAGAATCATGTAACTTGTAGTATGAATAACTGTGGAGGAGGTATTATGTGGTTCGTTCTTTTGTATGTCCGGAAATGGAATCTCCCATATATAATAATGTGTGTGGTGCGACAGGATAAATATGTTGGAGCAAAACAAAATCCCTTCTGCTTTTGTCCGGACATTGTCGCGGAGTGAGAGCGGAAGGGATTGGTTGGCGTTTGATGTCGGGCGGAGGTTTAATTGACCTTTACGGCAATTACTTCCGTTATGTCCCGGTTCAGGTAGTACGTGTCAGAACATTCGGTCGTATCTATCTTATACTGTACGCGCAGTATTTTCAGCGGTTTTTCCTGCTTCTTGTTCGAATAGCGGATACCGTCGCGATAGCGGCCGGATTGTCCGGCCAATGACCTTATGACGTTTATGATAGAGTCGTTGAGACGTGCCGTAGAGTCCAATTTCGCGAAATCTACGTTTGTCAGCGCGGTCGGGCTCTTTAGGTTTTCGTTCATGAAATCCTCTACAAGAACTTCGGCGTCATGCTGCTGTCCGCAGGCGGAGAACATCACCACGGCGCAGAATAGTGGATAGAAAATCCGTCTCATTGCTTCACGGGAATGTTCTTGAGTATCTCAATGATGTGGTCCCATACCATCTTTACGGTAGGTATGTGCAGACGCTCTTCCGGAGTGTGGACACCGCGGAGCGTCGGACCGAAGGAAACCATGTCGAGATTTGGGTAGCGCTCAGAGAACAGACCGCACTCCAGACCGGCGTGTATGCCCTTGACGATGGGCTCTTTGCCGAAAAGAGACTTATAGGTGTCGACGACAATTCGTGTGAGGAGGCTGTCGGCGTTCATCTTCCATGCGGGATAGCCGTCGTTCTGGCACACGCTTGCTCCGGCCAGCTCGAAAAGCGCCTTGATGGTGTTGCACTGGTTGTCGAGATTGCTCATGACATTGCTGCGCTGTGAGGAGACGATGGTGATCTTGTTGTCTTCCGTGACGATGCTGGCGATATTGCTCGATGTTTCCACCATTCCGGCCAGCGCCTCGTCCTGACATATTGCGAAAACGCCGTTGTCAACGGCCTGGAGGGCGCGCACGAAGCGGGCTGCTATATTCTGTTGGATGACAGGTTCGGCCTCGGCGCTCTCCATATTGAACACCATCTCCTTGTCAGACACGTGGTATTCATCCTCAACCTGACTTGCAAATATGTTCCAATCGACACGCACGTTCTCCTTTTTGTCGTTGGGTACGGCGATTGTGAATCTTCCGTCGCGTGGTATGGCGTTGTGCATCTTTCCCGAATCGAAGCGGCTCAGGCGGATGTCATACTTCTCCATTCCCATATAGAGGAACCGGGCGAGAATCTTGATGGCGTTGGCGCGCTTCTTGTCAATGTCATCGCCGGAGTGGCCGCCTTTGAGGCCTTTGATGGAGCACTGCAAGAAGAAATATCCCTCCGGGGCTTCTTCGCGCTCAAATGAAAATTCGGCTGTCGTGCTGCGTCCGCCGGCACAGGAGACAAAGAACTGGCCTTCGTCCTCGCTATCAAGATTGATGAGCATGTCACCAGTCATGAATCCGGCTTCCATGCCGCTCGCGCCTGTCAGCTGTGTCTCTTCGTCGCGTGTGAACACACATTCGATGGGACCGTGTTCAATGTCGCTGGAGTCGAGCAGGGCCAGCTCTATGGCCACGCCGATGCCGTCGTCGGCGCCGAGCGTCGTTCCCTTTGCACAAAGCCATTCGCCATCCACGTATGTCTGGATGGCATCCTTGTCGAAATCAAACTCGATGTCGACGAGCTTGTCGCATACCATATCCATGTGGCTCTGTAGGATTATTGTCTGGCGGTTTTCAAATCCGGGAGTTGCCGGCTTTCTGATTATTACATTGCCGGTTGCGTCAACCTTTGTGTCGAGATTGCGGCTTTCGCCCCATGTCTTGAGATATTCAATCATCTTTTCCTCACGCTTCGACGGACGTGGAATTTCATTTATTTTGGCGAATTGGTCAAAAACGCATTGCGGATTTAAATTAGTTTTACTCATTATTCTTCTTTTTTATATGGTAGTTGGGTTGTAATTGATTTATTTACATTATCTTTGTACCCGCAAAGTTACAGAATATGATTGAGATATTGCTACTGAGCACGTTAATTATTGCTATCGGTATGTCATTTTTCTGCGTGAAAGTGCTATTCCGGAAGAACGGCCGTTTCTCTTCGCAGCATATACATGACAGTCAGGCGATGAAGGACCGCGGCATCCACTGCGTGATGGACCAGGACAGGGAGATGCGGCGGCAGAGCACATGTGGTGTGAAAGAGAGAGAAAAGTAGAATTCTAATATAATTAAGATAATGAATAAGAACAAGTTTTTTCGCGCCATGTCGGTGGGCGCGGTTTCAGCGCTGTTGATGACAGCCTGCAACAATTCAACTCCTCAGATGGACGAACAGCCGGCCAAAAACTCTACGGAGAATGTTGGAATGAAGATTGCATACGTAGAGGTTGATTCGCTGATGTCACAGTATAATTTTTGCAAAGACTTCTCGCTGGTACTGCAGAAGAAGAGCAACAACGCCCGCAATACATTGAACTCAAAAGGACAGCAGTTGCAGGCGGCTGTGAACAATTTCCAGCACAAGATGAACAACAACGGATTTACGAGCCGTGAGCAGGCCGCAACCGTTCAGGCCGCTATCCAGCGCCAGCAGGAGGATCTGCAGGAGCTTCAGAACCGTTTGGCTTCTGAGCTTGACGCTGAGACAGCCAAGTATAACGAGGCGCTGCGCGATTCGCTCCAGAGTTTCCTGAAGGTCTACAATAAGACAAAGAAATATGATCTCATCATGTCGAAGGCTGGTGACAATATCCTGTTTGCAGACAAGAAGCATGACATCACCAAGGATGTCATCAACGGTCTGAACAAGCGTTATAAGTCGATGAAGACAGAAAAGGAGAAAGAATCGAAATAAGAATTGCGCGACAGGCGCAAAAGCCCCAAGGTATCGGGAACGATCCTTGGGGCTTTTCATTTTGTTTGGGCACAGCGGTATGGACCAACATGTGAATGGCTTAAAGATTTTAGATGAATCTTTAAGCCATTCACATAGTCACTTTACGTTATGCCGTCTGCGCTTATTTCAGCAAATCCGGTCTTAGTCTTTGCGTGCGCTCCATGGCCTGCTCCATCTCCCACGCCTTGATTTTAGCCTCGTTGCCGCTGAGGAGGATATCCGGAACTTTCCATCCCTTATAGTCGGCGGGGCGGGTGTAGATGGGAGCGGAAAGCATGTCGTCCTGAAAGCAGTCGGAGAGAGCGCTCTGCTCGTCGCCGATGACACCCGGGACGATGCGCACGATGGCGTCGGCCATTACAGCGGCAGCAAGCTCACCGCCCGTCAGGACATAGTCGCCGATGCTTATCTCGCGGGTGATGAGATGGTCGCGGACTCGCTGATCGATGCCTTTATAGTGGCCGCAGAGAATGATAATGTTGCCCTTCATGGACAGCTCGTTGGCCACGTGTTGGTCAAAATGTTCTCCGTCGGGAGATGTGAAGATGACTTCGTCGTAGTCGCGTTCCGCTTTCAGTGCCGAAATGGCGCGGTCGATGGGTTCACACTGCATGACCATACCGGCGAAGCCGCCGTAAGGATAGTCGTCGACGCGGCGCCACTTGTCCGTCGTGTAGTCGCGAAGATTGTGAAGATGTATTTCGGCCAGCCCTTTTTTCTGGGCGCGTGCCAGAATGGACTCGTTGACGAAACCTTCCAGCATTTCCGGTAAAACTGTGATGATGTCTATTCTCATAAGTATATCTTTCTTTTTTATGTCTTCTGTCTATTGGTTCGTTGCGGGATGTCGCTCCATGCGGTTTTCCGCCGTCTTCCGGTGGAGATTCATTGCGGGATGTCGCTCCATGCGGTTTCCCGCCGTCTTCCGGTAGCTCCGCGGGGTGGGGTGTCATTCCCTTTATGCGAAGAATTCTCTGATTTCCTCAATCCGCCTCATGGCCATTTCGCGTCCGATGGCATGCACGCGCTTCATCTCTTCCGCGTCGTGGGATATATGGCCGATGGGCAGCGGGGCATCGGGCCGTATGACCATGCAGCGTCCCTCGCGCTCGGCCTGCCGGACAAACTCCGTCTGGGCGTTGTACATCTCGTGGCGTCGGGCCATGGCGCGCGCCATCTTCGGATGTTTTCTGAGGGCAAGGCGTATCAGGGGCATGAGGCGGACGGGGCGTTTGACGTATCCGTCCGGTTGGGTCAGTATTACGAGGTTGCGGCTGTAGCCTATGGACTCGAAATACCGGAGAGGGATGGAGTCGGCCACACCGCCGTCAAGCAGCCGGAGACCGTCAAGCTCGACGATGCGCGAGACGACGGGCATGGACGCAGAGGCGCGCACCCAATCGAAAAACTCATGTCCACTTCGGTCACATTTCTTATATACGGCGCGTCCAGTGTCGACGTCCGTGCATACGAGATGATATTCCATAGGATTGCTCTCGAAGGTCTCGCCGTCAAATATGTCATGTTCCGTCGGTACGGTATGGTAGGCGAACTCGGCATTGAATATGTTGCCCGTGGTGAGTAGCGAGTGAATACCGCTGTAGCGCTTGTCGCGGGCAAAGCGCATGTTGTAGCGCAAGGCACGTCCTGGTTGGCGTGATTTGTAGTTGCAACCGAAGGCGGCACCTGCGGATACGCCTATTATGCCGTCGGGCGTGATGCCTTGTTCCATCATTACGTCAAGTATGCCGGCTGTGAACATGCCGCGCATGGCTCCGCCTTCGAGAACAAGTCCTCGTCTGATATGCTTGTCTGTGTTCATGATTCTGTTCTGATGTATCGTTATGCTATTCGTGGTGATACGGTTCTCCGCGGATGATGGTGCACGCCCGATATATCTGTTCTGTGAAGATGAGGCGCACCATCTGGTGGGAGAAGGTCATCCGGGACAGCGAAATCTTCTCGTTGGCCCTGTCGTAGATGCGTTCGGAAAAGCCGTAAGGGCCTCCGATGATGAAGACGAGGCGTCTGGCTGTGTTGCGCTTCTGTTCGAGCCATCCGGCAAACTCCACGCTCCGGAACTCGCGGCCGTGCTCGTCCATGAGCACGACGGTATCGGAGGGCTGGAGCTGTCTGGCTATGAGGTCGCCCTCCATCTGCTTCTGCTGTTCCTCGATGAGGTTTTTAGTGTTCTTCAGCTCCGGTATGGTGATGATCTCGAACGGCATGTAGTGGCCTATGCGCTCGGTATAGTCGTTGATGCCGGCGGCAAAATGCTTGTTGGCAGTCTTTCCTACGAGTATCAGTATGGTCTTCATTTCTCCTGTCTGTCTTCGTTCTTTCTGTCCGTATATTCATGCTTGCGTTTCGGGTTCATGGGGAACCAGCCTTTCATGACCCGTTTCTTCTGATCGAATAGCTCGCCGATGGACCATAGGCATGACGCCCCGAAAACGCCGAGAATCGCCGATGCCATGATGTTCTCGACAAAAAGGGCGGTCGTCACGGTTGCTATGCCGGCAAGGAGAAACACCCACCACAGGCGGGTGCCGGTGTGATATTCTGTCTTGATGACCACGGGATGGAATATCCCGATGATGAGAAATGTGCTGATAGCAATGATTATTCCTGTGAAATACATATTGATATGCTTGTCTTGATATTTCAGTATGTGGGATTATATGCGTTCTCTCGTCGCCCTGAATCCTTCGATGTTTATGTAGCGGCGCGTCATCATGAGCCTGTAAACTCCGCGCATCCATAACGGGCTAAGTAGCATAGAGCCAAGACCAATGACGGTAAGGATGACAAAAGCGGTCGTGTCGCTGAAGATGAATGTCAGAAGGGTGACGGCCGTCATGGGGAGCACGATGACGAACAGCAATATCAGCAGCGGGCGAAGGGCGTCGCTTGTCGTCTTGCTGAAGATGTTTGAGTTTAGGGGGAGTGTCTGGCGATTGTATGCTGCCAGACAGAAAAGTGCCGGATACTGTATTCCGGTGACGGTAAAGACGTATGCCGGCATCATCATAGCTGGAAATTTGCCGCTTACGACCGTTGGAATGAGAATGATGGCAGGTAGCAGCAGGACGGCGCAGAAAAGATAATATTTGGCCCGGAGCATGGTCAGGATGTTCTCCTTGTGTACCATGAGAAGGTCAATGTAGTTCCCTTCCGGCCCCATCATGTTGCTGAGGTTGCTTATACCGATGATGGCGAAGCAGTAGAGGCAGATCATATTGTCGTCATATCCAATCTCTTCCGTGGCCGTGACGGTTATCATGGCACAGAAAATGACGATGAGCAGGAGGCTTTGCAGAAAACGGTTGCGCATGGATTTATTGCGCATGATGCTCTTGATTTCCAGTTTTATGTATTCGCCGACGAGACCGTAGCGGTTGAAGAATGTCTCTTTGGGGAAAGATTTGATACGGGTGTCGGATTTGCAGGACGCCGTCATGTATGAAGTATGGGATATGATTCGAATGTCGGCGGAGAACAGCAGTGCGCCGGCGGCAATGCAGAAGATAGCTGCCGCAGGTGAGGAGCCGTACTCGCTGAGCGTCAGAAACGCGTTCTCGTAACCTACGGCATAGCCGGCCGCGGCGCCAATGGCGATGGCTCCAACGGGAAGAAGCCACCAGAGGACGTTGATTGCAGCCAGAGTGCGCACGCCGAGATAGCAAAGGCAGTTGGCGAGCATCAGCGCCTGGCAGACGAAGAGAATGGCGACGGCTGTCGTGGCTGGCGTTCCTCCACAGACGGTAATGACCGTATAGGGGATAAACAGGCAGAGCCAGATGAAATTTGAGGGGCTCAGAAGTGACGACCACAGATAGCTGCTGATGGCGTCGGAGCGTCTGACGGGAAGAAGGAGATATGGCTGTAGGAATATGGTCGGCGTCTGTTGCATGCTGATCCGCATGGCGAAATCGAGAAGAAGCACGAACGGCATGAAGCTGACGATGGTGAACGTGTTGTCTTCGGCTGCGGCGAGGCCTGTCATGACGCCCATTGCGATGAGATAGATGCAGCCAATGCCCATGCCGATGAGCGTGAAGACTCTCGCCGCCGTGTTGGTCTCTGAGAGTATGCTTCGGCTGTTTCTCTTTCTGATATTGTTGAGCAACAGTATGAACAGCTGCAGTTTGGTCATCGGTGGGTCCTCTTGTCTTATCTTAAATCTATGATTTCAGCATCCGGATATGATTTGGGATTGAAACGGAACTGACTGTCGCTGAGTGACGCCTTCTTGAAGTTGCTTATCGTTATGGTGCTCCACTTGCCGCCACGCAGCATTTTCACCTGAGAAGGGACATAGGAAGACTTGTTCACGTTGATGTACATTTCCTTTATCTTGCGGCTCTTGTCAGTTGCCGTGAGGTGGATTTGAAACTCCTTGCCGACGGTTTTCATGTCATATTTGTAGCCGTTCCGGTAGATATTGATGAAGTTGTAGGGATTGATTGCGGCGAGTTCGTTGGCGGTAGGGTTACTTACGTTGACCTCGTTGCTGCTCTTCATCAGCGCCCATTGGGTCTTGCCGTCAAACCATACGTTGACCTGCGGCGTTGAAGCTTGAAATTTTTGGCCTTTCACGGCGATAGTTCCGCTAAGATTTCCGTATTGCCCGTCCGTTATTTTGAATCCGGCCGACACACCGTCTTTATTGCTGACGACGGCGGCCGTCTTGTCAAGGACGGTTTTTGCGGACTGTGCGGCAATGACGTTGCATATTAATGTCATTATGAATATGAAGGCTGTCTTTCTCATATTGATATTTTTTTGTGGTTATCCCTGAATGAATGTTGTTGCTTTTGGGCATCCGGAAGGTTATCTTCCGATGCTTTTGAGCAAGTTCTCGAGGCTGACCTCGTCCTGTATCATGACCTCGCGTGGCTTGCTGCCGATGGCAGCGCCCACCAAACCGGCTTTTTCGAGCTGGTCCATGAGGCGTCCTGCTCTGTTGTAGCCGATGGAGAACTTTCGCTGGATAAGGCTCGTACTACCTGATTGGTTGAGAACAATCAGACGGGCGGCCTCTTCAAAGAGCGGGTCCAGATGTTGCATATCTACATCGGCAGAGCCTCCTATGCCGCTGCCCGTGTCTGTGTCCGGCTCGGGAAGTTCGAAAGGTGTGATGTAGCCCTGCTGTTTTGCTATGAATTCGTTGATGCGTTCCACCTCGGGAGTGTCAACAAAGGCGCACTGGACGCGCACCGGCTCGTTGCCGTTGAGGAAAAGAAGGTCTCCTCGGCCTATCAGCTGGTTTGCTCCTGGACGGTCAAGAATGGTCTTCGAGTCGATCATGGCGCTGACCTTGAAGGCGATTCGGCCCGGGAAGTTGGCCTTGATATTGCCGGTGATGATTGTTGTCGTTGGACGCTGGGTGGCTATCACCATGTGGATACCTACAGCACGGGCCAGCTGGGCTATACGTGCGATAGGCAGTTCGATTTCTTTTCCGGCGGTCATGATAAGGTCGCCGAACTCGTCGATGATGACCACGATATACGGCATGAACTTATGTCCGCGCTGCGGATTGAGCTGCCGTGATATGAATTTCTTGTTATATTCTTTTATGTTTCTCGCTCCGGCCATCTTCAGGAGGTCGTAGCGCGTGTCCATTTCCTTACAGAGACTGTTCAGCGTGCGTACAACCTTGGTGACGTCGGTGATGATCGGTTCGGCTTCTTCATCGGGAACTTTGGCCAGGAAGTGGTTGGCAATCGGGCCGTAGATGCTGAACTCTACCTTCTTCGGGTCGATAAGGACGATTTTCAGTTCGGCCGGATGCTTCTTGTAGAGCAGTGACGTGATGATGGTATTTAGTCCCACGGATTTTCCCTGACCCGTGGCTCCGGCTACGAGAAGGTGCGGAATCTTTGCGAGGTCGAACATGAAGACCTCGTTTGTGATGGTCTTTCCGACGGCGCAAGGCAGTTCCATCGTGCTCTCCTGGAACTTCTTTGAGTTCAGGATGCTCTCCATTGACACGATGTTCGGCTTCGCGTTCGGCACTTCAATACCGATTGTGCCTTTTCCGGGGATCGGCGCGATGATACGGATTCCGAGGGCCGAGAGGCTGAGGGCGATGTCGTCTTCAAGATTACGTATCTTGGAGATGCGCACTCCTTGGGCCGGCGTGATCTCATAGAGCGTGATTGTCGGTCCGACGGTGGCCTTGATGCTACTGATTTCCACTCCGAAGTTGCGCAGAACCTCAACGATGCGGTTCTTGTTGGCCGTCTGTTCCACCATATCTATATATGGTTTGCCGTCATTGTCGTACTTCTTGAGGAGATCAAGTGTGGGATAATGATAGTTTTCGAGGTCGCGCTTCGGGTCGTACGGGGCTGTCACCTCGCCTTGATTGCCGACAAGCGACTTTCCGCTGGCTTTCTCCTCGCTGTGTGCCACACTGATGTCCATGCCCGGTTCTTTCGGTTCCGAAATTTCCTTGGCGGACGATTTGTGCTCTGTTGTCTTTCCCGTTGCAGGACCATCATTGCCGTCTTCTTCTTCTTTCTCTGTGGTGTCAAATTCAACAATCTGCGTTTCCGGATTGTCGAAAACATCAGGGTCCTCTACTGGTTTAATTGTTGTTTCGTCACCGGAAGAGATTACGTCGTCGTTGTTCTTGCTGTCCTCGTTTGTCACCTCAAACTTAACCCTGTCACTGAAGAATTTGACCGGATTGAGCATCTTTCTTATTACATATATGGTCTCGGCTGTTATGTAAGTGAGAAAAATTATGGCTGTGAGACAAAGAATGGCTATAAGTCCCGGTGAGCCGACGAGATTCTCAATCCACCGACATACGTATATGCCATGGTCTCCGCCAGGATTAAACCAACTTTCGATGAACAGCGGGGTGAAAAATTTTGAAAATGTGACGGAGCCCCATACCATGACGATTATGATGCATACAAACCATTTGGAGATATTTATGGTATATACGCGCATCATTTTCATTGATGCCAATATGAGGAATATAGGTATCAGAAAAGACGGGAGTCCGAAGCATTGCTTGACGAAGAAGTAGGACGCATATGCTCCCAAAGAGCCGCAACTGTTCTGGAATTCCCTTTTGACATTCATAATCTCTCCGGGCCGTGGCTCTGAAATAAGGCCCTGATCGGCAGCTCCGGTTGTAAAGAAGGAAATAAAGGATAATATAAGATATATTGCAACGACAAACGAAATGACGCCTATCGTAAAGTTTACCTTTTCATTTTGGAATATATTGCTGAAACCAATGGCGTCACCGAATGACGTCACTTTGTTCTCTTTCTTTCTTTTGGCCATATTAAAACTTTCTCAAATCTTCTGCAAAAGTAGCAGAAAAAACTTATATTTTACAATAAACTCACTGCTTTTTTGTAATTTTGCACCTTGAAAATAGTTCGTAAATGAAAAAACTATTATATAGCAAGTACGACAAATCGCTTATAAAAGATTTACCCCGTGTATTGTTCGAGGGGCGCATAATCGTGGTCGTGTCTCAGGATGAGGCACAGCGAGCCGTCGATTATCTTTTGTCACAGCCCATTCTCGGGGTTGATACGGAGACCCGACCGTCATTTAAAAAAGGTGTAATCCATAAGGTTGCACTTCTTCAGGTATCTTCTTACGATACCTGTTTTCTGTTCCGTTTGAACTATACAGGCATGACGGCCGACATAATCCGTCTGCTGGAAGATACGACGGTTCCAAAGATCGGTTTGTCTCTTCATGATGATCTTATGATGCTCCATAAGATTGCAGGATTTACTCCAGGTAACTTTATAGAACTTCAGCATTGCGTTCGCGAGTTGGGAATTGAAGATCTCAGCTTGCAGAAACTATATGCAAATTTCTTCGGTCAGAAGATAAGCAAGACACAGAGGCTGACAAACTGGGAAGCCGATGTACTTAACGACAGGCAGAAACTATATGCTGCAACAGATGCCTGGACATGTATAAAATTGTATGAAGAGCTGCAAAGGTTAAAGCAAACGGGAGAATATGAACTGATCAAAACAGACAATAATGACAATGTACAAACAGATATATCTAAAGCGGGGTAAAGAGGAAAGTCTGAAGCGCTTCCACCCGTGGGTTTTTTCCGGTGCAATCCACCACAGTGACGAAGGAATAGAAGAAGGCGAGACCGTAAGGGTGCTGACCAGTGACGGTCGGTTTATTGCCGTGGGACATTATCAGATAGGCTCCATAGCCGTGCGGGTGCTCTCATTCCGCGACGTGGCTATTGATGCCGGGTTCTGGCGTTCTCGTCTACAAGCAGCCTTGTCCATGCGTATCGCCGTCGGCATTGCGGACAATCCGCAGAACAATACCTATCGGTTGGTACATGGCGAGGGCGACAATATCCCGGGACTCGTGGTTGATGTCTACGGCCAGACAGCCGTGATGCAGGCTCATAGCGTCGGAATACATGTCTGCCGCCTTGATATTGCCAAGGCACTGGTCGACGTTATGGACGGCAGGGTGGCCAATGTGTTCTATAAGAGCGAGACGACACTCCCCTATAAGGCTGATCTCGGTCAGGAGAACGGATTCTTATATGGTAGCAGCGATGACAATATTGCGATAGAGAACGGTCTTAAATTCCGTGTTGATTGGCTGAAAGGTCAGAAGACCGGATTTTTCGTCGATCAGCGGGAAAACCGCTCATTGCTTGAAAAATACTCCCATGGCCGTAAGGTTCTCAACATGTTCTGTTATACGGGAGGCTTCTCTTTCTACGCCATGAGGGGTGGGGCAGAGCTTGTCCATTCCGTGGACAGCAGTGCCAAGGCTATCGAACTGACGCGCCAGAACGTCGAACTGAATTTTCCTGGGGACGGCCGTCATGAGGCCTACTGTGAAGACGCCTTCAAATATCTTGAAGACGCCGGTTCAAATTATGATTTGATAATCCTCGACCCGCCAGCTTTCGCCAAACACCGTGCAGCCTTGCATAACGCACTGAAGGGGTACAGCCGTCTCAACGCCAAGGCATTTGAGAAAATCAAGCCCGGTGGCATATTGTTTACGTTCTCCTGTAGTCAGGTGGTCACGAAGGACAACTTCCGCAACGCCGTTTTCACGGCTGCCGCACTTGCCGGCCGAAAGGTCCGCATACTTCATCAGCTGCACCAGCCGGCCGACCATCCCGTCAACATCTACCATCCGGAAGGAGAATACCTCAAGGGCCTTGTTCTATATGTAGAGTAGAGACGTGAGAATTGAAGAAACCGTAGCGTCATTTATCGCCCGTCATAATCTGCTTGACAGAGCCGGGCGTCATATAATAGCATTGAGCGGAGGAGCCGACAGTGTGGCTCTTCTGCTCATTCTTTCGGGTCTCGGTTATGACGTCGAGGCTGCCCACTGTAATTTCCATTTGCGCGGTGAAGAGTCAGACCGGGATGAGGATTTCGTCAAGTCCCTCTGTCTGTCCCTGGCTGTTCCGCTCCATCTTGTCCATTTCGATACACTCAGTTACGCGTCGTTTCATAAAGTCAGTATAGAGATGGCTGCCCGTCAACTTCGTTACAACTACTTTGAACAGTTACGCCGTGACATCGGTGCGACCGACATCTGCGTCGCCCATCATCGCGACGACAGTGTCGAGACGGTGCTGATGAACCTCATTCGCGGAACAGGATTGCGCGGACTGACGGGCATACGTCCCGTTAACGGCCATATCAAGCGCCCCCTCCTGTGTCTCAGCCGTCAGGACATAGAGCGTTATCTGGCCTCGGTCGGACAGTCGTACGTAACCGATAGTACCAATCTCGTGGATGATGTCGTGCGTAACAAATTGCGTCTCAACATCATTCCGCTCTTGAAAGAAATCAATCCCGCCTTTTCCGAGAATGTCAGTCGGGCAACCACCCATATAATTGATGCCGTCACCATGATTGATGCGGCGACTGTTGAGGCAATGAAGCGGGTGGTAACGGATTATGACGGCGGTGTCGCGGTGGATATAAATAGGCTCAGAGGCGAGTTGTCTCCGGCTTATCTTTTATATGAAATCCTGCGCCAATATGGTTTCAGTCCGGCCCAGACCGAGCAGATCTACGCCAGCCTTGACGCCCAGTCCGGCCGTCTTTTCGTTTCTTCGAGTCACGAACTGCTCATCGACCGCGGGCGTCTGCTTATAGAGCGCAATCTCCCCGTCATCCAGTCGCAGAAGATAATCGAAGATGGCACATACGTCTTGAAATCCGGCGGCCGCCTGAAAGTCAGTTCGCTGCCGATTGACGACAACTTTGTTCTGTCCCGTTCGTCTGATACGGTGTGTCTTGATGCTGACAAAATCATATTTCCACTCACTTTGCGCTCCGCCTCCGAAGGCGACCGTTTCGTTCCTTTCGGCATGAACGGGACGAAGCTCGTGAGCGACTATCTCACCGACCGGAAATATTCACTCTTCCGCAAGCGCCGCCAACTCGTTCTCACCGATGCCTCCGGCCGCATCGTGTGGCTTGTAGGTGAGCGTCCTGACAACAGATTCCGCATAACGGAGGAGAGCCGTAGAGGGCTGGTAGTGACAGTAATGAAGGAATAGTAAGAATAAAAAAATGGAGATAAAAGAAGATAGAGGAAGACATACGCCATTTGTGCCTTCCTCTATCTTCTTTTATCTCCATTTTATATCCTTGTGAAAAGAATCTCACACGAACGTCAGTTCTTCCTTGCCGTCCTCCTTGCTTATTTTTATGGTGTCTCCCGGCTTCAAATCTCCGTTGACGATCATTTCACTCAGTCCATCTTCTATGTAGCTTTGGATGGCGCGTTTCAGTGGACGGGCGCCGAACTGAACGTCGTAGCCCTTCGTAGCAACAAACTCTTTGGCTTCATCGCTGATTTCTATTTGATAGCCGAGGCTCTCTACGCGCTTGAACAGGCCGTCCAGTTCGATGTTGATAATCTTCTTTATGGCTTCGAGGTCAAGCTGGTCGAACGTGATGATTTCGTCCAAACGGTTGAGGAATTCGGGTGAAAACTGTTTGCTCAGTGATTTCTGTATGATGCTGCGGGCATATTCCTTATCCTTGTCGTTGAGCGCAAGTCCGACGCTTGCAGCGTTGAATCCCACACCGTGAGAGAACTCCTTGAGCCGTTTTGTGCCGGCGTTGCTCGTCATGATGATGACTGTATTGCGGAAATCGACGAACCGTCCGTTGCCGTCCGTTAGGCGTCCCTCGTCAAGTACCTGCAGCAGCAGGTTGTATATATTGCCGTGAGCCTTCTCAATCTCATCCAGTAGAACGATGGAGTAGGGGTGGCGGCGAACTTTCTCCGTCAGTTGTCCGCCCTCTTCATAGCCGACATATCCCGGAGGTGCACCGATGAGACGCGAAACATTGAAGCTCTCTGTATATTCACTCATGTCGATTCGTATTAGTGCGTCGGCTGATCCGAACATGAATTCGGCCAGTTTTTTTGCCAGATAAGTTTTTCCAACGCCGGTCGGACCGAGAAACATGAACGCTCCTATGGGATGGTTGGGGGCTTTCAAGCCCACACGGTTACGCTGTATGGCCTTTACCATCTTCTCTATGGCTGCATCCTGGGCTATTACGGCGCCTTTCAGTTCCGCGGCCATGCCCTTAAGACGTATTCCTTCGGCCTCTGCCATGCGTTGTACGGGAATGCCTGTCATCATTGAAACCACGTCGGCCACGTCATGTTCCGTTACGGAATGCCGTTCGCTGTTCTTGCCGTTGTCCCATTCTTTGTTCAGCTCTTTGAGTTCTGCCTCAAGCGCCGTTTGACGGCAGAGATAGCTGCCGGCAAGCTCAAAATTCTGGTTTCTCACGGCATTCTGCTTCTTTTCCTTTATGAAAGCGATTTCTTTTTCCTTGGCTATGATTTCCGGTGGTATTTGTGCGTTGTTCAAGTATATGCGTGAACCAACCTCGTCAAGAGCATCGATAGCCTTGTCCGGGAACTGTCTGTCGGTTATATAGCGTTCTGTCAGTCTGACACATGCAGCCAGTGCTTCATCTGTGTATGTCACATGATGGTGATGTTCATATCTGTCCTTGATGTTCTGAAGAATCTGCAGTGTTTCGCTGGAAGTTGTCGGTTCGACGAGCACTTTCTGGAATCTGCGTTCCAAAGCCCCGTCTTTTTCTATGCTGTTCCGGTATTCATCCAATGTTGTTGCTCCGATGCATTGTATTGTGCCTCGTGCCAGTGCTGGTTTGAGTATGTTTGCTGCATCCATGCTTCCCGGGGTTGACCCGGCACCGATGATTGTGTGTATCTCGTCGATAAAGACAATAACGTCAGGATTCTGTTCGATTTCCTTTATCAAGGCTCTGATTCGTTCCTCGAATTGTCCACGATATTTCGTTCCGGCCACGATGGCTGTCAGATCAAGGCTGATAAGGCGTTTGTTGAAGAGGGTGGGTGAGGTGTGGCGGGTAGCTATGAGCTGTGCCAGTCCTTCTACAATAGCACTTTTTCCTACGCCAGGCTCACCTATTAATATAGGGTTGTTCTTTTTCCTACGGCAGAGGATTTCTATCACACGTGAGATTTCGCGCTCGCGTCCCACAATAGGGTCAAGTTTGCCTTCAGTGGCAGCTTTGGTCATGTCCACACCGAAATTATCGAGAACGGGAGTCTTTCCTGCCGGTTTCTGTGTCTGTGTGGCAGTCTGGCGTCCGCTGCCGGCGCTACTGCCGTAGCTTTCGGACTGTAGGTTACGTTCGACGGAATCGTTGTCCTCCTCTTCGTCGGGGAGTCCGATATCGTCCTTCACACCGCTCTTCATGTGCAGCATGGTCAATACATCATTATAGTTCATGTTGTTGAATTCTAATATTTCTTTGGCTCCGTTGTTCACTTGGTCGTGAAGGATTGCCAGTAGAATGTGCTGTTCGTCGACACGCTGTGTTCGCTGAATACGTGCCTCAAGTACTGCGAGTTTCAGAATATTGCTCGCCTTTTCGTTTAAGACAGGTTCTTGCGTGTTGACGGGCGTATTAAGTTCGTCTTCTCTTACTTTCTCCTCCAGTCCTGTCTTTACGGACTGTATGTTGATGTCCAGTCTTTGGAAGACATCGATTACTGGTCCTTCTTTCATTCTGAGAAGTCCCAGCAGCAGATGTTCCGGTCCTACAGCCCGGCTTGCCAGGCGTTCGGCCTCTTCTTTGCTGTATGCGAGTATCTCAGATACTTTTGGTGAAAACTGGCTGGTCATATAGTCTTTTTCGTTTTATCTTATTAATTTTATTATGTTGCAAATTTACTAATTAATTTGCAAAAGGTGTGCCAGAATTTACAAATAAGGCCTTTCCGATGCGTTAATATGCTATAAATCAAATAAAACGGGGTGAACATGTGTTGGGGAAGATTGTTGTTGTGGCTATAAATCCTATTGAATTTCATGCTGCCGTGGTGGATATATACAAATAAATCCGCTATGGCAAGGATTTTCCACATATCGGCGATAATGTATAATAATTTCTAAAGGATGTTAAAATGTATGCTTAATTCTAAATTTTACGTACTTTTTACGTCCCGAAAAATACTCGGAAAGGCGACGAAAACAGCCGCTTGATATCGCTGTTTTGGTGTTGTTGCGAGCCGTAAGGCTCTCCCCGGGTTGTGGTGGGGCCGCTTTTGTTGTCCAACGGCGTGCTCGTTGCAATGCAGCGGAGGCCTTATTGCAACCTCGGGAAGGCCTTACAACTCGCGGTAAAAATCTTCACAAAATCTCGGATGCACGTAATCGGTTGTCTTTTAGGTGGTTATGAAAAATGTGAAATTTTGCCGATTTTTGACTCTAAATGTTGGTTCTGTGATATTGTTCGGTTTTAACTCATGTTAAAGTAATAAATATTCGGAGTTCTTTGAGTGCGTTTTTGGGCTTATCTTGCGACGCGGATACCTCAACGTTCACGGTTTATCCGTTCTTGTGGCATTATATTCCGTCGGTGCTGTGGTGTATATTTATCTATGTATAGCATATTAGCGTCAGATTGTAGTTCGTTTGCGCTAATTGCACCCATTATATTAATGTATTTCTTTTTGAGCTTAATTAAAATTGCTTAAATACTTTCACGGATGGGAAAAAAGTTGTAATTTTGAAAGCTAAAAAGCAGCAAAACGCGTCAGAGGGCCTGGAAATGGGCTTAAACGGCGTTTTCCGCAAAAAGCGGGCGGGTCGCTCCGAGGCTTGAAAACGGTCTTGGTGGCGTGCAGAAAATGAAGTGATAACAATTTTTACAGATATTATAAAATTCAATGGATCAGACATTAGATCAAGACAGAATTATTAAAATCAATATCGAGGAAGAGATGAAGTCTTCGTATATCGACTACTCCATGTCGGTCATCGTGGCTCGCGCTCTTCCTGATGTTCGCGATGGATTCAAGCCGGTTCATCGTCGTATTCTCTATGGAATGATGGGTTTGGGCAATACCAGTGACAAACCTTATAAAAAGTGTGCACGCGTCGTGGGTGACGTGTTGGGTAAGTATCACCCTCATGGTGACAGCTCGGTATATGGCGCGCTTGTCCGAATGGCTCAGGAGTGGAACATGCGCTACACGCTGGTTGACGGTCAGGGTAACTTCGGTTCCGTTGACGGTGACTCGCCTGCTGCCATGCGTTACACGGAGTGTCGTCTTTCGAAGATGGGTGAGCACATCATGGACGACCTTGAAAAGGAGACTGTCGACATGACGGACAACTTCGACGGAACGTTGCTCGAACCGTCAGTCATGCCGACCAAAGTGCCCAACCTGCTGGTCAACGGCGGTAACGGTATTGCCGTGGGTATGGCGACGAATATCCCCACGCACAATCTGGCCGAGGTGATTGACGGATGCTGTGCATATAT
Organism: uncultured Prevotella sp.; assembly: GCA_947170725.1. Taxonomy (GTDB): domain Bacteria; phylum Bacteroidota; class Bacteroidia; order Bacteroidales; family Bacteroidaceae; genus Prevotella. The sequence goes on from CAMVUM010000008.1 coordinate 74,234, forward strand.
AGACAATCCTGATATCGATACGGACAGTCTTATGCAGTACATCAAGGCTCCCGACTTCCCGACGGGGGCATATATATATGGTATACAGGGTGTGAAAGACGCCTACGAGACCGGTCGCGGTCGTATTGTGATGCGTGCCAAGGCCGAAATAGAGAGCGGCGACACCCACGACAAGATTGTCGTGACGGAGATTCCCTACGGTGTCAATAAGGCCGATCTCGTCAAGTATATCGCTGACTTGGCCAACGAGAAAAAGATTGAGGGCATCAGCTATGTCAACGACGAGTCCGGCCGTCAGGGTATGCGTATCGTTGTCGATGTGAAGCGCGAGGCTAATGCCAATGTTGTATTGAACAAGCTGTTCAAGATGACGGCCCTTCAAAGCTCATTCTCAGTCAATTGCATCGCCCTTGTGAAGGGTCGTCCGAAGCTCCTTTCGCTCCGCGATTGCGTCCGCCATTTTGTCGACCACCGTCATGACGTGACCATACGCCGCACGAAGTTCGACCTGAAGAAAGCCCAGGACCGCGCCCATATCCTTGAAGCGCTCATCGTGGCATGCGACAATATTGACGAGGTTGTACATATCATCCGTGCCTCACGTACGCCGCAGGAAGCTGTAGAGAACCTGAGAAAGCGTTTCGACTTCGACGAAGTGCAGGCAAGAGCCATCGTCGACATGCGCTTGGCTCAGTTGACTGGACTTAATATGGACAAGTTGCACAAGGAATTTGAGGACTTGCAGGCTCTCATTGCCCGCTTGCAGTCAATCCTTAATGATCCCGAATTGTGCAAGCAGGTCATGAAGGAAGAACTTTTGGAAGTGAAAGAGAAATACGGTGACGAACGTCGCACGGAGATAAAATACTCCAGCGAGGAGTTCAACGCCGAGGATTTCTATCCCGATGACCCTGTTGTGATAACCATCAGCCACCTCGGATATATCAAGCGTACGGCACTTACGGAATTCCGCGAGCAGAGTCGTGGCGGTGTAGGCAGTAAGGGCGCACACACGCGTGACGAGGATTTCACCGAATATATCTATCCGGCAACGATGCACAACACGCTGCTTTTCTTCACTCAGAAGGGCCGTTGCTATTGGCTGAAGTGCTATGAGATACCTGAGGGCGCAAAGAGCTCAAAGGGACGTGCCATCCAGAACCTGCTCAACATCGAGCCGGATGACGCTATCAACGCCGTGCTGCGCATAAAGAAGTTTGACGACGAGGAGTTCCTCAAGAGCCATTATGTTGTATTTGCTACGAAGAACGGTATAATAAAGAAAACCTGTCTCGACGCTTACAGCCGTCCGAGAGCAAATGGTGTGATAGCTATAAATATCGTGGAAGGCGACCAAGTGGTCGGCGTACGTCTGACCAATGGCAACAACGAGCTTATCATCGCCAATCGCAACGGACGTGCAATCCGTTTCAACGAGAACGATGTGCGTGTCATGGGCCGTGTGTCCACCGGTGTGCGCGGTATGCGTCTGGACGGTGGCGACGACGAGGTTGTCGGCATGGTCTGCGTGAATGACCCGCAGACTGAAACCATTATGGTTGTCAGCGAAAAGGGTTACGGCAAGCGTAGCGACATCGAAGACTATCGTAAGACAGCCCGCGGAGCCAAGGGTGTCAAGACCCTGAGCATAACTGAAAAGACCGGACGTCTCGTCGCAATCAAGGTAGTTACCGATGACAACGATCTGATGATTATCAACAAGAGCGGCATTCTTATTCGTCTGAAAGTGGCTGATGTCCGTGTGATGGGTCGTGCCACACAGGGTGTGCGCCTTATTAACCTCACAAAGAAGAATGACACGATTGCCGGTGTATGTAAGGTGATGAGCGCTACGGACGAGGAAGTTGTGAATCAGGAGGCCGAGGATAATGCTACAGCCGTTACGGAAGAACAGTAAAACTTTATTTTAAAACTATACCACAATGAAAAAATTAACGATTTTTGCAGTCATGGCAGCCATGGCTACCACTGCATTTGCACAGGACGACCTGGTGAAGCAGGCCAAGAAACTCAGTGACAAGGGTCAGCTTGAAGAGGCTGTGGCTCTTCTTACACCGGCTCTGACCTCTGATCAGACTCTCGACAAGGCTAAGGCATGGAATACCATGAGCGAGATACAGCATAAGATTTTCATGGTCGGACAGCAGATTGAAGCCGAGAACAAGGTGAAGCAGACAAACACTCCATACGATACGACAGCTATGTATAACGCTTTCATCGCTTCTTTGGAGGCCGCTATGAAGTGTGATGAGTTTGACCGCCAGCCAGACGAGAAGGGTAAGGTGAAGCCTACATACCGCAAGTCAAATCAGGACAAGTTCTTCGTGCAGCGCCTCGTTGCTCTTCAGGCTGGTCAGCATGAATATCAGAAGAAGAATTATGAGGGTGCTATGAAGGCATGGGGACTCTATGTTGACAGCAACACAGATCCTTTGTTCACCGGCATTGACATGACATCGGACAACTATCTGGTGGACTTCGCCTACAACGCAGGACTTCTTGCCTACAATACGAAGCACTATGATTTGGCTATGAAGTATGCTGCCATAGCCGCAAAGGACGCAGAGAAGGCGAAAGAAGCCAACGAATTGGTTATCTTTGCTATGCGTGACGGTGCTAAGAATGCTGCCGATTCAACCGCATACGTGAACAAGATTAAGGAACTCCATAAGCAGGAACCTGCAGAGGAGCGCTATTTCAACCTGTTGCAGGACTACTATGTCAAGTCCGGCAATATGGAAGCACTCGGCAATTGGGCTGAGGAGGAAATCGCAATGAATCCTCAGAACAGAATGGCATGGGCGCTGAAGGGCGAGGTTCTCATGAACGCGCAGAAGTGGGACGATGCCGTTGTAGCATACGTAAAGGCTGCCGAGATTGACCCGACGTTCATTCAGGTTATCTTCAACGCCGGTGTTTGCCTTAACTCTAAGGCCATCGACATGAAAGACAAACTGGCAGACAAGAAGACAGGCAATCTGACAACAGAGAACTTCAACAAGATCAAGGATGTTCTGAAAGAAGCACAGAAGCATCTTGAGAAGGCTCGTGAACTCGATCCGTCACAGGAGAAGGTTAAGTGGGCATATCCGCTCTATCAGATTTACTACACTGTAGGCGACAAAGAGAAGTCTGCCGAAATGGAAGCTCTGCTGGAGAACAAATAAAAACATTTAATTCTTAAATGAAGAAGCTGCTATCACTGACGCTTCTCTTATTAATGATAACACCGTGCTTGAGAGCTCAGCGAAAAGAGATGTCTCAAGCACGGTCTTATCTGAAGAGCGGCAAAGACCTTGACAAAGGGGAAAAACTCATCATGGAGCTTTTCTCCAAAGACTCTGTCAACAGGAGAAATCCCAAGTTGTATGTCCTTCTGTACGAGATTGTGCGGAAGCAATACAGTATTGGCAACGAGAAACTTTACCTCAAGGAAAAGTATGATACGGCTTCTCTATTCAATTTGACAAAGCGTATGTTCGCCTTGGCGGAGACGCTCGATACGCTTGACGCCACTCCCGACAGGAAAGGACGGGTGATGCCCGACTACCGCCGGAAACACGCGGAAGAGCTTGATGGATATCGCCCGAACCTTTATAATGGCGGTATCTATTTCATCCGCAAGGCTGATTACGGGAATGCTTATTCCTTTTTGGACGCCTATCTGGATTGCGGGCGTCAACCCCTGTTCGGGCGGTATGACTATTCCCGTACCGACGGGAGGATGCCGTTGGCAGCCTATTGGGCTTCCTATTGCGGCTTCAAGGAGGGCAATCCGGAGAAGACGTTGCGATATTATGACGTTGCCCGCAAAGACACGTTGCGCTTGCGCCATCTCCTTCGCTATGTTGCAGAAGCGTATGCTAAGCTCGGTTGTGACAGCGCATACGTCAGTACGTTGCGTGAAGGGTTTGCCAGATACCCTAAATTCAAATATTTCTTCCCCCGTCTTATAGACTATTATACAGCCCATAATCTCCTTGACAGTGCCTCGGTAGTGGCTGACAGGGCTTTGGCGGTAGACGGTCGGGACGAACTGTTCCTTTTGGCAAAGTCAACGATACTTCTCAATTCTGGACGAAACGACGCATGCATTGCCATGAGCGACTCACTGATAAGTATTAATGATACTATTCCAGATGCTTATTATAATGCCGGAACGGCATATCTCAACAAGATATTGATACTTGAAAACCGTGTGGGGAAAACACGGAAGGACAAGACACATATAAAGGAAATGTATCAGTTGGCATGTTCTTACATGGAAAAGTATCGTGAGCTTATGCCTGATGATAAGGCGAAATGGGCTCCCGCACTTTACAGAATATACCTCAATCTTAATCAGGGAAAGAAGTTTGAAGAGGTTGACAGGATTCTGAACGGTAAGTGAGAATTGCTTGTTGAACTGTCATACAGTCACGTCGTAGAGGCTGCGTGTTTGTGTGTTATGATTCTTTTTGCTAAAAAAATAAAAATAAACATTGCTGTGCTATTGGTTTGATGGAATTTTTATTACCTTTGTGAAAACGAATAAATAGATATTTAACTTATTACGATTATGGAAAATAACACCCAGCTCATTGCCCAATGTGAGGCAAAGGCTCAGCAGTGGCTTACTCCAGCCTTTGATGAGGAGACCCAAAAAACAGTAGAGGGAATGCTTGCAGATGCTGATAAGACGAATCTTATCGAAAGTTTCTATAAGGATCTGGAATTCGGAACGGGCGGATTGCGTGGTATCATGGGCGCAGGAAGCAACCGTATGAACATCTATACAGTGGGCATGGCAACTCAGGGATTTGCGAATTACCTGAAGAAGAACTTTGCCGGCCGTGACAGCATTTCTGTTGTTGTGTGTCATGACTGCCGCAACAACAGCCGTATGTTTGCCGAGACCGTAGCAAACATCTTTTCTGCAAATGGCATAAAGGTTTATCTTTTCGACGATATGCGCCCCACGCCGGAGTGCTCTTTCGCCATCCGTTATCTCAAATGTCAGGCCGGTGTCAACGTTACGGCAAGCCACAACCCGCGTGAGTACAACGGTTATAAGGCTTACTGGGAAGATGGCGCACAGGTGCTCGCTCCCCACGACACCGGAATCATTGACGAGGTGAACAAGGTTAAGGTTGAGGATGTCAAGTTCTCAGGTAACAATGAACTCATTCAGATCATCGGCGAGGATATTGATAAAGTTTATCTGGAGCGTATTAAGGACATCTGTATCGACCCGGATGTCATCCAGCGTCAGAAGGATTTGAAGATTGTGTACACTCCGCTGCACGGCACGGGTATGACCATGATACCCCGTTCGCTGAAGTTCTGGGGATTTGAGAACGTCCACTGCGTTGAAGAGCAGATGGTGAAGAGTGGCGATTTCCCCACCGTAGTGTCTCCGAACCCTGAGAACGGCGAGGCCCTTACGCTCGCTCTGCGTGACGCAAAGGCTATGGACGCTGATATAGTGATGGCAAGTGACCCCGATGCTGACCGCGTGGGAATGGCATGCAAGAACGACAAGGGAGAGTGGATTCTCATCAACGGAAACCAGACTTGCCTGTTGTTCCTTTACTATATCATCACAAACCGCAAGGCAACTGGCAAGATGAAGGACGGAGATTTCATTGTTAAGACTATCGTTACGACCGAAGTCATCCGCAAGATTGCCGAGAAGCAGAATATCGAGATGCGTGACTGCTACACCGGCTTCAAGTGGATTGCCCGCGAAATCGCTCTGTCAGAGGGAAAGCAGCAGTATATCGGCGGTGGTGAGGAGAGCTACGGATTCCTTGCTCAGGACTTTGTGCGTGACAAGGACGCCGTTTCCGCATGCTCACTGTTGGCCGAGATCTGTGCATACGCTAAGGACAAGGGCAAGACTCTCTATGACCTGCTCATGGATATCTACCTCGAATACGGTTTCTCTAAGGAGATGACGGTCAACGTCGTGAAGCCCGGCAAGAGCGGCGCAGACGAGATAAAGCAGATGATGACAGACTTCCGTAACAATCCGCCACAGGAACTTGGCGGCAGCAAGGTTGTTCTGTGGAAAGACTATCAGGCTTTGGAGCAGACCGTGGCAGACGGAACGAAGACCAAGCTTGATATGCCTACGACAAGCAACGTGCTCCAGTGGTTCTGTGAAGACGGAACAAAGGTGAGCGTCCGTCCTTCCGGAACGGAGCCGAAGATAAAGTTCTACATCGAGATTAAGGACAGTTCAATGAAGTGTGCTGGATGCTATGAGCGTTGCTCTAACGACGCTGATGCCAAGGTAGAGGCAATCAAGAAGGCTCTCAATCTCTGATTAGCGGTCTTATGACAGTATAACAAATCCCCGGAAACACAGAAGTGTGTGTTCCGGGGATTTGATTATATATAATTCCATTACATATTAAGCAAGTCCTCAATATTAGTCTATACAGATAAAAGATTGGGAATACGATCCCATTGATGGAAATAAAAATCCCCGGAAACACATGTTGTGCCTCCGGGGATTCGTCTTTTAGCCTGTATTGGCTCGGGTATTATTTTATAAGTTCGATTGAACGTTTCAGGAAGGCGTCCAGTGACGCGCCTTTCAGCATGCCGTTCTGCAGCAGTGCGAGGTCGATGAGTTGATGAACGATGCTGTTGCCCTTAGCATAGTCAGCGAGAACAGTCTTCTTCTTGTCACGCTGCTCATTGACAGCTTTCTCTGTGTTCTGCAGGTCGTCCTTCTCCTCCTGTGAGATTTCCTCCAACTTCTTTCCGTTCTGCGACTGGCGAAGTGCGGCCAGACGGGCCTCCTGTCCCTTGATTTCGCTTACGATTGGTTTCAGGGCGTCGGCAGTGCCGGCCTTGCAGTCCTCCAAAACCTTCTTGATGAGTGCGTGGTCGCTATTGAGCACGAGGCTATAGCTGTCAGGCATCTGTGCATAGAAGCTCATACCGGCCTGATAGCGGCTCATGTCCTTCATGCGGCGCATATACTCGCTTTGTGTTATGGTCACGGGCGAAGCCTTTTCACCGAGACTCTGGACCTCAACATAGAAATCAACCTTTTCGATGGCTGGAATCTGAGAGCGGAATACAGATGACAGATTGTCACTCTCTTCCTCACCCAATTCGTTCTTCTTCATGTCTTCCTTGACAATCAGGCGGTCTATGATGTCGCTGTCAACACGTGTGAAGCGGCTCTTCTCAAATTTCTGCTCCAGCATCGAAATTACCGGAACGTCAAGCTGTCCGTCAAGCAACAGAACGCTGTAGCCCTTCTCCTTGGCTGCCTCGATGTAGCTGTATTGGTCTTCCTTAGCCGTGGCATACAGATAGATGAGCTGTCCGTCCTTGTCGGTCTGGTTGTCCTTGATAAGCGTCTTGTATTCCTCAAAAGTGAAAAACTTGCCTTCCGTATCCTTCATCAGGGTAAAATCCTTGGCACGGTCGTAGAAGCTCTCTTCGCTCAGCATGCCGTAGTTGATGAAGAGTTTGAGGTCATCCCACTTCTCCTCATATCCTTTGCGGTCTTCCTTGAATATGCTCTGAAGACGGTCGCTGACCTTTTTGGTTATGTATGTTGAAATCTTTTTCACGTCGCGGTCGCTCTGGAGATAAGAACGGCTGACGTTCAGCGGAATGTCCGGAGAGTCGATGACACCATGGAGCAGTGTGAGGAACTCAGGAACGATGCCCTCAACCTGGTCTGTGACGAACACCTGATTGCAGTAGAGCTGGATCTTGTTGCGCTGGAGGTCGATATTGGACTTGATTCGAGGGAAATAGAGAATACCTGTAAGGTTGAACGGATAGTCTACGTTGAGGTGAATCCAGAACATGGGTTCGTCCTGCATGGGGTAGAGCGTCCGGTAGAATGACTTGTAGTCTTCGTCCTTGAGTGTGCTCGGAGCTTTGGTCCAGAGCGGCTCCACATTATTTATAATATTATCTTCGTCGGTGTCAACCTGCTTTCCGTCTTTCCATTCCGTCTTCTTGCCGAAAGCTACCGGCACGGGGAGGAACTTGCAGTATTTGTTGAGCAGACCCTCAATCTTGTTCTTCTCCAGGAATTCTTTGCAGTCGTCGTCGACATAGAGGATGATGTCAGAGCCGCGGCTCTCCTTTTCTGCATCGTCAATCTCGTAGGCGGGGCTGCCGTCGCAGCTCCATTTCACGCCTTTGGCACCGTCTTTATAACTGCGTGTGACGATTTCCACCTTCTTGCTGACCATGAACGAAGAGTAGAAGCCGAGACCAAAGTGACCAATGATATTGTTTGCGTTGTCTTTGTATTTCTCCAGAAAGTCGTTGACACCGGAGAAAGCTATTTGATTGATATATTTGTCGATTTCCTCCTCGGTCATACCAATGCCGTGGTCGCTGACGGTTATGGTTCCGGCCTTTTCATCGATGCTGACACGTACGGTCAGATCGCCCAGCTCGCCCTTGAACTCTCCCTTGTCGGCCAGAGTCTTCATTTTCTGTGTCGCGTCAACTGCGTTTGACACAATTTCGCGCAGGAAAATCTCATGATCTGAGTATAAGAACTTTTTGATGACGGGGAAAATGTTCTCTGTCGTAACCCCGATATTACCTTTCTGCATGATATTTTATTTTGGTTTTGATTCTATTTGTCGATAAGCAAATATCATGCCAGAATTGATTGAAGACAGGAGGATTCAAGGTGTAAAAGGAAGTAAAGGAACTCTCGTTTTACAATCGGTCAAAGACCGCGCGAAGTCGATAGCCTACATAATGGTAAATTTGGAAATTATGCTTCTTTTATTTGAAATATCCATTGCCTAAAAACTCACCCTTTATGTTAGATGCCGTTTTTAGTTTCCGAGCGACTACAGGGAGCGACAACTCCGTTGGCTCCTACAACCCTTAAATGAGAGTGTTCATTTTGTTATTTAGGGATGATTTTTTGTTTTGGCGGCGTTTTTTTTATACCTGTATTCTATTTTCTCGGAGATAAATATTAACTTTGCCTTAGAAAAACTAAAAACCGCTATAAATCTATGATGACGGAATCTGAAGTTTCAAAGAAGTTGGTAACAGACTTCTATTCTCAGCATGCAGACGAAGTGAAATCATTCGTTGCAAAGCGTCTCGGTTATTCGCATGAGAGCGAAGATCTTGTGCAGAATATCTTTCTGAAGTTGCTTGAATCAGACAAGATGATTTCCCCCGTCACCCTCCCATGTCTCATATATACGATGGCTCGCAATATGATATCCGACTACTGGAGACACCATTCTTCTGTAAGCGAATACGAACATTATATAAAAACGACATATAGTATTTATACGGAGCGTGCAGAGATACGCTCTGTCTATTCATCTATCGAGCTTAATGACATCCTGGAGCGTGGCATAGCGCGTCTAACAGACCGTCAGCGTCATATCTACCGTATGAATGTCATAGATGGAATGCAGGTGTCTGAGATATCGGAACGTCTTCAGGAAAACTACAAGAGTGTCGAGAATAGGCTTGGAGCTGCCAGAAAGGTTGTCCGGCAGTATGTCAGAAAGATGTTGGCTTGAGCCGGAATAGACATTCCGACGGCAATTTTGGGGTATAATTGGCTGTTATTTAATGGAAAAGTTGTACTTTTGCAACGTTTAATATGCACAGGCAATTATGTTTAAGAAAAAGAAAAGGTGGCATGCCATATCCGGACAGGAACTCACGGAAATGGACAAGCGCGTTATGTATTGGGAGAACAAAGGTAAGCTCGTGCCTACCCGCGACTTGATCAAGACCCCCGAACAGATAGAAGGAATCCGCAAGAGCGGAATCGTAAACACAGGCGTGCTCGATGAAGTGGCTCGGCAGATTCATGCCGGCATGAGTACGCTTGAAATAGACAAGATTTGCTATGACTATTGCGTGGCTCACGGAGCCGTGCCCGCATGTCTTGACTATGAAGGTTTTCCGAAGAGCGTATGCACGAGCATTAACGAAGTGGTCTGCCACGGAATTCCCAAGGAAGAAGATATACTGGAGGAGGGCGACATCATCAATGTCGACTTCACTACCATTCTTGACGGCTATTATGCCGATGCCTCGCGTATGTTCATCATCGGAAAGACAACTCCGGAGAAAGAACAGCTGGCGCGCGTGGCCCGTGAGTGTTTGGAAATAGGAGCCGAGGCGGCCAAACCCTATAGCTTTGTGGGTGACATTGGTCATGCCATACAGAAGCATGCGGAGAAATACCATTACGGCGTGGTGCGAGACTTGTGTGGTCATGGCGTCGGATTGAAGTTTCACGAAGACCCTGAGGTTGCTCATTTCGGTCATCGTGGTACAGGAATGTTACTTGTGCCAGGCATGGTCTTCACCATAGAACCTATGATAAATATGGGCACGTGGAAAGTCTTCATTGACGCTGATGATAAATACGGTTGGGAAGTAATCACTGGTGATGAACTGCCCAGCGCCCAGTGGGAGCATACGTTCCTCATGACAGAACACGGCGTAGAGATACTGACACACTGACATACGTAGAAAGGATGCTATGGAGAATAAGGATATATATATATTAGGTATAGAGAGCAGCTGTGACGACACTTCGGCGGCAGTATTGCGCAATGGTGTTCTGTTAAGCAATGTTACAGCCGGTCAGGATGTTCACATGGCCTATGGCGGTGTTGTTCCCGAGCTGGCTTCGCGGGCCCATCAGCAGAATGTCGTGCCCGTTGTCGACCAGGCCCTGAAGCGCGCAGGTGTCACCCGTGAACAGCTGTCGGCCATTGCCTTCACGCGCGGTCCCGGTCTGATGGGTTCGTTGCTCGTAGGGGTGAGTTTTGCCAAGGGGCTCGCTCGTTCGCTGAACATCCCGATGATTGACGTCAACCATCTTCAAGGTCACGTTATGGCCCATTTCATAAAGGAGAGCGACGACGATATGTCAGCTCCGCCGATGCCGTTCCTCTGTCTGCTGGTGAGTGGCGGAAATTCCCAGATAGTGCGTGTCAACGCCTACAACGATATGGAAGTGCTCGGCCAAACTATTGACGACGCCGCAGGCGAGGCTATCGACAAGTGTTCCAAAGTCATGGGATTGGGCTATCCCGGTGGTCCAATCATCGACCGTTTGGCCCGTCAGGGCAATCCCCTGGCCTATAAGTTTGCCGAACCCCATATCCCTGGACTTGACTACAGTTTCAGCGGCCTGAAGACCTCGTTTCTCTATTCGTTGCGCGATTGGGTAGCGGAAGAACCGGACTTCATCGAACGCCACAAGGAAGACATTGCAGCAAGTCTGGAACACACGATTGTCAGCATCCTGATGGGTAAGTTACGCAAGGCTGTCAAACAAACCGGCATAAAGCATGTGGCCGTTGCCGGAGGTGTCAGTGCCAACAATGGTCTGCGCAACGCCTTTCATGACCATGCCCGCCGTTACGGCTGGACGATATATATACCTAAATTCAGCTATACGACGGACAATGCGGCTATGATCGGTATTACCGGTTATTATAAGTATCTTGACGGCGATTTCTGTACGATAGACAAGCCGGCATTTTCTAAAGTAACATTTAAATAACAAAAAGCGATATGGATTTTGAAAGTAAGATAATAAGCAGGGAAATCAATTTGCTGCTTTGGGAGCAGGAAAAGACATTGGGAACAGCGGAAAGCTGTACCGGAGGCCGCGTTGCAGAGGCGATAATTTCTGTGCCCGGAGCTTCAAAATATTTCAAGGGAGGCGTCATCTCATATACAAACGATGTGAAAGAAAGCGTGCTTGGCGTTAACCGTGAGGTGCTTGATGAGAAGACGGCTGTCTGTGAAGAGGTTGCTGTGGCTATGGTAAAGGGAGCCTGTAAAGTCCTTTCTACCGATTATGCTATTTCCGTAACAGGTTTCGCAGGCCCTGGTGGCGGTACAAAAGAAATTCCTGTCGGCACAATCTGGATTGCGTGTGGCTCTCCTGACCGCGTTGTGACTCTGAAAATGGAAGAAGATCACGGTCGCGACATCAATCTGTCGATAGCAACCAACAAGGCAATGCAGATGTTTCTTGATTTCCTGAAAGATGAGGTCGAAGAGGCCGAAGCTGAAGAAACAAAATAGGCAGATAACGTCTTATGGCTCAGATAATACAAAATAATTCTTAAAATATTAATTCTTTATTATAAATATTTTGCTTATCTGAAAAAAAAGACTAACTTTGCACCCTGTTTGGAATAAGTTACTAAAAAGGAAACAAAAATCAGATAGAAATGTCGAAGATTTGTCAGATTACCGGAAAGAAGGCACAGATAGGTTGTAATGTGTCTCACTCAAAGCACCGTACAAAGCGTAGCTTTGATGTAAACCTTTTCAGCAAGAAGTTCTACTATGTAGAGGAAGGTTGCTGGATTAGCTTGAAGATCAGCGCTGCTGGTCTGCGTATGATTAATAAGGTAGGTCTTGATGCTGCTCTGAAGCAGGCTGTTGCTAAGGGATATTGCGAGTGGAAAGACATTAAAGTGATAGGAGACTAATAACGATGGCAAAGAAAGCTAAAGGCAATAGAGTGCAGGTTATTCTGGAGTGCACTGAAATCAAGAACAGTGGCATGCCCGGCACAAGCCGTTATGTTACTACCAAGAACCGCAAGAATACTCCTGAGCGTATGGAGCTCATGAAGTATAACCCGATTCTTAAGAAGATGACACTTCACAAGGAAATTAAATAATCACTTATTAATAGCACTTAAGACATGGCAAAGAAAACCGTCGCTACCCTCCATGAAGGTTCAAAGGATGGACGCGCTTACTCAAAAGTCATCAAGATGGTGAAGAGCCCCAAGACTGGTGCTTACATCTTTGATGAGCAGATGGTTCCTAACGAGGCTGTTAAGGACTTCTTCAAGAACTAAAATAAATTAATCTCTTTATATTAAAAAGCCGCAACATCATCGTTGCGGCTTTTTTGTCTCTACTATGTTGTTCTGCATCACCCTCGTCATAAAATTCTAATCATGTTTCGTTGGCCCTCCAGGGCGCACCTATACTCATCGTTCACTTTTTTATCCAATATTGAGCACTCGGCTTGTAGGTGCATATTTTTCGCTGCGCTCAACAACTCATATTGCCTTCGTCCACAATCAAAATATTCAATATCAATATGTTGTTTGCGTACAAAGACGATGTTCCTATTCGTGGAGGAGCATGCTTCATCTATTTTCGGGTGGACATATCTCACACCAAACACCAAATGGCAGAGGAGTCTTATTATATTTCTATAAATAGCGTTTTGCAATGGCGCGTTTGTTGAAAATATTTGTAATATAAAAAATGCGAACGCGGTTTTTTGTTGTTATAATTTAAAATGCTTATCTTTGCTACGGAATGTAAAGTATAGTTTGTCAATGTGACTCTATATCATGCAAATTGATGAATAACAATAAATTAAAAGTAAATATAACATTATGAGAAAACTATTCTTATCCGTGTTATTGTGCTGTCTCGCTGCAATCAGTGGGCATGCGCAGGATGTTACCGTGACGGATATAACGGTGGATACCGAGGGACAGCTCGGATATAAAGTGCTTGAAGTGTACAACGCCTTTGAGGAAGTGACAGGATTAAGAATCTCCGGACCTATAAATGAAGAGGACTGGAAGACGCTGAAGGAGATGCCATCTCTAGAAGAGTTGTATATGGATGATGCGATAGTTTTGAATGAAGCTGTACCGAAGGAACAGTTTTCTGGCCATAACCGTTTAAGGATAGTAACATTACCATATTCGTGTAAGACGATAGGAAATTCTGCTTTCGTTAATTGCGATAATCTACAATCCATAAGCCTTCCTAATGTAGTATCGATAGAATCTTACGCTTTCTATTATTGCAGAAATCTACAATTCATAAGCCTTCCTAATGTGGAATCGATAGAATCTCAGGCTTTCTGGAATTGCGATAATCTACAATCCATAATCCTTCCCAATGTGGAATCGATAGGATCTGACGCTTTCTATAGTTGCAATGATCTACAATCCATAAGCCTTCCTAATGTGACATCGATAGGATATGATGCTTTCCAGAATTGCAATAATCTACAATCCATAAGCCTTCCTAATGTGGAATCGATAGAACGCTATGCCTTTGGTAACTGTACCAGTCTCACATCAATCAATCTTTCAGACAAGCTGACCATGTTAGGTGATGGATGCTTTATGTCTTGCACAAATCTTACCACTCTTGTCCTTCCTGCATCTATAATCAGAATCCCTGATGGAGTATTTGATGGTTGCAACAAAATACGCGAGATAGAGTGTAACGCTCCCGTTCCACCGGCTGTCGGCACGTTCCCTTTTGCCAACGAAGTTATCTACGCCGCAACGTTGCGTGTGCAGAGTGCTTCGATGCAATCGTACAAGGACGACCCGTTCTGGGGAAGATTTGCTCATTGGGAAGAAAGTCCCACGCGCATCACCGATCTGATTCTGAACAATAACTATACACTTAATGAGGATGTCCGGCTGGACAAACTCAACCTCACTGTCATGCCTGGTGTGGCGTTCACCATTTATGGCAATGCGCTGCAGGAGTTCAAGAGCGTGACGCTGATGGCTAATGATGGCGGTTGCGGCGTGTTCATGAGCAACAGCAACGCCGTGATGAGCGACGCAACGCAGATAAAATATCAGATAGTGCCGTCGAAGTGGTACTACGTTACGCTGCCTTTCGACGTCGACATGACCGCAATGGAGGTGACGGACGACGCCCTGCTCGCCATCTACGACTATGACGGCGAGACACGTGCGGTCAACGGAACGGGCGGAAGCTGGCGCCGTGTGACGGAGGGAACGCTGCTGGCCGGACAGGGATATATCATTCAGGCCAGCAAGCAGACCGTGCTGACACTGAAAGCGGGTTACAGCAATCTGAACGCGGCCTTCACGCCCTACGCCGTGACCACGCCGCTGAGCGAATGGCCGTCGGAGCTGGGTGCGCCGGAAGCCGGTTGGAACTTCGTGGGCAATCCCTATCCGACATATTTCGATATCCGTCACATGGATTTCTCGGCTCCCATCACCGTGTGGAACGGTTCGACATACGCGGCATATTCAGTTGCTGACGACGAGTTGGCCCTGGCACCGCTGCGGCCTTTCTTCGTTCAGTGTCCCGCCGGAACGGATCACATCACGTTCAACACGGCTGGTCGTCAGACCACGGCCACCATCAACCACAGCCGCATGGCTGCGCCACGCAGCAGTGAGTCCGCCTTGCGCCGGCTGGTCAATCTGACTCTGACTTCCGCCGACGGAACGGAGCACGACCGTACCCGCGTTGTGGTGAACGCCGGAGCTACGGACGGATATGAGATGAACTGCGACGCGGCCAAGATGATGAGTAGCGACGCCTCGGTGGCACAGATGTGGACCCAGCGCGGCGGCACACGCTACGCCATCAACGAGGGACCGCAAGCCGGCGGTCGTGTAGCCGTTGAACTCTATCTTCCTGCGGCTGGCGAATATACCATTGCCGCCCTGCGGGCCGACATCGGCGCCAAGCTCTATGACAGCCTGACAGGAACGGAGACATTGCTCAACGATGGCGGGGCCTATACGTTCGCCGTGGCCGATGGCGGCAACCTAGCCGGACGCTTCTTCCTTGTGCTTGCCAACGGAACTACGGGAATCTGCACGGCTATTACAGCCGACAGTGAGGCCGGTGCCGATGTATATTACACCGTTGACGGCCGCCGTGCCGGCACAGCCGCAGACGTGCTTCCGGCCGGTGTATATGTGAAGAAGAACAACAAGAGCAATGCCGTTAAAGTGATAGTACGATGATAATAGATAGATTAAGAACGGCGGTGACGGCCATCCTGTTGGTAGTCGCATCGGCGGTGGAGGCGCAGTGGACGGGGTTCGACCCCGACACTCCTCCCGAACCGGGCCAGCGCGGCGTTGTCGTGCTGACAAGCCGACCCGAAGGCGCTGCAACGCTGATCGGTGGTGGAAGCTATACGCCGGGAACTACGGCCCGTATCAGCAGTTCACGCACGAGCGCCGTGTGGAAGTTTGAAGGATGGCTGAACGAGAGCGGCGACACCATCAGCCGCTCCACCTCGATATCATTGCCGGTAACGACAGGCGTGACACGCCTCGCGGCCTGTTACAAGGAAGACACGGACACGTTCCATGTCGCTCTTTCGGCCAATCCGGCGGAAGCTATATATAATATGTATGGTGGCGGCACATACGACAACACGGAACGGCCATACATTCATTTATCTAAAAGAACCGGCTTCCGTTTCCAGAACTGGACGCGCAACGGCGAGGTCGTATCAGAGCAGCAGTCTTTCTACTATGACCGCCGCGACGGAGAGAATGATGTCACGCTTGTGGCCAACTTCATATTCGACCCGACAACGCCGGCCGAACCGGACACGGCGCGTCTGCGCCACACGGTCTACATACAGTGTGACCCCGATGTGGGCGGCACGGTGAACTATCCCGACGGAACGACTATGCTTGAAGGTGACGAGATAACGCTGACGGCACGGCCCAACAAGGACTTTGTCTTCATGGGATGGCTGCGTGACGGCGTAGAGGTGTCGTCAGAGAAGTCATACACGCTGCGCATGGGGCGCACCGACACCTACATGACGGCCCGCTTCATGTATTCGCCCGACACGCCGGAGGAGCCGCTCATGCCCGTGCAGCACACATACGCCGTCTATGCGGGAACGGTGACGGTCAATCCAGGACTGTCCGTCTACCTGCCGATATCGCTTGAGAACACCGGTGACATTGACAAACTGGAATTCACATTACGCATGCCCCGGATGTTCACAGTGGATACATCCAAAACGCAGACGACTGCACGTACTCAGGGATTTGGCACGACGACGGCGTGTCGCGTTGCGGGTGACAGCACAGAGGTGGACGTTAGGATAACGGGCGACAAACCGTTTGCCTATAACAACGGTGCCGTTGTCAATCTCTATCTGACCGCGGCCGACACGACTTTGGTGGGCATTTACGGGATCAACTTCGTTTCAGCTACAGGATATGACGGGACGAACATACGCCATTCGTCCACCCATGGCGGCATAATAATCGTTGAGCGGGCACTGCCGACCGACATGCTTGGCGATGTCAACGGCGACGGACGTATCAACATTCAGGATGTGGCAATGCTGACGGGATATATCCACGGCCGGCGTTACGACAGTTTCATAAAGAAAAATGCTGATATCAACGGTGACGGACGCATCAATATCGCGGATGTGGCGTTGTTGGTTGAATTGGTTATAATATATAATATGTAAGAAGACAATATCAAGATGAAAAGACTGACGACAATTATGATTGGCTTTATGGCTGTTGTGGCGGCATGGGCCGGCAATAGCAGGATGACGCTGTCTGACATATACTATAGTGACACGTACGGCGGATGGGTGGTTGAGCTCGGACTTGACAATCCCGATGAGACGGTGAATGCGTTCCAGTGTGACATCGCCATACCTTCGCCGTTTGTGTTTGATGTGGGTTCGTATGCTTTTACGGAGCGTGCTCTTGAACTGAAGATGGGAAAATATGTCGACACCCATACATGTTCATCGGCAGTCAGGAGTAACGGCTGTCTGCGCGTTCTTGTCTACTCGTCCGAGAACAAAGCCATAAAGGGCACGGACGGAACGGTGTTGGTGCTGGCCTTGAAAGACGCCTCGCAATATTTCGCTATACCGCATGACCATCGTGGCAATGCCAACATGACTAACATCGCGCTGACGCGTTCGGTTGACGGTCAGATAGTGGAGGAGGCGGAATATCCGGAGGCCGTTGTGAACGACAGCACGTTGCAATGCTACAACTGCATGGACAACGCCGCTTTCGTAATTGGTGGCGTGACGGCCGGCGAGCTGGAGGAGATAAACGTCAATCTGTCCACGAATGACCGTTTGGTGACGGTGGACCTGACGCGTTGCAGCGATGCCACGCTCGGCACGCTGGACGTTAAGAACGGCAACACCATCATCATGGCGGCAGGAGAGAAGCAGGTGGACAACGAGCATAATGTGTTTTGGAAAGAGAACGGCGAATGGCTGTGCAACAGCTTTTGGCTGACGGATGAAGGTCTGTCGTTGTCGCTCCCGTTCAGTGCGCGGGCCAGAAAGTTCACGTACGACCGCAGCTATACAGGTGGAGTATGGAACACGGTCTGTCTGCCGGTGGCGCTGACGCAGGAACAATATGGCATGCTGAAAGAACGGAATGTCGTTGTCAGGCAGATGACGTCGTTTGATGCGGGGCATGCCACGGTGACATTCTCTGACGTTACGGACTTTCTGCCGAACAAGCCTTACGTTATACGTCCGGAGGAAGACGGAATCGTTTTCAGTGCTATTGAGAACGTCATGCTTGTGCCGTCGGAGCGCGCGAGCATTGTTTCGGATGGCCTCACCATGTCCGGCAACTACGACTATAATGTCATCAACTCCACGTCGGATCTGGCCAGATATGGCTATGAGGAAGGAACGGGCGAGTTCGTCAAGTTGGGACAGAACTGTATTCTGAAACCGTTCCGCTGTTTCCTCGAACTGGAAGCCGGACTTTCTTCGGCAAAACCGCGCATCTATATCTCTCAACAAGGAACTGACGGCATTTCCGGAGTTACCTCGGACGGCTTCCTTCGCGGAGCTTCCGGTGATACGTTTGCCGATCGCGAGGTCTATTCGGCCGACGGCCGGCGTGTGGCGGTATGTAGAGACGGTGATACCGGACGCCTCCGTCTGCCTGCCGGTGTCTACATGATTGGCGGCAGGAAGGTCGTGATAAAGTGACATGGGAATTATTATAAAGTAATAAGAGATTCATCATCAAGTAGCAACAAACTGACGTAGACAGTCCGTCCGGAGCAAGAACGTCTGAGAAAACGGACTGAAGAACATAGTGAATCCAAGGGCGGGATGATAAAATGCTGATACGGTGTTTTGTCATCCCGCCCGTTTTTGTCGCCTTTTCTCACCACATCAAGATGGCGTCATTTTAAATTTATGCTGGCTAAGACTGCATATATCAGAGTTTTTATGTACTTTTGTAACGATAATATTAAAACAAATGTAATAGAAATGAAAAGGATAGCATTTATGTGTGCGGCATTACTGATGGCGGCATCCCAGATGTTTGCCGGCAACAGGCTCGACCTGAAGAGCATCACCTCCGGAGAATTTGCCGGTGAAAGGCTGGCGGCAGTGAAGCCTTTGGCTGACGGCGAGACATACGCCCAGATCAGCACCGACGGTAAGCAGATTGTGAAATATTCGTTCAAGACAGGACGTCAGACCGGTGTACTCTTTGATGTCAATACCGTCCGTGGTGCAAAGATAAAGTCCGTTGACGGCTATATCATGAGCCCTGACGGCCGGCGGATACTGATACAGACAGACACCAAGGCCATCTATCGGCGTTCGTTCACTGCAGCATATTATATATACGACATAAGGAACAACAAGATGGAACCCCTTTCTGCCGGCGGCCCGCAGCAGACACCGCTCTTCTCGCCCGACGGCAATCAGATTGCCTTTGTCCGCGACAATAATATCTTCCTCGTGAAGTTGCTTTATGACAACGCCGAGAGCCAGGTGACCAAAGACGGCCGACGCAACGAAATCATCAACGGCATACCCGATTGGGTCAATGAAGAAGAGTTCGGTATGTCCCGCAGCATGGTCTTTACGGCCGACGGACGTCAGATCTGCTGGATACGCTATGATGAGACTGCTGTCAGGGAGTATTCGTTTCCGCTCTTCCGTGGTTCCAACCCGACGATGGACGAATATGGAGAATACCCCGGAGCATATACATACAAATATCCTGTGGCCGGGTCGGCAAACTCCAAGGTGGCCGTCTACAGCTATGACATCAAATCCCATCAGACACGCCGTATAGACGTTCCGTTGGACGCCGACGGTTATATTCCCCGTATCGTCATGACGTCAGACTCATCGAAGGTTGCGGTGTACACCATGAACCGCCATCAGGACTGCCTGTCCATTTACATGGCCAATCCGCTGTCCACCGTCTGCCAGCTTGTCATTCAGGACAAGGTCGACAAATACATGCGCGAGGAGTCGATGGACGGTATCCAGATAACCGACCGTCACATCATAGTTCCAAGCGAACGCGACGGCTACACCCACCTATACGTCTATTCGCTTACAGGCCAGCTGCAGCGTCAGATTGTGAAAGACAACTATGAAGTGACAGACCTCTACGGCATGGATGAGAAAACCGGCGACGTCTATTTTGCTGCCGCACAGCTCGGACCGCAGGATCGTCAGATTCTTGTCGCCCGCAAAGACGGGAAGATAGAGCGTTTGACCAATCGTGAAGGTTTCAACCGCGCTATCTTCAGTTCCGACTTCAAATTCTTCATCAATATTTGGAGTGATATCAATACCCCCAATGAATATTCTATTTTCAGCAATACAGGAAAGCGTCTCGTGACTCTTATCGACAACAAGGCACTTGCGTCGAAGATGGCTTCGTATGACATGGGACACCGTGAGATGTTCAGCCTGACCACGTCAGAGGGCGTACAGCTCAACGGATGGATGGTCAAGCCGGCAGACTTCAACGCGTCAAAGCGCTATCCCGTCATCATGTATCAGTATGGCGGTCCGGGCAGCCAGCAGGTTCTCAACCGCTGGGACATCGGAATGTGCGGTCAGGGTGCCGTCCTGGAGCAGTATATGGCCCAGCAGGGCTATATCGTGGTCTGTGTGGACAACCGTGGAACGGGTGCGCGCGGAGCCGAGTTTGAGAAGTGTACATATCTTCATCTCGGTGAGCTGGAGGCCCGCGACCAGGTTGAGACAGCCCTGTGGCTCGGCCGTCAGGCGTATGTTGACAAAGACCGCATCGGAATCTGGGGATGGAGCTATGGCGGCTGGAACACGCTGATGAGCATGAGCGAGGGCCGTCCTGTCTTCCGGGCCGGTGTCGCTGTAGCCCCGCCGACGGACTGGCGTTATTATGACACGGTATATACGGAGCGCTACATGCGCACACCGAAGGAAAATCCGGCCGGATATGCCGACAATCCCATCAGTCGCGCCGACAAGCTGAGCGGCGCGCTGCTCATCTGCCACGGCATGGCCGATGATAACGTCCACTTCCGCAATACTGCCGAATATACCGAGGCACTCGTCCAGGCGGACAAGGACTTCCGTGAGAACATCTACACCAACAGAAATCACGGAATCTACGGCGGCAACACGCGCAACCATCTGTTCCGTCAGATAATGAACTTCTTTAACGCAGAGATGAAGAAATAAACAAATCAAAAACTTTAGAGGAATATGAAACTATTGACAACAGGTCTTGCTTTGGCGATGATGGCGATTCCGTCGTCCGTGGACGCCAAGGCAAAGAAGAAGCAGGCAGCCAAGCCGCTGACTGCAATGGAGATTGTGACGAAGGTCAACAACCAATGGCAGGAAACCCACAAGCCTGAGGTGAAGGCGTTCTGGGACGATGCCGTCTATTTCACGGGCAACATTGAAGCCTACCGTCTGACCGGAAAGGCCGGCTATCTGGAGTACAGCGACAAGTGGGCGCGCCACAACCGGTGGAGTGGGGCGACGGAGACCGATGCCTCAAAGTGGCAGTATAAGACCTACGGCGAGGGCCGGCAGCACGTCCTTTTCGGTGACTGGCAGATATGTTTCCAGACTTATCTCGACATGTACGCCATGAATCCGGACCCGTATAAGATTGCCCGTGCGACCGAAGTTATGAACCATGAGTGTTCCATGAGCGCCACCGATTTCTGGTGGTGGGCCGACGCCCTCTATATGGCCATGCCGGTGATGAGCAAGATGTATGTGGCTACAGGTGACACGAAGTATCTGGACAAGATGTACGCCAACTTCAAGTATGCTGACGAACTGATGTTCGACAAGGAGGACAACCTCTACTTCCGCGACGGAAAATACATCTATCCCAAGCATAAGACCGCCGACGGCAAGAAAGACTTCTGGGCACGCGGCAACGGATGGGTGCTGGCCGGACTGGCCAAAGTTCTTACGGACATGCCTGCATCATACGCAAACCGTGCCGTCTTTACCGAGCGCTTCCGTCAGCTTGCCGATGCTGCGGCCCGCTGTCAGCAGAAAGACGGTTATTGGACACGTTCCATGCTTGACGCCAAGCAGGCCGAAGGTCCGGAGACTAGCGGAACAGCCCTGCTTACCTACGGTATGTTGTGGGGAGTGAACAACGGCATGCTTGACCGTGCTACATACGAGCCGGTGATTGCCAAGGCATGGCAGTATCTCACAACCGTTGCCCTTCAGGCCGACGGCACCGTGGGCTATGTCCAGCCGATTGGCGAGAAGGCCGTAAAGGGCCAGCAGCTGACAGCCAAAAACGTGACCAACTTCGGAACGGGAGCTTTCCTTCTTGCTGCCTGTGAGAAGGTACGCTATGATGACGGCAGTGTCCGTCCGGCTGACGACAAGGCTTTCACGGTCAACGTGACGAACAACGATAATCATTTCCGTCAGGAGGTGGTTGAGCTTTGCGCCAAGACTGTCAACGAGAAGCTGGGTATCAGCGGTGGCCGCCAGTTCCGCGTGTTCAATGCCGTTGGACAGGAGGTTGCCTATCAGCTGACATACGACGGCAAGGTGCTCATCGACGCGTCTGTCCGTCCCAACGGAACAGCCGTCTATACGATTAAGAAAGGCATGCCCAAGACTTTCGTGAACACCTGCTACGGCCGTATGTATCCCGAGCGTGTTGACGATATCGCATGGGAGAACGACCGTGCGGCATACCGCTGCTATGGTCCCGCGTTGCAGCGTTCAGGCGAAGATGCCTTCGGAAACGACGTGTGGGTGAAGAACACTCCCGACCTCGTTGTCGAACAGCGCTACTATCTTGAAGACATCATGAAGCCTGTCATCGCCGGCCTGAAGCAGACTGACAAGGCTGCTGCCGACTCTCTCAACATGTTGACAAGCTATCATTTTGACCAAGGCCATGGTCTCGACTGCTATAAGGTTGGCCCAACCCTCGGTTGCGGAACCCCGGCACTGTTGGACGGTGACAATCTGGTGTTCCCTTATTGCTATAAGGACTATGAGATATTGGACAACGGTCCGCTGCGTTTCACGGTCCGTCTGGTCTACAATCCGGCTACGGTCAAGGACGACGCAAATGTCGTTGAAAACCGTCTGCTTAGCCTCGATAAGGGTTCAAACTTCAACCGCATGACTGTATGGTATGACGGTCTGACAAAGCCGATTGACGTTGCTTCCGGCGTTGTCATCCATACGGAGGACACGGAGAGTGTCGTTCTCGGCAAGGACTATGTCCACTATGCCGACCCGACGGACAATCCTAATGGACAGAACTTCCAGATTTTTGTGGCAGCGCTCTTCCCCGAGGGAATCTCCGGAACGCGAAAGCTCATGTATGAGAATCCCACACGTGGAAATGCCGGCCATGCTCTTGGCGTGAAGAAAGACTATAAGAGCGGTGAGAAATTCACTTATTATTTCGGTTCGGCATGGAGTAAGTATGACTGCCGCACACAGCAGGAGTGGCAGTTGCGCGTAGAGTCGTTCCTTGAAGGCCTGCGCAATCCGTTAGCGGTGACGTTGAAATAATTTGTTTGATATATATGCCATGAACGGCAGTGGCTAAGTCGTGACAAATAGCGGCGGACAGCACATAAAAGTGCCTGTCCGCCGTTTTTTTTCTTTATGATGTATAACGGATGCTCTCATTCTTTATAGAAACGTCACATTGCGGCGTCTCACCTCCACGGTCGTCACTGAAAATACAATATGCACATGGGATACGGCATGGTGTTACGTCTCCACGTTTGTTTGGCGTCTGTGGCAAATCATCTACGGTTTGCGATTCTCTTCCGAGCAGTCTGTCATGTGAATTTGTTTTATAAATTAGCCATCATCTGAATTTTCGTTTTAGCATGTTGGGAAGGCTTTTATGGCTCGTTTAGGGTGCTTTTGTATCCGAAAATCCCATCGTTATGTAGGCATTTCTACGGTTAATCATCCCCGGGAGGGCCTTATAGCATTTCAGGAACGGTAAAATCTGTTGGTTTTTGCTTGCGTTTTTTGTCAGGAAAAGCTCTTTCTTTTCTGCCGTAAGGGCCTTATTGATCAGCAACGGTGCCGTTGTTGAGTTGCGGCGGCGGCTCCGTTGCATCGCCGTAAGGGCTCCGTTGGAGAGTCGGGAGGGCCTTACGGCAGGACTGATTCTGCTTTCGAAGAAAATGACGGCCATCATGTTGTTTGTAAGTAGTTGTGGAAGAGAGTGTTGTGAAATATGTAAATAAAATATCGTAAATCCCACTGAATTTTAATGCGCGCGTACTTGCGATATTTTCACTCACGTCCGCATTTTTTTGAAAAGTCCCACTCCCTTAGGCCTTAAAATCCGGAAATTTGACGACAAATGGCTTCGGAGGAACTTTATTTCATGAATCTGCTTATATAATTCAACGGCAAAGATGCAAAACGCAAAGTATTGTTATGACAGAATGAATATAACATGTGAAGACCTGCATTCTCGCGTTCATTATATGGATTGATTTATGGTTCTTCAGATATCACTCCGACAGCCGGGTGAACCTGATTTATCGACATCTACTTATCCTCGTTCACGGAAATACTCCTTCTGACCGACGTTCTCTATTGAAACTTCCCGGTTATGGCGCGTCCAATGTCGGATTAATGTTGTAACTTTGTAGCGTGGTAGGATGTTGCCGACAATGACCGGATATATGGCTGCAAGCGAGCCAATAGGTGAAAACCTGTGGACAGATGGAGGACCATCCTGTGAAACAACCGTATTGCAAAGATAAGACAAACTATAACCAAACTGATAATTATGAAACGGACAATGATGTTTTTGGCCGCAATGGTCATGGCTCTGAGCGTAGCGGCACAGGGTGTTTATACCCGTGAGTGTAACGACAAGGCACAGCAGAAAAAGGCTGTCAAGTGGATGAAGAAAGGAAAATGGCGGAACGGATTTATGGCGGCCGCCCCTCACGAAAGTGTCAACGCTGTGGATTTCTACGAGCAGTACATAAAGAACACGGCGCAGTGGGAAGCCATGTTCCGATGGTTGGCCGAAACAGACCTGCTGGCCATACCCAAGGGCAAGCATCCGATAGGCGACACGGGGCTTGTGGCCAGCGTTGAGGACAGTGAGAACGGCCCGCTGGCTAAGCGCCGCAGCGAGAGCCACTATCATCACATAGATTTCCAGTATGTTGTCAAGGGAACGGAGCGCTTCGGAATTATCGACCATGAGACGAGCAAGCCCAACAGCAAATACCGCCCTGACGTCATCCACTATGAATATGATGCAGCCAAAGCCCGGTTCTATGATTCAACACCGGACAAATTTTTCATATTCTTCCCATCCGACTGGCACATAGCCAAGATAAACAATGACGGTGACGACCAGACAATCCGTGTGATTGTGGTTAAACTTGATTATATAGAATGAACGATAAAAGCCATAAGACAGACATAACCTCGTCTCCCATATTGGCACTGCAACGGCAGCGTCAGCTTCTTGAGACAGAATATAACTCCGACAAGGAGGAATTTCTGCGCCATGCCAAGGCCGTTGGTATCATGCGTCGTGTCAAGCGCGGTGATGCCTGGTGGCCCGTGAGGGTGGGGCGCAGCTATTATAATTCGCTCAACCAGCTGGTCGTGGAGATATTCCGGACCGGCGATAGTGACATAGAGCATAACTTTGAGTTCGGTCGTCCGGTCAGTTTCTTCGTCTTTGAGAAAACTACGGCGGCTGGTAGCGACGCGTCATCTTTCACACCGCTTCACTCGAAGCTGAATGCGACGGTCAGCTATGTTGACGGTGACCGTATGGTTGTCGCCCTGCCTGACGGTTTAAGTGTTGCCGACCTGTTGGACCGTGAAAATCTTGGTTTGCAGCTTTCATTTGACGAAACGAGCTATCGTCTTATGTTTGAGGCTCTTGACCGCACAATGCGCGCTAAGGGTAGGCTGGCCTATCTGCGTGATCTTTTCTATTCGCGCCATAAGGCCGAGACCTTCACTTTCAGCCCGTTGCGCTTCCCTTATCTCAATGCCACACAGGAGCTTGCCGTCAACGAGGTGCTGCGCGCCAAGGATGTGGCCGTTGTCCACGGGCCTCCCGGAACAGGAAAGACGACGACACTTGTTGAGGCCATCTATGAGACGTTGCGTCGTGAGAGTCAGGTGTTGGTCTGCGCACAGAGCAATATGGCTGTTGACTGGATCAGCGAGCAGCTCGTTGATCGTGGTGTCAATGTCATGCGCATCGGCAATCCGACGAAGGTCAACGACAAGATGCTCTCTTTCACGTATGAACGGCGCTTCGAGGCTCATCCGGACTATCCGCAGCTGTGGAGCATACGAAAGGCCATACGTGACTTGCGTGCCCGCCGGCGTCGTGGCGACGAGCGCTGGCATCAGAAGATGGAGAGTCTGAAGAGCCGCGCCACAGAGCTGGAACTGCGTATCAACAATGAGCTCTTCGGCGAGGCCCGCGTGATTGCGTCGACGCTGACGGGCAGTGCCAACCGCCTGTTGGACGGCATGAAGTTCGCCACGCTGTTCATCGACGAGGCCGCCCAGGCTCTCGAAGCCGCTTGCTGGATTGCCATCCGGAGGGCGTCGCGTGTGATTTTGGCCGGTGACCATTGTCAGCTGCCGCCCACGGTGAAGAGCCTTGAAGCCATGCGGGGCGGACTGGCCATGACGCTCATGGAGCGCATTGTGGCGCAGAAGCCGGAGGTGGTGACGCTGCTGAAGGTGCAGTACCGCATGAATGAGGACATAATGCGCTTCTCCAGCGACTGGTTCTATGGCGGTATGGTTGAGTCGGCACCGGAAATCAGATACCGTGGCATATTGGACTATGACATTCCTATGGAGTGGGTGAGCCCCGGTGGAGCATCGCCGGAACTTTCACGGCTGGATGGCGGCGAGGCCACGGTTCTGTCATCAGATATGGGTACCAGCGACGCTGCGGTTAGCGACGCAGTTTCTGATATGAATTCCGGCCCGTCATCCGACACCCGGCAGACCGGACAAGCACCGGTCCGCGACTATGTGGAGGAATTCGTTGGCGAGAGTTTCGGCCGCATCAATAAGGCTGAGGCGGAACTGACGCTCAGCACGCTTGAGGCATATTTCACCCGCATAGGAAAGCAACGCATCCTCGACGAGCGTCTCGATGTGGGCATAATCTCGCCATATCGGGCACAGGTCCAGTATCTGCGGCGGCTGTTGATGAAGCGTGAGTTTTTCAAACCGTTCCGCCGCTATATTTCCGTCAATACGGTTGACGGATTTCAGGGACAGGAACGCGACATAATCCTGATTTCGATGGTGCGTGCCAACGACAACGGCGACATTGGTTTTCTGCGCGATTTGCGCCGCATGAACGTGGCGATAACGCGCGCCCGGATGAAACTTATCATTCTTGGTGATGCCTCGACAATGACCCGCCATCGTTTCTACCGCTGTCTGTGGCAGTACATCCGCGGCTTGCATGACTAAAGACCATTCAACTGTTTAAACCATTTAAAATAATATAACCAGTGGAGTCGTGACGTGACAGTTTCATATTTTATCCGTACTTTTGCAGTAGTAGGACTGTATTTTTTAGCAAGAGTATGAATAGAATATACGTTACTTTGATTGCGCTCATGGCGTTCGTCGTGACGGCTGTGTCACAGGAACGCTGTTATGTATTTCCGAAGGAGGTAGCTCCGATTCTGACTTCGGAGTGGGGACAGGAATATCCGTATAACAGGATGTGTCCGACGATAACGATTGATTCAGTGGATAAGCACCTGTATGCAGGGTGTGGTCCGCTGGTCATGTCGCAGGTTATACGCCGTTACGGACGTCCGTCGCAGAGTAGGGTGCTCGGTCACCGCTATCAGTGGCAGTTGATGGCCGACCGTGTCACGGATATAATGCCAATTGCGAGACAGGACGCAGTGGCCCGTCTCATTCGCGATTGTGGAACAGCGGCAGAGACAAACTATAGGGCGAGCGCCAGCTCGACGAAGTTGAACAGTGTCGTGACCGGGTTGAAAAGCCATTTCGGATATAACCGTTACATGCACATCGTGGATCGGGAATTCTATCCCGGTGGGGCGGGAAGCAGAGAGTGGAAGACGATTATATACAACGAACTGAAGGCGGGTCGCCCTGTTATAATACGGGGAGAGAAGAGCGCATACAATGCCCATGTCTTCATCATCGACGGATGTCGTGATTCGCTTGTTCATGTCAACTGGGGGTGGGGTGGCCGGCGCAACGGCTATTATCATCCTGACACGCTATATGGCTATCGCAGCCGTCAGCGTATGGTGGTTGGTGTTGCCCCGGAGAACATACGTCCGGCAACAAAGCGTGTGGACGTGGACAGACCGGGACGATTGGCCGCCAACATAACGGAGGCGGACTGGCTCACGATGGAAAGTATCAAGGTTACTGGACCCATCGGTCGTGAGGATATCGCCGTGTTGCGGCGGCTGGCCGGAGGAATTGACGCAGGGAAGCCGTCACGTCGCGGCAATCTCAGTTTCATTGATTTGAGTGAAAGTGTCATACTCACCCTGCCGGACTCGGCCTTTTTCGGCTGCGACCAGTTGACGTATATCTCGCTTCCCATAACGTTGCCGGATATAGGTAATTACGCTTTTGCAGGCTGTTCCCATCTCAACGAAATAACCATCCATACTTTGGTCTATTCCATCGGCCAAAGGGCTTTCTCCGGATGTTTCAACCTTATTGGCGTAAGTCTGCCACGGTCGTTGCGTGTCATTGGCGCCAATGCCTTTAATTCGTGCAATAGTCTGACAGCCGTAACCTTGCCTCCAGGCGTTGTCCGAGTGGGTAATGGTGCGTTTGCATACGCCAAAAATCTCCGCAAACTCATAGTCCCGAAGACCGTTAGGGATATAGGACAGAATGTTATCAAAGGAACAAAGATCACAAAAATAAATAGAATATGACATACAACATAGCTTTGGGATTGCTCATCCCTTTTCTTGGAACTGTGATAGGCTCTGCTTTAGTCTTCTTCATGAAGCATGACATGCCGTTGCGTGTGCGGAAAACTTTGCTTGGATTCGCATCCGGTGTGATGGTCGCTGCTTCTGTTTGGTCGCTGCTCCTGCCCAGCCTTGACTTCGTTCCGGAAGCCGAAGGCGTGGCGCGGGTGGTTCCGGCGGCTGTCGGTTTCCTGACCGGTATGGGATTTCTCCTGTTCATTGACTATATTACTCCCCATCTTCATCTTGGTACGGCAAAACCAGAAGGTCTTCCGGCCCATCTCTCCCGCACGACAATGTTGTCTTTAGCTGTGACAATTCATAATCTACCGGAAGGAATGGCGGTCGGTGTGGTTCTGGCAGGTGCAATATCTGGTGACGCAGGTATAAGTGCGGCCGGTGCGTTGGCCATGTCTGTTGGTATCGCTATACAGAACATTCCGGAAGGTGCCATCATCTCCATGCCTATGCGTGCTGAAGGCAACAGCCGCTGGCGCTCGTTTATGATAGGCAGCCTGAGCGGTGCGGTTGAGCCTATCGGCGGTCTGGCCGTAATCCTGCTGACAGCTGTCCTTACGCCAGTCATGCCTTATATGTTGGCTTTTGCGGCTGGCGCAATGATATATGTCGTAATTGAAGAGCTTATTCCGGAGGCCAGCGGTGAACCTCATTCAAACCTGAGTACAATCGGTTTTGCCGTCGGTTTCACACTGATGATGGTGCTTGATGTCGTTTTGGGATGAACATGCGTTTTATGATTGTTTGGTGACGCTTTCGGGCTATAAAGCGCATAGAAAGGACTTATTATGCGCTTCAAACACACTTTTTTCACTATAAACGTGTTTTTTTGAGATAAAAATTTGGTAGTTACAAAAAAAGTCACTACCTTTGCACCCGCAATCAAGAAACATAGCGATGCTTCTGAAAAAGAATTAAAATGGTGCGTTAGTTCAGTTGGTTAGAATACATGCCTGTCACGCATGGGGTCACGGGTTCGAGTCCCGTACGCACCGCTAACT
Organism: uncultured Prevotella sp.; assembly: GCA_947170725.1. Taxonomy (GTDB): domain Bacteria; phylum Bacteroidota; class Bacteroidia; order Bacteroidales; family Bacteroidaceae; genus Prevotella. The sequence continues at coordinate 104,331 of CAMVUM010000008.1, forward strand.
TTAAGGACAAATGAAAATCCCGAAGTATTCACACTTCGGGATTTTTGTTTTTGCTACAGCTCTAATAAGGCTTAGTCTGGTTCAAACAATATTATTGTGATATTAATTGCTAAATAGGGCATATGTAAGTATGTCTTAAATTTTAGTTACAATGAAAGAGTGAAATAGAATGGAATATATGTCGCAAGAAGGCTACGACAAGCTGGTAGCCGAATTACATCAGTTGGAGAGCGTAGAACTGCCACGGGTGAGGGAAGCTATTGCTGAGGCGCGGGCGCAAGGCGACCTCAGCGAGAATTTCGAATATCATGCCGCCAAGCGTGAGCAGGGGCGTCTGCTCGGCAGGATACGCTTCAAGCAAAGAGTGCTGGAGTTTGCAAGGGTTATAGACACGAAGCGTCTCGGCTCGGATGCCGTAGGGTTGCTGACAAAAGTAGAGATGACCAATATGGTGAATGATAGCAGGATGACATATACTATTGTCAGTCCGCACGAGGCCAATCTGCGGGAAATGAAAATATCGATAAAGTCGCCTGTTGCAGAGGCTTTGCTGGGTAAGAAGATAGGTGATATAGTGGAAGTGCGTGTTCCTGCCGGTGTACAGAAACTGCGCATTGAGAGCATAGAACTGACGGGAGGCTGACTATTTGGTGTATTGATATGCCAGTCGTTCGCTGCCATCCCGGCAGTTGATGATTCCACAATACCTGAAGCCTTCTTTAATGATGATATTCTGCATAACCTTATTGTCGCGGTGGGTGTCTATGCGTATGTTGCTATAGTGGAGTAGGGCGAACTGCATGGCTGTGTGAAATATGCCATTCACCTCACCATTGCCGGCTATGCGGTGGATGGTTGCATATGGAGTGTCATTAAGCCATTTGCCGTCATATATAATATTGTATGTCGGGTCTACACCGCCGCGAAGTAGAAAAGTGGCCACAATCCTGTTGTCTTTTAGGACGACGTGGCTGTCTCCGCTTTCAATATCTTCGTGTAGCAGTGCTTCACTTGGGTAATCTGTTTTCCATTGATTATGGTTGCCGGTCTCAGCCATGAACTTACGGGCGATGGTGAAGATGGCCTGCATCTGTGGAATGTCTTCTACTGCAGATCGGCGGATGATGAGATTGTCCTGACCGAAGCATACATTTTCGCCTTCCTTGCTGATGCGCCAAAACAGAATGTCCTTTTCGTTGCAGAACGGTTCCATGCGCCATGCGCTCTCAAAACCACTCATTACAAAGTGCATGGGTACGAAAAGTCTTATTTTGAATCGTTCTATAAATTGACGTGCGCCCAAGGTATATCCGTTGCCGATGCGCCCGTCGACGGGGAACATCGCAATGTCGAATGTTTCGGTAATCTTCTGTATATCTTTCAGTTCTCCAAGGAACCGCTTTTCTTCCGAAACGGGATTGATGTATGTGCCGAACTCATTGCTGTATATTGTTTCCTCGGCTGTGTTTTCTGTGAGAAAGCGTGCATACCAGTTGCATAGATCTCCGGCATGGAATATTTTTTTGCCGTCCGTCTCTATAATCCAACTTACTCCGCTATCGTTGCTGCCAGTAGCTGTCACCTTGACGTTGTCGTCTTCCCAAACGCCGCCTTTTGCGAGCCATACGTCGGCGTCTTCTTTTCCGGCCCGGCGATGTCTCAGTATGTCTTTGGAGAGGATGTACTTATAATGTGCAGATGGATTTTCATCCATCCACCTCAATATCTCACTGTTGAAATGGTCTTCATGGAAATGGCTTGCAAATACGTAAATGCTTTTGCTGCCGCTTCGTTTGATGGATTGCCGTATTGCATCCGACGGGTCCATCCAATAGTCGAATATCAGTATGCACTTTTCTGTTTCTAATACGAAGCAGCTATGAAATATGTAGGTCAGTTCAATCATCCTTGTCTTATACTGGGGTGTGGCGTTTTGTGCCGTTGTCGTTTTTTCTTACTTAAATTCACGTAGGAATCATCTGTCCGACAACGGTCTTTCCTTTTTATGCCAATCTATAGGTGCCGATAAAGTTTTTATCTAAGGAACGGGTTGATTGTTGCTAACAATTCTGCTCTTTGCATTGCTCCGCTTGTTCTCCAAAGCGCTTCGCCGTTGCGGAACAGCATAAGTGTCGGAACTGATTGTACATTATATCGTCCGGCAGTGGCACCATACTTGTCTACATCAACTTTGATGATGCGTATTTTGTCACCCAATACATTCTTTACCTGTTCCAAAATTGGGTGCATCATCTTGCATGGCTGGCACCATGTGGCAAAGAAGTCAACCAATACTAACTTGTCACTATATATTACGTCGTTAAATGATTCCATATATTAATGTATATATTTTTTTAATTCAGAAACGATTATAGCCTCGTTGTTGTTCTTCTTTTCGTTTATTATTTAATTTCTCTGTTGCAAAAGTAGTCAAAAATAGTTGAAATTAAGCAGGATGGAAATTGGAATTTTATATGAAAGGGGACAAGAACTGTGGGTGTAGAGTCAACCATCAATTGCAAGATGTTTGCAGATTTATGAATAATGTTTGTAAAACTCTTCTTTTGGTGTGTTAAAATTCAATTTTCCCCTTGGTCTTCTGTTTATCTGGGCCTGTATTGATGTAATTCTCTTTTTCGCAAAGTAATATTGAAGATTATGCGCGTGGAAATTATATCATTATAAATATCATTTTCTTAACCACAATTAGTATAAAACACTGATTCCAAACTCGCTTTAATACTCTGAATAATGTTTTATAGAGAAATAGAGTATGAAAATATTACAGTATGATTATACTCCATACAATGACTACATTGATTCAACAG
>CAMVUM010000009.1 GCA_947170725.1 uncultured Prevotella sp.
ACCAACCAAATAATTTTAGAAGAAATTTCGAAAAATATGCAAAATTTTCGCTTTTTGCAACAAAATCAGTGTTTAAAAGGCTTAAATTAGGAATTTACGGACGAAAAACAGGCATAATTGTGCAGAAATGTTTATGGCGGGAATTTATGCTTCAGACCTTTATTCGCAACCAGACCGCAGGCTAACATAATCATATAAAAACAGGGAGCACTTTCTGTGATCATGGAATACCATGAACGAAAAGGACGTATATATATTTTTAGCGTATTATATATATTAAGGTATATGTATGGATAGTGTGGCACGGGGAAACAGAAGATTTTCCCGGACTGCCATCATGGATTGGGATGTAGCGGCAAGAACTGTCAGTTTTATATCACGGATTTTAACACTTGAAAAATCGCAAAATAGAAACAACGAAATGGGAAAAACGCCATGGGTTAAAGGTTTCGGCCCCGTTTTTCAAAAAAAGATTGTCCGTTGCCGACCAAGGAGAGCCTCCCGGGCTTGCAACAGGGCCGTTGTTGGAAGACGGCGGCAGCCATGTCATCTTCCAACGGCAGCCCCGCTGCAATGCCGTAAGGCCCTTACGGCAGAATAAAAGCGTACAGAAACTTGCACACTTCCGGATTTTCTGACGTAAAACGCTGTCCATCAGACGATAAAAGATGCACGCGCAAAACTCACGAATTTGCGGCCAAATGATTTCTATTTCTGAATTCTTCAAGGATTTGAAGGCTTTTGTCTGATTTATTCCGAGTTTTTAACAGTTTATGTTATGTGCTAAGACTGACAACATGGAGACCGAAGGCGTCTAAACATAGCATATTATAAGTATTTCAATCGATTTATTTTCAATTTACGCTGAAAAAGCGTTGGCCGTGACAATAAATATCACTAATTTTGCGGTTGATTTATCAAAACGGAAGAAAAAAGTCAATCCCCATTCGTCAAGGGGCATATATATAACAACCAACTACATTATGAAAGTATTAAAATTTGGCGGGACATCCGTAGGTTCCGTAGAAAGTATTCTCAGCCTGAAAGAGATTGTCGAGAGCCAGACGCAAGAGACCATTGTCGTTGTAAGCGCGCTCGGGGGGATCACTGACAAGCTGATAGCGACATCAAAACTTGCCATGAACGGCGATGAACGGTATAAGTCTGAATTTGACGCCATTGCGAAACGCCATCATGACATGATTGACACCATCATCAATGACAGCGAAGTCCACGCCGCACTGACGGCGAAGACTGACGGTCTGTTGGACGAACTCAGTTCTATTTACCACGGCGTCTTTCTCATCAAGGATCTCAGCCCAAAGACGCTCGCTGCCATTGTCAGCTATGGTGAGCGACTGAGCAGCAATATTGCGGCAACACTGATAAAAGGTGCGCAGTGGTACGACTCGCGCACGTTCATAAAGACCGTCTTCAAGCACGGCAAGCATATTCTCGACAGCGAACTGACAGCCGGACTGGTCAGAAAGACCTTCGGCGAACGGTCTCGCGTCTCACTCGTTCCGGGCTTCATCAGCAGCGACCGTGACTCCGGTGAGACAACAAATCTGGGCCGCGGCGGCAGCGACTATACCGCATCCATAATAGCAGCGGCACTTGACGCCGAGGTTCTGGAGATATGGACCGACGTCAACGGATTCATGACGGCCGACCCGAGGGTCATTCCGTCGGCCTACACCATCAGCGAACTGAGCTATGTGGAGGCAATGGAGCTGTGCAACTTCGGAGCAAAGGTGATTTATCCGCCGACAATCTATCCTGTATGCGTCAAAAACATACCAATCCGGGTGAAGAACACTTTCAATCCCGAAGACCCGGGAACTGTCATTAAAGACAAGATTGACAACGACTGCAAGCCCATCAAGGGAATATCGAGCATCGGCGGCACGACGCTCATAACCGTGACAGGTCTGTCGATGGTGGGCGTCATTGGTGTGAACCGCCGCATTTTTACCGCCCTTGCCGACAACGGGATATCGGTGTTCATGGTCTCTCAGGCCTCATCGGAGAACTCGACCTCCATCGGTGTTCGCGACGTCGACGCCCGGATGGCCGTCGATGTGCTCAACAGCGAGTTTGCGAAAGAGATTGAAACCGGCGCGATGTTCCCCATGCACGCCGAGAGCGGACTGGCAACAATAGCTATCGTCGGCGAAAATATGAAGCATACTCCCGGCATCGCCGGCAAGCTCTTCGGGACACTCGGTCGCTCGGGCATCAGCGTGATTGCCTGTGCTCAGGGTGCGTCGGAAACAAATATCTCGTTTGTAGTAGACTCCCGCTTCCTGCGCAAGTCGCTCAACGTTCTCCACGATTCGTTCTTCCTTAGCGAATATAAGGTGCTCAACCTCTTCATCTGCGGCACGGGCACAGTAGGCGGAAACCTCATCGAGCAGATCCGCTCACAGCAGAAAGAACTGATGGAGACGCGCCGGCTCAAGCTCAACGTCGTCGGCATAACCAGCAGCCATAAGGCAGTGTTCTGCCGCGAAGGAATAAGGCTCGACAACTACAAGGAACTGTTGAGCCAGGCCGAGGACAGTTGCACGGCGAGGATGCGCGACGAGGTCATAGGAATGAACATCTTCAACAGTGTTTTCGTAGACTGCACGGCCAGCTCCGAGGTGTCCGAGCTGTATCAGGAGTTCCTCGAACACAACATTTCGGTCGTTGCGGCCAACAAGGTGGCGGCCTCAGGAGACTACGAGAGGTATCTGCGACTGAAGGAGACGGCGCTTCGCAAAGGTGTGAAATATCTTTTCGAGACCAACGTGGGCGCCGGTTTGCCCATCATCGGGACCATCAACGACCTGCGCAACTCGGGAGACAAGATACTAAAGATTGAGGCCGTGCTCAGCGGTACGCTCAATTTCATATTCAACGAGATTGCCGCTGACGTTCCGCTCTCAGAGACCGTCATCCGCGCTAAGCAGCAGGGCTACAGCGAACCCGACCCGAGGATTGACCTGAGCGGCAAGGATGTCGTCCGCAAGTTGGTCATCCTGACACGCGAGGCTGGATATAAAGTTGAGCAGGATGACGTTGAGAAACACCTTTTCATTCCGCAGGATATGTTCAAAGGGACACTCGATGACTTCTGGAAGAAGCTCCCGTCGCTCGACGCCGGATTCGAAGAGAAACGCAAGGTGCTCGAAGCCAACGGCCAGCGCTGGCGTTTCGTGGCCAAGATGGACCACGGTAAGACGAGCGTGAGTCTTGAAGCGGTCGGGAAGCACCATCCGTTCTACGGACTTGAGGGGTCCAACAATATAGTGCTGCTCACTACCGAACGCTACCGCGAATACCCCATGCTCATACAGGGATATGGTGCCGGTGCCGGAGTTACTGCCGCAGGAGTGTTTGCCAACATTATGTCAATAGCGAATATTTAGCATGAAACACATTATCATATTAGGCGACGGCATGGCCGACCACCCCATTGAACGGCTTGGCGGCAAGACTCTGCTGGAATATTCGCGGCCGGAATACATGAATATGCTGGCCCGTCAGGGACGAACGGGACGCCTGACTACCATTCCGTCCGGCTATCTGCCGGGCAGCGAAGTGGCCAACACGGCCATCCTCGGATATGACCTTGACACGGTATATGAGGGTCGCGGACCGCTCGAAGCGGCGAGCATAGGGTATGAGATGAAGCCCGGAGACTTGGCCTTGCGGTGCAATATCATCACGCTGGAGGACGGAAAAATCGTCAACCACCACGGCGGTCATCTCACGACGGAGCAGGGTGACGTTATCATAAAATATCTCGACGAATGTATCGGCGACGAAAGGGTGAAGTTCATAACCGGCATACAATACCGCCATCTGCTCATTATACACGGCGGAAACAAGCATATCGTCTGCGCACCGCCGCACGACCACCCCAACGAGGAGTGGAACGGACTTCTGATAAAGGCCGACGAACAAGCCAGCGAGGACGACAGAAAAGCGGGACCGGGCGGCAGACTCAGCGCCGAGGAGACCGGACAGCTGCTCAACGGACTGATAATGAAGTCGCAGGAACTGCTCGCCGCACATCCTTTCAACAACGGACGGAAAGTCAAGGCCAACAGTATCTGGCCATGGGGAGGCGGCTACCGTCCGAAGATGGAAACCATCAGCGGGATGTATCCGCAGGTGAAGAACGGGTCTGTGATATCGGCCGTCGATCTGATACGCGGCATCGGATGCTATGCCGGACTGCGCCGGATTGAGGTGGAAGGCATCACCGGACTTGCCAATACCAACTATGAGGGCAAAGCCAAGGCCGCAATCGAAGCCCTGCGACGTGGCGACGACTTCGTATTCCTGCACGTTGAAGCCAGTGATGAGGCCGGCCACGACGGCGATCTCGACCTCAAGCTGAAGTCGATAGACTATCTTGACCGGCGCATCATCAAGCCGATCTACGACGAAGTGAGCACGTGGAAGGACGACCCGGTGTGCATAGCGGTACTTCCCGACCACCCCACCCCAGTCGAAATACGCACCCACGTGAGCGAGCCAGTGCCGTTCCTGATATGGCATCCGGGCATCGTGGCCGACGAAGTGACGCAATATGACGAGCACAGTTGTGTCGCCGGGGACTACGGTCTGCTCCGTCTCAACGAGTTCATGCACGAGTTCATGAAGATTTCATGAACACGGAACCTTATGAGACGTACAGACAGAAGTTCCGGAATGAGAGTATATCAAACAAGACTAAAGCTTTCTTTAAGCCCGCGAGCGACCCAAGGAAAGACTGACATAAGACAACAAAACATAAAATCATGAGATATTACAGCACCAACAAGCAGGCCCCGACGGCCGACTTACAGAAAGCCGTGGTCAAAGGACTGGCCGAAGACCGCGGACTGTACATGCCCGAACATATAAAACCGCTGCCGAAGGAGTTCTTTGACAACATCGACCGACTGTCGTTTCAAGAAATTGCCTGTATCGTGGCCGACAATTTCTTCGACGAGGACATAGAGAAAGATAAACTTCACCGCATCGTCCGCGACACGCTCCTGTTCGACTGCCCCGTGGCCCGCGTCACCGACAACATCTATTCACTTGAACTCTTCCATGGTCCGACACTCGCATTCAAGGACGTCGGCGCACGTTTCATGGCCCGCCTGCTGCAATACTTCATCAGACGTGAGGGCAGCCACAAGCATGTCCACGTACTCGTGGCAACAAGCGGAGACACTGGTTCGGCCGTCGCAAACGGTTTTCTTGGCGTCGACGGCATCCACGTCCATGTCCTCTACCCCAAAGGCAAGGTCAGCCCCATACAGGAATGCCAGTTCACGACACTCGGCCGCAACATCACAGCAATCGAGGTTGACGGCGTTTTCGACGACTGCCAGGCTCTGGTGAAGAGCACTTTTATGGACGAAGAACTCAACCGCCACCTCATGCTGACCTCGGCAAACTCCATCAACGTGGCCCGTTTCCTTCCGCAGGCATTCTACTATTTCAACGCCTACGCCCGCATGAAGGCCCTCGGAAAGGCTGACCGTCTCGTGGTCTGCGTGCCCAGCGGCAACTTCGGCAACATCACCGCCGCACTCTTCGGCCACCGCATGGGACTTCCGATAAGCCGCTTCATCGCAGCCAACAATGCCAATGACATCTTCTTCAACTACCTCCGCACAGGCAAATACGAGCCGAAGCCCAGCCGTCAGACCATCGCCAATGCCATGGACGTGGGCGACCCGAGCAACTTCGCACGCATATACGACCTCTACGGCGGCGACCATGCGAAGATAACACAGCTCATCAGCGGTGCAACATACACCGACGAGCAGATTGCCGAGACCATGGCCATCTGTCACCGCGAGACGGGCTATGTCCTCGACCCCCACGGGGCATGCGGCTTCCGCGCCCTCAGCGATGGACTGCAGGAAGACGAATACGGTGTTTTCTGCGAAACAGCCCATCCAGCCAAGTTCAAAGACACGGTGGAAAGAATCATTGGTGAGAAGATTGCCATACCAGAACGTCTTGCCGAGTTCATGAAAGGCGAGAAGCAGAGCGTGCAAATGAGCAAGGAATTCGCCGACTTCAAGCGCTATCTTATGGCACTCTGAGAAACGCCGTAAATACACAACTGAACAACAGTATATAAACGATAAAGCCGTTTCAAATACTCTTACGGGTATTGAAACGGCTTTATTTCCGTTTATGTTTCTGCCATTTGTTTAAGTTTCAGAAGCGAAAGCCAGCCTTTCAGAATCAAAAGCGAACCATGATAAAACTCAAACTGCGTTTTAATCAAACTTAAACTGCGTTTTCATGAAACTCAAACCATACTTCAGAAGCTGACCTTACCGGACCTGCCTCCCTGACGGAAGATATACACGCCCTTGTCCAATCGGATGTCACCTAAACTCCGGAACGTTCCAATGCGGACACCGCCAATGGTGAATATCTCCACCGGTGCGTCATCGGCTGCGCCATTTACGATCGTAATACCGCTGGGAACAATCTTTTTTCCGGCTTCCAGCTTGATGCAATCCCACATAACTCCGCCGTTCTTGCTTATTCCCGACATCGTGAATGTGACGGTGTTGCGGCCTTTCTTCAACGCTGAAGCCGGGAAGGAATGTGTCTGAAGCCAGTGGCGGCCGCCCAGAACGGCACTGCGATAGATTGCCGCGTCGTTCGTACCGAAACTCCACGTCTTGCTGTTTCCGCCGTTGACGGCTACAGCCACCTTCGGTTTATTGGTCGCTCCGGCCGCCGAAGCAGTAAGATAGGCAGTTCCGGAGTATGTCTCATCAAGGTCGAACGTCACCGTCCAGGTTCCGTTCTTTGTCTGGGCATAATACCAGTCCGTAGCCGGATTGCTCTCCCCTATTATATAATTAAGCGTAGCCGGCACCTCTTCCCACAGTCCGTATGCACGGGCGGCGTCGCTCATGCGGAATCCGTCGCTCATACGATTGTTCTCGCCGATTTGCCACAACTTGTGCTCGTATGTGGCCGGAGCCCACTTCACAGTTCCGAGGTCGGTCGTTTCACCGTCAATCACGATGTCCGCCACCTGCAGTTCGTCGGTTATCTCGCCCTTCATGGCATATCCGTAGAGCGTATAGTTTCCCTTCCGCACGTTCTTGATGGTGAAATTTCCGTCCTTATCCGTGTCACCCCAATAGATATATCCTTTACCTTGCAGATATGGATCGGTTCCCGGTTCGGCCAGAATGAGGCGTATGCTGTCCTGCGGCTGTCCCGTAGTGATGTTCAACCGGCCGGTCACGGTAGAGCGATCGAGCGGATAGAGTTCGTTTTCAAACCACTCGAAAGGCCACTCCTGACGTTTTGCGTGGGCCTGTGCCTTTGCGTCGGCAATCATCTCCTCCTGCGTTCCGCTATTGACATAGATGAAGAACGGTCCGTAAATCTTGCGCTCACCGTCCTGATAGTATTGTGCCTCGGCCCCCAGATGCTCCCCTTGAAGCATCTGTATGGTTATGGGCGACTTGCTCGTAGCATGCACCGTCAGTTCCTGCTTGAGCGGTCCGCCGTTCATCCACTCATAGCTGCACGGTATGTTCCAGACGCCGTTTTTCGTGTTCATCAGTCCGTGAACACTATCGCGCTCACAATAGTTCGCCCAGTTATATTTCGTATATATCGAGCCGTCGGCCAACCGGTATGTCGCATCCTGTATGGTGTTTTCCGATTTCTCAGCCGTTGCCATCGCACTGTTTGACGGAATCTTTCCGTTCATCGAGTCATCCACATATCCGTTAAGGAACGTCGAGGCCAGCCGGACACATACGCGGGTTTCCTTGAGTTTCACGGACGACGACGTCGGCGTGCCGTTAGCAATAACATAGACATAGAGTCCGCTTTCTCCCTTGCGCATGATGAAGCCCTGCTGGAACTGCAGATCGCCATCCGTATTGGTGTAGAGCACCTCACACATCTCAGGAGTGTTCTTGATCACCTCCATTTTCGACGGCGAGAGCGCACGGTTCTTGTCCGCCGTATAGTCAAAATAGATACCATTGCTGCCCATCAGGTTGCTTCCGCCCTTGTATGTCATGTTCTTGATACGGGCGTCTGTGCCGATGGCCACTTTGACCAGTCCGTTGTCCATAGCTGCGGACATACCGTTCTTGGTCAGTTTTACGTCGTCCTGTGCGAAGGCCGCGGTCAACGCAACGGCCATACAGGCTGTAGTAAATAGTTTCTTCATATCGTTTGTTTTAATAGTTTATAAGTCCTTGAGCAATATTTCCCGCGAATCCTTCAGGTAGTCGCGGCGGATTTCCAGCGCCCTCAACCAGTTGTCGTTGAAATGTCCGTCGAGCGGAAGGTCAATCTTCCAGCGTCCACGGGCCTCCAAACGGTCAATCATCACCCCGAGACTGAGGTTGCTGACATTTTCTGCCGGTACGAACTGAGACGCCTCGCCCTTCTCGTCAGACGTTATCTCAATGAGTATCCGGGCATCAATCATGGCGTAGAGCAGGTCGTTGACAATGCGGATTGGTATGCCTGTCTCCCCTCTCAGCTCAAACGCCGTATATGGCCGGCCGCCTTTGTCGAAACGTCGGCAGATGCGCGAGGCTATCATGGCGCAGAGCATGAGGCGGTAGCGATGGCTGATATCGGACGTCTTGGTATTGAAATCATAGAAGTCGAGGTTCTGGTTCGTATAGCAAAGTTCGGCTCCGAAGAGACATATGGTCCACGAAATCTGCATCCACAGCATGAACAGCGGCAGCGCGGCGAACGAGCCGTAGATAGCGTTGTAGCTGCTCACCCACATCTGGGAGTGGATGTAGAACAGCTGCAGCCACTGCATGGCCACACCGGCAAGTATTCCGGGAATGATGACGCTGCGCACTTTCACGTGAGTGTTCGGCATGAAGACATAGAGTCCTATGAACATAGCCGACATGAGGATATACGGCAGCAGGCTTATCAGCAGACGTACCATCGGACCGAGCAACAGCAGATCAGGCAGCTGGCCGGCCACGGTGGCGATGAAGATGGACAGACCGGAGGTCAGCACAATGACTATAGGAAAGAGCAGGAGCATGGCCAGATAGTCGGTGAAAGTGCGGAAAATGCTGCGTTGTTTCTTCACCTGCCAGATGTCGTTGAACGTGCTCTCGATATTGCTCACAAGCATGAGCACGGTGTAGAGCATGAAGACGAGTCCGATACCAAGAAAGACGCCGCTCTTTGTATGAACGAGATAGCTGTTGACGAACTCGACAATAGTGTCGGCAGCCTGCGGCTGCGACTTCAGCGCGTCACGAAACCACACTTCTATATATTTATTGTAGCCGAAACCGCGGGCTATGGCAAAAACAACAGCCATTATTGGGACTATCGCCAGCAACGTTGAATAGGTCAGTGCGGATGCCTGGCTCATCACGCGCCGGGCGGTAAAGAAGCGTATGGTGAGAATGAGTTTCTTCACTATCCCATAGAACAGCGCCCGCCATGACGACACACCTTCGGTAGGCACTTGCCATACGTCTACATTCAGAAATCGTATAAGTCGCTGTATGTTATCTTTCATAATCATAAAGGTTTCACATTGAGGTCAGAAGAAAAAAGAAAAGCAGTGTCCCTATAAGCCGGGTTCTGTTCTGCGACTGTATGACAGCCGCAGCGTCTGTCATTTATCTAATCCGTATGTCACCACACGGCTCAAGCATTCTACCCTCCATCGTATAACCGAAGTATTTGGGCGGGCAGCCCTCAGACGATGGTTTACGCGAACTTGCAGCCTCCAGACGGCACAGCCCGCCGATCACCCGGCGGCTGGTGGTCTCTTACACACACCTTCTCACCCTTACCGCAACGCCTTTTCAGGCCTTTGCCGGCGGTTGTTTTCTTCTGCCGTATCCTGCCGTCACCGACAGCTTCTATTTTCGGAAGTGGAGCGCCCTGCGCTGCCCGGACTTTCCTCCCGCACCCCTATACGGATGCCGGCAACAGACCGGAACACTGCTTTCCGTATGCAAAAGTACATCAATTTGACGGGACGGCAAAATAAAAGCAGGATATTTTCAGTTTTTTGGGAAGAGAGGATGTGGCTTTTCAACTTTCTACTTTTAATTTTAAACTTTCAACCCAAAAGCGCAAAGCCACAAAGGTCTTTATCATAAGAAGTCTATTATTATTTTGATTCCAAAGACGCAAAGATAAATTCAAGATGCGGAGGATTTGAAATCATCTCTCCATAAATACTTTTATTATTGTGCTTTTTTGAAGAAGGAGGGTATGCGGATGTGAGACACCACGATTTGGCGTCTCTACAATTCCCTTCATAAACCCAATCTACTCCCCATGGAGGATGGATGTTTTTCCGGTGGCCCCAACTGTTAAAAACTCGGAAGAAATCAGACAAATGACTTCAAATCCTTGCAATATTCTGAAATTATTTTCCCGAGGGTGTAAATTCGCGAAATTTGAGCGTGTATTTTTTTCTTACTGAGCATCAATCCGTTACGACAGAATTTCCGGAAGTGTGCAGTTTTTTGTACGCTTTCTTTCTGCCGTAAGGGCCTCCCGGGATTGCAACGGGGCCGTTGTCGCATTGCAACGGAGCTGCCGTCGTCTTCCAACAACGGCCCCGTTGCACCCCCGGGAGGCCCTCCTTGCCCGGCGATGAACATTTTGGGGAGAGAAATAGGACCAAAACCGTAAAAAATCCGGCATTTTTCCCGTATCGTCACTTCTATTTTGCGATTTTTCATATGTTAAATTCCGTGATATTATAACAACAATCCCCCACCCCGTCCATAGCTGACGACGGCGTGATGAACATTCCCGTTCAATGACATCAAAAATCCTACGCATGCCGAAAGGACATCGGAAGAACTCCTACACGGCCGGCCGTAAATCCGCATCAAGCCCTAAATACGATACCACATATGACAAATAAACCTCTTTTTATGACTTTTAAGACAGTTTTTACGCGTTTTACGTAAGCCAGACTGATTTATTGTTTAAGAAACTTTAAAAAGCTTTTGAGTTTTCTTTTATATCTAAGAATATAATTATCTTTGCCACGAAAAAAAAAGTTAAAATGCGCCTACATCATATTTTGGCCATTGGCAGAGCTGAGCGTTACTCCCCTAACTCGGTGGGAAAAGACGCAGCTATTCTTGCGTGCGTGTGTTATGAGCTCACGCGTGCGGGCTATGTTGTGGAAACCATCAGCGAGACACAGTTGGGGGAAATCATGCCTGACATCAGAATCTGTCTGACAATGGGACGCAACCCGAAAACACTGGAACTGCTTGACGCCGCAAGCCAGCGTGGCGTGACAGTAATCAACAGTCCGGAGAGTGTCCGCTTGTGCTGTCACCGCAGAGAGCTTGACGTCGTCCTGCGCCGTGCCGGAGTCAGCGTTCCTTTCACGGAAAGCGACAACGGCTATTGGCTCAAACGGGCCGACGGTACGTCCGAAGGGCCTGGCGACATTCGTTTTGCAGCAGACAGCGCTGAAAGAGACCGCACAATGGAGGATATGAGACGCGAAGGCATTAACGACGTGATTGTGAGTGCCCATATTCCGGGCGACCTCCTGAAGTTCTACGGCGTCAGAGGCTCCGGATTCTTCCGTACGTTCTATCCCGGAGATGACGGCCAATGGAAGTTCTGCGATGAGAAGCACAACGGCCGGCCCCACCACTACGCATTCAGCATGGATGCGCTCCACGCTATGGCAGAGAAGGCCGCAATAGCTTCTGGGACCGTCATCTACGGAGGCGACGCAATAATCGGAGAAGACGGACAGGCAATTGTCATCGACTTCAACGACTGGCCAAGTTTCTCTCGCTGCCGCGACGAAGCCGCACAGGCAATTGCCAGAGTCATAACGTCCGGACTGATATGACAAGCTACCATCAAGAAAAGATACTATATAAAGCAATGATTGACTTACGGAAAGACACCAAAGGATATATATTCGACTATGGCGGCACGCTCGACACAGGCGGATGTCATTGGGGCAAAAGAATATGGCACGCCTACGTGAAATGTAATGTTCCAGTCAGCGAAGAGCTGTTCCGCGAGGCATACGTATATGCCGAACGGGAACTCGGACGCAATCCCATCATCCAACCCGACTATACGTTCCGCAAGACACTTGACGTCAAAATCCGAATCGAAATGGAATATATTTCGGAAAAACTTCAGAAGTTTGACGCCAGTCTGTGGCATGCTCCCGTTCTGAACATGCTCTATGAGGCAACACGCGAGGAAACAGCCCGCAGCCGATGCGTCCTTGAGGAAATCGGCAGCCGGTATCCTATGGTGCTGGTGAGCAATTTCTACGGCAATATAGCCACTGTCCTCCAGGAGTTCGGGCTGGACAGCTTCTTCCAAAGCATCGTGGAAAGTGCCGTCGTTGGTGTCCGCAAGCCGGATCCGCGCATATTCACTCTGGGAGTCGAAGCGCTCGGTATGAAACCTGAAGAGGTAACGGTCGTCGGCGACAGCTACGACAAGGATATCATACCCGCCCGTAAAGCCGGATGCCGGACGATATGGATGAAGGGAGAAGGATGGACGGACAACGAACCGGAAAACATGACAGCAGCCGACATGATAATCGGAAAGCTGGATGAACTGATATAATACAACATTTTTATATACAAATCAAGGTAATGAAACAAACTAATGTAAAGCCGGCTGACGGCAAATTAGGAATTCTCGTCGTGGGTAACGGTGCCGTTTCCACGACATTCATGACTGGTGTACTCATGACCCGCCGCGGACTGGCCAAGCCTGTCGGTTCAATGACGCAGTATGACAAGATACGTGTCGGCAAGGGTAACGACAAGAAATATCTCGCTTACGACGAGATTGTGCCGCTGACCAAGCTGGACGATATCGTTTTCGGCACATGGGACGTCTATCCTCAGAACGCCTATCAGGCAGCCATGTATGCCGAGGTTCTAAAGGAGAAAGACATAAACCCCGTAAAGGACGAATTGGAAAAAATCGTCCCCATGAAGGCCGCTTTTGACAAAAACTACGCAAAGCGTCTTGACGGCGACAACGTCAAGGACTGCAATACGCGCTGGGAGATGGTTGAGGCCCTGCGTGAGGACATCCGCACGTTCAAGGAGAAGAACGGTTGCGCACGCATCGTCGTTCTTTGGGCTGCCTCAACGGAAATCTATGTTCCGGTATATGAGCCTGTCCACAACACTCTGGAGGCACTGGAAAAGGCCATGAAAGAGGACGACCGCGAACACATCGCACCGTCCATGTGCTACGCCTACGCCGCACTGGCCGAGGGAGCACCGTTCATCATGGGCGCCCCCAACACCACGGTTGACATCCCCGCCATGTGGGAGCTGGCCGAGAAAACAAAGATGCCTATCGCCGGCAAGGACTTCAAGACCGGCCAGACACTCGTCAAGAGCGGTTTTTCACCAATCATCGGAACACGCTGCCTGGGTCTGAGCGGATGGTTCTCGACAAACATCCTCGGCAACCGCGACGGTCTCGTGCTCGACGAGCCGGCCAACTTCCGCACAAAGGAGGTCAGCAAGCTCTCAACCCTGGAAACAATCCTGAAGCCAGAAGCACAGCCCGACCTCTACGGCCACGGAAACGACGAGGACACGCAGTACTATCATAAGGTGCGCATCAACTATTATCCGCCGCGCAACGACAACAAAGAAGGTTGGGACAACATCGACATCTTCGGATGGATGGGCTATCCCATGCAGATCAAGATCAACTTCCTCTGCCGCGACTCCATCCTTGCCGCTCCGCTCTGCCTTGACCTCTGTCTGCTGAGCGACCTTGCCGCACGTGCCGGACGCTACGGAACACAGCGCTTCCTGAGCTTCTACCTGAAGAGCCCGATGCATGACTATACACGTGGCGAAGAGCCCGTCAACCACCTCTATCAGCAGTACACGATGCTGAAGAACGCCATCCGCGAGATGGGCGGCTACGAGGCTGACGAGGAAATCGACTGATAACATTATTTCAAAGGAGTGAGGAGTAGGAAACGAGGAGCGGGACATGCTTATGCGGAATAGTCATTTCCGCAGAAACATATCTCCCTCCTCTCTCCTAACTTCCCACTCCTCTCCTTTTAAGATAAAAAGATTTGAATAATCACAGGACTACATATTTATTTTCATTACTGCTGGTCATGCTGACGGCACTGCCTTTGCATGCACAGCTGACAGGATATGTCATCGACGACGCGACGGGTGACAGCATCCCATACGCCAGCGTAATATACAAGGGACACGACATCGCTGTGGTGTCAAACCTCAGCGGACGCTACAGCATAGCACGCCATGACGGATGGCAACTGACGTTCAGCGCAGTAGGATATGTGCCGAAGACACTGACCGTCAGCACAAAGACCAAGAACCGGACTGACGTGCGTCTGAAGCCGGACACGCGCACCCTGAAGGAAGTGACCATCAAGACGAAACGCCAGCGCTACAGCCGTAAGAACAATCCGGCCGTAGAGCTGATGAAGAAGGTCATCGAAAAGAAGAAACAGACAGACCTGAGCAACCGTGACTTCTACCAATATAACAAGTATCAGAAGCTCACGATGGCACTCAACGACATAACGGAGGAGCGACTGAACTCCCCGAAATTCAAGAAAGCGGCATGGCTGCGCGATCAGGTGGAGCTGTGCCCGTACAACAAGAAGCTGATTCTGCCGCTGACGGTGGACGAGACCGTCACACAGAAGATATACCGAAAGAGCCCTCACACGGAAAAGGACATTGTCAAGGGCCAGAACTCCTCCGGCGTCAACGAACTATTCCAGACGGGCGACATCCTCACCACCGTGCTCAAAGACGTCTTCACCGACGTCAACATATACGACGACCAAGTGCGCCTGCTGCAGTATCCGTTCACTTCGCCGATAGGCAAAAACGCCATAGCCTTCTACCGCTACTACATCGAAGACACTATCTATGTAGACCGCGACAAGTGCATACACCTCCACTTCCTGCCCAACAACCAGCAGGACTTCGGATTCAGGGGCGACATCTACATCCTCGCCGACTCTTCATATCAGGTCAAGCGCTGCGAGCTGACCATCCCGAAGAAGAGCGACGTCAACTTCGTGGAGAACCTCCGCGTGGAACAGGAATTCACAATGCTGCCCGACAGCAGCTGGGTTCTTACGGTTGACGACATGATTGCCGAGCTGAAAATAGCGAACTTCATACAGAAGGCCGTCGTCATACGCACCACCCGATTGAGCGACTACGCCTTCGACGACCTTCCGCGACAACTCTTCAAGGGCAAGGCACGTGAGGTCAAGGAGGCCGACGCCATGATGCGTGACGACGAGTTCTGGAACAAATACCGTCAAGTGAATCTCACCAAAAGCGAGAGCAAGATGGACGCTTTCGTCCACAATCTCGAACAGATAAAAGGGTTCAAGTATATCATCTTCGGTGCAAGGGCTTTCATAGAGAACTTCGTGGAGACAGGCAACCCGAGCAAGGTTGACCTCGGCCCCATCAACACGATGCTGACGAGCAACAGCATCGACGGTTTCAGAACGCGAATAAGTGCACAGACAACGGCAAAACTGCACAAACAGATTTTCGGCTCGGGCTATTATGCCCACGGATGGGGCAGTCACAAGAACTACTATAAGGGTGAGTTCATCTATTCCTTCAACAAGAAGGAGTATCTGCCGCGCGAGTTCCCCAAGCACACGCTGTCCGTCATGTCGACATTTGACGTCTGCTCGCCGTCCGACAAGTTCATGCGGACGGACAAGGACAACGTCTTCACATCGTTCAAGTGGACGAAGGTAGACGCCATGATGTTCTACAACCGTCAGGAACTGACCTACGAAAGGGAGGAAGACTGGGGCTTCAAGACAACCGTATCTATGAAGACGGAAGAGAACGAGGCCTGCGGAAATCTCTATTTCACACCGATGAACGAGTGGGCGGAATGGTCAAAACAGCCCTCCGTGGACGCTGCTGCAACAACAACAGATGCCGGCCAAACAGCCGCAACGGCTCCGTCGTCCGTCCGTCCGTCCCACTTCTTCCGCACGACAGAACTCCGGGCCGAACTGAGATTCGCCCCTGGCGAAACATACATCAACACCAAGCAGAGACGGTTGAAAATCAATCTCGACGCTCCGGTGTTCACAATTGGCCACACGCTCGGTCTTAAAGACTTCCTCGGAGGCGACTACCGCTACAACTACACGGAACTGAGCATCTACAAACGCTTCTGGATGAACAGCTGGGGAAAGATTGACTGCTACGTGCGTGGCGGCATACAGTGGGACAAAGTGCCTTTCCCGCTGCTCTGCATGCCGGCCACCAACCTTTCATATATCATTCAGGACCAGACCTTCCAGCTCATAAACAACATGGAGTTCCTCAACGACCGATTTGTCAGCGCTGAGGTCAGCTGGGACTTCAACGGCAAAATCTTCAACCGTATTCCGCTCATCAAGAAGCTGAAATGGCGCGAATATCTCGCCGTGAGATGCCTGTGGGGCGACTTGAGCGACAAGAACAACCCCTATCTGGCCCAAAACGCCAACGACGGAGTGCTGATGATGTTCCCCGAGGAGTCACACATAATGAATCCAGAGGTTCCATACGTTGAAATCTCGGCTGGCATACACAACATATTCAAGATAGTGCACATCGAATATACGCGGCGTCTCAACTATCTCGATTTGCCGACGGCCCACAAGCATGGCATACGCTTCATGATAAGAATGACCTTCTGAGACACCACGTCATGAAGCCGCCGTGAACCCTGCGGAGGAAAAGAAATTTCCACATAATGCAACTTTCTCATGACTCTTTCCGTCAAACAGTCATACAGACATAAAAGGAAAGAGAACATGAGAAAGTTTTTTTTATTGCTACTGGCTATCTCCGCCATTGCCTTATGTGAGGCAAAAAGCAAGAAGGTGACAGCAACTACAGAGAACCGCAATACTGCAACCTTCAAGCGAATCAGTATGAGCGGGCCCATCGACGTTATCTACACGCAAGGCCCAAAGTGCTCCGTGAAAGTGACATCCCCAAAGGAACTGATGAAAAACGTCAGGACCGGTGTCAAGAACGGCTCTCTTTTCATCTCGTATGAAGGCAAAAACGGCATGTCATTCACGGTAAACAACCTCAGCAATATATTCAGGGCGATTGTCGGCGAAAGTTCCGCCTGTGACGGGATAACAGTCTATGTCACCTCTCCCGATATCATAGAAATCAGCCTTACGGGCTCTGGCGATTTCGTTAGCCGCAACAGAATTGACACGGACAAAATGGTGTTGCGGTTGCGCGGGTCCGGCGACATTACACTTCATGACATAATCTGCGATGATATAGACACCGAACTGGTTGGGAGCGGCGACATCAAGCTGCCGAAAACCGACGTTCTACGCTCTAAAATATCACTCGTAGGAAGCGGCGACATCGAAATAAGCCAAAGAAACACGCGACACACGGAAATCTCGCTGAAAGGCTCGGGAGACATCAACGTGACTTTCGCAGGCAGAAAATGCGGCACGGCAAATGCGAGCCTTTACGGTTCCGGAGACATAACCTTGAGCGGACAGCTGAATTCACTCAAAAAGACAAGCAAAGGAAGCGGTGATTTCCATACACGAAATCTGACCGAGAAATGACATGAAGACAGCCGGCATACAGATTCTGTCAACAGTTTAAACATTTGTAAAATTCCGCCACAACTGCGCAAACAGCCGTTAATGGCCGTTTGCAAATTGTTAAATTGCGACAAATAAGAACGACAGATTGTCAGAAAAAGGATTTTTGCTTATATATTTGCACGCAGAAAACAGGAATAACATAACGTAATAAACAAAAACAGAACAAAGATGAAAAAGATTGCAAACTATCTCTTGCCGGCGATTTGCCTTGTTGCTGTCGTATTTTCCGTAGCAGCTTTCAATAAAGCCGGAGCCGCCACACCGGCAGCAGCCGTACCATCAGGCCAGCCTGTCGACCTAACCGTGGCCGCAGAGAAGGCTCTGCCTTCCGTCGTACATATCAAGTATGTGCAGAATAGCAAGATCAAGACCGTGGAAGTACAGAGTGACCCGTTCAGCGATTTCTTCTCCGATCCGTTCGGCGGTTTCTTCGGACGCGGAAACGGAGGCACACAGAAGCGTCAGGTTCAGACTCCCAAGAAAACAGCCACCGGCTCGGGCGTGATTATCTCGACCGATGGATATATCGTGACCAACAACCACGTTGTGGACGGTGCCGACGAACTGACCGTAACACTCAACGACAATCAGGAGCACTCAGCACGCATCATCGGAACGGACAAGACAACCGACCTTGCCCTCATCAAGATTGACGGCAAGAACCTCCCCGCCATCACAATCGCCAACAGCGACGACATCAAGGTGGGCGAATGGGTGCTCGCCGTGGGTAACCCGCTCGGTCTTAACAACACCGTTACGGCAGGTATCGTCAGCGCCAAAGCCCGCTCGCTCGGTGCCAACGGTGTGGAGTCGTTCATCCAGACAGACGCCGCCATCAACGCCGGCAACTCCGGCGGTGCGCTGGTCAACACCCGCGGTGAGCTGGTGGGCATCAACGCCATGCTCTACTCGCAGACCGGCTCATACAGCGGCTATGGTTTCGCCATCCCGACGACCATTATGAACAAGGTTGTTGACGACCTGAAGAAATACGGCACGGTGCAGCGCGCCATGATCGGCATACAGGGCATTGACGTAAAGAACTATGTGGACAGCCAGAAAGACCAGGGAAAGGAGATTGATCTCGGCACGATGGAGGGCATCTATGTGGCCAAAGTCATTGAAGAAGGAGCTGCCGCCGACGCCGGAATCAAGGAAGGCGACGTCATCACAGCCGTTGACGGCCAGAAGGTGACACGCATGGCTCAGCTTCAGGAAATCATTGCCCGCAAGCGTCCGGGCGACAAACTCTCGCTGACCTTCCTGCACAACAAGAAGAAGTCGACCGAAACCGTGACGCTCAAGAACGAGCAAGGCAACACCAAGGTGGTCAAGAACGCTGACCTCGACGTGCTCGGCGCAAACTTCCGCGAAATCACCGACGCCCAGAAGAAGCAGCTCAACATCGGCTACGGACTGGAAGTCATCAAGGTGGACAACGGAAAGATGAAGGAGGCCGGCATCAGCCGCGGATTCATCATCCAGCGCGTGAACAACCAGACGGTCAGAACCATCGACGAGCTGCAGGACATCGTCAAGGAAGCGTCAACCAGCAAGGAGCCAGTTCTCTACATCCAGGGAATCTATCCCACTGGCAAGAAGACCTACTTCGCCGTACCGCTGACAAGCGAATAAACAACGGAGACCAAACTCTATCATATTCACAATGGAGGCAGGAACCGACCACAAGGCGTTTCTGCCTCCATTTTTTATATGCAGCAAGCGCTTCTGTCATTATACATAAATGAACCGGAAGCAAAGACACAGAGAAGGGAAGTTGAAAAGAAAGCCCCTCCCCTTTCTCCTCATTATCACTTTTTTACATTTTCCGTCACTCCTTTTATCATATTTCCCTTTGCACTTCAAAAAAAAACTTTTAACTTTGCAACTATATAAACTTAACGCCAATGAGACAACTGAAAATCACAAAATCAATTACCAACCGTGAAAGTGCGTCTCTTGAGAAATACTTGCAGGAGATCGGTAAGGAAGAACTTCTCACTGTAGAAGAAGAGGTGGAGTTGGCACAGCGAATCCGGAAGGGAGACCGAAGGGCGCTGGACAAACTTACTAAGGCAAACCTGCGCTTTGTTGTCTCTGTGGCCAAACAATATCAGAACCAAGGACTAAGCCTTCCGGACCTTATCAACGAAGGTAATGTCGGACTGATCAAAGCCGCAAAAAAGTTCGACGAGACACGCGGTTTCAAGTTTATATCGTATGCCGTCTGGTGGATACGCCAGAACATACTTCAGGCTATAGCCGAACAGAGCCGTATCGTAAGACTTCCGCTCAATCAGGTTGGGTCGATGAACAAGATAAACCGGGCGCTCAACAAGTTCGAACAGGAGAACGAGCGCCGTCCGTCTATTGAGGAAATATCTGAAGAGATAAATATCCCGACAGACAAAATAGACGACGCAATGAAGACAACAGGACGTCACGTGTCCGTAGATGCACCATTCTCCGAGGGTGAAGAAGGCGGATTGCTGGACGTGTTGGTCAACAATGACTCACCTATGGCCGACAAACAGCTCGTGATGGAATCACTGAGAGCTGAAATAAACAACGTGTTGCAATGTCTCAACGAACGCGAACGTAATATCGTCGAATCATTCTATGGCATCAACCGTCCGGAAATGACGCTCGACGAAATCGGAACAAAATACGGATTGACACGCGAACGCGTCAGACAGATAAAGGAAAAAGCGATCAGACAGCTGAGAAAGAACACGAACAATCATCTGCTAAAATCATATTTAGGACAATAAAACATAAAATGAAATCAGTTAAATACTTATTCCTTGCCGCCACACTGTTGGCGCTGTCCGCAGCCCCCGAGGCTTCTGCAAAAAGAAAACTTCTCCCGAAATCTTATATGTTCGGCTTCTCGGCATCGTTCAGAGATTCCACTGTCTATTTCACCAACATACAGTCAGTAGACAGCACATGGATAGAAACCAAGGGAAATATGCTCCTCGGACGGAACGTATATTCGTATCAGCTGAAGAACTACATGAACGAACTCGGCATGCCGCACAGGACGTGCATCGTGATTTTTGCCGAAAAGCACAAGGACGCAGAGAAGAAACTGATGAAACTAAGACACAAATACACGGGAAAGGCAAAGAAACAATATGATGTCAAGGTTCTGGCCGACACGGATTTCCGTTTCCGTCCCGTCAGCATAGACGTCATCGCACCGGATGAAGAAGCCGAGGCGCCACAGCCGAAAAGCCATAAAAAAAAGAAATAAGTCCGGAAAATGGGAGAAAACACCAATCTGTTCAAAATAGCAGACTTTCTCGTCAGAGTCACATTCAATGATACGGACGGTATGGCCCTCCTGCCGTCTTTCAGAGCGTTCAGATGTGAGGAAGACAACAGCGGCGAAGTGCTCATTGACGTGACCGTTGACAACGGGCTGAAACCACGGCGTGACGGACAGAAAATCAGGAATTTTGATACAGGGAACGGCCATACGCTCGTTCATAAACTGCCCGAGGGAGGCTATCAGTTCATCATACGGGACACATTGGAACGCGACTGCTGCCTACTGCAAACTGACAGCCGGTTCAAGGTATGTCGCTGCGCGCTCAACGGCACACGCGACATGCGCTCGTTCGGACTCAACGATGCACTTCTGCTCTCCTTCGCTTTCGCCACTGCATTCCACGGCGCGTTGCTTATACATGCCTCATGCGTAGTGAAAGACGGCTGGGGCTATCCCTTCACGGCGAAAAGCGGAACAGGGAAAAGCACTCACACATCACTGTGGATGAAGCACATCGAAAATGTAGAACTGCTCAACGACGACAATCCGGTGATACGGTTTATCGACGGGGAGGCTTTCATCTACGGCTCACCATGGAGCGGAAAAACGCCTTGTTACAGAAACAGGAAAGCACGGCTGAGAGCAGTGACGAAAATCGAACGCGCCACTAAAAACAGCATCGAGAAGTCAAAGCCAATCAACGCCTTCGGAATGATGCTGACCGCATGTTCGTCGATGAAGTGGGACAACGAAATATATGGCGGAGTATGCGACACAGCAACACGCATCATTGAAACAACACCAATATACACACTACACTGTCTGCCGGACGAGCAGGCTGCAATACTATGTCACAAGACAATAGCAAGATAAAGACACTGCGCGTAACCAACGCCATACTGCTGCCGGAAATAATACGAATGATAGACTCCGGCCATACCGTGACGTTGCCATTGCGCGGCTACAGCATGCGGCCATTCCTTGAAGACGGCCGCGACAAGGCTTTGCTGTCTGCCGTGGACAGACTGTCCATTGGAATGCCAGTATTGGCGGAAACGTCTCCCGGCCTTTATGTGCTCCACCGGATAGTCGGCATAGATGGCGAACGTGTAACACTGCTCGGTGACGGCAACATAACGCCGGAACACTGCCGTCTCTCTGACATCAAGGCCGTGGCCGTGGCGTTCTACCGCAAGGGACGCACCGTTCCCGATCGTACCGACGGACGTAAGTGGCGGACGTATTCGTTTTTATGGACAAGACTCCGCCCCATGCGTCGCTATCTGCTCTTCATATACCGGCAATTCATAAAGATAATGGCTTAGTTCCATACGCCCTACCATCCGGACGGACACAATTGACACATGCCGACACCTGCCATCGTATCCAGACATGTATGACAAAGACATAACCATACATGCCGCGCCACACAATTGTATGGGGATATACACAACATGAAAGAAACAACATTCAATAAAACCTATATTAAACAATGAAAAGAAAGAAAGGATTTAATCTGCGCAATGTCTGCGGCGAACGGATTATCGTTGCCGAAGGCCGTGAAAACATAGATTTCAGCAAGATAATAAGCATGAACGAATCGTCTGAATTCCTTTGGAATGCCATAGACGGAAAAGATTTCACGACCGATGACCTCGTCCGTATGATCACAGATGAATATGAAGTGGACGAAGCCACCGCCCGACAGGATGCCGAGACAGTGGTACAGCTGTGGACGAAGGCCGGAATAGTGGAATGACAAAACGATAAAAGAATAGCCAAAGGAAACTCCTGTTGTAGCTTCCTTTGGCTATTTGACGCTTCTTCTCAGAACGTATAACCCAAGGATAGAAGCATTTGGTGGCGCTTGTTGCTGACATCGACGGGATTTGCCGTGTTGTTCTCGTCAAGCACATCGTAGAAAGGACGGAACGTTCCGTTTGTCTGACTATACTGATATGCTATATCAATGGAAAACTTGTCAAGACGATAACCGATACCGGCCGTAATGCGATAGGTATCCTTCCAATTTGTAAAGTCTGTGGAAGAAGAATAGCTTATGCCGTAAGAGTCGAGACAGCCATCCTTGACACCATTACTATTATACATCGGCGAGAGATAGTTGAAACCAAGGCGCACCGAAATATCGTTATCCGGTTTGAACTCCGCACCAACTTTCACCGTGTGTACACCCTTGAGTGTATTAGACGTATGACCGTTCATTTTCAGATCCGACGATGTATCTTCATACCCGTCCCAACTGTAACCATTGATTATACGGCTGTCCAAGTTGCCATAATCGGCATATTCGTATGAAGCTCCGAGAGCCAGATAACGGTCGATGGTGTGGCCGAGGCTCAGTCCGAACTTCCACGGGGTGTATAGTTTGAAATCATATTCATTACCGATACTCATTGAGTATGTTCCATAGTTCTTGTCGTCCACAACCATCGCCGTATGATTACGTGTAGTGAGATCATACCACGTTGGCGTAGCCACGGACAAACCGATACGGAACGGCGACTCCGCCACAGGACGGAATATGACGCCCGCCTTGACATCCACTCCGGAACCGCTTATTTCCCGCGTGTCTTCAACCAGCACACCGTCAACGGCATCAACATTCGGGGCAAAGAGTTCGGCATATTCAGAATATCCCTTGTAATGAACGTCATGCAGTCCGACTGTCAGCCCGAGATAGACACGATCATTGATATTTCCGCTGATATTGAAGTCATAAGAGCCTATATAACCGCTGTTCTTGCGATCCATCATATAGCGTTCGGCACCATAGTAACCGTAGTCAGGAGCCGACATGTCAGAGCCCGGCACAACCAACAGGGCATTATAGTAGAGTTCATCCAGATTGCTGAATGCACGGTCATCCGATGTTATATAGTCTCCGTCCGGATATACAAAATTCCAACCTCCTTCAGCGGCTTTCGCACCTTTGTTGTAGGATACCTTGTTCTGTGAAGCGTCAGCACCCACGTTGCCAGCAGCATTAAGTATGAAATTGAAATTGCGACTCTTGTGATAGTTGAAAGCGAAATTCACAAATGACCGGCTGTCTGTACGCATTGAATAGACGAAACCTATCTGGTCGAAACTCATGTTGGTCTTGTCGGCACCGGCAAATTTCACGGCATCTTGTTGGGAAACAAATCCGAACGAAGCTGAAGCCGTAGAATGCCGAAACAAGCCTATACCAGCAGGATTGGTCCCTATCGTCGAAATATCGGCACCAAGAGCGTCCATCGCTCCTCCCATACCCACATAACGAGCCGTACCGTTCAGGTCTCCCGTGGCCAGTTCGGCATTTATGTAAGTCTCCTGTGCGACTGCGGTAAGAGAACTTCCCATCAACGCAGCAATCAAAACATATTTTGTTCTCATTTTAATAATCGTTTTTAATATATAAATAACAGTCTGGCCTGGTTCGTCCGCATATTGAAACAATAATGAGAGATTTTTGTATATGGAATCCTATCTGCGTCCGCCAAAACCACCACCACGCGCTCCGCTGCCACCTGTAGAGCGGCTTCCGCCACTGAAACCGCCTCCCGAACGGCTTCCGCCGAAGCTGCCGTTGCTGTAAGACTGTATGGGACGCTGCGTCGTATTGTTACGTACCATTGTGTTCGTGCGGTTTACGCCAAAACGCTCTGATGCTGAGAAATTGCGGTTACGCACACCAGAAGCCATCCTTCTGCTGCGGTCGGCAATACCATTTGAGACTGCCGACGTGCCGCCGTTGTGGCTTGCTCTGATACGCCCTACACCATAAGCGCGGTTCTGCGTTCCGGCCGGTCCTCCGCCACGGAGTGTGACATAGTGGGGACCACCCCAAACACCACCGTACCAACCATGCCAGCCGCAACCGTACCATGGAGAATGCCAGCCATAATACCATGGTGAATACCATCCGCAGTACCATGGATCATACCATCCATAGTTCCATGGGTCATACCATCCGTACCACGACGAGCGGCCCGCATAATAGCCGGCCCAGTAGGGGTCGCTCCACGAATAGTCGTCAAAGCGGCTCATGCGGCGCGCCAGCTGATAATCGTCGGGACTTTCAGCCGCGAGCGAATCAGGATAAACACCGGCTACGGCGTCAAAATCGACAATGTCATTTCCGGCCGAGTCTATCTCCTGAACATAGGTTCCGCGACGGTTATAGTCGTCAACACTGCGGTCGCTACCGGAATAATAGGTGTCGCGCGGCATGCCATAGTCACGCTTGCTTTTCTCAACGTTGGCCTTTGTCGGCACAAAATACATATCGTCCTGAGCGAGACCTGCAAGAGGCAACGCCACGGACGCCAATGATGCAAGAAACCATCTCTTCATAATCACTATTTATTTAATTCATTTACTCACGTTACAAAATTATCAATAATAATATTACAAATATAAGGAAAAACCCTAAACGCCGGTAGGTTTTTCCCTATTTTTTGTATTTTTGCATCAAAATTCGCACAATTATGAAGTACTACGAGATTGATTTTAACATACGATTGACCCACAACGGGACTGCCGATTGCTGCAATGACAACGAATTAATGATGCAGAACGCACGCGACATTATCGCAGCCGTCACCGGTGAAGCCTGTCTTGAAACATTTGAGTACACAGACAACGGACTGAAAGGATATGTCCAAACAAGTCTTTTCAACCGCGACACACTCGACACGGCTATTGACTCTATCCCATTTGACAATATCTGTGTGACCTACGAAGTCAATGAGGCAGAAGACAAAGACTGGAACGAGACTTGGGAAAACGAAGGGTTTGAACCTATAACGGTCAACAACCGTTGCGTCATTCACGACGGCCGCCATCTCCCGGAAGACGGAGGATATGAAATCAGCGTCGAGATTGACGCCCGCATGGCTTTCGGGACGGGCACCCATGAGACCACGCGTATGGTCGCCGCCACGCTGCTGGACACCGACATGAAGGGCAAGAACGTTCTTGACTGCGGATGCGGAACCGGCATACTGAGCATCATCGCCATGAAATGCGGTGCAGCCAAAGCTGTGGGATATGATATCGACGAATGGAGCGTGGACAACTCTCGTCACAATGCCGTGATCAACCGTGTGGAAGAGCGGTTCCTCCCCATCCTTGGCGACGCATCGGTGCTGACCGGCATAGACTACCGGTTCGACGTAGTGACGGCAAACATCAACCGCAATATCCTCCTTCACGACATGGCCGCTTTCCGGAGCGTGATGACCGACGGCGCCATGCTTATCCTCAGCGGCTTCTACAGTGAAGACACTGACGTTCTGATAGCTAAAGCCGCCGAACTCGGACTCGCCCACAGCCAGACTTACACGGACAACGGCTGGGCCTGCATGACTTTCCGTGTCAAATAAATCATAGCAACATAGCAGAACCGGATTCTATAACAACATATAAAAAACGCCTTCAGACTATCCGGCGACCGTCAATCGTCGTCATACTCATCATCACCCTGTCCGCCGATGGTGAGGCGACGGAGATCATAGAAGCTGCCGTTATAGATATTGAAATCAACATATCCCTTTATGCCGGGCAGGCGGCCGCAGTCAGTGTGCTGCCAGAATTTCCACTTACCCTTATACTCCACTTTGTCCACGTAGTAGTGGGCTATCCAATACGGATAGCGATCGAAGATGGAGTCGTTGAGATACGCCATCTTGAATTTATAGTAAGTATAGATTATCGGCTTGACCTTATAGTGCTTTTCTACAATATCAAGCCATGCCAGCACGCTTTCTCGGAACTCCTCCGGAGTCTGCTCCTTGGCCTTATGCTCCACGTCAAGCACTGGCGGAAGGTCTCCATCCTCCAGCTGCACCTGACTGATGAAATAGCGGGCCTGAGCCTCTCCAGTCGAACGGGTACTCCAAAAGTGGTATGCGCCGCGGATGAATCCATGTTCGCGTGCCTGATAGAAATTGTCCTTGAAACGGTTGTCGAGCCTGCTCGCGCCCTCCGTGGCCTTTATCATGACGAAACGCACGGGACATTTCTCAATCATGCCGTTGTTCCTCAGGTTCTCCCAATCGATGATTCCCTGATAGTGGCTGATGTCTATGCCGTGGATTTCATAGCCCTCGGGATATGAAACGTCACCGTACATGGCACGCCAGCGGAAGCCGAACGGTCCGACGAAGAAGTAATAGAAAGCCCAGATATACCCAGCCACGACAAGCGCGCCACCCAGCCACCACGCCCACCCCGGCAGTTTCTGCATGAAGCGCAGCAACAGCCCCGGCTTCTTCCGTTTCACAGGAGAACGGTAGACCCGGCGGGGATGTTTTCTGTCTGTACGTCTGTTGGTCGTCTTGGGCATGTCTGAAAGAAAAGCCACAGGCTAAACGGGCCATACCGCAATCGGCGGCCCGCATAACATGTGGCTTGTTTTTATATTATCTTATTTGCTCTGTTCGAGAGCCAAAGTTCTTGTCGGCTGGTCGCATACTTCTGTCGGTCCCCAATACTGTATCGGTCCGGGATAAACATAGCATGTCTCCTTTGCCCATTCGTCACGCTTTGCGGCGAAAGCCTTGAACGGTTTGCCATCCAGCTCAACAAGAGCCTTGCGGATTACCGGCTTGTTCTCACCGTTGCGGCGCTCGATGTTCATCATCATCGTGATTGGCACACCACCGGCAATCCACTCTTCTGCCGGAGCAGTCGTATTCTGGACGATTGCCATGTAGCCGGTCTTACCGTTGGCGATGAGCTGTGCGGCACTGGTTCCGAGGGCATAGCAGTAGTCTGCGTCGAAGTTCGACGGAGCTGCACAGCGGCCTTCGTATCCGAAGAAGTGGTGCTGTGCGGCAAACTTGCCGGTGAACTTGCCATCCTTCTTCCACTGTGCCAAACGGGCCTCACACATGTCTGAAAGCAGTTTTTCCGTCTCGATGAGCGAAACCTGAACGTTTCCGTGGGGGTCACGGTCAAGGGAGAGCTGACGGGCAACGCCCTCGGGCAGCGTCTCGAATGTAGCAGCATTCTCCTTAGACAGATGTGCCACGATATATTCACGCTGTGCATCCTTGTCCAAATCCTTGTAGTCGGCACCATGGGCGGCGAGCAGGTCGTTAAGTTCCTGTATCAGACGACCGATGGCGGGGATGAACTCGATGAGTCCCTCAGGCACGATGACAGTACCGAAGTCTTTGCCATTGGCCGCACGATATGCAATAGCCTCACAAAGCTGGTCAACAATCTGGTTGAGTGTCATATCTTTCTGCTGTACTTCCTCTGATATGAGACAGATGTTAGGCTGGCACTGCAGGGCACACTCAAGAGCGATATGGCTGGCTGAACGGCCCATGACCTTGATGAAATGCCAGTACTTGCGGGCTGAGTTGCAGTCACGCTCGATGTTTCCGATGAGCTCGGCATATGTCTTTGTGGCTGTATCGAAACCGAAGCTTGTCTCAATCTGGGTGTTCTTGAGGTCGCCGTCAATGGTCTTGGGACATCCGATTACCTGAACACCATAGTTCTTTGCTGCATAATATTCAGCCAGAACACAGGCATTTGTGTTGGAGTCGTCACCGCCGATGATGACAATAGCCTTGATATCGAGCTCGCGGATGATTTCCAATCCCTTCTCGAACTGGTCAATCTCCTCCAGCTTCGTACGTCCGGAACCGATCATGTCAAATCCGCCGGTGTTGCGGTATTCGTCAACGATCTCCTTTGTCAATTCTATATAATTATGGTCTACGAGTCCGCCGGGGCCGAGGATGAATCCAAAGAGGCGGTTTTCGGGATTGAGCTTCTTTATCTGGTCGAAGAGTCCCGTGATGACGTTGTGACCGCCGGGAGCCTGACCGCCGCTGAGAATGACACCGACGTTCATCTTCTTTCCGTTGGCCTCATCACTGGGAACGAACTCTACCACGGGCATGCCATAGGTGTTGGGGAAGAGCTTCTGGATTTCTTCCTGATTGTCAACACTCTGTGTCGGTTCACCTTCTTTGATTTTCACTGCGCCCTGAAGAGCCTTCGGCAATTTGGGCTGATAAGCAGCTCTTGCTATCTGCAAAGCACTTTTTTCCATAACTAAATAGATGTCTATGTATTTTTATGAATAATGAATTATCTCGCAAAACTCTTTCCACAGGTTGTAGTCATACGTTATAAGCACACAACCATATCTCGTTTTCGGAATGCAAAATTAATCAAAATAAGAGAGAAAAGGGAAAGAGAAGCGACAAAATCACCAAATTAATATTTTTTTATGATAAAAATCATCGCCTTTCGATTATTTTACGTATCTTTGACGATGTTAGCTCATCCTTGGCGGGACACGACATCCGCGTCACGGCAACTATAGCACGACGTTACACGGCTTACGTAACAACGTTACACGGCACACGTAACAACGTTA
This sequence comes from uncultured Prevotella sp., assembly GCA_947170725.1. GTDB lineage: Bacteria > Bacteroidota > Bacteroidia > Bacteroidales > Bacteroidaceae > Prevotella. The sequence goes on from CAMVUM010000009.1 coordinate 29,377, forward strand.
CACGGCACACGTAACAACGTTACACGGCACACGTAACGGCGTCTACGCCTTCAGGGCTACACAAGAAGAAAACATAAAGAATCAGAAGACATCCCTTTAAAACAATAAAAGTTATGGCAAACAGAAGAACATTAAAACACAACATCAACCGCATTTGTGAAGAACTATTTGCAGAATGTATAGCGGTATCCCTCTACAGCACTGAGGCGGACCGTGAAAACGTAGAAGCTCTGCTCTATTCTATCATCAAGTTGGGTGGCGACTACGTATGCAGAGTTTCGCATGTTGAGCCGGGTTTGTCGGCCAAGGCTTATTTCAGAAACCTTACAGAGCAGTTCAACAGTAGCGTCAACGAGATTGTAGACCAAATCAATAATCTTCACTGACAAAATTCACTCCGGACCGTTAAGCGACAGGAACACAAGCCAAACGGTCTGTCGGGATAACAGAAAAACAAATCTAACATCATGTGGAAATCATTCTGCCAATGGCTTTTGTATAGACAGATGGGGTGGACGGCAGAAGTGTCGGAACCTCATCCTGACAAGTATATAATCTGTCTCGCCCCTCACACCAGTAACTGGGACTTTCTGATAGGACAACTATATTCCGGCGCCAACGGCATAAAGAGCAACTTCCTTATGAAAAAGGAATGGTTCTTTTGGCCGCTCGGACCTATATTCCGCCGTATGGGCGGCATACCTGTCTGGCGTTCCAAGCACACAAGTATGACAGATAATCTCGCCGAGACGGCACGCCGTTCCCGGACATTCCATCTGTGCATCACGCCGGAAGGAACACGCTCGCTAAATCCTGAATGGAAAAAGGGATTCTATTATATTGCCCAAAAAGCGGAAATACCGATTCTTCTTTACGGAGTTGACTATTCCAAAAAGCGCATTACATGCACCCGCACTATTATCCCCGATGGAGACATAGACCGACAGATGCGTGAAATAAAACTCTATTTCAAGGATTTTAAAGGCAAAAATCCTGAACTTTTCACCGTCGGCGAGATTTAGAATGAGAAAACGTTCACAGATATTCCTGCTCATACTTTCGCTGGCCGTCACTCCGGCCAGCGCACAAACGTCGTCACAGGAAGCCAAAATGGTTAAAAGACTGGAACGATTTTTCACCGGCTATAAAGCACGGGGACAAAAACTACCCGCACAGCCAAGAATGCTGGGATATAAATTGGACAACCGCTCACGGACCCTGACAGTCACTGCAGATGCTGTTTTCGGCGAACAAGAATTTTCAAGAGAGATAACAGCGTCCATCTACAACAAAATCACATCAAGTCTTCCAAAACCATACAATAAATATAAGGTGACGGTTATTACCGGAGGCATGACCATTGACGAGTTGATTCCGAACCGTCTGCCACAGAATAGCGGTGGACGAAGATTGTGGGGAAACATCGAACACAACGGACAGCCGTGGACACGCAACATATCCTATCCGGCACGCATAACCCACGGCCTACAAAACCGCCATCTATCCGTTTGGGCCAGTCACGGTAACTATTACGACCGAAGACGCAACGAATGGAGATGGCAACGGCCAAAACTGTTCGGAACAACAGAAGACCTGTTCACCCAGACAATTGTTGTACCCTATCTGATACCTATGCTTGAGAAAGCTGGAGCGGTGGTCTTCACTCCGCGTGAACGCGACTGGCAACAACATGAAATCATTATCGATAACAACGACCGGTTCCACGGAACGAGCTATATCGAAGTTAACGGAAAACAAAAATGGCAGGATTGCGGTACACGTGGATTCGCACGTCATAACGGTTCTTATACTGACGGAGAAAATCCGTTTGTTGCCGGAACAGCACGCATGACACGGACCACAAAGAATAAAAAAGGATACAGTATCGTCTCCTATCAACCACGCCTACCTGAAGAGGGACGCTATGCCGTCTACGTGAGCTATCAAACAATGAAAAACAGCGTCGACGACGCCAGATATACTGTTTGGCACAAGGGCGGACAGACCGAAATACGCGTCAACCAGCGCATGGGTGGAGGAACGTGGGTCTACCTCGGAACATTCGAATTCGACAAAGGAAGCAACGAGTTCAACCGCGTCACTGTCACAAACCTCAGTTCACGTAAGGGCGTTGTAACAACCGATGCCGTCCGATTCGGCGGAGGAATGGGAAACATCGAACGCGGAGGAACAGTAAGCGGAATGCCACGCTGCTTGGAGGGAGCACGCTATTGGGCACAATGGGCAGGCATGCCACAAAGTGTTTACAGCACAAAAAACGGTGAAGATGATTATGGCGATGACATAAACACACGCTCCCGTATGACCAACTATCTGGCTGGAGGATCATGTTTTGTCCCATCGCGCGAAGGTCTTGGTGTTCCGATAGAAATGGCGCTGGCCATCCATAGCGATGCCGGCTATACAAAAGATGGCGAAGGCCTAATCGGCTCGTTGGCCATCTGCACAACCGGCTACAACGACGGACGTCTTGATGCTGGCATCTCAAGACTGGCATCTCGGGATTTGGCCCAGGCACTTCTGGACAATGCGGCACGTGACATCAAGTTCAAATACGGCAAATGGAACAAACGGGAACTTTACGACCGGAACTATTCGGAAACACGTATGCCTGAAGTACCAAGCGCCATTCTTGAGACAATGTCTCACCAGAACTTTCCGGACATGCTCTACGGACAGGACCCCAATTTCAAATTCACGCTGGCACGCTCTATATACAAGACAATACTCAGATACATCAGCGACCAACACGGTCGCTCATATGTAGTATCACCACTGACTCCCGAAAATTTCGCAATAGAATTCACGGGCAAAGACGAAATACGCCTGAGCTGGACGGCCGTAAACGACCCGCAGGAGGCTACGTCGCAATCAACCGGATACATATTATATACAGCTTGTGGCAGTGCCGGCTTTGACAACGGAACGCTCATTCGTTCCTCCGAAAGTCACAAGATGAAGCTTGAGCCAGGAGTTCTCTACAGTTTCCGGCTGGCTGCCGTAAACCGCGGTGGAGAGAGCTTTCCAACAGAAGTGCTCTGTGCTGAATATAATCCGGAAGCATCCGGCGATATAATGATTGTCAATGGCTTCCACCGCCTGTCCTCACCGGCCGTCCGCAACAATGCCACCGAACAGGGATTTGACCTTGACGACGACCCTGGTGTAACTCTGGGACGCACTGCCGGATGGGTTGGAAGACAACAGATTTTCGACCGTAGCCGCATGGGAAAGGAAGACGAAAGTGGCCTTGGATGGAGTGGTGATGAGCTTGCCGGAAACTTCATTGCCGGAAACGACAAGAACTATGTACGCACCCATGCCGAAGCCATAATGAAAGCGGGACGATACAACATCGTGAGCTGTTCGAGCCATGCCGCGGAAAGTGGTCACGCAGACTTGTCACGATATGACATGGTGGACATGCTGCTTGGACTGGAACGCGACGACAGACATAGCCTGGAATTCTACAAGACTTTCGGAACCGCCATGCAGAGAATCCTCAAAGAATATGTAGGAAGAGGCGGGAAACTGTTTGTCAGCGGCTCATATGTCGGAACAGACATGTCCTCTCCGGAAGAAAGGATATTTGTCTCGGATGTACTGAAATGCAACAGCGGAGGAAGCAACCGCAACTGCAATGGAAATGTGGAGGGAATGGGAACGACAATAAACTTCCACAATACTCTCAATGATACCCATTATGCCGCTACAGCGCCTGACGTTATAAATCCTATAGGAACAGCATTCCCTGTCATGCGCTATTCCGACGGCCGCAACGCCTGCGTGGCCTACAAGGGACAGGACTTCCGCACGCTGACAATGGGCTTTCCGTTCGAATGCATCAAGGACAGAGACAAACAGGCTTCCATCATGCGCGGCATCATCAACTTCCTGTTGAAATGACATTCTATCCATGCCGGGCCGGCATCGGAATTATCCCAAAATGACAAAACAACTAAAATATAATATCATCATGTTTAAAATACAAGCCAACAAATCCGGAACAAGGAATATTGAGATAACGGAAGAACATTTGCTGACCATCGAACGCCATCAGCTGATGATGGGACTTGTCGGCAGCAATGGATACGTGGACGAAACCGTATTGGAAAAGCTCAAGATGAACATCCGCGCCCTGCTGGAAACGAAATCAGAAAGCGACAAATCACTGCTTGACTTGTGTCTCGACGTCATCTACCATCCAAACATGAAGGCTTTCGGTCTCCAGAAATTGGTAGCTCTCTATACAGAATGGCAGAAAGACAGGCCGCAGACAACAGACGCGGAATAAAGAGTTTATATGGAATACAGACTATCTGACTTTCTACCCACAACCCGAAAGGAAATGGAACTGCGTGGGTGGGAAGAGGTTGATGTTATCCTCTTCTCAGCAGACGCATACGTAGACCATCCGTCGTTCGGCGCGGCTGTAATCGGACGCACCCTTGAGGCTGCCGGCTATCGTGTGGCCATCGTTCCGCAACCAGACTGGCATGGAGACTACCGGGATTTCAAGAAACTGGGTCGCCCGCGGCTCTTCTTCGGCATTGCCCCCGGCTGCATGGACTCCATGGTCAACAAATATACTGCCAACCGCAGGCTACGTTCGGAGGATGCCTACAGTCCCGACGGGCGCCACGACATGAGGCCGGAATATCCCACTATCGTCTATTCGAAGATACTTCGTCAGCTCTATCCCGACGTTCCTATTGTTCTCGGAGGCATAGAGGCGTCACTGCGTCGGCTCACCCACTATGACTATTGGCAGGACTCATTGCGCAAATGCATCCTTTGTGACAGCGGAGCCGACATGATTATATACGGAATGGGAGAAAAGCCTATGCTCGAACTGTGCCGGCGAATGGACGAAGGAATGCCCATCGGACAGATACAGGACATTCCACAGACTGTCTACATGGTCCGCAAGGAAAACATCCCAGGCGGTATCACGGACGATGACTTCGTTCTGAACAGCCACGAGTCCTGCCTCCGCGACAAGAAGGCACAGGCGGAAAACTTCCGGCACATTGAAGAAGAATCGAACATGATGCACGCCCGAAGACTGCTTCAACAGGTGGACGGCCGCTTCGTGGTGGTCAATCCTCCCTACCCGCCAATGACAACCGAGGAACTGGACGCTTCGTTCGACCTGCCTTACACTCGCGTCCCTCATCCCAAATATAAGAACAAACGCATCCCGGCGTATGAGATGATCAAGTTTTCAGTCAACATCCACCGCGGATGCTTCGGCGGTTGCGCTTTCTGCACGATATCGGCCCATCAGGGCAAGTTCATCACATGCCGCTCAAAGGAAAGCATTCTCAAGGAGGTGAAGAAAGTTATGGAGATGCCGGACTTCAAAGGCTATCTGTCAGACCTCGGCGGACCATCGGCAAACATGTACGGAATGGCGGGCCGCAACCGCAATATCTGCGAAAAATGCAAGCGTCCCAGCTGCATAAACCCGCAGATTTGTCCCAATCTGAACACTGACCATCGCCCGCTGCTGGACATCTATCGGGCCGTTGACGCGCTTCCAGGAATCAAAAAGAGCTTCATCGGAAGCGGTGTGCGCTATGACTTACTGTTGCACAAAAGCAAGGACGAAGAAATCAACAGGGCAGCAGCCGAATATACCCGCGAACTTATTTGCCATCATGTAAGCGGACGTCTGAAAGTTGCACCGGAGCACACGTGCGACAATGTGCTGCGCCTAATGCGCAAACCTTCGTTCAGTCAGTTCCATGAATTCAAGCGGATATTCGACCGTATCAACCGCGAGGATGGACTGAACCAGCAGATTATTCCCTATTTCATCAGCAGCCATCCCGGTTGCCGCGAGGAAGACATGGCCGAACTGGCCGTCACCACAAAACGGTTGGATTTCCATCTGGAACAGGTTCAGGATTTCACCCCCACTCCTATGACGGTGAGCACCGAGGCGTGGTACACGGGATATGACCCTTATACGCTCGAACCCGTGTTCAGTGCCAAGACACAGAAGGAGAAACTTGCACAGCGACAATATTTCTTCTGGTATAAACCGGAGGAACGCCGCAACATCGAGGCGTCATTGCGCCGCATCGGCCGCCCCGATCTCATACGAGAACTATGGTCGCAGCCGGCACGAAGCAACGACCGGAATACATACAACGGAAGAAACAATTCTTACGAAGGAAGAAACGACATAAAAGAACGGAAGAAAAGCAAGACTGAACGGAATCCCCATGGAGATTATAGAGCAAAACATAACACCCAAAAGCAAAACGGCAGAAACGGAAGACGGAATCGTGATTACTGACGATTTCGTCGCCGTCATTGACGGAAGCACGAGCAAATCACCGGTCCGCATCGCAGACGGTTATTCAAACGGACGCTATTGCATGATGCTCATTGCCGGATTTATCAAGCGGGCAGTTGCCTCAACTGGCGTTGAAGAATTTTGCAACGGACTGACCGCAACCATACGCGAACGCTATCGGGGACTTGACATGCGGCGTCTGGAAGAACACCCGGAAGAGCGTCTTACGGCGAGTTGCATTGTCTATAGCCTCCATCAGAGACAAATATGGATGATAGGCGACTGTCAGTGTCTCGTAGACGGACAGATATATGAAAATCCAAAGCCATGCGAGACCGTCATAGCAGAAAAGCGGGCGGCCATCATCCACAGCCTCATCGCCGACGGCAAGTATTCCGTTGACAGCCTGCGAACCAATGACATGGCACGCCAGGCCGTCATTCCGGATCTGATAGAAACCATGCGCGGCCAAAACCATGACTACGCCGTGGTCGACGGTTTCCCCATTCCGATGGAACACGTGCGCGTCATCACTCTCACTCCTACACCCCACTCCATCGTCCTTGCCAGCGATGGCTATCCTTTCCTGTTACCCACACTCGCAGAATCAGAGGCCGCGCTACTCCGCCAACTCACCGAGGATCCGCTCAACGCCTACACTTTCAAAGCAACAAAGGCATTCACAAAGGGCAACAACTCATTCGATGACCGCGCATACATACGGTTCAGAATATAATAGAGGCTGCTGGTTCTGCGGCGAGAATAGAACGGTACAATACACCAACATCACCTAACCCAAGATGAGAATAACCTTGTTTTTGTTTTTGGAAAATTTTGTCTTTCATTCCGTTCGTTGTTATTTTTTTGTGTAAAATTACGTAATGACAAAATTTTCAGATGTTTTTTATTGTGCGGATTTGGCACAATTGGAGATTCAATATCGAAGTGCAAAAACTTCAATCTGAATATCCTCCATGTTTTTGACGCATACGGCTTAATGGCAGATTCAGGATGGGACTTCAAAGCCCATAGCCCCTCCCTAATCTGATATAAAACCGCTCAAAATGTAACTTTCTACTGGTAATACAAAAAAAGGAGACCGAAGTCTCCTTGAGATTAATTAATTTTGTATTGCCATATGTATAAACAATTAACCTCGCAGCAAAGGTCGCAAATTTTTGCCTTACTGCAAAGAAAAACTGAAAGAAAAGTTATTGCCTCCATCGTGGGATGCAGTCAGTCAACACTCTGCCGTGAGATCTGCCGTAATTCGACAGACAAGGGCAACTATCTGTGGGACAAGGCTCATACGAAGGCTATGGAACGCAGGAAGCGAACCACTGCCAACCGTGCCAAGGATCCGTGCATCGTCTGGGAAGCCCTGGAACTGCTGAGGGAAGAGGACTGGTCTTTGGAACAGATCTCCGCTGATATGAAGAAGCGTGGAAGAAATATCTCACATGAACTGATCTACCGTTATGTCCGTGCAGACGAAAGTGGAGAATTGGCATCCCATTGCCGGCATAAGATGAAATATAACAGACATGGACGGCCCGACAGGACCACTAAGGTCAGGAATATACCGGAACGTGTGAGTATTCATGAACGTCCGGCCGAAGCCGACGGCAAACGATTTGGCGACTGGGAGATGGATACAATCGTGGGTAAGGATGGCAAAGGAGCTATCGTAACCCTTACAGAAAGGAGTACAAATATGTTGCTTATGGAGAAGCTGCCACAGGGAAAGCATCCTGAACCGCTGGCAAAGGTCGTCATCAGACTATTGTTTCCATACAGGAAAACCATACGCTCGATAACGACCGATAACGGCTCTGAGTTCTGCGCCCATAAGATGATTTCAAAGGCACTCGCTGAAAAAGGAACAAAAAATCCAAATCTTGTATTTTTTGCTGACTCGTATTCATCATGGCAGAAAGGGGCCATCGAAAATGCAAACAAACTTATACGGCAATACATACCAAAAGGTACTGACTTCTCAACATTGACGGATGCTTACATTAGAAAAATTCAGTATAAAATTAACAGACGGCCACGTAAAAAACTCAATTTTGATTCCCCAAAGAACGTTTTCTTCAGAAAAATCGATAATTTTGCACTAGCCAGTTGAGAGTAGGGAGAGTCGGTTTGCTACAGAAATAATTATTTTTACTCATTTTATACTGTTTAATTTTGCATATTCAGATATTTTTTGTATCTTTGTAAATGAAAATCCGTGAGAATGTACTGCGCCTTGCGTATAGCATATAGCCGTCGCTCGCGGATTTTTTCATTTTAGCCTATCTGTAACAGAATAGAGAGGGTCAGTCCGAAAAAGTTTCACCGGTAGGCTTGGCATACCAGCGACGATGTCTTACATGGAGATGAACAGGCTTGTTACGCAGAGGAAAGTCCTGAATAACTTTAAAAGATAACCGCAAAGATAGATTATTTTCGGATATTAACATAATAATACCCACAGGGTTTTCGGATTGATCCGGGAAAACTGGCTTTGTGGTACAATAAAATAGAAAACATGCGGTACGGATGTTTCAGAACCGTTACAAATACAATGCAGAACTATTATGAAATATTGCTGTCCGATAAAACTTGAAAATGACAAAAATGTATAGCTCGAACGCTGATTTTATGGCGTTCGAGTCTTTTCTTTAATTTTAGGCAGGTTGGACATTTTGGGTGATGAATTGCAATGCAAAAACTCTAAGTGGACATTTTGGGTGATAACCATGCTGTATCAAACAGTCTTGATTGTCCTAATAGTGCCTTTTGAGATATTCATCTATGAACTTCTTTCTGTTTTCTCTGCTAATTCCCCTATGAACCCTGACCTTTGTTTTCAAGTCTGAGAAAACAGCCTCAAGTGCATTGTTTGTATTTGGAAGTCCTGTTTCTGGGTGGTCATAAAAAGTCCAAAGCAAAGGCATGTTACGCTTTATGCTCAGGTATGCGCTGCGTAGTTTCGGCCGCATATATGGAGGAGTGGAACGCTTGCTCCTTTTATCCTGAATCCGTTCATTGACAATATCCTTGTATCTCTCATACCATTGATTGAAAGCTCCGCAAAAACTTTCCTTATCTGTCCTTGCGATAATATTTATTAGGTTCAACAGTTCCTGTGATGCTTCAATGTCCGGGTTCTTAGTCAGATACCTGCGGACAATAAGAATCTGATGAAACTGGCACATCTGCACTGGTATAGGCTTCAATGCCTGAGGCAGTCCCTTCATGCCATCAATCACAATGCCGTATATATTGAACCCGTTGTGTTTCAGCCATTCGACTCCCTCTATATATTGGGCGATCGTTTCATGTCGCACATACTTGTGCCATAAAACAACATTCCGAAGTGCATCCTTGATAACCATAAGACCAAAGTTACGGCCCCAGTATGTTGTATCCATCTGTATGGTTACATCCTTGTGTTTTGCGATCTTACGGATATACCGCATGTCTTCCAAATCCCTACGGATGGTCTTTTCGCAGACACCATACTTGGTTGCGAGTTGCGCCAAAGTCTGTTTGCCTTCTATATAGTCACTGATAACCTTGGACTTATCTCGCCTAATGCCACCATCAAAACGACGGCCCCAGTCCTTGCATTTATAACGTTGGAGACGCCCTCTCAGACCGTTACGGACCACATTTTTAGATCCACAGAAAAAGCATTTTTTTAATCATATCAATAATTATCTTCGCAAAGATAATAAAATCAATTGATTACAGACAATTCATCACCCAAAATGTCCAACCTGCCTAATTTTACAAGCCCCCTCAGTCGAAAGCGATGGTTCTGGCGTGGCTCCGGAAGCCGCGGCGAGGATGATTTCCCACTCCTTTTCGGGATTATTGAACAGGCTGTAGAAGTCAACGTAATACATGAGCGTAATTCTGACCATAGTAGCAAGTCCAGAGAAGCTCCATTGACGTTTTAACCCTTTCTGCATCACCATAAGCAGCAGGTTTGCGATAAGCGTTACCCAGATTTGGATCTTGATGGCATTGGCGCTTTCTCCATAAAAGTATTTGAGGGGAAAGTTCTGTTTCATCTGTTTGAATAGTAGCTCGATTTCCCATCGCTGGCGGTATATGTCTATAATTTCCTCGGGGTCGGACTCCATATCGTTGGTCAACAGAGATATGAGTTTGCGCTTCTTGACATCGGCATATGTAGAGGTCAAAATGCTCTTGCAACGTGTGCATAGCCTCGATGGCTCCCGGCATAGGTTTCATCTCGGCAAAGAGGCCAGGAATCTCATCAAGACGTCCTTCGTATTCTTTTTTGATCTCATCTGACTGAAGGTCAAGTCCCGATTGAAAATCCACAAGCACATTGTCCATATCCACAAACACCCGTTTCTTTCTTCGAATTGACTTCTCCTCCAATTCCTTTGTCTTGTCACGAAGGTCATAGCGATCGCGCAGATCTGTCAGGATGCCGCAGAATTCAGTAGGCGTAAGTATCGTCTTATAGGAATTCGGTTCACCGATTGTGTGAACAAGCGTGATGCCTCGGGTCTGCATCAGTGCGTCACGAAACCGTTCGCTTTGCTCGAACATTGATTGATAAGCACGGCGTATGAGTCGCTGATACCCTTCGCTTTGGCGGTCTATTGCCTGCCCCTTCCACTATACAATCTGGTCAGCCTGCCAAGAAGTGACGCCCATCTTCCGAGCATTGCCGCCCTTCATGTTGCATATCTGCCGCTGTTTGTCAAGTTCCTTCCTCTTCAGAGATTGCAGGAAACCCTCCATACTGCCGCATACCATTCCGTCAAGACGGAAACCGTTACTGCACAAATTGCTGAGCACATTGGAGGGGGTACAAACCATTAGAACGTATATCCAGCGTGTATGTTTCTGGGTTATACATATCCTTCAGTTCGTGCCCATTCCGTGTGGTAGCCATATATTTTTCTTCCATTTTTCAATTCTTTTTTTCGGTCACATTACTTCTTTATGTAGTATGAGATGCTATAATAACCTGTTTCCTATCCTCCCCCCATGGTGATGTGATTGCAGGAATCATCAACTTTCCTTCAGCCAGTCACGCACATCCATCAGTGCACAGCCCAGGAGGTTTTCTCCTTTCCATTGTTCCACGCCACCTTTCAGCGCATCCTCTCTGCCAAGTCCGATGCCCCAGATGGTGTCGTATGGGCTTGCCTCGGCAATTATGGAATCGCCTGTGGATAACAGGAATTCCTTTAGGGCGGGATTCTGCGAGAATTTTGCCTTGTTGCCTTTTACTACGATATCGTACTTCTTCGCATCCCACGTTTCGGCTACAAAGCCCCGAATTTTTCTGCCCAGGTTCTTATACTCGAAAGGTGTGGGAGCCTCCATGATTTCATTCAGCACCTCGTAATCTCCAAAGAGTCTTGCCTTGCTTGCCATCATATACTGCTCCGTGGTGTGATACTGCACTCCGTCCACTTCAAACCAGCAGTCGTACCACTGACTGAAACAGGCTGCCGTGATTTTCTTTGGATTAGGGGTGTGTCCCCAAAAATAGATCACAGGTATGTCACGGTTTCTATCTGCCATCTCCTTTAATGTTTCTACTGTACGTTTCATTTTCTTGTCTCCTTTTCTCTGATTTTAGTTAATAATTTGCCGAGTTGGTTTTCTCCCTCAGCCTTGCACCCACTATCGGATGTTCAAGGTAAGCCTTCGCCTCGTCGTACCCACTGATGCCATAATACTTGGCATTGGCACTATGCCCCAACACTGCCCGCTGTAGAAAGATAAACCATATCCGGTGCGTACGTTTGCGTCCGTCTGTAATATTAAATTAACTTCGGTGATTTTAGGCTGCGCTCGGCATAGCATTCAAGCAAGCTTGATGCTCTGCTCTCGCTTGCACTAAAATTCCAATCTGAATCCCTTTTGCTTTAGCTCCTCATATTTCGCCTTGTTGAAGCGGAAGAGGAAGGCTTCTTTCTTCTGCGAAGGATTGACCGTCTCTTCCATCTGCTCTAGCATTCCGAGCCGCTTCATCTTGTTGTAGAAGTTACGGCGGTCGAAACGCACGTCCAGTATGGCCTCGTAGAGGTTCTGCAATTCCTTGATGGTGAACACCTCTGGCAGCAGCTCAAAGCCAATGGGTTCAAAGTGTATCTGCTGACGCAATGCCTGTTCAGCTTTTCGGAGTATCTGGTCGTGGTCGAAAGCCAACTGCGGCACTTCGTCCAAAGCAAACCATCGTGCATCAGCAGCGTCATCGCCACCCTTCACTTCCTGCATCCTCACCAAAGCATAGTAGGCAATGGTGATAACACGCTCACGAGGGTCACGTTGTGGAGCAGTGAAGGTATGGAACTGACGGATGTATGCACCCTCCAAACCTGTCTCTTCTTGCAATTCACGCAACGCACCCTCCTCGGCACTCTCGTCCATCTTCATAAATCCACCGGGGAAGGCCCATCGCCCCTTGTAAGGTTCGATGCCTCGCTGCACTAAAAGCACTCTCAACTTCGTACCGTCAAATCCGAAGATGACACAGTCGGTCGTTACACTCGGATGAGGGTACTTATAGCAGTATTTCAACTCTTCGTCTGTCTTGTTTATCTTATCCATACACTTATTGCGTTAAATTTACGCCACAAAGGTAATGTGTTTATTTTGGACAACAAAATGTTTTGCGTAAAATCTACACAAGAAAGACGTAAGCCGTGTTGTTTATCGTGGCTATACTGTCACCCCATTCAGAAGTATTCCCTTCCTGCTGGTGGTCGCCCCACAACCTATAAGGCTGATGAAAGCAATGAAAAGCATTATCAGTTTCTTCATCTTGCTTCGGTTTAACTCATTGTTTCAACAATGTTTCTATTCTCTTTGCCAACTCATCCAACTCCTTATGTTGTGGTGTGCTTTGTCTTGCAGTCTTCAGATCAATATTGTATAATACCGTGCTGTCACGCTTCACATCATAGGAGTAATGGAGTACATGAAAAGTGTCACCATAGCGCACAACAGAGTCGGTTGCAAACTCCCCGGAACGAAGAGTCACCGAGTCTTCCGATATATACGGATGATCTGAGTAATCATAGTATGAGGTAATTCCGTTTCTCGTCATCTTGACGTGAGAAAGAGGAATCTCTGCCTTGAACTTATTGGTAACACGTATTTCCAACCTGTTTCTGTGACCAGAAGCATTCCTGTCACAATACTTATCAAGTATTACCTCAGTTCGGGATAAGAAATATCCATTAAAAAAGTTGGTAGTCTCACAAATATTCTGTATCTTTATAGGTGAATTTCAAACAGTTACAAAAACATTTGATATGACTACCGGTTGCAAACCGGTACAGAATTATTTTGTATTATAGACGAGTTTTGCAAACATTTTAATGCTGAAAATGCAGGAATTTTTGCTTTAAATTTGCTTGAAGACCACAGTGTGGTCAGGCGTAGACGCCGCCAAGCCTCGTTGTCTGACAGCGAAATCATGACTATTTTGTTGTATTTCCATTTCGGTACATTCCGCAATTTCAAACACTACTATCTGTTCTTCATCAAAGGTACGATGAAGTCGTATTTCCCGAAAGCCGTGTCTTATAACCGCTTTGTGGAGTTGGAAAGTCGAGTGTTCTTCCAACTTATGTTCTTACTTAATCTGAGAGCTTTCGGAAGATGTACCGGCATAACATTCGTAGATTCCACGATGATACCTGTATGCCATAATCTCAGGAGATATGCCAATAAGGTATTCAAGGGAATAGCCACTGACGGAAAGGGAACTATGGGTTGGTGTCATGGCTTCAAGCTCCACCTTGCATGCAATGACAGAGGCGAGATAATAGCCTTTGTCATTACCGGCGCAAATGTCAGCGACAAGGACCCGAATGTTTTCAAGGTTCTTGCTAAACGACTGTATGGCAAGTTGTTTGCTGACAAAGGCTATATCTCGCAGAAGTTGTTCGACTTTCTATTTGAGGATGGAATACAGTTGGTGACAGGTTTGCGTGTAAACATGAAAAACAAGTTGATGCGTTTTAATGGAGTATTTCGAGATTTCTGGCTGGCATGATGACTCTTCCAAAATCGAAGTCTGGCTTGATGAATTACTTATCGCTGGATGGCACGGGATTTGGAGAACGATGAAATTCAGCGGTGCAGAGAGCAGAATATAGAGTATGTTCCGTTTCGATATGACAATGGCGATACCCGTAATCAGTTGCTGGCAAGGGCCAAACATGTACTTGTCAAACATTTTAGTAAATGGACCGAATCCCAAAGAGTACGTGCCGAAATCATATTCAAACATTATCCTGATTTGAAATCGGTTTACGAACTGGCAATAGAGTTGACCAATATATATAATAAACACTATGACAAGGATGTGGCACGGGGAAAACTGGCTTTGTGGTACAATAAAATAGAAAACATGCAGTACGGATGTTTCAGAACCGTTACAAATACAATGCAGAACTATTATGAAACAATACTGAATTATTTCGTTAACAGGGAAACGAATGCGTTTGCAGAATCATTCAATGCTAAAATTAAAGCATTCAGAGCACAGTTCAGGGGAGTCAGAGATATACCCTTCTTTATTTTTAGATTATCAAAACTAACAGCATAAATTTAACATACCCACAGGGTTTTCGGATTGACCCGCAATCCTCCTATATCCCCATTCCGCTAACTCGCTGATTATCAATAAAAAAGGGGAATACATTGTGTATTCCCCAAGTGATTCCGTAGGGATTCGAACCCTAGACCCACGCCTTAGAAGGGCGTTGCTCTAATCCAACTGAGCTACGGAACCCTTAAATCGGGTGCAAAGGTATAAATAAATAATAAGATTGCCAAATATTTGCGGGACTTTTGAATGAATTTATGAAAAAAAGAAAAGATAGAAGGAGATAAGGGGGATATAAAAGGAAGATAGAAGAAGATAAAAGGAGATAAAGGACGAATGCCTTGTGGTGCTTTAACTAAGGCCATTGTCCTTTATCTCCTTTTTCTTCTTTATTCCTTTTTTATATACTAAAACGACTTACATCGTCTTCAGCGTCAGCTTCGACGTCTTCAGGCCGTCGGCGGTTACGGTCAGTGTGACCTTGCCTGCCTCACGCTTTGAACGCAGGATGACGGTGGCCGTACCGTTGTAGAGGCGGCGGGTGTTGCCGACAGTCAGTTCATCACTCGTAATGTCACCGTTGATTACACCGACAATTTCCGCCGGACCGTCAACAGAGAATGTCAGCAGTCCGTGTTCGCCCTGCACGCGACGGCCTTTCTTGTCGACGGCGGAGACGCGGACATGCTGCAGGTCCTGACCGTCGGCACGCCATGCGGCGTTGTCTGCCTCTGCTTTCAGCGCTACGGCATCCGTCGTGGTCTCGATACGGTGGCGGGCAACGACCTTTCCGGCCGTGCGGGCAACGGCCTCGATTGAGCCGGCCTCATATTTCACACCGTCCCACTTGATCTTGTTGCGGGTCTTCGGTTCGCGGACATTCTTCTTTATCCCGACACTCTTGCCGTTGACGAGAAGTTCAACCTCATCAGCATTCGTATAGGTGTAAAGCGACATGGAACTTCCAGCCTTGCGGTTCCAGTGGTCCGACATACGTTGCGTTCCGACCTTCACATCGTTCCAAACCGTGTTGTCGTCGCTGTCTATTATACCTATATGGACCACCGGTTCTTCCGGGCAGAAGATGCTGCGCAGGAAATATGCAATCGGTTTTGGCTCAAGCGAGATGTCGAACACACCCTGTGACCAACCCTTTGCCGGCCAACCGTTGGATTCGCCAAGATAGTCAATCATACCCCAATAAGCAAGACCGACAACCTTGTCGAGGTCCATCTCGTAGTAGTTCGGGCCCATCATGGATGTGTTGGCCTCGCTCTGATAGAAAATCATATTGGGGAAGCGGCGACCGTCGCCGGGGAAGTACATATAGCGGTAGTTGTAGGATGCGATGTCAGTCTCATGAACCAGCGGAGCCGGCAGCGAGTCTGTCTCCAGACTGCGGCCGCGCGGGTGCATGGCTACGGTCACGGGACGCGTCTTGTCGTAGCGGTGGAGCAGTTCGCGTTGCAGGCGATATGGCGTAACGCCCCAGTCTGCATACGGCAGATTCCAGTAGGTCTGGAGTTCGTTTCCGAGACTCCACATCACTACAGACGGATGGTTGCGGTCGCGGCGTATGAACTCTGGGACGTCATGCTGCCAGAGATTGACCCACTCGGTGCGTCCGCCGGCAAACTGAGTGAGCCACTTGTCGTAAAGCTCGTCGACAACGAGCATGCCGTATTTGTCACAAAGGTCGAGGAACGATTTGCTGTAAGGGTTGTGGGACGTGCGCACATGATTGAAACCGTATTCCTTCAGCAGCTGGATACGCTTCTCCATGGCACGGGGATAGGCCGCCGCACCGAGTGCACCGAGCGTATGGTGATTGGCTATGCCTTTCATGATGACCTTCTTGCCGTTGAGTTTGAATCCGAATTCAGGCGAATATTCTATCGAGCGTACTCCGAAATGCTCGCTCACGCGATCGGCCACCGTTCCGTCCGGACGCAGCAGCGTCACCACGGCCGTATAGAGATGTGGGGTCTCACAGCTCCAGAGTTGTGGGGCGGTGAGGGTGATGCTGTCAATGAGATGTTCGTTGATTTTCTGTCCGCGATTGAAAGGAATGGTCTTCGTCGATTCATAGACAGTCGTTCCGGCACCATCCTGTATGGCCACGTTGACAGAGAGGTCCTTTATCTTCAGATAGCATGCCAGCTCGGCCTGTATCTTTACCGTAGCCTCACGGTCGCTGACATTGGGAGTGGTGATATAAAGCGGATGGCGCGTGAAATACTGCTGCGGGTCGGTCACCACAAGATTGACGTCGCGGAAGAGTCCTCCGCCGGTGTACCAGCGCGAGTTTTCCGGCCGCTGTGTGTTGGCCTTGACGGCAATGACGTTCGTCTGACCGTACTTGAGCAACTTGGTCACGTCGATGTCAAAACCCACATATCCGTAGTCCGTTCCGCCTACGCGCTGTCCGTTGAGATAGACGTCGCCAACGAGCATGATGCCCTCGAAGTCGAGCACGACGCGACGGCCTTTCCATGAGGCGTCGGGCGTGATTGTCTTGCGATACCAGCCGATGCCCATCTCCTTGAATCCGCGTGAACTGAGACGGCTCTTAACGTTGCTGGCCGCATCGCTGTTGTCGGCCTTCTCTCCTGCAGCGGGCGCCACCCAGGGCTGGCTGATCTGAAAGTCGTGAGGAACTGTGACTGTCTGCCATGAGCTGTCGTCATAGTCAGGACGTTCGGCACCGACGGCGTCGCCGGCATGGAAGCGCCAGTCAAAATTGAGGGTCTCCACAATCCGCGATGCGCCACCGGCCGCCACAGCGGGCAGCAGCGCCATCACGGCACAAAAGATTAATACTATCCGTTTCATTTTTTATGTTTAGTAGAAAATTAATTGATTGTTTCATTTGTAAAGATAATATGCCTGTTTATCTGTATGTTTCCAAGCATGACATATCTCTTTGCAAAGATAATGAATAATATTCAGATTTTAACGCACATACAAATTTATTTTTAACGCAACAGGCACGGCAGGCATAACAGGTACGACAGGAAAGTATTCATGTTTACCACATAGCCCTAATTAATTTGCTCTTTGCCACACCTTTCCTTAGAAAGATTGAGTTTCTATCAGGTTGACAGCCACCGAGCAACACATAATATTGTTACTTCTGTTTATTTCACGGCCGTGGCCCGTTAAAGACTGAATATTTACTATCGGAAACAGAATTGTTAAAAACTCGGAATTATCCCGACAAATGCCCCAAAATCCTTGCAATATTCTGAAATAAAAATCCTGCGGCCGCAAATTCGCGAGTTTTGTGCGTGCATCTTTTATTACCTGAGTAACAGCGCGTTATGACAAAATCAGAAAGTGTGTGCAACTTTTTGTCATGTTTCATTTTGCCGTAAGGCCCTTACTGCTTTCCAGCGGCGGCCCCGTTGCCTTGCGACAACGTTTCCGTTGCTGTGCGACAAAGCTGCCGTTGCAACCCAAGGAGAGCCTTACGGCTCGACGGCCGGCTTGTTTTTGAAAAACATCGACTGGCAAATGTAGCGATTTATGGTTTGTGGTTCTCCGGAATTGAAATTTTCAAATGTTAAATTCCGGGATATTTTTATGACACACTTTCTTTTTCAGTTATGAATCATGAGTCGGCGGAATGCGGCCGCCGACTCATGATTCATAACTCCTATATTCATAATTCAAAAAATAAAGTGCCCCCACTGCCACTTTGGGACAGCAGGAGCACCGATCAAGAGTAGTATGCAAACACTTTATTTCGTTGTATCTATGAATACCACCACTCTATTGAAATCCACCTCGTCAAACATCTTGTCCGTAGCGCCCATACCCTGTGTCGTCAGACGTGAGGCCGGAATGCCATAGCGCTTGACAAGTGCGTTCTTCACGGCAGTGGCACGTGCCTCTGACAGACGCTGGTTGAGTTCCATACTGCCCTCAGGAGAAGCATATCCCTTGATGAGTATCTTAGCGTCCTTATGATTCTTCATATACGTTGCAATCATTGAGATGCTTGCATACTGGGCCGCGTCGATAGTGCTCTTTCCCTGACGGAAGATGACAGAAGGCTGGAGAACGTTGGTTGTCTTTGTCTCGTTGACGATGACCGGCTTTTGGTTGCGCAGGCGGGTCTCCAAATCTCCAATTGTGCGGGCTGCGGCAGCAATCTCTACGTCTCGGGACTCTACGTCGCCGCGCAATTCGTTGATACGGTCGTTCAGAGCGTCTATCTCTCCCTGGTCACGCAATTCGGCAAGCGCGAAATTATGTGTACCGTTGCTGTTGCCCAGCTTATAGTTGACACCGACCAGCACGCCAAGCGCCGAATTGTTGGAATTGAAGTGGGTTTTGTCGCCGTCCACGTTCATTCCGTAGGTGATATTCGGCTCCACATAAATCTGCCATGCACGGGCCTCACCGATGTTGAATGTCAGGTCGAGACCAAGTTTGGACGTCATCACATTCTGACGTTGAGGAGTGTTTGAAGCGGTGCTGAAAGCGTGGCCCCAGCCGATTCCGTAGACTCCGACAACCTCAAAGACTCGTGGCTGACCGGTATATCCTCCGAAGAGATTGCTGAAATTGGTGGTACCGAGAAGCGACACGTTGATACCTTTGACAAACGTTCCCAAAGGACGGGCTTCGCTGCCGCGGTTGTTGAAGTAGGCTTCACCCTCGGCTGCCACACCGAACACGGGAGTTATGTTGCGGCCAATACGCAGACCGGCCGACGGGTTGAGGTTCTTGAAGAGCGACGTGTGGGTCGTCTTTGCGTTCATTCCACCGTTGATACCAATGTACCAATTGTCCGTTAACTTGCTCTCCGTTAAGGTTTGAGCTGTCATCGTCTGTGCCGCCATTGTTGCGACTGCAAGCACCAATAATTGCTTTTTCATACTACTAACTTTTTAAATTGTAAAACTACTATTTATATGTAATCACTATTACTTTTTCTCTTTTTTGTTGTCTTCGTCTCCCGGTCGCCGCAGGCCGGCTTTCGGTTGTCTCTGACTGTTTTCTGATTGCAAAGTAAGCAAATATCTTTCAGCCTGCCAAACATTTTAGGCAAGCACAATATTTAATAACAGATTTACAGCAAACAACGGTTTTTGAGTATTAATTTTTTAAATTATAAAGTAAAAAGATATGAATACCAAGCGACTCCGGCAAACATCCTGCCGACCGCCGTCGTTCGGAATATACCACTCAGCCGCAAAAAAACAGAACCGACATCTTGGCTGAATGTCATAAAAGAACTAACTTTGTAGACATAATACATCACAGCATGCGCCCGTATGCCACGACGACAGCAGAAGAGCGATAGAAAAGGAGCGGGCGCCATCTTCATGAAACCAAACTCTGAAACAATGAGAATACCCCTGAACACATCACGATGGTACGACCGTCTCCTGGCGGCATTCATCTTCTACACACGCCTGCCGCTGTGGCGGCTACACAAACCCAAAGAAGACAGTTTCCGCGGCGTGACTGAATTCTGGCCATTGACCGGATGGCTGACCGGTGGACTGACGGCCGCCGTTATCTATCTTGCCTCCAAACAGGTTCCCTACCCCGCCGCCGTGGTACTGGCCATGGCCACACGGACCTTGCTCACCGGAGCAATCCACGAAGACGGTCTGCGGCGCTTCTTCGACGGCATGACATGCAGAACAGCAAGCCCAAACCAGATTCTCGCCAGAATGAAAAGCCCTATGGCAGGAACATTCGGCGTCGTTTCACTCGTTCTCTATGAACTGGCTCTCTTTGCCGCTCTATACTCCATGACACCATTCATGGCGGCCATAACAATCATGGCGGCCGACCCATACGCCAAGATGGTGGCCGGCCAGCTCACCATGATGATGCCTCACGTGCGTACGGAGGAAGAAACAAAAAACAGCCTTGCGTTCAGACGAATGTCAACAAGCGCCGGAATAAGTCTCGCCACACAGGGACTGATGCCGCTGGCTGCCTATATATATATAATAATGTGTAACGGCATGGATTGGCAGATGATTGTATTCTCACCATGCCTGGTAATGTACGGCCTCTATATCCTCACCAGCAGACAACTTCACGGATATACGATTGAATGTTGCAGTGCCGCTTTTCTGCTCATAGAGCTGACATTCTGCCTGACAGCAGCAGCGATTTCATGACATAAGGAACAGGCAACAAGGATTTTCCTATCGAATTCCAATACGTATATTCCTCTTTTTTAGCCGTTTGATATAGAAAATATAACATCCCTTCAACTTTTCTACTAAAATAGTTTGAGAATTTGAATATATTTTATATATTTGCATCGGTATTTAAACCTATTTATTAATTTTTTAAAAGGAAAAATTATGAAAAAATTAATCTTAATGGCGGCTATGATGGTTGCTACATTGGCTGTGAACGCACAGGTGTATGTCGGTGGATCTCTCGGATTCGAGTCTGTAAAGGAACACAAAGATGCAGACGCTCTGAGCAGCTTCTCTATCAAACCTGAAGCTGGCTACAACCTCGACGAGAATTGGGCCGTAGGTATCCAGTTGGGATTTTCCTCAATTGATATTGACGAGGACAATAGCGTAAGCACATTTGAAGTAGCTCCCTACGCTCGTTACACATTCGCCAAGACCGGAATCGCATCTTTCTTCGTTGACGGTGGTATCCAGTTCATTTCTTACGGAAGCGACATGAAAGGCTCTACTTTCGGAATCGGCGTACGCCCCGGTATCAAGCTTGCCGCTTCTAAAAAGGTTGACGTTATAGCTAAACTCGGCTACTTAGGCTATTCAAAAGACAATGACGACCTCGGCGGTGGTTCTGCCTTTGGTCTGAATGTTAATAACACTAACCTCGAATTCGGTGTATTCTTCAACTTCTAATCCTGAAGAAACAAAGATTCATACGGCGTCCGGTCCTCACAGACCGGACGCTTTTTGTTTGGCATCATACAACACAAATCCTTAATACCGTAATTCCACACGACTGTAGGTAAATGTCATAGTCCAACTTCAAGCGAAACACAGCGGCATATCACACTTAATTTATTGCACACATAAAATGGATGTGCGCAATTTAACTAAATATCTCTTTAAAATAGTTTAAAACACTGATAATTTATTCGCTTTTTCTGATTATATCACCTATCTTTGCATAATAAGGACTGTTTTCGCCGAGTTGTCATACAGCCAAGGCATACAACAGCGAAAATGCAAGCATAAGTGAAAATAACAATAATATATATATAAGATGTTTGAGAATTTAAGTGACAGACTGGAACGCTCGTTTAAGATACTGAAGGGCGAAGGCAAAATCACTGAGATAAATGTTGCGGAGACGCTGAAAGACGTGCGCAGAGCACTTCTCGACGCCGACGTCAACTATAAAGTGGCGAAAACTTTCACGGACACGGTGAAGAAAAAAGCTATGGGCATGAACGTGCTCACAGCTGTGAAACCTGGCCAGCTCATGGTCAAGATAGTGCATGACGAGCTGACAGAGCTTATGGGCGGAAAAGCCGTAGAGATGAAACTCGAAGGACGGCCCGCCATCATACTTATGTCCGGTCTGCAGGGTTCGGGAAAAACAACATTCAGCGGAAAGTTGGCCAACCTCCTGAAAACAAAACAACACAAAAAACCGCTGCTCGTGGCCTGCGACGTGTACCGTCCTGCTGCCATCGAACAGCTGAAGGTTGTGGGTCAAACCGTTGGCGTGCCTGTATATTCAGAACCTGAAAGCAAGAACGTTCTGGACATCGCGGCCAACGCCATACGTGAAGCAAAGGCCAAAGGCAACGACGTTGTCATCGTCGATACCGCCGGCCGTTTGGCAGTAGACGAGGAGATGATGAACGAGATTGAGGCTCTCAAGAACGCCGTTAATCCCGACGAGACGCTCTTCGTTGTTGACTCAATGACCGGTCAGGACGCTGTCAATACCGCCAAGGAATTCAACGACAGGCTCGATTTCGACGGTGTCGTGCTCACCAAACTTGACGGCGATACTCGCGGCGGTGCCGCGCTGTCCATCCGCACGGTAGTGACCAAACCTATCAAATTTGTAGGTACGGGCGAAAAGATGGAGGCTCTTGACGTTTTCCATCCCGAACGTATGGCAGACCGTATCCTCGGAATGGGCGATATCGTGAGCCTCGTTGAACGCGCGCAGGAACAGTTCGACGAAAAACAAGCCAAGGAACTGGAAAAGAAGATACGCAAAAACCAGTTCGACTTCAACGACTTCATGAACCAGATTCAGCAAATCAAGAAGATGGGCAACATCAAGGATTTGGCAGCCATGATACCTGGAGTCGGCAAGGCCATAAAGGATGTGGACATTGACGATAATGCCTTCAAGGGCATAGAAGCCATCATCAACAGCATGACGCCCAAAGAACGCAGCCATCCGGAAATCATCAACCAAAGCCGGCGAATGCGTATAGCAAAAGGTTCCGGAACAAACATCCAAGAAGTCAACCGCCTGCTGAAGCAGTTCGACCAGACCCGCAAGATGATGAAGCTGGTGACAGGAACATCAAGCAGCAAAATGATGCAGATGGCAAACGCAATGAAGAACATGAAGGGTATGCCCGGAATGCCGAAGATGTAGAGAATGTTACCTTATATATAAGGTGGAAACACACTACATCCAACCATCTGACATTTACCATTTAACAATTATCATCTAACATCTAGAAGAAAATGCAACTGATAGACGGAAAGGCCACAGCGGCCAAGATAAAGGAAGAAATCGCCCAGGAAGTGGAGCAGATTGTTGCTGCCGGCGGCAAGCGCCCGCATTTGGCAGCAGTGCTCGTAGGACATGACGGCGGTTCGGAGACATACGTTAAGAACAAAGTGCTGGCATGCGAGGCTTGCGGGTTCAAGTCGTCGCTGAGACGCTTCGAGGACAATATAACAGAGGCTGAGCTGCTGGAATGCGTGGACAAGCTCAACAAAGACAACGACGTGGATGGATTTATCGTCCAACTGCCATTGCCAAAACATATTGACGAGCAGAAAGTGATAGAAGCCATCGACTACCGCAAGGATGTGGACGGATTCCATCCCATCAACGTAGGCCGCATGGCTATCGGACTTCCATGCTTCATATCGGCCACTCCGTTGGGCATCATTACACTTCTGCGCCGCTACGGCATAGAGACCAGCGGCAAGAAGTGTGTCATACTCGGCCGATCCAATATTGTAGGAAAGCCAATGGCGCAGTTGATGATGCAAAAGCAATATGGTGACGCAACAGTGACAGTATGCCACAGCCGCTCAAAGAGCCTGAAGGAAGAATGTCGCGAAGCCGACATCATCATAGCTGCCATCGGACAACCTGATTTCGTCACGGCAGACATGGTTAAGGACGGCGCCGTTATCGTCGATGTGGGCACGACACGTGTTCCCGATACATCGCGCAAGAGCGGATTCCGCCTCAATGGCGACGTCAAATTTGACGAAGTAGCTCCCAAATGCTCTTTCATCACTCCCGTTCCGGGCGGTGTCGGCCCTATGACAATCTGCTCACTGATGAAAAATACTCTGGCTGCCGGAAAGAAAGAGTATTATAAATAAGGATGAAGAGCGAGGACTATTACGAGCGTGGCAACCGGTTCAGACGTGAAGGTAACTGGCAGGAGGCAATCAACTGCTATATCGCCGCAATAGAGCTTGACCCATGCAGCCCTGCCGTCGAGGCAAAACAAATGCTTGACGACATATTGGGCTATTATAATAAAGACATGTATAATCCATAAATACAGAGTGATATGGGAAGAATAAGAGGTGCCATAATCGTTGATACCGGCAGGTGTAAAGGTTGCGCGCTATGCGTGGAAGCCTGCCCAAAGGACGTCATAGGACTGGCAAAAAAAGTTAACGTCAACGGATACACTTATGCAGAAGCCGTCAAAATGGAAGATTGCATAGGATGCGCATCATGCGGTATTGTGTGTCCTGACGGGTGTATCACCGTATATAAGAAAAAAATGGAGGGATGACAGCTATGGCAGAACAGGAAGTGACATTGATGAAAGGCAACGAGGCTATAGCCCGCGCTGCCATACGTTGCGGCGTTGACGGATATTTCGGTTATCCGATTACGCCCCAGAGTGAAGTAATCGAGACGCTTGCCCTCGACAAGCCGTGGGAAACAACCGGCATGGTGGTGTTGCAGGCAGAGAGCGAAGTGGCGTCAATCAACATGGTTTACGGAGCGGCAGGAGCCGGCAAACGCGCCATGACATCGTCATCAAGCCCCGGCATCGCACTCATGCAGGAGGGCATCGCCTATATGGCCGGCGCCGAAATCCCCGGCGTTGTTGTCAACGTCCAGCGCGGAGGCCCCGGTCTTGGCACCATCCAGCCCTCACAGAGCGATTATTTTCAGGCTACACGCGGTGGTGGAAACGGTGACTACAACGTGATTGTCCTCGCCCCGTCGTCTGTTCAGGAGATGGCAGATTTTGTAGACCTGGCTTTCGAACTTGCATTCAAATACCGCAATCCGGCAATGATACTGAGCGACGGTGTCATAGGCCAAATGATGGAGCGCGTTGTTTTGCCGCCCTACAAGCCACGCCGCACGGAGGAGGAAATCAGACGTGAGTGTCCTTGGGCGACAATAGGCCGAACCAAAGACCGCCAACCAAATATCATCACGTCATTGGAACTGAAACCGGAGGTGATGGAAAAACACAACATTCACTTACAGGAGAAATACAGGAAAATACGCGAAACGGAGGTACGCTATGAGACATGGATGTGTGACGACGCCGACTACGTGATAGTAGCTTTCGGAAGTGCCGCCCGCATATCCCAAAAAGCCATTGACATGGCACGTGCCCAAGGTCTGCGTGTCGGACTCTTCCGCCCGATAACGCTATGGCCCTTCCCTACCCGCGAGATAGAGACAATCGCACACGGCAAAAAAGGCATACTTGTTGCCGAAATCAACGCCGGACAAATGGTGCAGGACGTGCGTCTGGCTGTCAACGGAAACCTGCCCGTTGAGCAGTTCGGCCGCCTCGGCGGCATTGTTCCGGAACCAAATGAGATAGTTGACGCTCTTCTGAAAATGAAGAACGAAAAGTGAAGAAGAAGAATTTGCTGGCGCCGTTCACCTTTTGTGTGGGAAGTCACGAAGTGAATATTATATTTACCGTCCCTATACGGAGTTGTAATGACGCAGCACTAAAACACCCATAAGTTATGAATGCAGAGTTAAACGAAATAATATCTCCGGAAAATCTGGTGTATAAGAAGCCGGAACTGATGAACGACGTTCCGATGCACTACTGTCCGGGGTGCAGTCATGGTGTGGTACACAAGTTGATTGGCGAAGTCATCGAAGAGATGGGAATGGAGGAAAAGACCGTTGGCGTCAGCCCAGTAGGATGTGCCGTATTTGCATACCGTTATTTGGACATCGACTGGCAGGAAGCGGCTCACGGACGTGCACCGGCCGTTGCCACCGCCATCAAACGCCTTTGGCCCGACCGCTTGGTATTCACGTATCAGGGTGACGGCGATTTGGCTTGTATTGGTACCGCCGAAACAATCCATGCGCTCAACCGCGGCGAAAATATTGTGATAGTCTTCATCAATAACGCTATCTATGGTATGACCGGAGGACAGATGGCCCCCACCACTCTCCTGGGCCAGAAAACAGCAACCTGCCCGTATGGCCGAAACGCCGAACTCCACGGCTATCCGCTAAAACTGACCGAAATAGCCGCCCAACTGGAGGGAACGTGCTACGTAACACGCCAGAGTGTAGAAACCGTGGCCGCCATACGCAGCACCAAACGGGCCTTACGCAAGGCATTCGAAGCGTCAATGGCCGGAAAGGGCAGCTGTCTGGTGGAAGTTGTATCCACATGCAACAGCGGATGGAAACTGTCACCGATCAAGGCTAACGAATGGATGAAAGAGAACATGTTTCCGTTCTATCCGAAAGGCGATTTAAAGGATACGTTAACCGAGGAGTAAGCTACTCTCCCAATTATTCCTAACAAAGAACACATATAATTATGGAGAAAGAAATAATAATAGCAGGTTTCGGTGGTCAGGGCGTATTGTCAATGGGCAAGATTCTGGCCTACTCCGGTCTGATGGAAGACAAGGAAGTTACATGGATGCCGGCATATGGTCCCGAACAGCGCGGCGGAACAGCCAACGTGACGGTCATCGTGAGCGACGAACGCATATCGTCTCCAATCCTCAGCAGCTACGACATTGCCATCGTGCTCAACCAGCCGTCTCTCGAAAAATTCGAGCCGAAGCTGAAACCGGGCGGCATACTCATATACGACGGTTACGGAATCATCAACCCTCCGACACGGAAAGATATCACAGTCTATCGTGTTGACGCCATGGACAAGGCTGCTGAGATGAAGAACGGCAAGATTTTCAATATGATTGTGCTTGGCGGACTTCTCAAGGTTTGTCCTGTCGTGAGCCATGCCGGAATAGAGAAAGCCCTCTACAAGACACTGCCCGAACGCCACCACGGCCTCATCCCGCTGAACATAAAGGCTTTGGAAGAGGGCGGAAAAATCATACACGAGGTATAAGTATGTGATTTCATACAGTCTGAATAGACATGCAATCTCTGGATATCAGTGTATCTGTCAGGGTAGTATCATAAGATTACTTATCACACAACATGGATAACGGACAGTGTCCGTTATCCATGTTATTGTAAATGACATATACTGCCACCGTTTAGTGTTAAATATAGTTATATGTACATTCCTTATATTTAATATTACTACCTTTGCAGTCCTCTATCCGGAGATGCTACGGACAGAGCGATTGAGTCACTATTTATTCATACTGAAAGACTATGTTTTTTGCTAAATACAAAGAGCAATACCGGCAAAATCTGATGCTGGCATTGCCAGTTATGCTTACTCAACTTGGACAGATGACCACACAGCTGGCAGACAATCTGATGGTGGGAAACTACGGAGGGACCAATCCCGTTCCGCTGGCGGCCGTGTCGTTCGGAGGTTCCGTCTCGTTCATTTTCTTCATAGCATCCATCGGTGTAGCCCTCGGACTGACACCGCTCGTGGGCGAACTCTACGTCAAAGGCGAGCACAAGCGTTCGGCCGCACTGCTCCACAACGGCATACTCTTTTATGTCCTGCTGGGTTTCATCAGCTCCGCCGCCCAATATGCCGCGATACCGCTGATGAGCTATATGAGACAGCCTGATGAAGTCGTGGCAATGGCAATTCCATACTATAAGATGTTGCTCGCCAGCATGCCTTTCGTCATGCTCTTCTTCGCTTTCAAGTCGTTTCTGGAAGGTGTGGGCAACACGAAGGTGGAAATGGTGGTGACCATTATTGCCAATGCCGTCAACATAGCCCTTAACTGGGTGCTCATCTTCGGCCGAATGGGCTTCGACGAGATGGGAGCCACCGGAGCCGGAGTGTCAACGCTGACTGCGCGCATCATCGCATCCATACTCATCGTCGGTTGGTTTGCCAGCCGGCCAGGATACCGCCCCTACCTCAAGGGCTTCTCCCTCCGACGGTGGTCGTGGACGACTATCCGCAAACTGATACGGATGGGAATGCCGATATCGGCACAAGCGTTCACGGAGTCGTCGGCTTTCGTCGGAACGAGCATCATGATGGGATGGCTGGGCACGGAAGCGCTCAGCGCCAACCATATTTCAATCACCGTGAGCAACTGTTCGCTCATGATCGTGATGGCCATCGGTGCCGCCACGACCATCCGCGTTTCCCACTGCTACGGCATGCACGACATTCCGCAACTGTCGCAGACCATCAAGGCTTCATATCATCTCGTACTGCTGTGGAACGCTATTGCCGCCGCCACATTCATATCGCTGCGCTTCACCATTCCGGCCATGTTCACCCAAAACGCCGAAGTTATCTCCATAACGGCCTCACTGCTCGTCTATGCCGCTATGTACCAGCTGTCCGACGGCCTACAATATGTTTCCTGCGGAGCGCTACGTGGCATTCAGGACGTAAAGATTATCATGCCTATAGCCGTCATGGCCTATTGGATTCTCAATCTGCCGGTTGGCTATATGCTTGCCTTCCACTGCGGTATGGGTCCTAACGGGCTCTTTGCCGGATATGTGGTCGGATTGTCAGCCGCAGCCGTGCTGATGATTTCAAGATTAAGGAAGAAGATAAGGTATATGCGAACGGCCTGAAAACAGGCAAAACAAAAAACGGCCGATACGCCAATGTGACTGAATGACTTATTCACACTGACGTATCGGCCGTTTTTTTGTTTTACCAACACCGTCATTTGATTGTGTCGATGTCACGCTTCACGTTGTTGCGTATCTTGGCCAGATATGCCTTCATGCCCTCAGCATCTTTGCTGTCGATGATGTCAAGCAACTCTTTCAGCTCGCTGCGTATCTGCTCTACCTGCCCGCCGGTGTAAGGGTTGAAAAGTATTTCCTGCAACAGATAGTCATCTTCGCTGAGCACTCCCTTTGCTATCTTCATGTGTCGCTTGAATGTGGTACCGGGCGCATCCTGATGTTTCATCACCGCCGCAAATACGAAAGTACTGACAAAGGGTATGCTCAACGAGTAGGCCACGGTACGGTCGTGCTCGTCGAATGTGTACTCATAGATATTAAGCCCGAGTTTGGAGTACAGGTCTTTGAAGAATATACGCCCCATATAGTCGCCCTCACTGATGATGATGGCGTTCTCCTCGCTGAGTTGCTGCAGATTGGCGAAGGTGGGGCCGAACATCGGGTGTGTCGACACGTAGCGGCGGCCGCTCTGCTCGTAGAATTCCTTCAAGCCGGTCTTCACCGAGGCTATGTCACTGATTATACAGTCGGCCGGCAGATATGGCAATACTTCGTTGTATGCCGATATGGTGTACTTCACGGTGACGGCGTTTATGACAAGTTCGGGACGGAAGTCTTCTATCTCCTCAAGTGTGGTGAAACGGCGGCAGTTGTATGTGAAGCGCATGCGCATCGGGTCTTTCTCGTAGACGGCTGTCTCATGGTCGAAACTTAGCAGGTCTAGAAAAAAACTGCCCATCTTGCCTGCTCCTAATACTAATATCTTCATTCTTTCATATAATGGGAATGAGGACGCGAAGACCGGTTCACGTCCTCATCCGCATGATTACTTGTTGATGATTTCAAACTGCTGTCTTATCGACTCCTGGTGTATTTCCTCGTACACCCGCTTTACGAACATAGAGTCCATGCCGCAGAGTGAACCCTGGGCCCCGCGCTTATCAAGTATCTCGTTATAGCGGTTGGTCTGTATGACAGTCATGTTATGCTCCTTCTTATACTGGCCTATCTCACGGCATACGCGCATACGCTTGGCCAGAAGGTCCATCACCTGATTGTCTATCTCGTCAATCTGCTTACGCAGCTGGACGATGCCCTCAGTGGTCACAGACTCGTCCCGGAGCACAAGCAGGCTCAATATATAGTCGAGCACGTCGGGTGTAACCTGCTGCTTTGCGTCACTCCATGCAGAATCGGGGTTGCAGTGGCTCTCTACGATGAGTCCGTCGAAGCCGAGGTCCATAGCCTGCTGGCAGAGCGGGGCCACCAGTTCGCGGCTGCCTCCTATGTGGCTCGGGTCGCAGAAAATGGGCAAAGCGGGTATTCGGCGGTGCAGTTCGATTGGAATCTGCCATGTTGGCAGATTGCGGTATATCTTCTTGTCGTAGCTGGAGAAACCGCGGTGTATGGCTCCCAGGCGCTTCACGCCGGCCTGGTTGATGCGCTCCAGCGCACCTATCCACAGCTCGAGATCAGGGTTGACGGGGTTCTTCACAAGCACAGGCACATCTACTCCTCTCAATGAATCGGCCAAAGCCTGCATGGCAAACGGATTGGCCGATGTGCGTGCGCCTACCCACAGTATGTCCATATCGTATTTCATGGCAATCTCCACGTGTTCAGGCGTGGCCACCTCAGTGGCTATGAGCATGCCGGTTTCCTTCTTGACACTGGCCATCCACGGCAGCGCAGTCTCTCCGTTGCCCTCAAATCCGCCCGGCTTGGTGCGAGGTTTCCATACTCCGGCACGGAAAATGTGGCAGCCCTTGTCGGCAAGTTGCCGCGCCGTTGTCATCACTTGCTCTTCAGTCTCGGCCGAACATGGGCCGGCTATCACATACGGGCGCTCGTTGTCGCTCGGCAGTTGGAGTTTCTCTAATTCAAGTTCCATTATTATATTGCTTTTTGTTGTTTTCTTGTTTTTTATATATATCACCATTCAATAGCCTTTATCCTCGCGAGAGCCTCCTTCAGCTTCTCCTCCTTGGCACAGAGCGATATGCGGATGTAGCGCTCGCCGTTGCTGCCGAAGATGAATCCTGGCGTTATGAAGACGCGGGCTTCGTGAAGTATGCGTTCGGTGAGGTTCTCCACGTTATTATATCTGTCCGGAATGTGGCCCCAGAGGAACATTCCCACCTGCTTTGGATCGTATGTGCAGCCCAGCACTCGCATTATCTCTTCAGCGTAACGGCGGCGGCGGGAGTATGTGGTGATGTTGGCCTCGCGGTGCCATTCGTCACTGTTTGCGTATGCCTCAGCAGCAGCGAGTTGCAGTCCGCGGAACGTTCCGCTGTCAATATTGCTCTTTATCTTGAGTATCCATCCTATAAACGTTGCGTTCGACGCACACATCCCTACACGCCATCCGGGCATGTTGTGGCTCTTCGACATCGAATTGAACTCAATGCAGAAGTCCTTTGCGCCGGGAATCTGAAGCAGCGACATGGGATTGTCGTTTATGATGAACGAATATGGATTGTCGTTTACGACGACTATGCCGTGGCGACGGGCAAAGTCAACGAGCCGTTCATAGGTTTCGCGGCGTGCGTTGCCGCCAGTGGGCATGTTCGGGTAGTTGGTCCACATCAGACGGACACGGCTCAAGTCCATCCTTTCCAGCTCGTCAAAGTCGGGCTGCCAGCCATTGTCCTCACGCAGATTGTAGTTCACCACCCGCGCGCCGAGTATCTTGCTAAGCGACGTGTACGTAGGATATCCCGGATTGGGCACGAGCACCTCATCGCCGGGATTGACGAAAGCAAGTGTCACGTGAAGTATTCCTTCCTTAGAACCGATGAGCGGCTGTATCTCTGTTGCAGCGTCAAGTTCCACACCATACCACCGTTTGTAAAATCCGGCCATGGCTTGCCGCAATTCCGGCGTGCCCGATGTTGGCTGATAGCCGTGACTGTCGGCACGACGGGCCACTTCACAGAGCGTCTCGACGGTCTTCTCCGACGGCGGCATGTCGGGACTTCCTATGGCCAGACTGATGATGTCGCAACCATCGGCATTCATCCGGGCCACCTCCTTCAGTTTGCGGCTGAAGTAGTATTCGCTGACTAGCGAAAGGCGCTCGGCGGGCTGTATGTTATTCACATTGTTTTCCATCTTGATATTCTCCTAATATTTTCAGTTCCTTGGTTAATGGTGCTATCGCGTCGATGCTTTGGCGGTAGCGGGTCAGGTTGTCGTAGGTCACGTCCACGTAGAACATGTATTCCCATTCATGGCCGATGATTGGCAGCGACTGTATCTTAGTCATGTTTATCTTGTAGAACGACAATATGCTGAGAACTTGCGACAGAGAGCCTTCCTCGTGAGGCAGCGAGAAAACGAGACTCGACTTATTCGTCTGGTCGAGCGAGCGCAGGAAGTCGGCCTTGCGCGGATTGCACACCACGAGAAAACGGGTGAAGTTGTGCTTGTTGTCCTCTATATGGTCTTCCAGAATCTTCATTCCGTAGAGCCGTGCAGCACTCGCGCTGCATATCGCGGCCCATCCGCGGTGCTGTCCCTCGGCAATCTCCTTGGCCGAACCGGCGGTGTCCTCGCTCTCTACGGCTTTCATCCGAGGATGTCCCGACAGGAATCCGCGGCACTGCATGAGCGCAACCGGATGCGAGTGCACCTCCTGTATCGTGTCCCAATCGTCTTCCGGCAGGCAACAGATACAGTGGGATATGTGGAGTTTGTGTTCTCCGACAACCGTCGTTCCCGAGTCGCGCAGCAGCTCATAGTTGTGGAGCAGGCTTCCGGCGATTGTATTCTCTATGGCCATCATGCCGATGACAGTGGGGTCGCGCTTTATGTTCTCAAACACTTCCTCGAACGTGGCACAGCATATCAGCTGAACCTGCTCACCGTCAAAATACTGGTTGGCCGCAATGTCGTGGAACGACCCTATCAGTCCCTGTATCGCTATTCTCTTCATCTTATGTTCTTATTCTTTTCCTTCTTTGTTCTTTATTACTAAAAAATCCCGCCTCATCGGTTGTGAAGCGGGATTTGACTGTATTCATCTCTGTGATGTTGTCTTATCATAAGTTGAAATCTACACGCAACTTCCCGCTTCACAATTCCTTGCAAAGTAAAAGTAAAAGCTGTAAAAGTATGCGTCGAACTTCTTCATTGTCTATCTCTCGTTTTGTTTATCTGCTTGCAAATTTATAACATTTTCACGAAACATGCAAGTAAATTGCAATATTTTTAGCCTTTTTGCTTACTTTTATGTTGTTTTGCAAACATGTTTTCATACTGACCTCAGGCCCTCAGTTCCCAGAAAGCGACAGCAGATGCGGCGGCTACGTTGAGCGAGTCAACCCCATGAGCCATTGGGATGCGCACCACATAGTCGGCCTCAGCGATGACGTCGTGCGGCAGTCCGTCACCTTCTGTTCCCATCACGATGGCAAGACGTGGCTCGGCAGCAAGCTGTGGAGAGTCGATGGAGACGGAATTGTCGGTGAGAGCCATCGCCGCGGTGCGAAAACCGAGGTCATTGAGACTGGAGAGCGGACCGTCCAGCCACGTCCACGGAACGAGGAATACCGAGCCCATCGACACGCGGACGGCACGGCGGTTGAGAGGGTCGCATGAGTTGCGCGTCAGCAGCACGGCGTCAATGCCGAGTGCGGCGGCCGAACGGAAGATTGCTCCGATATTGGTCGTGTCCACCACCCCATTGATGACCACGACGCGGCGCGCTCCGCTACATACATCCGCTATGCTCCCGGGCTGCGGCCGTCTCATGGCACAGAGCACACCGCGCGTCAGGACATATCCCGTCAGCTCGGCCAGCAGGTCACGCGAGCCGGTATAGACTGGTATGCCGACGCATCGGGAAATGATGTCGGCAGCATCGCCGTCAATGTGTTTCCGCTCGCAGAGCAGCGCCAGCGGCTCATATCCGGCATCGAGCGCCACGCGTATGACCTTCGGACTTTCGGCGATAAACACTCCCTTGTCGGGTTCAAGGCGGTTGCGCAGTTGGGCCTCGGTGAGCGTACCGAATACTTCTACACCCGGATGGGACAATGACGTTATTTCGATTATTGGCATTTCTCTTCTCCTTTTATTATGCAATAGCTATTTCACAGACCCAGCGGATTGATATTGCTGTAAGCCTGACGCACCTTATGCTCTACACCCTCAGCCGAATATTCACCGTTGATGTCTGCAGCCTTCTCCGGTTCCAGCTCCAAAACGGCCTGCATGTCCGCCTTTGCTCCGTTCATGTCACCTTTTTCATAGCGTACCGCCCCGCGCTCGCGGAAAGCATCGACACAGAACGGATTGACTTCCGTCACCTTATTATATATATCTATGGCTGCATCGGCATTGCCCCGCTTGCGTTCAACACGGGCTTTGAGCAGCAGGACATCCTCATTCTCCGGAGCGACATCCATCAGATGGGTTGCGTCGGCATCGGCTCCGTTGACATCGCCCATCGAAAGAAGTGTCCGGCCGCGCAGCAGCCATGCCTCACCCATATCGCCGTCGAGGGCTATGGCCTTGGTCAGCATGGCTATCGCGACAACGGGATTACCTTGTCCGACGTACGCCTGAGCGTAGAGATAGTGGGCGCGGGCGTTCTCCTTGTCCGCCACCATGGCCTTCTCACACGCTGCCGCCATAGCCTCGTAGTCCTCCTGCATGTATGCCACCTGTGCCGTCTGAAGATGGACAGCGGCATTTTCCGGTTCAGCCTCAGCCAGAACGCCGAGATGTTCGCGGGCCTCGGCCAGCTCACCGGTGCGTATCAAGACCTGCGCCAGATAGTCGCGCACCTCCAGATCCTCGTGTATTGCAAGCGCCTCTCGATAGCACTTCACGGCATAGTCGGCCTGACCGATCTTCGCCGCCTTCACTCCGTCATACTTGAACATGTCAAACCGGCGGTTCTCCTCCGCCTTCTGTTTCTCTTCGAGAGACTCCTCGCTTCCCCCGAACAACGCCTTAAATATATTCATCGTAATATTTTTGTTTTTGTTCCAATCATAAAATACTCATATCGGACAGCCTGTCATCTCATCTTTCCGGCGTTTTATTCCGATTCAAGAAAAGAAAACACATATTCGGGACTCTGATAATATAGCCTTGCCTGTTCGTCCATCACCTGAATTACATGTGTCGGAACTGAGCACGACGGACACCGCCTGCTTCAAGTTCAAGTCATGACGCCGTCCGAACTCCATGATGAATATCACAGTCCGCTCCATCCAGTTTTCCACATCACAATCCATAATATGCCTATATTACTTCTTTATTCTGCAAACTTACACAAAAAAAGTGAGTTACAGGCCGTATCCGGATGAAAAATTGTCATTCATACGAAATGATACATGCTGCTTTACGGAGCGACAAAGCTGCCGTTAACGTCCTCCCAACCGCGGCAACAGGAAAGCTACCACGCCGAGCAGCGGCGTATAGGCGCAGAAGGAATATATGGCCTCGATGCCGTAGGTGTCGGCCAGCAGTCCGAGAATGGCACTGGCTATGCCGGCTACGCCGAAAGCGAAGCCGAAGAACAGGCCGGAAACGAGGCCGAGCTTGTTGGGGAGCAGTTCCTGGGCATAGAGCAGTATGGCCGGAAAGGCCGACGAGAGCATCAGTCCGGCACCGAAACTGCACACGACGGTAGTCACGAGGCCGACATGGGGCATGGCGAGACTGAACGGGGCACAGCCGAGAATGGACACCCAGATGACGAACTTACGTCCGTAGCGGTCGCCTACGGGACCTCCGACAACAGTACCGATGGCCATGGCAACGAGGAAGACGAAGAGCAGAATCTGCGATGTCTGGACCGAAACGCCGAAGCGCTGAATTAGATAGAACGTATAGTAGTTGGTCAGACAAGCCATATAGATATACTTCGAGAATATAAGGAGCATGATGATGAATATCGTGAACACCGTCCGACGCCCCGACAACGGACGCTTCACACGCTGTCGCATGGCCGCGGGCTCTGCCTTGATTTTCTGAAGATACGATCCATACCAGCGGCAGATGGGCACCATGGCTATGAAGGCGAGCATGGAGACTACAACAAACCACACGACATTGCCGCGACCATAAGGTGCGACAACGAGCGCGACGAGCAGCGGACCGACGGACGTTCCGAAATTTCCGCCCACCTGAAAGAGCGACTGTGCTAATCCGCGGCGGCCGCCGCTGGCCAGCGACGTTATTCGCGATGCCTCGGGATGGAGCACCGACGAACCTATGCCGACAAAGGCTACGGCCATCAGCACCATCCAGAAACTCCATGCCTGAGACAGAACGACGAGCCCCACAGTGGAGAAACACATTCCGAAAGGCAGGCTCCACGACAACGGGCGCTTGTCAAACACTAACCCAACGACGGGTTGGAACACAGATGAGGCCAACTGATAGACCAGCGTGATGAGTCCTATCTGGGAAAACGTCAGCGCGAGGTCGTCCTTCAATATCGGGTAGACGGCACTCACAACCGACTGCAACAGGTCGTTGAAACAGTGTGAAAAACTCAATGCCACCAGCACCGGCAGCGCAATCTTCTTCGTGTCTATCTGACGGTTATTATCCTTTGCCATAAATTCAAAATCTTTTCGGGGTGCAAAGGTAGGCAAATTTTCCCGTAGGAACATCAATCGCTACGATTTTGATGCACCACGGATATATATCATGATCATACACACATACTCAAAGACGTATTCTCCGTGGATGAATATCCCTGCAAGAACATATCTTTATGCTTTCAGGACATCGGTTCTTTCATTCAAATTGACTAACTTTGCAACCAATTTGCAGCCCATTGGGGCTAACTTCGCAGTCTGAAAACAAAATCATTATGGAAAAGAAAACTATAGCAGTGCTCGGCATGATGTGCGCCGGATGCGCAGGAAACGTAGAGAGAAAACTGGCGTCGCTGGACGGTGTAGCATCGGCCGCCGTCAATCTTCCGGCACGAACGGTGCTCGTGGAGTATGACGGGAGTGTCGTCACGACAGAACGGATGAAAGAGGAACTGGCCGGAATCGGTTATGACATGGTCATCGAGGAAAACCGCAACGTGGAGACAATCGAACGACAGGCCTTCGTGATGTTGAAGAGGAAGGTAGGCGTGTCGTGGACTCTGGCCCTGCTCGTCATGGCGATAAGCATGGGGTGGCTCGACATCGGAAGCTCCGCGACGGCCGGTCAGACAATGATGCTGCTCGCTATGGCCAACATGGTGTACTGCGGGCGACAGTTCTACGTCTCGGCATTGCGCCAGCTTCGCCACGCCACGGCAAATATGGACACACTCGTGGCCCTGAGCACCGCCATTTCGTTCGCCTTCAGCGTGTTCAACACGTTTTGGGGAGAGCGCTATTGGGGCACGCGCGGCATCGAGTGGCATACCTACTACGACGCTTCAGTGATGATCATCACGTTCGTTCTCACCGGCCGTATGCTCGAAGAACGGGCCAAGCGCGGCACGGCCTCGGCCATACGCTCGCTCATGGAGCTTACACCGAAGACGGCCCATCTCGTGGACCGCACCGGCATTATTGACGCCCCGCTGTCAGCGCTGCAGCCGGGAGACATTATCGAGGTGAGACCGGGAGAAAGGATTCCTGTCGACGGTGTGGTCACAGAAACGGCGGCAGGACACAATGACAACGCAGCTGCCCGTTTGCCAGAAATCGACGAGAGCATGATCAGCGGTGAGGCACGGCCAGTCGGAAAGGCCGAGGGCGACAGAGTGCTTGCCGGAACAATCGTGAAGAGCGGCACGTTCAGGTTCCGGGCTGAGAAAGTGGGCGCAGGAACCGTGCTCGCCAATATAATAAAGATGGTGCAGGAAGCACAGGGGTCCAAAGCGCCAGTGCAGAGAATAACCGACCGAATAGCCATGATTTTCGTACCGGTGGTGACCGCCATATCCATCATGACGTTCATCTTATGGATTGTCTTCGGAGGTATGGCCGCCCTACCTCATGCCCTTTTATCGGCCGTATCGGTGCTGGTGATTGCCTGTCCGTGCGCTATGGGACTGGCCACGCCCACAGCACTCATGGTCGGCATAGGCAGAGCTGCCAAACGAAACATTCTCATAAAGGATGCAACGGCGTTGGAGAGCCTGCGCGGGATTGACTCCATCGTGATTGACAAGACCGGAACACTGACCATGCCTGATACAGAAAACGGACGTCACGAACGGCTGAAGCCCAACGCCCACGAGGCAATAAAGGAGCTTCAGAAGGCCGGAATAGAAGTCTACATGATGAGCGGCGACAACGAGGAAGCCGTGGCACAAATTGCACGGGAAGCGGGAATAGGCCATTGGCAGAGCCGCGTGATGCCGCAAGACAAGGAATATATGGTGAGAAAGTTGCAACAAGAGGGACACAAGGTGGCCATGATAGGCGACGGCATCAACGACAGTCAGGCTCTTGCGGCCGCTGACGCAAGTATAGCGATGGGGCAAGGCACCGACGTGGCTATGGACGTGGCGCAGGTGACACTCATGGGAAACGACCTGCGGCGTATTCCCGAGGCCATCGAACTGTCCAAAAGAACGGTCGCCATGATCCACCAGAATCTCTTTTGGGCCTTTATATATAATATTGTGTGTATTCCGCTCGCTGCAGGTGCACTCTACGGTGTTGTCAATTTCCAAATAACACCGATGTGGGCAAGCGCCCTGATGGCCATGAGCAGCGTCAGCGTAGTGCTGAACAGCCTGAGACTAAAGAAATGAGAAGTTAAGAACGAACGGTGAAAAATGAAGACGTGTTGATGGGCAAATTAATCGTTTCGCCCATCAACACGTCTTCATTTTTCACCGTTCGTTTTTTTACTCGTCCGGAAGGAACAACGGATCCTCCGGCATAACCATGACAGGCTTCTGCTCGTTCATCTTCAGGATGTCTTCGGGAACATATTTCTTGTCCACAACGAGACGGAACATATATTCACGAATCCAGCGGTCGGTCATAATCATGCAACCCTGCTGGCCCCACGATGCGCCCCAACTGTTCTCTACTTTCCATTTCGTGGCCTTGCCGTCGGCGTCGAGATCAACTGCCGTGAGGGTCATCGCGTGCGTCGAACCGCTGTCGTAGGTGCTGATTCGCTCAGCCTTGTCCATTCCGAAAGTCGTTCCGAAGAGACTTCCGTAGTCATAGTTCTCCGTGTCGCCGTAGCCGCGCTTGCGGTCGAGCATCTTGCCGACGTCGTAGGAAGTATAGAGTTTGCGGCCATCCTTCAACGAAGCGATTGCCATCTTCTCTATGTCGTCCATCGGCAGATTGATATATTTCCAGTTGTGACCGTCGTATGTGTGGCGGTTATACTCCACCTCGTATGTCTTGTAGTATTCGCGGCGCGGGTCGTTCATAGCCATGATGAACGTACCGTTGAGCGGTTCGCCCACCACTTCCTTGTAGAAAGACATCGGAGTGTATTTCTTCACCTCGCCGACCGCACGTCCTTTCTTGTTCTTGAAAGCATAGGTGAACTCCGTCGGCGGCTCTCCGATGGTCAGGGCGAGCATGCGGTAGACCGTAGCGAGCATCTTCGTCTTCTCGGCGTTTATGGCCGACTGCTTCTTTCCGTCGGCCACCATCTTGCGCAGCTGCAAGCCGTATTCGCGCAGCTTAGACGATATGAGACGGCTCATGCGGTTCGTGTTGTCACTCGAAAACGTTTCCGGCATCACCGACTTGGGCACGAGACCGTACTTGTCGGCAAGGTCGGCCACGCCGCAGAACGTACCGCCGTCGTTCAGCGGGTTCTTGAAAAAGAACTGAACTCGCAAGTCGTCAATCGGCTTCTTGCCGGTGTCGACTATACCCTGAAGGAAAAGATTGGCCTTCTCCAGCTGATCCCAGAAGAAGAGATAGCTCTGGGAGAAGTCAACCGTCAGCGAATCGGTGCGCTTGGCAAAGTCTGCCCTGAGCACGTTCATACCGCTGAACATCCAGCAACGGCCCGAACTCTGCTGGTCGGTGATGGACTGCGACGGTGTCTCGACACTGAAATAAGTGTCCAGTTCGCCGGCGTTAGCGTGGTTCAAAGCTAAGTTGTCAATAGAGTTTGAGGCGATGGCATTGGCCAACGCACGGTCAGCCGGCGTCGTCAGACGCACCTTGCTGATTTCGTTCAGCATCTGCTGTGAGATTCCTCCGCCTGCAGTCTGGGCCGCTGCGGCCGCACTGAAAGCAAGGGCGAAGGACAAAAACATTGTTCTACTGTTCATATTTACTTGGTTTTCTCGTTCGTTTGGTTTGTATTTACGGTTTGTTTTATTTGTATTTACGGTTTGTCCGGTTTCCGTCTATTGCCCGGCGAAATATTTCCAGAGCGGTGCAGCCATAAGCGCCTGTCTGATTTCACCGCGTTCAAGCATCCCCCTGGCCTCTTCACGGCTGAACGTCCACACCTCGATGTCCTCCGTGGCGTCAAGATGCTGACCTGCCACCGGCTCCACACCGACGGCAAGGAAACAGTGGGTGACGTTCGTACAGGTGGTCGCATTTGGCGAAACTGTCATCAACTCGTGCCACTCTCCGCCCGCGAATCCGGTCTCTTCGAGCAGTTCACGGCGGGCGGCAGCCTCCGGTTCCTCTCCTTTCTCCATCACGCCGGCCACTATCTCAAAGCATGTCTGCCCCAGCGCGTGACGGTATTGGCGGACGAAAAGCATACGGCCGTCACGGGTAACGGCTATGACATTGACCCAATCGGGATATTCCAACACATAATATTCATCATTGACAACCCCTGTAGGCAGTTCTACGGTATCCCGGCGGGCCGTCAGCCACGGCCGGCGTATGATATATTCGCTCCGCAGGGTCTTCCACGTCATGTCGTGTCTATTCATATTCTGCATCTCCATCTTATTTTTTTGTAGGTATATGGATGGTCTTCATCGTGCCTGACGAAGACGGAGTTGTGGTGTTCGGCGAAGACACGGCGGGAGCAGAACCGCCACGATAGTATGTCATAGCCTCCGGCATCCAACCCTGAATGTTCGCAATGCGCTTGGCATCGCTGGGATGGTCGCTGAACAACGACGAACCGCCGCCCGAAGCAGAGGCCATGCGCTGCCAGAAAGGGACGGCCGCCTGAGGGTCATAGCCTGCCATGGCGGCGAAGATAAGCCCGAGATGGTCGGCCTCGCTTTCCTGAGAGCGCGAATAGGCGGCCGAACCGATGCTCGAACCGAGTCCGAAGACGGTCGAACCGATCTGCTGGACGTTCTTACTCGCACCGGCACCACTGAGCACCGTGCCCAATATCTGGCTGCCATACTGCTGCTTCACCTGATTGCTCAGTCGCTCGGCCGAATGGCGCGCTACGGCATGGGCAATCTCATGACCAAGAACGATAGCCAAAGCACCCTCGGTTTGGGTGACGGGCAACAGGCCCTCATAGACCACAATCTTTCCTCCGGGCATACAGAAGGCATTGACGTTCTGGTCCTGAACGAGATTGAACTCCCACTGATACTGCGACACATCGCCGGCCATACCGTTGCTCTGGAGATAGCTGACCACGGCCTGAGCCAGCTTCTGACCAACGCGTTTGACCATCGCCGTGTTGGCGGCATTGGCCGACGGCCTGGCCGACTTCATGTATTCCTGATACTGTTGGTTGCTCAGACTGAGCACCTGCTCGTCGCTGACCAGCAGATTCTGTTTCCGTCCTGTGATGGGGACTGTGCTGGTCGTACCGCACCCGGTCACGATAGCAGCCGCTACAGCCAACAGCCAAACTTTCACCTTCTTCATATATTCATGTTCGTTTGTTCCCCTTCCATATCGAGTCTATATATATGATTATATATAATTAATGTAGGCATGCACCTACCATAATGCAAAAGAACGAAAAAAAAACGAGAAAAACGAAGATGAAGCCGTCAAAAGAACGCTGGAGACGATTTTTGGGTCATGCCGATAAAAAAGCGGAAAGCCGTGAGACGCCTTCGGCAGACGTCGTCACGGCTTTCCGTTATATGGATATACTGTGTTATTTGAGGCCGCGATTGACGAGAGTGGCCTCCATCAGGAGAGCATATTTCTCATACTGAGCGGGCGTAAGAACATAGTTCATGTACTTCAAATCGCGGCTTACGGCTGCATCAACCAGCGAACTGCGGTCATCTTTGCCTGCCTGTGAGGCAATCATCATCTCTCCGCAGAAAGCACGATGTATGTCGGCGACGGTCTCCATCTGGTCTACCGTCAGACCAAGTGTCTCACCGAGACGGCGGATGTTGATGCTCATGTCGTAGTTTGCGGCATCATTCATACTGTTTGTATTCTCATTCTCTGCAAATGTCACGGTCATTGTCAATGCTGCCATGACGGTTAAAAACAATCTTTTCATCTTTGTTACCCTTTCTTTTTTTAATTACTTACTATTACTACTACTGATACTGACCATTCAGTCTGTGTTGTGTTATCCTTTTGTTCTTTTGACGGTGCAAAGTTACGTCGGTTTAATCCAACGGCAAACATTTTATTAATTGTTTGCGCACACAGCTGCCTTTTGTTGACCTATATCAAGGAAACAGTGACATAATGACATCGCGACAGAATCCCCCGCGGCATGAATCTGAAACAAGCTGCAGCCACCGGAGAACGTCCGAATCAGCCTCATCAGTCATACAGAGTGACATGTTCTCACCCGATAAATATATGCCGCACCTCATCCACAGGTCGAGACATCGTCTTGGCTTTGTTTCAACCGGTGAAGGCCCCGATTGTCAAATCACGTTAACCGGGCGACATTCCCATTTATTGGTGTCTGCCAAAATTGATATTTTTTTTACGAAACACACTCTGGCAAAATGCCTGAAGATTTGCGTTTTCAAGACCAATAAGGGCCTTAATGCCCCCACCGGCTCCCCACAAAAGCCCCTCCAACTTCCACGAATGGGGAACTTGGGATACCTTAAGGCCCTCCCGGCTCTCAAATTTCGCAAAACTTCGCGAGTTTTTGATGTCTGAAAATGGGCAAAAAAGTAGTCGGCAGCGAGCAACGGGGCCCTCCCGAGGTTGCAATGGCGTGCCCGTTGTGTTGCAACGGCAGCCCCGCCGTAATTCAATAGCGGCCCCGCCATAGAGCCGGGAGGGCCCCGTTGCAACCTCGGTTCTCTCCATTCTGATGAATTAGAGAGAGCGCCCCTTCGTAAGTATCTGTATAACAATAAATTGCAAAAACAGTATTTTTCCCGTCGGAAAAAAGTCTAAGAAATGACCTTCGCTGGATTTGAAAATTTGAGGGCGCGGCGGGAAAATTTTGAAAAGTGTCCCTGGATTTTGCATTTAAATTCAGAATTTATTTTAGATTTTTATCGGTTTGACTTAACCGATTGAGAAATAAACTTTTAGCAAATTATTTGAGAAGTGGCGGTAACGAGTTAGCAACCGTGCAAATTTCAGTAGTTTGCGGTGCAATGCTGTCAAATAACTCTCTCAAACGCAAAAGTAGCCAAATCCTTTGATTATCCAAAGAGTTTGACTACTTTTATTTAAGCAAAAGATTTGAACGCTTATTAAAATCCTTGCTGTAAGTGCAAGATAGGAAAAGGTTTACCGGAAGGGTCTAATTCATCCCGCCCTATAACTTTATAGCCCATGTGCAAATAAAATTTGTAAGCCTGCTCATTATCTTCATTTACATCCACTTTATAGATATTGCATTTGCTAATAGCATAATCCACGAATGCTTTGCCATAACCGTGTCCTTGTTCTTCGGGAAGCACGAACAGC
This sequence comes from uncultured Prevotella sp., assembly GCA_947170725.1. GTDB lineage: Bacteria > Bacteroidota > Bacteroidia > Bacteroidales > Bacteroidaceae > Prevotella. The sequence continues at coordinate 73,364 of CAMVUM010000009.1, forward strand.
ATTTCCAGCATATCGTCGCTAAGCCCCATAAATGCGGCTATCCGTCCGTTTTTATTGCGTACTATAAATAATTTGACCGCCGGAAAATATTGGTTTCTTATTAAAGGTTTGAAATACTCTATATCTTCTTCTTTCAAAAAATGATGAGAACTGCGTACAGACTTTTCCCATACAATCAGAAGTTCATCTAAAATTTCGGCTGATAAGGATTGTATTTTTTCTATTTCCATTTCCGAATATATAAATTAGTAAATCGGTTGCAAAGTTAACAAAAATGCCGTTCATCAGTCATTCATGGACGATACTTTTTGTTTTTCAGTGCAATAAGCCGATTACAGCTTCATGCCTCTGCCTTTCCTTTGCGGTTGTATTGGTCGGCGTATATTCTGCCTTAACTTCTCGAACTGTTCCCTGAACCACTCGGCAATGGGCTTTCGGTCAATGGCGAGAACCAATCTCGTCCCATCCGTGGGGGTCTTTCACCACTTGGAAACCAGCCTTTTCGGTCGTAAATTTTCGCCCGTGTTCCTCCGAATAAAGTTTACCTGCATATATCAACGGTTTGCCGCTGACAGTGCGTTTTATGTCGTACTCTCTTAAAACTCCGCTCTTGCAGAGTGCCTTTATCCCAGCTCGAACCGTCGGGGCGATAACCCCGAACAGTTCGCAGATTTCCCACTCGGTCATGGTGGTTGCACCTATATCGCTCGGCAGGGAGATATTGCCCTGCCCGTCCATCGTGATAATGTTCCTTTCTTCTTTCATCGGTATTCTGTTTTTAATTAGATGGCTCGGCAGATATTCTTTTCCATATCCTCCAACTTGTGCGACAAGGTTTCCATGTCCTGACTTACCTTCTGGGCGGTGATTTTGGCGTAAATTTGTGTAGTCTTTATGTTGGTATGCCCCAAAAGACGGCTCACTGTTTCGATAGGTACGCCGTGCGACAGAAGTACGGTCGTGGCGTTCGTGTGGCGTGCAACATGGTAGGTCAAGCGCACCTTGAAGTCGCATTGTCTGCCTATCTCTTTGAGTATCTTGTTGCAACTGCCATTGCTCGGAACGGGGAAAACATGACCGTCCCTTGCCAGCCCCTTGTATTTCTCCATGATACGCTTGGGAACGTCCAAAAGACGGATGTTCGATTCGGTGTTGGTCTTCTTTCTTCGGGTGATTATCCAAAGGTTGCCGTCGAAGAATGTTTGCAGGCGGTCGGCGGTGAGGTTCTTCACGTCCGAATACGCCAAACCCGTGAACACCGAAAAGACGAACAAGTCCCGTACAAGCTCGTGGGTGGCGTTCTTCATCGGTGCGTCCATGAGCGTCTGTATCTCCGTTTGGGTGAGGTAGCCCCTATCCACGCTTTCGGGTGAGTTGATATATCCCGCAAATGGGTTGAACGGCAAACGCCCGTCGTTTCTCGCAATGGAAACGATGTGCTTCAACACAATCATGTAGCCCCACACGGTATTGGTACGGCATTTCTTCTCCGTGCGCAAAAAATACTCGAAGTCGTTGATAAATGTGAGGTTGAGTTCCTTTAACGGAATATCATCACGTTTGTAGGTATGGGGCAGGAACTCCCGAATATGGTTGCAGACCGTCCGATAACGGGTAAATGTACCCTGCGCCCTGCTGTGCCCGACTTTCTTCTCAAACTCGGCGTTGTGCTGCTCGAACAGCTTCAGCAAAGTTTCCTGCTTGACGCCGATACCGAGATAGGCGTCTTTGAGTTTGGCGGCGGTAACATAACCGTCCGTCTGCATTAACTCTTGATAGCGGCGGTTTACCTCCACACGGATTTTATCTACTGCAAGGTTGATTCTCTGCGCTTCGACGCTCTTGCCCGAAGCACGGCTGTTCTTCACGTCCCACAACCGTGGGGGAACGTCCATCTTGCAACTGAACTGTTTAATCTCGCCGTCAACCGTGATACGGCACATCAGAGGCAGGTTGCCGTTGGGTTTGGCACTGCCTTTCTTCACGTAGAATAACACTTTGAATGTACTTCGCATAACTCACTCCTTTTTTGGGTTACAAAATTAGTTATTAGTGAGTTACTGACCGCTATGCAAAATTACGCAAATCGCAGAAATAGAACTATTTAGCAAGAAATATACACCTATTACGGGAGTAATGAGGTGGTAACTGAACTCTTGCGCTGTTTGGCTTCATGTTGGCTTTCCGTTGGCTCTACCTAATAGAAAAACAAAGCGTAACGAACGCTCTATCAGCGAATTCGCTACGCTTTGCCCAAATTTACTTTTTCGCTATGTGTTTATTTTAATATGCTTTAATCAAAATATGAAGTAACAACATAAAACAGTAAGTAAGACATCTGTTCTGATTATCAATAAAACGAAGCATGAAAAAGAAAACAACAATCATTCTCATCTTTGTTTATAACGATAAACACTCATAAATCAATAAACGAATATTTTCACAGAAGGAAAAAGACGAAAGAGTGGCAAATCAGGAATGTCTGACAGATTTGGATTGGATTAGGCTTGAGAACAAAGGAAATGAATTAAAATAGCCGTAGAGCCGGACAATACGGGAAAGAAGCGCTACTTCTGTATCACACTGAAATGTAAATATTGGGATGACACAAGGTAAGGAACAGACATAACATAGATACGTTTGACGGGAAACAAGAATGACGAATTACCCTCGAAATGGCCCCTCATAGACAGAAAACAGGCATGGATACAGGCAGCATCGCGGATTGGCTATCGGGCTTTTCGTCTGTTTTTGACTGATTTATGAAATTTAATGCGTATCTTTGCAGGGTGTATGCTCACGCAGACACACGGCCGCCATGCGGCTGGCAGACTTTATGGAATAAAAAACAAGAAGATAACAAGAAAATGGAAAATCCAATCAACAAGTACATCACCGTTGACTATCAGCTCTACACCGTTGACGGCGACAAAACAGAACTCGTGGAAAAGACTACGGCAGACCGCCCGTTCCAGTTCATCAGCGGTTTCGGTGTGACACTCGACGCTTTCGAAAAGCATATCGTCGCGCTGGCAAAAGACGAGACTTTCGACTTCACACTCACAAAGGACGAGGCCTACGGCGACTACGAGGCCACACGCGTGCTCGATCTGGAACGCCAGATGTTCTGCATCAACGGCCACTTCGACCACGAACATATCTACAAGGACGCCATCATCCCGCTGCAGAACGAGGATGGAAACCGTTTCTACGGCCGCGTGCTCGAAATTGGCACCGACAGCGTCAAGATTGACCTCAACCACCCGCTGGCCGGCAAGACACTCAACTTCAAGGGATGTGTCACAGAAAGCCGCGAGGCAACCAACGACGAGATTCAGGGCATGATCAACCGCCTGAGCGGTGAAGGATGCGGATGCGGATGTCATGGCGGATGCCACGGTGACTGCGGAGACGGTGACTGTGAAGACGGATGCCACGGCGGCTGCGGATGCCACTAAAACTCACCACACACAGGAGAACGACGCATGAGAAATTCTTTCGGTAACATATTCACACTGACGACATTCGGCGAGAGCCACGGCCCTGCCGTAGGAGGAGTGGTTGACGGCATGCCGGCCGGCATCGACATCGACATCGACTTCATACAGAGCGAGCTCGACCGACGCCGGCCGGGACAGAGCCGCATCACGACCTCACGGAACGAGGCCGACCGTGTGGAACTGCTCAGCGGCGTCTTTGAAGGAAAGTCAACGGGATGTCCCATCGGATTCATCGTCCGCAACACAAACCAACATTCGCAGGACTACGAGAACATGCGCTGTCTCTTCCGCCCGTCACACGCGGACTTCACATACACGGAGAAGTACGGCCTGCGTGACCACCGCGGCGGCGGACGCTCGTCGGCCCGCGTGACCATCAGCCGATGCGTTGCCGGAGCCTTGGCAAAACTGGCCTTGCGTCAGCTCGGAATCAGCATACAGGCTTATACGGCACAGGTGGGCAACATCGCCATCGCCCCAGACTGGCACAGCCATGACCTCTCGCTGACGGAGACAAACGCCGTTCGCTGTCCCGATCCGGAAAAAGCGGCCGAGATGGAGGAACTGATATGCCGCGTCAAGGCTGACGGCGACACCATTGGAGGCATCATCGCCTGTGTCATTAAAGGATGTCCTGTGGGGCTCGGCGAACCGGAGTTCGGCAAGCTGCACGCACAGCTCGGCGCCGCGATGCTGAGCATCAACGCCGTCAAGGGATTTGAATATGGCGAAGGATTCGGCGGCGTGACCGCAAGGGGCTCCCGGCAGAACGACGTCTTCACCTCTACCGACGGACGGGTAACGACCGCTACCAACCGCAGCGGGGGCATACAGGGCGGCATCAGCAACGGACGGGAGATTTTCTTCCGCGTGGCTTTCAAGCCCGTAGCAACACTGCTCATGGAACAACAGACCGTAGACAAGGAAGGAAACGCCACGACCCTCACCGCGCGCGGACGCCACGACCCGTGTGTCCTTCCGAGAGCCGTACCTATAGTCGAAGCAATGGCGGCAATAACGCTTTTAGATCAATATTTGGTCAATAAAACAATAAAACTGTAAAAAAGTGGATTAAAAATGCAAAAAGCGGCAAAAACATTTGCCGCTTTCATTTTTAATTCGTATCTTTGTATCGCTATTGAGGGGTTGAGAAATTCTTTAATAAGCTTTAGTTAAGTCTAGTTTAGTTTTTGTGTTGGTTTAGGGCGGTCAGTTGATCGCCCTAAAATTTTGTATATCCCCAAAGCTGCCGGAAAGGCGGGGCACAGGCGGCTCTGCATAAAAGAGGATCAGCCATAATGAACCGCACTCCAAAAGTTTTGTGTCTAACTTTTGGAGTGCAGTTCATAAAAAAATGACGGCTCAATTGAAAATAACACAAGCCATAAAAAAAGTCCGCCCGAAGAGAACGGTTCTCCTTCGGGCGGACTTTTTTTATGATTGTCGGAATGTTACTACAAGATGACCTTGCGTGTGACTACCTTGCCTGTTGCGGTTGTGGCACGCATGATGTAGATGCCCTTGCCCGGTGTGGCTACACGCTCACCGGAAATGGTGTAGTAGCCAACGCTAACGGGAGTGCCATCCATGCCGGTAACGGTACTGATGCCGTCTGTGCCGCCACCGAAGTGATATTCAAGACCGATGATGACACACTGTTGCTCACCGGTGTTCTTGAATGTCACGATATCGGGAACGTTTGCAAGGTCGAACGAAACCTTGCTCGGATTAGATGTGTCCTTCGTCGGAGCAAGTATCACGGAGTTTTCCTCCGTATAGGCTGTTCCGGCGACGTTAGCCCAATAGGACGTGCGGTTGGCGGTGGCCACGTTGGTATAGCTCCAAAGCGTTATCTTCGTAGCCTTGGCACCTTCGGGCATGAACACACTCTCTTCTGCGCCGTTCGACAGCTTGATTGTCGTGCGTGTGAGAGGCTGGCCGTTATATTCAACGTTAATCTTATCACCACTGCTGAAGTTCTTGGCGAGGTTGCCTGTAACAACGAGCGAGAAGCCTTCGGCGTCGTCACCCTCCGTTCCGGTCAGCATGTTGTTAGCATGTTCGCCATCATACGAACCGAGCGCCATGTTGCCAAATGTGAGCAGGGCTGTCTTCGTCTCGCCTATAGGGTCAGGACCCGGCTCTGGTTCTTCACCGCCACCAGGATTCTTTTCGCCGCCAACAACCTTGATGGTTCCGTCAGTATAGAGAGAAGAGAGATCCCATGTCTGACCATCGCCCGGAGTGGCGGGGATGATTTCGGAGAATGTTCCGGTGATGGTTCCACCGGCGAGGTTGAACACATGATAAACCGTTGCGTCGTATGGAGCCTTGTCCAGTCCGTCTTCTGCAAGCACAAGAGCTACGCCCTCACCTATGGTCATATTTCCTTTAAGTGTGAGCGAGTTGCACGCTGTCGAGGAAACGGGGATGCTGACCTTTCCGCCCGTTGCGACGTTGAGAGTCTTGGCCAACGTGAGAGTACTTCCGTCAATGAGCGTATCGCCGGCAAAGACGATTCCTTCGTTCTTCACAGACACGGCTCCGCCTACTGTTCCCTTACCGGCCAGCGTGGCATTGGCATTGACTGTGTATGCTCCGGCGCCGCTGTTGTTACCATTCACGACAAGACGTCCGCCGCGGATCTGGGTCGTACCCTTGTATATGTTCTTTCCAGTGAGGCGCCAGTCACCGGAACCGACTTTCTCTATGCTCGTCGTTCCTTCCTTACCGCCCTGGCAACGGCCATCAATGACACCGTCAAAGGTCTCGTCCGTATTTGCCGAACCAACAATCCAAGTTCCGCTTCCGGCGTTCTTAACGTCAAATCCGGAGAGGAATGTGCCGGCTGCACCTGACAGACCGCCAAGATAATATGTCGACTGGTTCTTGCCACCGACAATCTGAGCCTTTCCTTTCAAGGTGAATGTTCCGTTCTGGATACCGGTTCCGTTACGTACGGCAAACTGGCTATTACCGGCACTACCGGTTCCGTTGACAACGACGCGGCCCGTAAACTTGCTCCAGTCGCCCTCGATGTACTCACGAACCCAGTTCACTTCCCACTCAAGCGTACCGCTACCGCTCACTGCCGACTTAATCACGCAGTTCCGGAAGAACGACACGTAGGAATATGTGTCATCCGTAGCCTCAATGGGGAAGGTGTATGTCGGGTTCTTGTCGTTCGTACTGTTTGTGGCAAACGTACCGCCGGCCATCACGAGCTTGCTCACCGTGCCGAGTCCGGCCTTTGAAACAAGTTCGCCATTTAGCAACACCTTGCCGCCTTTCATAATCAGATTGCCGTCGTACTTGAAGAACTCGGTGTTGTTGACCGTTATCTGTCCCGCACCGTCGATAGTCAGATTGCCCGCTCCTTCCAAAGATCCGGACATGCTGAGAGCAGTCGCCTTGTTAACGATATTGAACGTCGTGTTGCCCTCGAGCGTGGCCGAACGGTTGGTCGACGCGCTTGCTCCGGTGTACTTATTTGTACCGCCAGCCCAAATCCAGTTCTGAGCAAACTCCAACGAAGCACCGATACCGCTGGGCACACTGCCGTTGGCAATGCTTGAGAACTCGTAAGTTCCGTCGTGCAGCACCGTTGCACCTTCATAACTCTGAGGGGTCTCGACTATGAGCGCACCGCTTCCGGCTTTGTTCAACGAAGCTGCTCCGGCGATAGAACCGGTTCCTTTCAGAGTCACATCAGCGTCGCCATTCACAACAACGGCAACCGGCTGTACGCTTTCGGTGATGTCCACCTCGATATTTTCAGTCGGGGCGATGAGCACATTCTTGCCGTCGGCGTATGTCTCGCCATTGTTCCAGTTCGTAGAAGCCAGATTCCATGCGCCGCTACCGCCTGCCCAGGTATAGTCGGGGGCAAACGTATTGATGTCGACAACATCAACCGGAACAGGACGTGTCTTTGCCGTCAGCGTATTTGAATATTCCGAAACATTCTCACCGGCAAATGCGCGTACACGCACATTATAAGCTGTGGCCGGTTCTAATGATTCGTCCGTAATCGTAAAGACGCTGACATTAGCGGCTGTACGACCTACTTCAACAAAGGCCCCGTTCTTCTCCAGCTCAACGATAAAGCCTTCCTCATTGTCGGAATAGTCGAGCCACGAAACGGTGATGGAGTTCTGTGTCGACTCCTCATACTGCAAACATAGCGGTGCTCTGAGGAAGAAGTCGCGGTCTTCGCGGGTTATGCTGTTAATATAGTTCTCGATATTGGCATATCCGTTGGCTGCAATGGTCATGGCGTCGTTCTTGTTGGGGTCGGTGCCGTTGGCCTCCTCCCATGCGTCGGGCATACCGTCGCCGTCAGTATCAACGCGCTTGTTGCCGGCCCACATGTTCCACGTGTCGGGCGTACCATAGATAAGCGACTTTTCGTCATATATAAGTGCGCCCTTCGTACCGAACGAATAGACCTCGTCTATCATGTAGCAGTCAGCCAAATCGCGGTAAGGCAACGAGGCACCCACCGTCGGAAGAAGGTTGTCGACAAGCGTGTTGCCAGGCCATTTCTCAAGCTCAGGATAAGCGTATGGTTTGTCCTGACGGTCGGCGGCCGAGTAGTCAGTCACCAACGACGGATCAAACTTGCCGTCCATGTTCCTGTCCTGCCAGTTGTCATCGCCGTAGAAATGGAAGTTGTCGTTACCTCCGGTAAATGCGGCACCACCCTTCGCGGGTCCGTTGATGAAGAGGTTGCTCTCTATGTTGCAGTAACTGTCGCCACTGGAGTCACCTCCCATATTGTATGCGGCGTTCTTCCAGTTGTAGACGATGTTATTGACATACTGGTTGATGCCCTTTATCTTGTTGTTACGCGTGCTGTTGTCGCAATAGAGGTTGCGGTAGAGCGTGATGTTGTTTGACTGCATCAGTCCTCCGGCAGAGTGTGTCATGAGACCCTGTCCCATGATGGTGTTGGAGATTGTTATGTTCTCCGGATTCGTTCCCTTGCCGTCAGGGTTGATCGAGAAGGTCTCGTCAAGTCCCCATGAGAACGAACAATGGTCGAAAATCATGTCCGTTCCATTGGCAATACCGGCGCAGTCCTTTCCGCTGTCGCCCACCTTACCCATACGGAAGCGCATGTAGCGCACGATGGTGTTGGTGGCACCGGAGAACGAAACACCGTTACCGTAGACGGTTATTCCCTCGCCAGGGGCTGTCTGACCGGCCACATAGAGGTTCTTGGCAAACACGATGCGGCTGTTGATTCTGATGACACCAGCAACATCAAAAACGACGATGCGGTTAGGCTGGCTCACAGCGTCACGCAGTGAACCGGCTCCGCTATCGTTAAGGTTGGTCACATGGTAGACTGTACCAGTGCGTCCGCCTGTGGCGAAACGTCCCCAACCCTGTGCTCCGGGGAACGCCAGCTGCTGAGCGCTGACGCCAAGGCTGCCGCACAAAAGCAGCGAACCGAGAAGCAGAGTAGTTTTTTTAGTTTTCATATAAATCTGAATAATTTGGTTTTCAGCTAATAGTTTGACTTGCAAATTTAACAAAAAACCATGACACGCAGTTATTCGGAATCAAATAAGCAGGCTTAAAATCAAAAAACGAAGAACTGCCGCAAACGGCAGTTCTTACATTATATCATGACTCCAACGCACCGACAATCTCCGTCACAGAACGGCAGCCGTGACTGTCGAGCCACGCATCAATTCCATCACGCACCTTGATGGTTACGGCCGGATCGAGGAAGTTGGCCGTACCTATCTCCACTGCTGTGGCTCCGGCCATGAGGAACTCTATGGCATCGGTGGCTGTCGATATGCCTCCAAGTCCGATGACAGGTATTTTCACTGCACGCGCAACCTGCCACACCATACGCAGGGCAACGGGCTTCACTGCCGGGCCGCTCAGTCCTCCAGTACCGATACTCAGTCGTGAACAACGACGTTCGATGTCGATGGACATGCCCATCAGAGTGTTGATGAGCGACACGCTGTCGGCACCCTCCGCCTCGCAGGCACGGGCAATCTCGGCTATGTCGGTCACATTAGGCGACAGTTTGACAATGAGTGTCTTGCTGTAGCGGGCACGGACAGCACGGACGACGCTTGCCGCCCCCTCACATGTAACCCCGAAAGCCATTCCTCCGTCATGCACATTGGGACAGGAAATGTTCAGTTCTATGGCCGGAATACGCTCCAAAGCGTCAATGCGTGCTGCACACTCAGCATAGTCTTCCGGCGACGAACCGCTTACATTGACAATCATGTTGGTATCGATATTCTCTATCTGCGGATAGATGTTCTCGCAGAAATAGCCAACTCCCTTGTTCTGCAGTCCAACACAGTTGAGCATTCCATGGGCCGTCTCGGCCATACGCGGATAGTCATTGCCTTCACGAGGGTTCAGGGTCGTTCCCTTCACGATTATTCCGCCGATGCCGTCCAGCGGCACGAAATCGGCAAACTCAAGGCCGTAGCCGAATGTGCCCGACGCCGTCATCACGGGATTTTTCAGACACAGATTGTTTATCTTTACACTCAGATCTGCCATAACAGTTTCTTTACGTTAAATACCGGACCTTCCTTGCACACACACAAATTGCCCACCGTGGTCTTCTCCACGCAACATAGACAGGCACCAACGCCGCAAGCCATCATATTCTCCAACGAAGCCTCACAACTGATTCCAGCCCCAGAGGCATAGCGGGCAACGGCAACCATCATCGGTTTGGGACCGCAGGTTGATATACAGTCAAACCGCGGCTCTTCTGTCAGGACAGAATGATTGGTCACAAAACCGCGTTCACCGGCCGAACCGTCTTCCGTTGTCACGCACACGCGCCCGTACTCTTTAAAATATTCCAACTCCAGCAGATCGGACTCACTGCGCGCTCCAAGCAGAAAGGTTGGTTCGCAGCCCATCCGCTTCATCTCCGCACCCATATAGAGCAACGGGGCTACGCCGACGCCACCGCCCACGAGAAGCACCCGCTCTGACGGGGTCTTAGGCATGGTGAAACCATTTCCCAAAGGCAGGACACAATTGAGACTCCCACCGGGCTTCACTGATGCTATGTGGCGGGTGCCGTCACCGACCGTAGCCACAAGCAGCCAAAGCTCATTGGCTGCACGGTCTACGAAATTGATGGATATCGGACGGCGCAAAAAGGTATCGGCCGTTCCGTCGGCGCGCACCTCAACGAACTGGCCGGGGCACATTTCAGGCAGGGGCTTGCTGTCCGTAAGCCTGATCAGCACATAACGGCTGTTGATGCGTTCCACCGATTTGACCGTAAGGTCGAGGATGTATTTCTTCATTTTCACTATTGAATTGTTTTTTGTTCCTATTTAAATATCGGTTTGGATTTCCAACTGCAAATTTATACAAAAAATCCTATTAAAAGGTTCACTAACGACAGAAATCGCACATTGAGCCACGACTCTTTCATCTAACCAACAGTCAGTTTTATGACACAGGCCACATAACATTGTTACACGAGCCACGTAGCATTGTTACATGGGCCGTGTAACAATGTTACATGAACCGTGTAACAATGCTACATGAACCGTGTAACAATGCTACATGAACCGTGTTGCAATATTACATGAACCGCTTGACATTCTGTTAGCCAAATGGGGTAGCCGCGACATCGGACCGGCTTAGATATTTCAACCTTGTCCGGCCATCGGATCAATGTTCCTTAGACGGCAAAAATGTCTCGAATGTAAGGTCGTCAAAATAGATTCGTATCTCGGTAATCTTACGCTGCGGTCTGTCAATATATTTGATTTCCCCACGAATTATCTCCGGGCGCATATTCCGTCCGCTGTCATGACCATGAACGTCTGTTGCTGTCGATGGTGAAGCGGAAATATCGGACGCATCAAAATCGAGCATCGGCTCCGTCATCTCGATCGGACGTTCACCGGAACTCATAGCGCCGTCTTCTGATTCAATATACATGTTACCGGTACCGAACATGAGCCAATCAATGTTTATGTTAGGTATTTTCTTTTTTATTGCTTCCACCGTGTTGAGGGTGGGACGGGTCCGCTCAGTGAATATGCCGCTAAGCGAAGCGGGGGACATTTCGATGAACTGGGCGAAGACCTGCTGGCTCATGTTGAGCGACTCCATTATCTGTCTGATTCTATCTTTCATAACCGTTAAGTGGTCTTTATGGGGCATTTGGCCCCGGTTTTTATTGAGTTTACAAAGGTAAAGCATTTTTTTGAGACTCACAACAAATGCGTATTGAATTTTATTCTGTATATTATAAATTTATGTTTTCGTATTTGTAAATCCGCAATGGCATACCTGCTATCTTGGCGGTTCGCATTTGCAAAACTGAATTTACAGACCAAAAACAATATAAATGTTTAGTAAAGGCATTTTGGCTAAACAACTGATACATAGCTTGCTATTTACGGACATTTAACGGCAGATAACGCTTAGAAGAACCATTTTTAACCAAATGCGGGGTATTATTATATAAACAG
>CAMVUM010000010.1 GCA_947170725.1 uncultured Prevotella sp.
AAAAAAAGAAAATCAAAACAGAACGGACACAAAATGTAAAAAATCAAGCAAACAAACTATCCAGAATTAAAAATTTCAAATGTTAAATTCCGGAATATTATTATTACACCGCTTCCGTCTTTTCATGAACAAAACACCAACGGCTTATAATAAAACGGAGCGTTTGACGTTATATATAGCGTATGCGCATCATACATTATATAATATATATATCCGTCATTGCGGCCGTCATCGTGTCGTGCGGGGCAGACGCGGCCATGAAGAAAGGGGATAAGTTCTATGCCCTTGGAGAGTATTATGACGCTTCTGTACAGTATAAAAAAGCTTATTCGGCCACGCCGGCAAAGGAGCGGGCTACGCGCGGGAAACGGGCACTGAAGATGGCCGACTGCTACCGCCGTATCAATTACGCCCAACGGGCAATAGCCGCCTACAACAATGTCCTGCGCTATGGTCAGGCCGACAGCACGACACATCTTTATCTGGCCCAGCAGCTCATGAAGAACGGAAACTACAAGGAGGCTGCCCGCCACTTCCAGACTGCGCTCGACAGTATGCCCGGCTGCCGCATGGCCGAGGTCGGGCTGCGTTCGGCGGAAATGGCCCCGAAGTGGAAGGAAGCCGGTTCACAATATACGGTGAAACGTGAGAATTTCTTCAATTCGCGCCGCGCCGACTATTCGCCCATGCTGGCAGGCGACGATAACGACCAACTCTATTTCACATCGACGCGCAATGACGTCAAGGGCGACGAGCTAAGCGGTATCACGGGAACAAAGAACGGCGACATTTTCGTCTCCACAAAAGATGAAAAAGGAAAGTGGACAAAGCCAGAAGGCATTGATTCGGAGCTTAACTCGGATTTCGACGAAGGCGTCTGCTCGTTCACGCCGGACGGAAAGACAATGTATCTGACACAGTGTACGACAGATCCGTCGTATCCACGATATGCCACAATATGCACATCGTCGCGCTCCGACGCCACATGGGGAAAGACCACTCCTCTCGAAATCACACGCGACACACTCTCCAGCTATGCCCATCCGGCCGTCTCGCCTGACGGCCAGTGGCTCTATTTCACAAGTGATATGCCCGGCGGCATGGGCGGACTGGACATCTGGCGCGTGCGGCTGACAACCAGCGGCATGGGCGGTGTGGAAAACCTCGGACCGCCCATCAACACCGAGGGCGACGAAATGTTCCCCACGTTCCGCCCCAACGGCGACCTCTATTTCTCCTCCGACGGCCACCCCGGCATGGGTGGACTGGACATCTACATAGCCCGTCCGGACACTGTCGGCGGCGGATGGACGATCGAGCATCCCGGATATCCGCTCAATTCTCAGGGCGACGACTTCGGAATGACATTCGAGGGGCTGCTCAATCAGGGCTTCTTCTCCTCCAACCGCGGCGACGGGAAAGGATGGGACCATATCTACAGCTTCGTTAATCCAGAGATTGTCCAGACGGTCAAGGGATGGGTCTATGAGCAGGAGGGATATGAGCTGCCGAACGCACTGGTCTATATGGTCGGCAACGACGGAACAAACCTGAAACTGAGTGTCAAGGGCGACGGCTCGTTCACTCAGCAGATACGTCCCAACGTAGATTATGTCCTGCTGGGAACGTGCAAGGGTTTTCTCAATCATAAGGAGCAGCTGCGCGTCGAACCGGTCACGGAGTCAACCGAATACGTACTACAGTTCCCGCTGGCGAGCATCACTGCACCCGTGCTGATAGACAATATCTTCTACGACTTCGACAAAGCGACGCTCCGGCCGGAGTCCACCGTGGCGCTTGACGAACTGATAAAACTACTCTGCGAGAACCCCAACGTGACCATAGAGCTGAGCGCCCACTGTGACTACCGCGGCCCGGCGGCATACAACAAACTCCTGTCACAGCGACGCGCCGAGGCTGTTGTGGACTATCTGACGAAACACGGCATCGCCGCCGACCGTCTCTCACCTGTGGGCTACGGCAAGGAAAAGCCGAAGACGATCAAGAAGAAACTTACCGAACGCTATCCGTTCCTAAAGGAGGGCGACGTGCTCACGGAGGAGTTCATCCTCCGCTTGAAGCCCGAGGAGCAGGAAATCTGCAACCAGCTCAACCGCCGCACCGAGTTCATAGTGCTCCGGACGACCTACGGAATGTTCGACAGCGAGGGCAATCTGACAGCCCCGCCAAAACCGAAGGAGAAGCAAGAAGAGGAACCGGAAGAGCTGTTCTGAGAAAACAGAACAAACGCGAAAACGGTTCTTCGGAAAAAATATAAACGCGAAGACGCAAAGGCTTTCTTTTTTAACCTTTGCGTCTTCGCGTCTTTACAATCTGTATATTGTGTCTTTGTGTCAGGACATATCATGAAAAACCTGCTTCGGATCTTTCTTGCACAACACCACCGACATGCTGTCCAGCCGATGCAAGAGCCAGATGGCGGCAGCGATTACAGTGCCTGAGAGCAACAGCAGATGGCAGAAGGCGACTATATCGAATGTGGGAATCGTGCGCATGAGCACATACAGATATGTGGCGGGCTGTTCCCAGCCGCGTCCCGCAATCACCATGACGATGCCCGCGGCGACACATGCCGCCGTCCAAAGATTGGCCAGCAGCCACCGGCGGCGGCCATCGGCGGCATCAGCTTCGCTGACCTGTGGCACGATAGGCCTGACGGCACACTCCTCCACCGGCAGACAGGCCATCACCCGGTCCGTGAATCCGTCGTCGGCAATCTCCTGCAGGGAAGCCTCGCGGAACAGTTCCTCTATCCTTATATTGTCATCTTCTGTCATATCCGTTTCTTTTCAGGTATCCGGCCAGTTTCTCCTTACCTCTGGCCAGATGTGATTTTATGGTTCCTTGCGGCATGCCGGTGACCTCCGCAATCTTCTCTATCGGCAGTCCGTCAACGAGCTGGAGCGTTATGCACGAGCGTTCCACGGGCTTCAGGCGGGCCAGAGCGTCATAGATGTCCATCCGGAGCGTGCCTCCGTCGGCGTCGGGAGCCGGTCGCGAACAGACTTGAGGGTCAATATCACCGGTCTCGCGATGGACCCTGATATAGTCGTAGAAGACGTTGAAGGCGATGCGCAGCAGCCACGTTGAGAACGCCGCCGTGCCGCGGAAACTGCCGATGTTGACGTATGCCTTGACGAATGTGTCTTGGGAAAGGTCGTCACTCAGCTGAGCGTCACCGAGAGTGTGGTTCAGAAAGAACCGCCTGACCGCCGACTGATGGCGCATGACGAGCCGGCCGAAAGCCTGCCGGTCGTGCTCCTTTGCCGCAAGGGCGGCGAGATGTGCGTCGCTGATAGCCTCCATCGTCTGTCTCCAGTTGTCCTTTAGCCTTGTGTCTTCACTACGTTCATTAAATCTCCGGTCTGACGTCAGTATCGTCAGGAACATCCTGACCGTCCCGTCTATTGTTCCGCCGCACCGACGTGCGTGCGATGACAGCTTGTCCCAAGCCGCAGAATATCACGAGACAGCCGATGCCGATACCCGTGTCGAAGCCCATGAAGGAAAATAAGAAAATCAGTCCGATGCCAAGGAAGATGTTTTTAAGTCCCTTTCGCCACAGTTCGTCGTCGGCCTGAACCTGCTGCGGGAGAATCTCTTCAGGTATTTTTTGGCCGTTCTTCATGGCTATTTCGGCCAGCTTCAGCTTCTGTTTGCGGTTCTTGTAGATGAAGTAACAGATGACGGCGATAATAGCCACGGGCGAGAAGACGAAAATGATGAGGAGGATGAACAGCGTCCCTATCATGCCGTCAGCCAGCCTGCCGAAGCCACGGGCCATGCGGTCCATGCCGTCTTCGTCGATATTCAACTGATAAGACCTGGTTGTTGCGGAGTCCGTTTCATAGACCTCGGTCGTATCGGAATATGCCTCCAGTTCGTCGGTCGGTTCATCCGCCTGTGCTCCGGCGGCCGCCGGCTCTTTCTTTGCGGCTGCTTTCTGCCGCTGAGCCTTGGCGTATGCAGATGGTTTCGCCTGTGACTTGCCGTCCTCTGCCGCAGCCTTTTCTCCGTCTGCGACCGGAGAAGTCTCCTCTGTCTGAGTGCATGGCGTGTGGCGGTGGTCTTGCGTTGTTGCTCCGGAATTGGCTGTCATTGCTGCGGCCAAAGCCAGTGTTATGAGAAATTTGTTCATATCGTTATGCTCTTTAGGATTTCTTTTTGCTGCCGCCGCGGTCTTCCGGCCGTAAGCGGTTATCTGTCTGTTTGACGTAACAGACTGTGGATAAGTTGCAAAGGTGCGAAAAAATTTCTATCTTTGCGCATAAATTAGAGACAAAAAGAATGAAAAAGAGATATAACAAAGGTCGTTCCGGCTCTGCCGGTCAGCGATTCCGGCCTTCCGAGAATGCTAGCGGAGGGACACAGGAGGGTTTTACGTCAGGTGGCGCCGGCATCGTTGCAGAAACTGGAAACAGTGAACTCTCTCCGTCGGAAAAACCGGCGGAGAGAGTTCTTCCAGCAGAATTCGTCACCTCGACACGCAGCATGATGGGCGACGGGATGTATGACAGTTTTGTAAGTGCGCTGACCGACGAACCGCCGGTCAGCATACGTATCAACCGCAGCAAGACCACGGCCGTCCCGACGGACACGGCCGACGGCGGACGCGTACCGTGGTGTGACAACGGCCACTATCTTACGGAGCGTCCCGACTTCACTTTCGACCCTATGCTGCACGCCGGCCACTACTACGTTCAGGAAGCATCGTCGATGTTCGTCCACCGCGTCATCTCCCAATACGTCACCTCGCCGGTGCTGATGCTCGACCTCTGTGCCGCACCAGGCGGCAAGTCGACCGCCGCATTGGGCGCCCTTCCGCCCGGCAGCATGCTCATGACAAACGAGCCCGTGCGCCAGCGGGCAAATATATTGAAAGAGAACATCCAGAAATGGGGTTGCCCCGAGGTCATCGTCACGAACAACTATCCGCGCGACTATGCCCGTTCGGGACTGACGTTCGACGTCATTCTGTGTGACGTTCCGTGTTCCGGTGAAGGCATGTTCCGCAAGGACAGCGGCGCCATCGGCGAGTGGAGCCCGCAGAACGTGGACAGTTGCAGCCGCCTTCAGCGTGAGATTGTGGCGGATGCGTGGCGGTGTCTGCGTCCGGGCGGACTGATGATATACTCCACATGCACATTCAACACGGCCGAAAACGAGGAGAACGTCCGTTGGGCGTGCGCTGAGCTTGGCGCCACGGTGCTGCCCGTCGACACGTCCTGCACGTGGGGCATCAGCGGTTCGCTTCTTCCCGGCTTCACGGAACCGGTCTATAGATTCATTCCCGGCAGTACGTGCGGCGAAGGTCTCTTCTGCGCCGTGATGCGAAAGGGCGCGGACGACACCTCTATCATAAAAGGATGTGCAGCCGGTTTCGGTGTGGAAGAACGGGCGCTCTTCGTCTCCCAGAAAACAGGAAAGAAGAGCGGAACACGCGGCAATGACGCCACCGACCGCCTGCGAGCCATGATTGCCGCTTCTTCAGGCCGTCAGGATGGAGCCTCCGACATTCTTCCCGGGACATTCAAGCTCGTTACGGCCAATTCCGCATCATTGTCTTATACCTCAGAGAAATCTTCTTCGTTTTCGGGAAAGACCACCGCTTCGTCTTCAGGGAAATCCGCTTCTTCATCTTCCGGGAAGTCTGCTTCGGAAACAGTCATGGCCCTGCCCCCTACCCTTGTTCCCGTCTACGAAATAGCATCACGCTCACTGAACATACTTTCCGCCGGCGTTACCGTCGGCCACTTCAAGGGGCGCGACCTCATTCCCGACCAGTCGCTCGCCCTCTCAACTGCCCTCATGCCAGGAGCTTTCCCCTACGCCGACCTTCCGTATGCCCAGGCCGTGGCCTATCTGCGCAAGGAAGCGGTCACGCTCCCGCCCGACACGCCACGCGGACTTGTTCTTGTCGGATTCCATGGTGCGCCGCTCGGCTTTGTGAAGAACATCGGCACGCGGGCCAACAACCTCTATCCCTCGGAATGGAAGATAAAGAGCACCCACATCCCAGACGAGCCCCACGTGCTGGAATGACAAACGGCAATTGCGCCACAGTATGCCATTTCTTCGTCATAGAACCGCTATAATCATGCAAAAACAGGCTATATTACAGACCAATATAGCCTGTTTTTAATTACCAATATGACTCGTTTTACTAAATAATAATAAGAAATACCGCTATTTCCTTTATTTCACTTTCACTCCATCTGCAGGTGCTTCATCCTATGTCCTCCCCATGTGTTTGCGTTCACATACCTGAAGCCCACCTTATTATATAGACGCTCTGCACGCGGGTTTCCCTCGTCCACAAGCAACCCGAGAGGGCCACATCCCATACGGCGGGCCTTTTCGGCAGTGGCGTTGAGGAGCATCGTGGCAATACCGTGGCCACGGTAGCGGGGCCATACGGCCAGCGAGTCAAGATAGAGTTCGCCCGCCTGCGTCTCCGGTTCCATGGCGCTGTGGTCGATTCCGAACTCGAGGATGGCACCTTCGATGAAATGGCGGCGCAGTTCTATGAGGCGCGCGCCGTCGTAGCTGACGCTGACACCGGCAATGCTTCCGTTATCCGAAGCAACTGCGCAGATGGTGTTCTCGTAGCTGTATTGGGTTCCTGTGGTAGCGACGAGACGAGTGATGAGCCGCAGAAAGTCGGCGTCGGTGTGGTTCGGGCCGTAGAAATGGCGGCAACACTCGTCGGTCATGGCCATGACAATCAGGCGGGCAATCTCCGGCGCATCTTCCGGACGGCCGGGACGTAGGGTGAAGGTTGTGTTCATATTCAGTTTTTTATTATCGGGCATGCGTCAGTGCAGCCATCACCGCAAAATTACATATAAATCCCGAGAATAATGTATCGGAACCAAGAGAACAGGCTTTTCTTTGACAAAGAACAGGCTTTTCATTGTTAATATCGGCCTGTCAGACCGCTAACCGCCACAATCCGCCACGTCAAAGAATGGACCTCTGCCGATGGAAGGCCGCCGTATGTGCCACAAACGGCCTGACAAAAAGGCATTTGCGGCGGTTTTATTGTTTTTTATGACATGCTTTGCGGATAGTCAGGAAATAATCAATAACTTTGCAGAACTGTGCCCCGAAAACTCATTGCGCCCTTAAGGAATGGGCCACGGTGGCACGGTTGTTGCACGAAGAAACATGTTTTAAATTTGAAAAGTATATGGATTACAGTAATTTCGGCGTAGAAAACGCCTCAAGGGACAGAGAACTCTATCTGTCCGCCGCATTTCCGGCATTGATGAGAAAAGTATATTTGTGGATGGCCATGGCCCTCGTGATAACAGGCTTCACGGCATACGGCGTGGCAACAAGCCCTGCCTTGATGTCGGCCATACTCATGAACAGAATGCTGTTCTTCGGTCTTATCATAGCCGAGTTCGGTCTGGTCATCTGGCTCACCGCAGCCATCAACCGGCTGTCACTGTCAGCAGCGACGCTGATGTTCGTGATTTATTCCGTCATCAATGGTGCCACACTATCGGTGATATTCCTTGTCTACACGATGTCGTCGATAACCAACGTGTTCTTTATCACCGCCGGAACGTTCGCCGCGATGGCCGCCATCGGTTATACGACAAAGAAAGATCTCTCCGGCATGGGCAAGTTCCTGATGATGGCGCTCATCGGTCTGATCATCGCCTCGGTTGTCAACCTGTTCATGCGCAGCACCGGTCTGCAGCTCATCATGAGCTATATCGGCGTGCTGGTGTTCTCGGGCCTGACGGCATACGACTCACAGAAAATCAAGCAGATGCTCATGACGGCCGAAGACACGGGTGAGACGGCACAGAAAATTGCCCTGCTGGGTGCGCTGTCGCTCTATCTTGACTTCATCAACCTGTTCCTTTATCTGCTCCGCATATTCGGAAAGAGGAACTAAGACATCCTGTTCCGGTTCATGATGAACTTAAACGCAAAAACGCAAAGTCCGTTGTTGTGATATTCATTCTATCACAACAACGGACTTTGCGTTTTTGCGTCTTTGCTTTTACGTCATATAACTTAAACGTGTCCACTTACTTACCTCAATACAACCAAAAAAATATGAAACAGCTATATCTTATTCTCATCATGTTCTTCGTGACAGTGGCCGCAGCCGGAGCAACACATCCGTGGGACAACGGGCGACTGGAGGTCTCGAAAAACGGCCGTTTCCTTCTCCATTCCAACGGCAGGCCGTTCTTCTGGCTGGCCGACACGGGGTGGCTGCTGCCCGAACGGCTTGACCGCGACGAGGCGGAATATTATCTTTCGAGGTGTGCCGAAGCCGGCTACAACGTCGTACAGATACAAGTCGTCAACGGTGTTCCGGCGTTCAACGCCTACGGCCAGATGTCCATGACGGCCGGATTTGATTTCAGCAGTGCGTCCGTTCCCGGCATCTACGGCTATTGGGACCATCTGGACTACATCGTTGACTGCGCTGCCCGCCACGGCATCTACGTCGGCATGGTCTGCATCTGGGGCGGGTTGGTCAAGGCCGGGCGCATGGACGAACAGCAGGCCGCTGCCTACGGCCGCTTTCTGGCCGAGCGCTACGGCCGGCGGAAGAACATCGTGTGGATTATCGGAGGAGACATTGAGGGCAGCGTGCGCACGGAAGTGTGGGACGCACTGGCCACGGCTATAAAGTCGTCCGACAAGAACCACCTCATGACATTCCATCCTCGTGGGCGCACTACCTCAGCCAAATGGTTCAACGACCGCCCGTGGCTCGACTTCAACATGTTTCAAAGCGGCCACCGGCGTTACGGCCAGCGCATGGGCAACAAAAACTATCCCATACCCGACGGAACCGAAGAGGACTCGTGGATGTACGTCGATTCCGCCTGGCAACACCGTCCGCTAAAACCCGTTCTCGACGGAGAACCGTCATACGAGGGCATACCGCAGGGGCTTCACGACGCCAGCGAGCCGCGCTGGTCAGCCCGTGACATACGCCGCTATGCCTATTGGTCTGTCTTCGCCGGGTCATGCGGCCATACCTACGGCAACAACGCCATCATGCAGTTTGTCCGTCCTGGAATCGCGGGAGCCTATTTCGCCGACGGCGCCGGTCACCCATGGTACAAGGCACTGGACGATCCGGGCTACAATCAGATGAAATATCTGAAGCGTCTCATGCTCTCAATGCCCTATTTCGACCGCATTCCGGACCAAAGCGTCATCCTCGGCAACGGCGAACGCTACGACCGGCTGCTGGCCACACGCGGCCATGACTATATCATGGTCTACAACCACACGGGCCGCGACATGCGCATAGACCTCACTAAAGTCAGCGGAGAGGAAAAGGACGTTTGGTGGATGGACCCGACCGACGGGCGGCTGACATATCTCGGACGCCATGCCAACCGAATCACGACATTCCGCTATCACGCCGAAGCATCCGGCGTGGACGACGGAGTGCTCATCGCCATTGACGCCTCAAAAAACTATATTGCCCACGACCAGGCGTCAATCATATCAGACAACGCTCCAGCTGCCGAACGCGACCTCACGGAATGACAGCCTGTCGGTCCGGAAGACCGCGGAAACCAGCGGAAATCAAAATCCGGTTTTTTATCCGCAGAAACGGTAATACCGATTTATTTTTGTAATTTTGTCAGCGCATGACGGAACACGCACTGCGTTTCCCGCATGAAACAAAGAAGACAATCAAACAAACTGACAAAATGAAACAATATTTGGACCTGCTCAACCGCATCATGACCGAAGGCACGCAGAAAGGCGACCGTACGGGAACGGGAACGGTGAGCATCTTCGGTCATCAGGCCCGATACAATCTGGAGGACGGTTTTCCGCTGCTCACGACAAAGAAACTGCATCTGAAATCAATCATCCACGAACTGTTGTGGTTTCTCAGCGGCGACACCAACGTGAAATATCTTCAGGACAACGGCGTGAGAATATGGAACGAGTGGGCCGACGAAAACGGCGAGCTCGGCCCCGTCTACGGCCATCAATGGCGCTCGTGGCCGAACTATAAGGGCGGTACGATAGACCAGATTGCCGCCGTCGTGGATCAGCTGAAGAACAACCCGAACTCGCGGCGCATGATCGTCAGCGCGTGGAACGTGGCCGAAGTGGACAGCATGGCCCTGCCGCCATGTCACACGATGTTCCAGTTCTATGTAGCCGACGGCCGCCTCAGCCTTCAGCTATACCAACGTTCGGCCGACACGTTTCTCGGTGTGCCGTTCAACATCGCGTCCTACGCGTTGCTACTCCAGATGATGGCACAGGTCACGGGACTGCGGGCCGGGGATTTCATCCACACTACGGGCGACACCCACCTCTATCTCAACCATCTCGATCAGGCCCGCCTGCAGCTCACCCGCACGCCGCGCCCGCTGCCGAGAATGGTCATCAACCCCAATGTCCGCGACATATTCGCCTTCCGATATGAGGACTTCAGGCTGGAGGGATACGACCCTTGGCCGCATATCAAGGCGGAAGTGTCGGTGTGAAAACATAAAACGAACAAGCTCATGACCATCACCATCATTGCCGCCGTGGCCCGAAACCGTGCCATCGGCCACGAGAACAAGCTGATTTACTGGCTTCCCAACGACCTGAAACGCTTCAAGGCGCTCACCACCGGCCACACCATCATCATGGGACGCCGCACGTTTCTCTCACTCCCGAAGGGCGCACTGCCAAACCGACGCAATATTGTCCTGAGCCGCACGGCCACGACGTTTCCCGGATGTGAGGCATTCCAGTCACTCGACGAGGCGCTTGCCGCTTGCCGTGAGGACGAAGATGTCTATATCATCGGCGGTGCTTCGGTCTACGCCGAGGCCATCGGCCGCGCCGACCGTCTCTGTCTGACCGAAATCGACGACACACCTGCAGCCGCCGACACGTTCTTTCCTTCGTATGACGGATGGCGCGAGACACAGCGCGAAAACCACGAAACGGACGAGCGCCACGCTTTCCGATATGCTTTCGTAGACTATGAACGCTGATTTCGCCGTCTCCATACAGTGATTCCGACACCACAACTGACGCGGCGGCGGTCATAATGACAAGAAAAAGCGCCTGGAATGGAGAATCCCAGGCGCTCTCAGCGTATGTAATTTAATTCTTGTTTAGCCGTCGTCCGTCAGTCTTGTGTCTTCATATATAATCGTTTTTGTGTGTTGTACAGATGTTCCAGGCTCTTCTATTTGACGTTCTTAGCCCTTATTTACTACGTTCTTTTCTGTTATTTCTTACGTTTTTGTTCTTTATTTGCTACGTTCTTTTCTGTTATTTGCTACGTTCTTGTTTTTGTGTCCTACAGCCGGCTCATTCTTCTTTGTATTCCAGAATGTCGCCAGGCTGGCAGTCAAGGGCGCGGCAGATAGCCTCCAGGGTTGAGAAACGTACTGCCTTGGCCTTTCCTGTCTTCAGTATGGAGAGATTTGCCGGTGTCAGGTCGATGGTTGCGGCAAGCTCGCTGAGCGAAATCTTGCGCCGTGCCATCATCACGTCGAGGTTTACTATTATAGCCATAATCTTCTTTTTTCAGTTTTCTTCCAGTGGTTTGTTTTCCTGTCGGCGCCGTGGAGGAGATTGAGCGGAAGCCCGTCGGCCTTCTCTACACAGCCGGGCTGACGCTTTTACGCTGCCGGGCTGACGTCCGCCGCAATCCCTACCCCGCCGTTCCGTGCGCTATCAGATGGTCAGGTCAAGCTCCTCCTGATGGCGAAGACCCATTGCGAACACCTCAGCCGATATGAGACTGCAGAAGCCGATGACCAGTGTGATGGTGTCGAACGAGTGGAACCAGTCTATCATATAGCCGTCGAAGGCCACGAGACTCCATGCTTCATAATTGCTTATCATGCCCGAGAGATAAGAGGCAGCAAAAGCCGAAAGCATCAGGACGCCTATCCGGCGCAGCAGGGAGACATTCTTCCACGTGAAGATTTCAATGCGGTTGATGTTGCGGACCAGCTTGATGAAAAACCATATCGTGGCGATCCAAAGAGCGGCGGAGGCCAACATAAGGCCTATTTCTGCCGGATATGTCCATGCCGGCACCTCGCTCTTGTCAACGTATGCCACGACGTGGTTCATTTCCACAGTAATCTCCTTGCCCGTCTTTGCGTTGACGACGGGCTGACGCGGGCTGACCAGATCTGTCGGGAAGAGTCTGAGCGAGACCGGCTGCTGGTTTTCGAGGACGTCCGTCATGCCCATCCGCTCTTCTCTGGAATGGCTCAAGGTCTGTGATACTGCGTCTACGCAGGCGACGGAGACATAAACGAGGTTGCATACGATATTGAATACTACTAATGCTACCATTGTCACTGTGAGGATGTTGAATCTCTTTTTCATTGTCGTAATTGTTTTATGGGTTGGTTACTTTGTTTGTTATGTTCTCTTGTTTATTATCGTTTAATAATAAGCGATTATCGTTTTTCGATATTGCAAAGGTATAGCTATTTTCTGAAATCGCCAAATAAATCAGCAAAAAATTATCGAAAAACAATAAAATAATATCGAAATAGCCGTTTTTCTGGCGTTTTCTGGGCTTAACACGGGGGGCTGACAATGATTTATCGGGTAAGCGTACATAATAAAGCAGTGGTAATCCAAACGCAAAGACGCGAAGAAGCGAAGGCACGAAGAAGCAAATAATCAAATACGCAAAAGACGCAAAGTATTATCAATATGGAAAGAATGAAACGTCTGGAGGCTTTTCGTCTTAGCGTTTGGACTATGCAAGCCAAGCCTCAGGACATAATCAAGTCTTCATTATAACCTTATAATATAAGGCTCACAACACAGAAAAAACGGAGACACAGAGTTATATTCATTCCCTGTGTCTCCGTTTCCATATTGATTTACGGTCTCTACCTATGCTCAAAACATCCGGTCGGCGGGTTCAAAACATCCAGTCGGCTGGCGGAAATGAGCCAACCGGATTCCGTTCGCTCATTTACGCCCGACGCGGCGGCAACTTTATCATCCCACCGTCGTCTCCTCACTGTCGCTAACCAGCATGTCCATTATCGGGAGCTGGCGGTCGATTGCCGAGTTGAACGAGATGATGGTCTCGCTGCGCGACAGCCCCAGCGGTTGGAGCTTATCGTGAATGATGTTGAGCAGATGATGGTTGTTGACGGCGTATATTTTGATGAACATGTCAAAATCACCGGTGGTATAATGACATTCAACCACCTCAGGAATGTTTCTCAGTTCTTCCACAACAGCGTCAAATTTCTCCGGATTTTTCAGATTCAGTCCTATGTAGGCACATGTCTCATAGCCTATTTTCTCTGGGTCGATAACATACTGCGACCCCTTGAGAATGCCGAGGTTCGTCAGTTTCTGTATTCTCTGATGAATAGCAGCGCCGCTGACATTGCATGCACGGGCTACCTCCAAAAACGGAATTCGCGCATCTTCAGCAATCAGCCGAAGGATTTGCTTGTCAAGTTTGTCCAATCTCTGGTATACCATTTCTTATTTTTCTTTTATGGTGCAAAGGTATAACAAAAATCTGATTTGCACAAAAAGAATGTAAGCAAACTCAGTGATTGCCTGTCAATTCGTTAATAACGTGTTCAAAACAATACAAAGAAACGATGGTGTCGGTCAACGCAAATCCTCCTGATCGGCCGAATAGATGATGTCGAGAACGCCGGCATTGCGCAGCGCCTGCTTCACGTCGTTGATAAGTCCCATCGGCGTATCGCGGTCGGCTTTTATCACAACGCGCATATTGCTGGCGTCCTCCGGTTTCATCCGCGCCCTCTCGTCGCTGACAAATTTATCGATGTCGGCAACCGAGGCATAGCGGTCGTTGAGCTGTATGACCATTCCGGTTGCGCCTGCGTGCTGCTGCGACGTGGCACGGCCGATATGGATATAGGCCATAGCCTGTTTGTTGGTCAAACGCTCCAGCTGGCGGCTCTGCGGCATACGGTAGTCGACCTTCAGTTGTTCCTGCCGCATGTTGGTGACAATCATGAAGAAGAATAATACTGTGAAGATAAGGTCCGGAAGCGACGATGTGTTCAGCCCCGGCATTCGGAGGTTGCGGCGATTAATGAATATGCTCATAGCCTGCCTCCCTGCCCTCCGGGCTCCGTTTCAGACACACGCTGAGGATAATGGCGCGTCACGGCACGGCGCTCCTCGGGCGAACATTCATCAAGGGAACGGCCGAAACGGGCCATGGCCAGACGTCCGCGAAGAGTGTCGTATGCCTCTGTGATGGTCTTCTGGACGTGGAAATAAGTGTCATAGTCAGCCTCGCGGCTCACCTCCAGGGCTATCACGTGACTGTCGGTGACCGAGCAACGTCCAAGCAGCGGGATGTTCACGATGTGTTTTTCGGGCAAAGAGGGAGAGTCGGCGGCATTATCCACGAACGTCACAATCCGCTCCCGCAGTTCCGGTAGCGTCACCGTGCCGTCCTCACACGTCAGCCGTCCGTTTTCGCCGATGGCCACCCTGAGAACGTTCCGCTCCTTTACAACCAGCTCCGTGGAGTTTTGGTCCTGCGGCTTGGGAGGTAACCGTCGTGACAGTCCCTTGTCGCTGTCGATAGAAGTCGTGACGAGGAAGAAGATGAGGAGCATGAACGAGATGTCCGACGTGGACGCCGTGTTCAGCGATGGGATGTGCCGGCGGTATCGTTTCCTGAACATAAGCTAAGATTTTGTGGAAGGTTCGGACTTCATGCGGCATCCGTTCAGTTTCCTGTTCAGCCCCGACATGCCGAAAGCCACGGCCGCCACAGCCACCGTTATGAGCACAGCCGACGTCACGATGAACATGTCGGCGAGCCTCAACCACAATGATGACGAGAACATATGGCCGTTGACCGGAAGTGGGTCGGTGGAACCGAAAGCGAACGACAGGGCAAGCGTCACGACGAACAGCACCACCGTTGCGACGGTGATACGCACTGACGACACTCCCGTTGACATCATTGAAGAATAAGAACGGGTCTTCACCGTGCTGCAGACCGACACGGCCGTAGCCACAAGCGTTGCTCCGAAAAGAATGTAGATGAACCAGATGACGGCGTCGGTGAACAGCGGTGCCGTGAACTGTGGATTGTCGACAAACGGCAGGTCATAGCCTATGAAATAGAACGCGGCAAATATGACAACCGCGATGACGGTCAGCACCGTCCTCACCATTGTCGAAATGCGCTGAGCATTACATCTGTGACGGTCAGTTTTCCGACGTGCTGTCATCATGTGTCAGTTTATATTTCATTATCACGTCCATCAGCGATATGGCCGACTCCTCCATCTGTGAAGTCAGATGCTCTATCTTCGACAGGATATAGTTGTAGAACAGTTGCAGCACGATGGCCACGATGATACCGAAAATGGTCGTTATCAGGGCCACCTTCATACCCGATGCCACGATGGTGGCGTTGATGTCGCCGGCCAGACGTATCTGATCGAAGGCCATCACCATGCCTATCACGGTTCCGAGGAAGCCCAATGACGGTGCGATGGAGATGAAGAGCGCTATCCACGAGCATCCGCGCTCAAGATTGGCCGACTGCACCGAGCCGTAGGAGATGATGGAACGTTCGATGTTTTCCATGCTCTCGCTGATTCGCAGCAGCCCCTGATAGCATATCGAGGCCACCGGTCCACGCGTGTCGCGGCAGAGGGCCTTCGCCCCTTCAATGTCGCCGGACTCAACGCGACAGCTGATATCCTCCATGAGCCGCTTGGCGTTTATCTCCGACAGGGTCAGATATATTATTCGTTCGATGCAGAAAGCCAGACCGAGCACGAGGGCCACAGCAACGAGCGACATGAATCCCGCCGTTCCCTCAACAAACTTTGTCTTCAGCGTCCGGTGCATGCCGGGGCTCTCAGCCGCTTCTGCCGGCCCGTCTTCCCCGATGTCATCCAGTTCCTCGTCATATCCGGTTCCAACGGCCGAATCCTGCGGCAGAGCCTCCATGCTGTCAGCCACAGTGACTGAATGCGTCTCCGTCCGGTTTTCTCCCTGTGCCATAATGACGGGACAGCCCGCCAGCAGGATGCAGATTGCCAGCAATGCAATTCTTCTCTTCATTTTCTTTTCCGCGTATATACGTTATTTTTTAATTGTCACAGCCGTCACAACAATAATCAGCAGACGTGCGCCGGCCTTGCTTTTTCCGTTGCAAAGATAACCTAAATATATGATATATCGCGACTTTTACATGTTATTAACGTAACGCACGACGGCTATTCCATCCAACGGATAAAGCAGAGAACGTCACAATGTGTCTTTATCCTGCTACTTACATAGTTGAGATTCACCCCACTTCGCAGGGCCACACCACCCGGCCGGAATATCAGGATTTTCTCTGCCGCAAGGGTCTCCCGGGATTGCGGCTGGGCCGCTTTCATCATTTAGCGGCTGCCCGGTTTCAATGCCGTAAGGGCCCCACGGCAAAACCGGGAGGCCCTTACGGCAAAACCGAAGCATTTCCACCATGCTTCCGTCGTATTTCCGCCGCTCCAAAAACGGTATTTCCATTTGTCACCGTTTCTTGAACAGCAATGTTTGCAGTATAGAAGAATATCCGTCAACATGCCGGCCACTTCCTGTTCTTGCCGGCATCACAAGCCCGTCGGGATACCTTTCGGCAGATACCCCGGCCTTTCATCTTGCTATGACGAACACGCTTTCGTATGGTCTGAGCCTGAGCATTCCGTCCGCCGGCTTCCGGCGCTCTCCTGTCAGTGGATTCCACAATTCCATCCCGCGCACATCTCCGCGCAGTTCCAACGGATTTTCAATGTCGTGGTTGCTGTGGTTGTACACAAAGTAGATGTCCGCCCCGTCAGTCTTCCTGTGACAGAAATACGTCTTGTCGTCCGCCTCGTTCCTGCTCTCTATCCTCATGTCGGGCTTCAGGCCGGCTGAGGCCAGCGCTTTCCCGACGTCCTCGCCCTTGTCGCATCTCACTACGAGCATCCCCAGCGACTTCATTTCCCCGAACAGCGCCTCTGCCTCCGGCGTTATCCACGTCCTGTCCTGAACGACCAGCACCTTGTAGTCCGGCGCATACATGCTGTTCCGGTTCTCCTTCCACGCCTTCAGGCTCCTCATCGTGCAGACATCAAAGCAATATCCCTCCGGCATCACCGGCAGCTTATAGGCCATTGTCTTCAGCGGAGCGTCCTGTCCGACGTAGACCAGCAGGTCGACGACAGGCCGTCCCGTCTGCAACAGTTGTGTGCAGCGTGCCTGATACTCCCAGAAGTGTTCCCTGCTCCACGGCCATGCGGGATTATGCCGGTGGAAGATGTATGGATGCAGGCTACGTGAGTCGTCATATTTCCGGTCCATCCACGGCTGATAGGACGATGCACAGACAACAAACTCGTTGATGCCCCGGCAGTATGCCAGATTTGCTATACGCAGCAGTTTGTGCCATCCGGCCACGGCCTCAGCCTCATCCGTTGTTTCCGCTGTGAAATAAGGAGAGTCGGTGAATGCCTCTCCCGAGGCAATCCTCTTGCCGTAAAGGTGAGCAGCCGAAGCTGCATCAAGGCAGTCGTAGTTTCCGTTGGTCTGATATGCCCAGAACTCGCCCTGCGGTTTGTCCACCATTCCTCGCGAGGCGATGTTGTCGTTCACGCAACCGAGCATTGCCTGCGACGTCAGCGTCAGCCCGTCCTCATGACACAGCCGCGCCATCGTTCCGTAGTACTGCTCGCTGATCAGTTCTTCTATCGTCCGTCTGTAGTCGGCAAGGAACGCCTCAGTCTTCTCCCGGCTCTCCACAATCACGCCGCCCAGCGCCGGAATCCACGGCACGAGGTCATAGCCCCGGAGACGGCTGAAATGCTCAGGCATCCGTTCCGTCCAGTTGGCTACGCCGGCCTCGTGAGAGTCCATGCACACCCCCTGCGGCTTGCAGCCGATGGCAGCCAGCGTGTCGACAATAGGCTTGATGTAGCTGCGGTAGTGATGTTCGGCCGCCGCAGTGTTCAGGACGTCGCTTTCCAGCCATGTCCTGGCCGTTTTCAGTTCGCCGTTCCACACGACGTTGCGGCGTCCGTGCTTTGCGTGGCCGCCGGTCGGAACATAGCCGATGCGGTATGTCGCTCCGCCGGAGCCAGTCTTATGTTTGCCTGTGGGCGACATTGTGGCCGTTACCTCGCTCCGCAGTCCGCTCTTCTGCTCCCAGTTGTCGAGCATGTCATAGCCCATCAGCCTGACGTTCTCCACCTCCAGCTTTGTGTACTTGTTCTGCGGACCGAGCCAGTCGTGGACGTTTAGTCGGAAGAAGCGCGCCTTCACGGGCTTGAAGTTCAACGTCCTCTGGCGGCTCTTGTGGCCGATGACATCCTCCACACCGCGCACAGCCGTCACTGTCCGCCACGTCACGCCATCGTCACTGCACTCCAGTTCCCCGACGGGCGGCATCAGCACATATCCCGCGCCGAAATAATGCTCCTGCGGCTTGCCAGGCACGTTCATGGAGCCATACGACCCTTTCCCTCTCGGCTTAAGCATGAGGCTCAACGAACGGACCTCACACGCTTTTCCGCCGTCAAAGACTATCGTTGCCGGCTCGTTGTCCTTCAGCACCAGACGGCTCCGCTGTATACAGGTGTCCAATCCCTGCGGGAGCGTCAGGCGGGTCAATTCCCTAAATCCTTCCGGCACACGGTCGCCGTCGCGCAGCACGGCAATTTCCGTCATGCTCATCTCCGGTGTCACCCACGGGCCGCCCGTCACATAGCCGTTGCTGGCGGCAATCTCGAACGTCAGCCCAAGCTCCTTTGCCCTAAGCGCGGCATATTTCAGCATGTCCCACCACTGTTGCGAGAGTGCGGGAAAAGCTCCCTGCTCTGTGCCATGGGTCTGGTCGTAATAGACTATGCCGCCTATGCCGGCTGCCTTGAAGGCCTTGAGATCGGCGTCGATTCCCTCGTGCGTGGTTACGGTCTCGCCGTGAAACCACCACAGTTTTGTGCGTGCCTCCTGCTGCGGCGCCATGAATGTCTGCCACAGTCTGTCCGAAGCCGCCGCCACATCCGCAAGGACGGCGGCAGCCATGAGCAATAAGAGTTTTTTGAAATGTATCACTCCGTATAACGTTCTATTCGTTAATGTCGCTTTTCCGCCGATGGTGTCGCGAAGCCTTATTCAGCTGCCTCGGCGAAGCGCTCCATGAGCCACGCCTTCTGTTCGGCGATGGTCATGTGGCTGTTGTCCAACACAATGGCGTCAGCGGCTTTGGTCAGCGGCGACACCTCACGATGAGAGTCGATGTAGTCACGCTGCTCGACATTGCGGAGAATTTCCTCCAGGTCGGCCTCCATTCCCTTTGCCTTCAGCTCGTCGTAGCGGCGGCGGGCACGTACTCCGGCGTCGGCCGTGACGAAAATCTTCAGTTCGGCGTCAGGAAAGACAGTCGTTCCGATGTCGCGTCCGTCCATCACGATACCCTTCTCCTGCCCCATCCGCTGCTGCTGGGCTACGAGGGCGGCACGCACAAAAGGCAGCGCGGCCACAGGGCTGACGTGTGACGATACCTCCATCGTACGTATCTCGCGCTCCACGTTCTCTCCGTTGAGACACGCCTCCGGCAGTCCCGTGGCCTCATTGAGCATAAAAGAGACGCTTATCTGTGGCATGAGTCGCTCCAATCCCGACGCGTCAATGTTTCCTTCAGTGTCAAACAGCCCGTTGCGCATGGCACAGAGCGTCACACACCGGTACATTGCCCCGGTGTCTACGTAGATGTATCCCACCTCCCGGGCCAGGTCCTTCGCCATCGTGCTCTTTCCGCACGATGAAAAACCGTCAATAGCTATGGTGATCTTTTTCATATCGTTACAGTTATATATTATATTATGGTATTGTATATGATGTTCTTCCGTTTGACATAAAATCACAGCGAATAGGTCACGTTGACCATCAGCGAGGTGGACGAAACGTGATATTTGGCGTAGGCCAGCTGCAATTTGAAGCGGTCGAGATGAAGACCGGCACCGAGCGACAGCCCCGCCCCGTGGCTGCTTTCGTCGTCCGCTTCTGGAATCGTCATCTCGTCGGCACGCCGGAAGTTGTAGCCGCCGGCGATGTAGATGCGGCTCGTGACGAGGATGTCCGCCCCGACAACAAAGTGATTGATGAAGCTGCCGTGCCAGTCGTTCAGACGCGTCATGGTCGCCGAGAGCCGCAGCGGCGCGCCGCGCAGTTTCTTCGATATTCCGAGCTGGAGGTCGAAGGGGATTCGTTCGAAGTCGTCTTCATAGGCTTTCACCTGACCGCCGAGGTTCCGCGCCACGGCGGAGAGCGACAGTCCGCTTTCGTCGGCGTAGTAGTTGATGCCCAGGTCGACACCCACAGCCAGCGAGCTGTAGCCGGCTATGTGGGACGTGACGAACTTGGCGGTGACGCCGCCCGCCAGGCGGTCAGTCAGGGCATAGGCGAACGAGCCGCCCACCATCACCTCACGGGCCGAGAACGTTCCCGTCTGAACATTGTCAACGGTCGTCTCGCGCATCTCGCCATAGTCCATATACTGACCCATGACGCCCCATGTGGCCCGCTCGCCGGCCGTCCGGACGAACGACGCACTGGCCGTCTTGACACCTTCCATGTATGTCATGTAGTTCAGATTGAGCGACTTGTCGCTCACGGAACTTATCAGGGACGGATTGTGGAACATCATCGTGGGGTCATCCTCGACTATCGTTATGTTGTCACCGCCCAGCGCCGCAGCGTGTGCGCTCACCGGAATCCGCAGGAAATTGTAGGCCGTGCGGCTCTCCTGCGCTCCGGCCATGACGGCAAAAAACGCCATGACGATGGTAAAAGCTGCTTTTTTCATCTATTTTAAACTAATTTGTCGGCAAAGTTACGCCTTTTTTCAAATATCTGCGCTAATTTTGTAGCAGTAAATAGGTGTGCCGATAATCTTATAACGCAAAATATCGGCGAATATTATGGCCACATGGAGATAAAGAAGAGCAAACGGGCTGACCTCGAACGGGGCAGGGCAACAAGGTTTCTACTTGGGCTCATTATTGGGCTCACCCTCTTCTTTGCCGCCATAGAGATTCCGGTTGGCAGCAGTTCATCGCCCGACGACACCGAACTTCTTGACGAACTTTTCCACGAAGACAATCTTATTCCACTGACAACATCGACCCGTCGGGAGCCGTCCGAACCGCTTCCGAAAGCCCACAAGACGCCCGAGACAATCGTCGTGACCGATGATTTGGCGTCAGAGGCCATCCCCGAGACGCAGCCGTCGGCCACCGACGGTGACGACGAGAACCTTCCCGAGGTCGTCGAGGAGCGTCCCGACCCGACGACGGCCGACGAAGAGCCGGCCGTTGCCAACGCCACTAACGACCCCGGCAAGCTCCGCGTGGTTGAGGGCCTGCCGGAGTTTCCCGGCGGCGCCAGCGAACTGATGAAGTGGCTGACGGAAAACCTCAAATATCCGAAGACCGCCCAGCGCAAACGCGTCCAGGGAAAGGTTGTCGTCAGCTTCATTGTCAACACCGACGGAAGCCTGTCGGACATGAAAATCGTGACGTCGCTTGATCCCGACTGCGACCGCGAGGCCATGAGGGTGATGGCCATGATGCCGGCATGGAAGGCCGGAACGCAGAACGACCGACCCTGCCGGACGATGGTGGCCATACCGATTGTGTTCAAGCTATGACCCCTGGAGACGGGACTACGCCCTATTATATATATAAGAAAAATCAGAAATACCGATAAACTATATGCTAACATCTAAAGAAATCCTTGACCGTGTCAACGGCTTTATCGCCGGCCTGCCATACGACCGCCGGCCCGAATCTCTCTATGAACCCATCCGCTACGTGCTCTCGCTCGGCGGAAAACGCATACGCCCCGTACTGATGATGCTCTCGTACAGCCTCTGGCGCGACGACGCCGAGCGCATCCTGATGCCCGCCTGCGCCATAGAGACATATCACAACTACACTCTGCTTCACGATGACCTCATGGACAATGCCGACGTCCGCCGCGGCCAGCCGACAGTTCACCGCCGCTGGGACGCCAACACGGCCATACTTTCCGGCGACTCGATGCTCGTAGTGGCATATCAGCGGATGGCCCAGTGTGAGACAGCGAAGCTCCCCGCCGTGCTCAGCCTCTTCACCGAGACGGCTCTGGAAATCGGAGAGGGCCAGCAGTACGACATGGACTTCGAACACCGCAACGACGTCACCGAGGAAGAATATATCGAGATGATACGCCTGAAGACCAGCGTCCTGCTGGCTTGCGCAATGAAAATCGGTGCCATCCTGGCCGACGCTCCGGCCGCAGACGCCGACCTGCTCTACCGCTTCGGCGAGCAGATAGGCCTCGCCTTCCAGCTTCAGGACGACCTGCTGGATGTCTACGGTGACCCGGCGGTCTTCGGAAAGGCCATCGGCGGCGACATCACGAGCAACAAGAAGACATATATGCTCATCAACGCCATACAGCGCGCCGACGACAGCCAGCGCGCCGAGCTGGATCGCTGGACGTCGGCAACGGAGTTTGACCGCGCCGAGAAGATTGCCGCCGTCACCGCGATATATGACGAGCTCGGCATACGCAGCCTCTGCGAGGAGCGTATCGGCCACTATTTCGCCGAAAGTGAGAAGCTGCTCGCACAGGTTGGTGTCAGCGAGGAGCGCAAGACGGAGCTGCGCCGCTATGCCGCAGCAATGATGAAGAGGGAGAAGTGAGGCCATGGAATTTGTAGACACTCATACCCATCTGGACGGTCCGGAGTTTGACGCCGACCGTGACGCCGTTGTCTGCCGTGCCCGCGAGGCGGGTGTCTCGCGCGTTTTCGTGCCGGCGACAGACCTCAAGTCGGTGGACTCTGTGCTGGACGTATGCGACCGCTATCCGGGTTACGCATGGCCGATGATAGGTCTCCACCCCGAGGAGGTGCGCGGCGACTGGCGCGAAGTGCTCACGGAGATGCGCCGCATGGCCAGCCCGCGCTTCATAGCCATTGGTGAAGTTGGGCTGGACTACTACTGGAGCCGCGAGTTTGAGCATGAGCAACTGGAGGCTTTCGAGGAGCAAGTGCGCTGGTCTATAGAACTGGACCTGCCGCTGATGATTCACTGCCGCAAGGCTCAGAACGAGATGGTCAGCATCCTGCGCCGCTATGAGCGCGAGCTCAGGGGCGGTGTTTTCCACTGTTTCACGGGCAATGAGCGCGAAGCGGCGGAACTGCTGCGTTTCAACGGCTTTGTGCTCGGCATAGGAGGCGTGCTGACGTTCAAGAAATCCCACCTCCCCGAAGTGCTCGCCACCATCCCCCGCGACCGTGTCGTGCTGGAGACCGACAGCCCGTACATGGCCCCCGTGCCCATGCGCGGACAGCGGAACGAAAGTGCATACGTGCGCCACGTGCTCGACAGGATGGCTCTCTGCTATGGCGTCAGTCCGGAGGAGATGGCCGAAGTGACCAACAGGAACGTAGACAGGGTTTTCGGACGGACGTTCGAACGCATCGGCGGAAAAGTGTCCTGAAAACGCTTCAGGTTTCTGACGGTATGCACTGCTATATATGGCCGGATGGTCACAAAGCGGCGCGGACATATTAAAGAATTATAAATATTTCACCAAAATTGGCGGAATGTGGCGGAAAAGTGATAAATTTGCACCGCTTAACCGCAAGGAGAGGTGCTCGAGTGGTTGAAGAGGCACGCCTGGAAAGCGTGTAACCGGCAAAACCGGTTCGCAGGTTCGAATCCTGTTCTCTCCGCTGAAACGCTTCAACAGTGTCGACTGACGCGACCTGTTGAAGCGTTTTTTGTGTCAATAGGGGCAGGAAGACACTTCGGCTGAAGATAAACATACAGTTGACACGATGATAAATATTTTGGCTGAGACATTGAAAGACGGGAACAAACGTGGAACAATCGCGGCGATTTCGCAAAGTGTTAAAAACTCGGAATTAAACGGACAAATGCCTCAAAATCCTTGCAATATTCTGAAATGAAAATCCTGTGGCCGCAAATTCGCGAGTTTTGCGCGTGCATCTTTTACAGTCTGAGCCACAGCGCGTTGCATTGCTTTCAGCAAAAATGTGCAACTTTTTGTAGGGTTTTATTCTGCCGTAAGGGCCTTACGAGGTTGCGACGGAGCCATTACGGCATTGCAACGGGGCTGCCGCCGTCATGCAAGAAGGCCGCTTTCGCAACCCCGGGAGGGCCTCCCGGGCAGACGGTGAAGAGAAAACGGGAGGAGGACGACGACCGTTTGTCATGATTTCAGCCGAGCCGCTCTCCGGAATTAAAAATTTCAAGTGTTAAATTCCGGGATATTATCATGACACCGAAAATCCGCTCCAAGCCCCACCCCAACCATCCTGAAAGGAGAGCGCTCCATGTGCTTCAGACCCATCATGGGATTATCTTCCGGACAGCCGTGATGCCTCAGCGTTCCGCAAAAGAAAAATCATTTTCTTCATCCTGCCGGTGAGAAATCAATTATTTATGTGTAATTTTGCATACGCAATAACAAGGTAATGCAATTGCAATTAAAAGGCACGACAATCGCAATTTTAAAGCACGACAATTCGATTATGACACCTATAGAACAAAGAAACCTGCTGCTGGCACAGCGGCTGATAAAGGCCCTGAACCGAAGAAACATGGACGCCTACTACTGTCCTACTTCGGCCGAGGCCATCGACAAGATACAGGAACTGATAGCCGACGGCAGCACCGTGACATGGGGCGGTTCGATGACCCTGCGCGACATGGGACTGACGAACGCGCTCCACGAACGCGGAACGCTCCATCTGCTGGACCGCGACAAGGCCAAGGACAGGGCCGAAGCCGTTGAGATTTATCTTCAGGCTTTCCGGGCCAACTATTACCTGTCAAGCGCCAACGCCATCAGCGAAGACGGTGTGATTGTCAATATCGACGGCAACGGCAACCGCGTGGCAGCCATCACCTTCGGTCCGGAGCACGTTATCTTCGTCATCGGACTGAACAAGGTGGCCAGAACAGTGGACGCAGCCCTGGCACGCGCACGCTCTACGGCAGGACCGATAAACACGGCACGGTTTGACATCAACACCCCATGCAAGGTGGACGGAGTCTGCCATAACTGCAATTCGCCGGAGTCAATCTGT
The DNA here is from genome assembly GCA_947170725.1 of uncultured Prevotella sp. Lineage (GTDB taxonomy): Bacteria > Bacteroidota > Bacteroidia > Bacteroidales > Bacteroidaceae > Prevotella. The sequence goes on from CAMVUM010000010.1 coordinate 25,163, forward strand.
AATCACATCCACTTCCTGCGCAACTCCCCACGACACCGCCACACGGTCATTCTCGTAGGGGAGACGCTGGGCTATTAATCAGCCGCTCCTCCCTGCGGACGCGACTAATATTAGGAGTTATCGCAGACGGAGCACGTTAAGGAGTCAAATTGGAGTTACCGCTCCCTGCGGTCGCTCTGGAGTTAAAGCCTATAGCCGGCATAAAGACTTCTTGATAATTCCTGTTCAAAGACAAGGGCCATTCTTTTATGACAAAAATTGTCTTTAACCCCTGAGCGGGTTGCTCCCTGCAGTCAGTAGAGACCGCAGGGAGCAACCTCCTTTTATCAAAAGAAAAAAAATGATTGTTTGCATAGCAGAGAAACCAAGCGTGGCGCGTGACATCGCCCGCATCATAGGAGCGACGGCGTCGAAAGACGGCTATATGGAAGGCAACGGCTATCAGGTGACGTGGACCTTCGGTCATCTGTGTACGCTGAAAGAGCCTGACGACTATACGCAGGTGTGGAAACGGTGGACGCTGAGCGCGCTGCCCATGATTCCCCAACGCTTCGGTATAAAACTCATTGAAGACCAAGGCATCAAACGCCAGTTCGCTGTCATAGAACGCCTCATGCAGGCCGCCGACGGTATAATAAACTGCGGTGACGCCGGCCAAGAAGGTGAGCTCATCCAGCGATGGGTCATGCAGAAGGCCGGGGCAAAATGTCCCGTGAGGCGTCTGTGGATTTCGTCAATGACGGACGAGGCCATACGCGAGGGATTCAACAAGCTCAAAGACCAGAAGGAATATCAGCCGCTCTATCTCGCAGGCCTGAGCCGGGCCATCGGCGACTGGCTGCTGGGAATGAACGCTACGCGGCTCTACACGCTGAAATACGGTCAGAACCGTCAGGTGCTCAGCATCGGCCGGGTTCAGACGCCTACGCTCGCGCTGATTGTCAACCGCCAGAAGGAAATAGAGAATTTCAAGCCCGAACCCTACTGGATTCTGTCGACGGTCTATCGCGACACTACGTTCACAGCCACGAAGGGCAAGTTCCAGTCGAAGGAGGAGGGCGAACAGTCGTTTGCCACCATCGCCGACAAGCCGTTCAACGTGACAGACGTCCAGAAGAAGAACGGAACCGAAGCCCCGCCACATCTCTATGACCTGACCTCGCTGCAAGTAGATTGCAACAGGAAGTTCTCTATGAGCGCCGAAATGACGCTCAACACGATTCAGAGTCTCTACGAGAAGAAGCTGACGACATATCCGCGTGTGGACACCCAGTTCCTCAGCGACGACATCTACCCGAAGTGTGACGCGACGCTGCGCGGACTGCGCGGATATGAACAACTGACACAGCCGCTCGTAGGAACGAAGCTGAAGAAATCAAAGAAGGTCTTCGACTCATCGAAAGTGACCGACCACCATGCCATCATACCTACCGGCGTGCCGGCAATGAACCTCACCGACATGGAACGCCATGTCTACGATCTGGTCACGCGGCGCTTCATCAGCGTGTTCTATCCCGACTGCAAGTTCGCCACTACAACTGTCCTGGGAAAAGTCGAGGACGTTGAGTTCAAGGTGACGGGAAAAACCATACTCGACGCCGGATGGCGCACAATCTACGCTAAAGACGTCAAGAGCCAGGCCGAAGAGGAAGAAACGAAGAAGGACGACGAGGAACGGACGCTGCCGCCGTTTGTCAAGGGTGAGAGCGGACCGCACGCACCATGTCTGACGGAGAAATGGACAACACCGCCGAAGTTCTATACTGAGGCCCTGCTGCTGCGGGCAATGGAGACGGCGGGAAAATTCGTGGAGGACGAAGAACTGCGCGCCGCACTGAAGGAAAACGGCATCGGACGCCCGTCGTCACGCGCCAGCATCATCGAAACGCTCTTCAAACGCCACTATATCAAGCGCGAGCGGAAGAACCTCATCGCCACACCGACAGGCATCGAGCTGATAGACATCATACGTGAAGACTTGCTGAAGAGCTGCGAACTGACGGGTATATGGGAGAAGAAGCTGCGCGACATCGAACGCGGAAAATACGACCCGGCTATGTTCGTAGAGGAACTAAAACATCAGGTCACCGCCATCGTGTCCGATGTGATGGGCGACAGCACCGCCAGACGCATAACGATAACTACGGAGGAGGACCTGAAGAAGAAAATGGCGCCGAAAGCGAAAACGGCGGCGAAAACAACGACAAAGACTGCAACAAAGACTGCAAAGCCCAAAGCTGCCAAAAACGCCCAGGATTCTCATGAGGCACAGCCTTCACTGTCTCCCATGGCCCCACAGTCTTCAAATTCACCCCTACCCTCCCAAGAAAGCCACATCATCCACCCGACAGCCTGCCCCATCTGCGGCGCCCCTGTCATCAAAGGCAAGACGGCATACGGATGTTCCCGCTGGAAAGAGGGCTGCACATGGCGACAGCCGTTCTGAAACAACATACACACATATATATATAACAGCAAATAGCCCTGTTACCTTCATCGGTAACAGGGCTATTTGCCTTTATTATCAAACACTCACCCGACAAAAACATATCCGGCTCCCTCACTTCGGGAGGCTTGGGATGGGTTTCGGGGCGGGGTTTTTCTTTCTTACTTCACAATCACCTTGCGGATTGTTCCGTCGCTCATGCGGATGATATTGATTCCCTTGACGGGAGCCGTTATCGTCTGGCCGGCGGCGTTGTAACGTACGACCTCGGTTGCGTTGCTGTCGGAAGCAATAACGCCCTCTATGCCGGAAGCATCGGTAATCTTCGCCTTGGCCACATTGATGACAGCACCGGTGTTGGCATCAATCATCATACATACGACACTACTGTTATATATATCGCTGACTGCGGGCTTCTGGAACTCGATGTTGGCCTTATAGGTCTCACCGCTGGTAATGGTAGCCGGTATGTAGCCTGTCGTTCCGAAATATGAACCGACCTGAGCGCGCACCACGTCGTTGTGTGTATATACGACATACTCCTGACCGAGCGTGCCGCCCTTGCCCCATTCGCCGAGTCCTTCGCCTTCGTCATTGTAATGGTAGTTGTGCTGATAGCCAGGCAGACCGTCTTCGGTGATGATGAGGAAGAGACCGATGTTCTGCTTCTGCAGGTTCATGGCGAACTTAGTCACTGCCTTTGCCGTGACCATCTGCGATGCCTCGTCGAAGCTGGCAACGACGTCAAGGTTAGCGTCGGCGTCAGTGTCAAACTCTGCCTGCACGAGGTCAAACCAGCAGTCGCCAAGCGGTGATGTAAAGCTGTATGATGTGCGGCCGGCTATGATGCTGGCGTATGTGGGTGAACCGATTATCTCACCACGCTGAACCTTGGCCGACGGTGCTCCAGCCAATCCTAAGAACTGGTTGACGTATGAAGACATGCCGCTCTCGTAGTTGTCGCCGGTATAGACATGATAACCTGCAAGAATCACCTTGTCGCCGTAGATGCGCTCAAGATTCTCCCATGCGAGATGGCCGCGGGGACAGTTACCGCAATCCTGACCGGTCATCTCCTCGACTATAACGCGCTTGACGGGCTGGAAAGCGAGATTCTTGACGGTATAGCGGATGGTGTCGAACTTGTCGTCGAGCTGAACACGGAGGGCGAAAGAGTTGATTTCACCTACAGTGACAGGCAGTTCCTTGGCGAAAGAGAAGTTGTAGCGGTCGCCCTTCTTCAGCGACAGTCCGCTCTCGGAAATCTCGTCAACAATGTTGTTGGCAGCATCAAGCAGCTTGATGTTGACCGTGGTGAATGTCTGTGTATCGGCATTGGCAATCACGCGGCCCTCAATCTTATGGCCGGTCTTGCCTACAACAGTTGTTGCGGAAGTCAGGGCTGTGAGGAAACCGTTGTCACGGATAACCTTGATATTGTCCACGAAGACGATGCTCTGGTCCTCGTTCTCGTTAACGAAAGCCACATAGATGTTCTTGCCGGCATACTTGTCCAACGGGAATGAGTAGGTAGTCCAGTCGCCTTCGAGATTATCCTCGCTCTTGCCAGGCAACACAACCTCGTCCATAACAACCTCACCATTGGCGCGTATCGCGTCTACCTCGTCCTTGGTGAGATAGTTAATACTCTTATCAGAAGCATATACGATGACTTTCAGCTTGTCCTTTTTGTAGAAACGGAAGCCCTGGCTCTGGAACTCCAAACGGCACTTGGCATCGGGAATATATATCTGAGGAGTCATCATCCAGTCGTCAGACTTTCCTGCAGGACTATAGGCCGATGTGGAACCGGCAGCAATATCAGTTGAGTTGGCATCTAACAGGGGAACCCAAGGATAGTTGTTGCCATCGATGAAGTCGTAATCCTTCATTTCAGCAGTGGGCGTGTTGTGGTCGCCCTCATAAAGCAGCATACCGGTCAAGCCGTTGGCGAAGTCCTCCTTATACATCAGGGTGTCGTCGGCCATGATGATGCGTTCATACTGACCGTCATAGCTGAGTTCATAACGCTGGTTGGCATTGTCGCCATTGACGTCTGTCACAGAACCGGCATTAAGCACAACCTTATAGCTGGTGTTGAGGAAGAGATATTGGGTGGTTTCTGAATAGATGAGCATCTGGTTGTCCTTGACTGCCACGCTAAGATCAGCCAAAGCCACATCTTCGCCACTGCGGTAGAGTGCGGCAGAAGCATTTTCGGTCAGAGCGATGTTGGTGTCGAACGTGAGTAATACCGGATTGGTGGTAGCGTTGAGCTGTGAAACGCCGCTGCCGTTCTCGGGAGATGCAGCGACAACGCTGACAGGAACCTCACCGCGGCCCACATAGGTGAGCGTTATATCCTCATTGGTGCGTGTTTCGTCGGCCTTGAGAGCGATGGCTCCCGCAGGAATGGTGAGAGTGTATTTCTTTCCGTCTTCAAGAGAGAATGTGCGGAAACCCACTGTCACGGTCTTTGCAGAAGTTGAACTTGTGGCAAACGACAAGACGCGGCCCGGAGAGACTCCGCTCTCGTCAACAAACTTGATATCGCTCGGGCTTCCCTTGATCACAACGTCGCGGGGGAATGTCACAGTGACGGTTTTCATCTTCGAGAAAGACGCACCGGAGGCCGGAGTCACAGTGTAGTTGCCGAGCATATTTACCTTGGCTGCAGCCTCGGCAAGTGTCTCGTTCATCTGAAGCGTATAGCTTATGTTTGGATTGGGGAAGGCGGCCAGCACCTTTCCGTCGCCCGACACGGCCATACACGTTCCGGTGTTGTCGAAGCTCGATTTTGCATAGAAGTCCATGCCGTAGGCGCTCTTCAGCAATTCGTCCAGTGCATACCAGAACTTTCCGGAGTGTACATAGAGGGAACGTACGGGAGTTCCGCTCGGCGTTGCTCCATATACAACACCGTTGTTGTCAACGACGAAATAGTCGATATCACGAATATCCTGATCCTCGAAAAACTCTACTTCCTTCGTTTCGATGTTATAGAGGAACGGCACCGACGTTTCGTCCATCTCACCTTTCTGCATGGAAGCTGTACCGGCAAGCCACTTTCCGTTGGGACTGAACACACCGTCTGCGGCCAGCATAAGCGGAGCCCACGGTGTTCCGTCGGCATTGAAACCTATCTGCGAATAAGTGCAGGTCTGACGGTCGTAGATGAAGTCAAGCGTATTCCATGTGTAGCTGAAGTCCACCGTTCCCAAGATATAACGGCCGTCAGCCGAGATACTGGTGTAGCGGACCATACGCGCGGTCTCGTTGGCCTGGCCGACAGTGGGACGTCCAGGAGTCTCTACTATCTGCATGGTGGTGAGGTCCCACATCATTGGATATTCTCCATAGCTCTCGGCACCTCCAAGATAACTGTACATTAGACCTACGGCAAACCGGCCATCCGGAGTAACGGAGTTTATACGTCCTTCTTTCCATCCGGCAGGAATTGGAAGGTTGGTCCATCCGGCTGCCTTGCTCCAGATGGCAGGCACACCATTATAGGAACCGACAGCAATTCCATCGTCGGTCACGTCGCAGGCTGTACACTCCAACGGTAATTCCATGTCACTCTCGAGACCAATCGCTTTTACTTCACCTGTCTGCACATTGGTCAGACGGGCGTTGGTGTAGCGTGAGCCATCTGTCGGGCTTGAGCCGTAGGACACCATCCAAATTCCGTTGTCAGAGAGCGACTGCACACACGACTGGTCACGGAAATCGTAGACATTCAGCTTCGGCTCGGCCACTGTCTGTGCATGGAGATGCCCGCAGACAAGCGATGAAGCTCCTACGACAGCCATGAATAGCGTTTTCAGATTGTTTCTAATCATACTTCTGTTTGTTACTGGTTTTTTATTATTGTATATATTCTTTTATTTAACCGACAATGGCCCACAATGATTGTGGGCCTTTGTCGGTTAGTGATTTCCTTTCAATAAGAAGGAATGACCGCGGTCATTATTTGATGATAACCTTCTTGCCGTTGATGACATACATACCCTTGGCGAGTTTGCCTACAGCCTCCGCATCAGCATTCTTCAGGAGCTGTGTTCCGTTTATGCTGTAGACGTTAACCTTACCACCCTCAGCTGAAACGAGGCTGTTGATACCGTCGGTTCCGATGACATATACGAAGACAAGGTCTGTCTCGTTGATGTTGGCGTCATCGTCATCGTATGTCAGCGCACCTGCCGGGATGGTCAGAGTATAAGTACCGTTAGCTGTTATAGCTCCGCCAGAAAGAACGATTGTTATCACGTTCCAATCCGGTATGCTAAAATCAACCTCCAGAGTTGCTTCATAGCTGTTGCCAGCATTGTCAACCAGAGTAGGTTCACTTGTATATGTCTTGTTTACGCTGCTGTTGTTGGGCAGTGTGACGATTATCTTGGCCGGAATCTCACTTACGGTACCGGGAGCAGGAGTCAGCTCGACTACAAGCGGTCCTGCCTGAGCCTTGATTTCGTATGTAACGGTGGCTGCCTTGCTGAGGCCGCCTTCAAACTGCTCACCGAGATTGAAGAAGCCGGCAGGAACGCTCACTCTATATACGCCGGGAGTTGTTATCGCTTCGGCCAGAGTTATAGTTGCGCTGATATCGGGTCCCCATTCATTGTTCGGATCGGGAGTATAAACGACATCGTCTTTTGTAAATTCAGCAACAACCTGTCCACCTGCTGACATATTATATATCATTATCTTCTCAGTGATGAGCCAGTTTGGCGTTATCGCCTTGCCTCCGTATGAGAATGTGATGGTGCTGATGCTCTCCAGAACAGACTCGTCAGCGGGAGAAACCTCTATCTCCGGCTTGTTGTACTCAGACACGAAGTTGAGCTGGAACCATACGCCGTCCTCATTGCCGAGGACTATTCCTTGGCCGTTTTGCGTCTTGTAGAGTGCGCGTCCTTCGTCGTCTTTTGCAAAGACGTTGACGTTGAAGTCAGAGAATTCACTGAGAACATAGGCGGGAACAGTGATTGTCCATGCCGTGCGATCGTCGTTGGGCTCTACCTCACAGTCCATGCTCGTGCCGCTACCGGTGTTGACAATAGCAGTTATTGTCACGGGAGCACTGAACTCTATCGTGCGCTTGTTGTCCTCTACTGAGGTGAGCACGAAATCCTTCGTGATATCAGTCAACATGACTACGTCGCTGTAGACGTAAGGCTTCTTTGCGCCATGGATAATGAACTCGGCTTCACCGACAGTCGGTTCAGCTCCACCTCTCTTTTCGGCCTCATTGCGCCATGCCTTGAGCGAGAATCTGTAGTCCTTGCCATCTTCTAAGCCCTCGTTGTACCAAGAGATGGAGTATCCGTTCTCCTGCGGGCCCATGAGATAGCTGGAATTAATGAAATCGTTGATGGGATCGTCAACACCTCTGATTTCATATTCGGCATAACCGATTTCTCCATCCTTGTTGGTCTTGAGTGTTGAAGTCGTTCCGAATGTGAGAGTGGCGATTGTTCCTTCTATCATATTGACATCACCGTCTTCGCTGTGCCAAATCATGCTCTCTATGGTGAAAGCGCCGGCAGTGCGGCCGGTTGTGGCGAATGTCTTTGTAAATTCGGCGAATGCCGTGGGGGCTATATCAGGTGTGAGTCCGTCAGGACGCTCAACACCAACAAGCGATACCACCACCTCCGTGCCGGCGTCAATCGAAACGTTCGGAACGGGAATCAGGATAATGTTTGCATTTTCATCGTTGTCATCTTTCATGATGGTCAGTTCTTCATAACTGATGTTCCGGACTTTTTCCACACCGCCACTGACATACTTTATCTCGGCTCCGGTGAAGGTTGCCTTATAATTTGCCGGCTCACTAATCCAAAGTTCTATGTTGTTTGTCTCTTCGCCGATAACATCAGACACTCCGCCGATTGTGTTCCAGTCGAAAATTGGGGCATAGTCCACCTCCTCGAAGTTATACTGATATGCGAACGAGCCGAGGTTTCCGGAACCATTGCCGTAGGCGTAGTTTCCGTCCATGTCCCTTACGTTGTTGATACTGAGTGTGATGATACCATAGTTTGTTCCTGAAGTCACCATATCCGCGGCACGACGCAGCTTGTTCTTGAGATTGACCAAAAGCGTGTTGCCTGTAAGTGCTGTAGGGATGATTGTCTCCGAATATGATTCACCCGGATCTTCAGCCTCGATATTTCCGTAGGTCAGCGAGACCGTCGGTCTCATACCCTCTGACATATTGATTTCACCGTTGAACGTGAGCGACACTATACCGGAATTATCGTCAGACATGTAGTAAGACTTGAAGACCGGCATTGCGGGATTGCCTTGTGGGGTATTTGCTGTGTTTACAATCTGGAGCGGCATCTTGCCTGCCTTGTATGTCAGCTCGATAATGCCTGTACCGTTGTATAGCTTGGTGACATCAGCCGCAGGGGCAACGTTGTTGAACTTTAATCTGATGTCGTCGCCTTCCTTCAAACGTCCGTCATTGTAGAACTGATTGAGTATATCTTTTATGTCGATACTCACGTATGCACCATGAACATTGGCCGAAACAGACTCTACGCCCTTACCTGCTGTCAGCTCAACCAAACCGATGCGTACGTTCTGATTGAACGTCATGTCCACTATACCGTAGCCGGCGTTAAACTGGCTTCCGTCAGCGGGAGACAGATCCTTAAGTTCGAGCGGTTCGACCTCAGTGAGGAACTTGACGAGCATATCGGCAGCATTCATCACGAAGCTGTTACCTATATAATAGGTCTTTCCGCCTTCACACTCGAATGTATATGCTCTGTCACTATAATCACCGTTGAACAAGGGAACAATAGCGTCATCCTGCGCTGAGAATGTGGCATCGGTATAAATAGCATAATTGGTGCCGCTCAAAGAGAACGTTCCGTCCGTTTGAGCCGTAAATATGCCATAGAATGACTTATAGGCATCCACATGATACGTCTGCCCGCTTTCGAATATCCACGGATCTTCGATTGTTCCTGAGCCCTCTGCATAAGCCGTTCCGACGCCGCCACAGACGAACATCATCACAAGCATCAATGCCTTGAGCACCTGATTCTTAAGTAAAAGTTTTGTTTGCATATAAAATATATAATTAATTAATGTATCTACATTAGTGATATTATACAGTCTGCCAGTTTTGCCTATCGCGACAAAGGTACGGATTATTTACGAAATTTAAGTCTTTAGCACCAACTTTTTTCGCTTTTTCATTAAAAAGTTTCACTTTCTATTATTGAATACATTCATTCTGAATTATTTATCAATATTCATACATCATTCCATGACAATCCGTAACATTACGGGTAATGGCATACGGATGATTCAAAATATATAGGAATCCCTGTCTGTATGTCCAACTTTTTTATTCGTGCCTACGTAACAAAAACTCCGGATTCCTGATATATTTGTTTACTCTGTCCGCTGTTCAATAGCGTCTCTGCACTGCTCCATGAGCCACTTCGGAGTGCTTGTCGCTCCGCAAATGCCCACCGTTGCGACATCGTTGAGCCACTCCGGCCTTATCTCTTCTGGCCCTTCTATGAGATGGCTGTTGGGATTGACACGCCGACATTCGTTGAAAAGAACCTTACCGTTGCTGCTCTTACGCCCGCAGACGAAAAGAATGAGGTCGTGGCGAGTGGCAAAGGTACTGATGTTTGGCATGCGGTTGGCCACCTGACGGCATATTGTATCGAAGCTGCGGAACGTGGCCGACGGCGAAATGTGACTTTTTATGTAGTCGATAATGCAATGGAACTCGTCGAGCGACTTCGTTGTCTGGGAATAAAGGTAGATATCACGGTCAAAGTCAAGCCTGGCCGCATCCTCAAGCTGCTCGATGACAATGGCATGGCTTTCTGTCTGCCCCACGAGGCCAAGCACTTCGGCATGGCCTTTCTTACCGAAGATGACTATTTGGGAATTCGCGGACTTATGAGTTTTCGGAGCTCTCGTGGAGGGATGAGCGTGTAGCGTGGATGGAGAATTCTCCGCTACGCTTGTCGCTGAATTTGAAACATTCCTCACATTCCGCTCCTCTAACCTCTCTCCACGAAAGTCCACTCCTCGGAAATCCTCTCCACGGGAACTCTCCTCATACTGCTTCTTTATTCTACGCTGGAGCTGGAGCACCACGGGACAGGTGGCGTCGATTATCTCAATGTTGTTCCTACGGGCCAACTCGTATGTTTCCGGAGGTTCGCCGTGGGCACGCAAAAGGACTTTGACGTCATGCAGACGCTGAAGGTCGTCGTGGTTGATTGTGATGAGCCCCATGCGGCGCAGACGCTCACACTCCATGCCGTTATGCACTATATCGCCGAGGCAATACAGCGTCTTTCCCTCAGCCAATTCTTCCTCTGCCTTGCGTATGGCAGTGGTTACTCCGAAGCAGAAACCGCTGCCGCTGTCAATCTCTATCTGTAGCATTTGGATTTTTATGAATGAAACCTAAGGTCCTAAAGACCTTAAAGTCATTAAAGACCTTATAGCCCTTAAAGCCCTCTTACTTAAAATACCTCTCCAGCAACTCCTTGGCCGCTATGAAGCTTGTCTTCTCCCCGCCCAACACCATACGCTCGGCGTCGGCCAGACGGGCCTGAATGTCAGTATTGTGGTAGAAGTGGTTGCGCAGCTGCTCGTTGATGGTCTCATACATCCAGTATTTGCTCTGCTCGTTGCGACGGTAGTCGAAATAGCCATTGGCTTTGACGAAGTCGATATACCGGTAAATCATATCCCATATTTCGCGTATGCCCGTACCGTAGAATCCGCTGTAACACAGAACCTGAGGCGTCCACCCGCTCTCCGGTTGGGGGAAGAAGTGGAGAGCGTTGCGGAACGACGTAGCCGCCAGATGACACTTGTCTACGTTCTCTCCGTCACACTTGTTGATGACGATGCCGTCGCTTATCTCCATGATTCCGCGCTTGATGCCCTGCAGCTCGTCGCCCGTGCCGGCAAGCTGGATGAGCAGGAAGAAGTCGACCATAGAGTGACAGGCCGTCTCACTCTGCCCCACTCCGACCGTCTCAACGAAAATCTTGTCGAAGCCGGCCGCCTCGCAGAGGATTATCGTCTCACGCGTCTTGCGGGCCACACCGCCCAGCGAACCGGCCGACGGGCTGGGACGAATGAATGACGCGGGATGCTGTGCGAGCTTCTCCATGCGCGTCTTGTCGCCGAGGATGCTGCCCTTCGAGCGCTCCGAACTTGGGTCGATGGCCAGGACGGCCAGCTTGCCGCCATGCTCATTGAGGATATGGACGCCGAACTCGTCGATGCTGGTCGACTTGCCCGCGCCAGGCACGCCGCTGATACCGACACGGATTGACCGTCCGCTATACGGCAGACATTTCTCTATGACCTCCTGCGCCTTGGCCTGATGGTCCGGATTTACGCTTTCTACAAGCGTAACAGCTTGGCTCAACACGGTAACGTCGCCGCGGACGATACCCTCCACCATCTCTGCTGCCGTCAACTCGCGGCGGCGGAAACGGCCGCGTTTAAGATACGGATTGATTATCGAAGGCTGTTCTACACCGCCATTGACGGTCAAGCCTTTGTATTCTTCGTTGTTCTCTGGATGTTCCATGTCACTTTACATTAATCTTAATCACAACCTTTGCCCTGTCCGGGTCGTTCGTTATCATGAGGACACGTGGACGCGTGCGCTGCTTCTTCAGTTCATCGCGCATGGCCGTTATCTTCAGTTTTGTTGATTCGCCGGGCTTCAGTTCCCGCTTTCCGAGCGTCACCCGCAGGCCGCCGGTGAACATCTGGAGTGCGGATATCTTCAGATCTGTGCGCCCGTTGTTGGTCAGCGTTATTTCGGCGCTCTTCTTTGCCTTGCCATCAAAGCTGAAAGTGAGAGAGTCTGCTGACATCTCCAGGTGCGGAGCATACTGTCGCGTGGCCTCCGTGACACCCTCGAAGCCGGGCAAGAGCACGGCCGAAACACTGATCTCGTTATCGCTGCTGATTTTCTCTCCGAGATTGCGGGCCAGATAAACCGATGTCTGCGTCAGTCCGTAGTCGCGCAGACGGTCGGAATTGAGCGTCACGGCAATCTTTCCCGAACGTCCCGGCGCAAGCCGCTCCGGCGTCGCCACCGCCGTCAGATAAGGCGGGAGGTGCATCATGTTAGGTGTAAACGTAGTGGTTCCTGTGTTCATGAGGAAGATTTCCTGCACGGGATTGTCGCCCTTGTTGACGTCATCGAACTCGATGTCGCGACGGTCGGTAAGCAGGTCGCCGATGGCAAAAGGATAGGAACCGGAATAATCCTTCAGGTCTGCCATCACGACACCGGTCATGTTGAGGTAGACGGGCTTCTTCGCCCCGTTGCTCGTGAGCCTCACGCTCTTGTGGAAGTGGCCCAGCTGACGCGCGTCGTAGGTCAGCTTGACCGTAAACTTGTCGCCTCCGGCAATCTCTCCTGTGGGATATTCAACTGCCGTACAGCCGCAGTCGGCCTTCACCTCGGAGATTTTGAGACGGTGGCCGCCCTTGTTGCGCAATTCAAACGTGGCCGTTACGGGCTTCTCGTATGCCACCTTGCCGCAGTCGACGGTAGTCTTGGTCACCACCAGACGTTGCGCCGCGGCAGGCATGACAGCCAGCAGGAGCAGCGACGATACGATGGTCTTTCTGTTCATAATCATGTTTGCTTCTTATTTCACTATGATGGTTTGCGACTTCGCCGTGGAACGGTATTCCGGAGCGTATGCACATCCGGCGGTACACGTTCCGGTCTCATAAGTTCCGGCGCGGTCGATATGATATTCTGTCTCTATTACGCGCTTGCCCTTGGCCATGCGGTCAAAATAGTAGTTGGTCGTGTTGTCCTTGGGCGAGCAATACATGCCGTAACGATAGCCGCTCAGCTGACCCACCGGTTCCATGCAGGCGGCACGGCGGTCAACAATCTGAACGAAGTCGAGGTCACGGCTGGATTCGATGGTGATGCGCACGACTATGCGGTCGCCTACGGACAGTGTGGCTTTGTCGACATTCTTGTATGTCTTGTCTCCGGTCTTCACCATCACCTCTCGCTTCACGCTTATGCCGCTGCCGGAACTATTGATATCAGACGTCTTCTGTATGAACTGGGCGTAGAGAGCACCCCACGATGTGCCTTCGGAGGTCTTCTTGGCCGTGAAAGTCTTGCCCTTAGGAGCGTCAACCACGGTCTTGACATATCCCAGTCCGGCAGTAACCTCGGGCGTGGCGAGCTTCTTCCCATCAATGGCAAGCTCGGTCTGCTCACGTGCCGACAGCTCTTTCATGTTGCCGAAGAGGAACGCATAGACGGCATCGACACTGTTCACCGGTGTGTCCCAAGCCTGAGTGCGCTTCTGCTGGAGCAGCCAGCGGCGCATCTCGTCGACGGTCTGACGGTCTTCGGGCATAACGGTGGCTATGGCCTCGATGGCCGCCACCTCGGTAGGAATCCGATAGTCACGCCATGAATACGACGCACGGCTGGTGTCATAGTAGCGTCCCAGTTCCTCGGTATATACCGTATATTCCTTTAGGCTCCTGACATACTCGCGGCTCTTCTGCGCCTCTCCGTGCCTGGCAAGGATGATGGCGGTCAGCGCCTTCTCATAGATTGTCTGACCGACGATATCTTTCTTCAGCAGGGCGATGAGATAGTTGCATGCCGACCGCACCGATGCCGATTGGCTGCGTCCGTCGACGGCCCTGAGGTAAAGATACTGAAGTGTCATGACGCCGGGGAACGAAGGCTTAATGCCCTTGCGTTCGTCCTTCTTCATCTGCTCCACGTCTTTCACAATCTCCTTGTCCATATAGTTGATAGCCGACGCGAGCATCTTCTTTGTGGCCTGCTGTGTGCCTGTCATAGCATTCAGACGAACGAGCATCTGTGCTATCTCCACCGTCATATACATGTTTCCGTCCATTCCCGGACACCAGCTCCACGAGCCGTCCGACAACTGCAGCCGGGCCAGTTTGTCAACGGCCATGGCACTGCGATTGGCCGTCATGGACTCGTTGAAAAAGTCAGCGAGCCGTTGTTTCTGTTCCGTCTCGCGGCCGGCGTCGGCCACCCATGGCGTCTCGGCGAGCACGATATCCTTCAGCGAGGCGTTCTTTTCGAGACTGCTCATGAGCGAGGTCTCCACGCCACACTCCATACGCCAGCGGTCGAACGTTGTCTTCACCGCAGGATTGGCATTCACAATGCTTCCGGCAATAGTGTTGGCATAGAGCGCTGTGGCCTGATCGACAGCATTGTCGTCACGCGGCGTACCCATCGAAGGCAGCGCCTGAACCATCATCCACGCCGGATTGTTGGTATATTCAACCGTCAGTCGGCCGTCGTGGCTCTTGGCGGGGAACATCTTGGAGATGTCAACGGACTTAGTGCCAGGTCCGTTCTGCGTGAACGGCACCGTCACCGTCACCTGCTCACCATCGGGAAGTATAGGAAGATAGTGCTGTTCGCCGTCGCTGAACGTCTTGCCGGCCGCCGTGATGCGGCACACCAGCAGACTGTTTGCGCCGTCGGGAGTATAGCTGAACGTTACAACGGCCGTGCTGTCAGGGCTGACATTGAAGTCGAACGACTGGGAATAGACCTCACGGTCTGTTTCCGGGTCGGCCAGAACCATTCGGGCCTTACCCCTGGCCGCGTCATTTCCAGTGTTGAATATGCGTGCCTGTATCTGTGCCTTGTCGCCCACACGTACGAAACGCGGAACGTTGGGCTGGACCATGACGTCCTTTGAGGCCACTACCTCGCCGCCGATTATTCCGTTGAACATATCGGCCGTGTGGGCCATTCCTATGAACCGCCATGTCGTGAGACTGCCCGGAAGCGTGAACGAAAGGGCCACGGAGCCGTCCTTGTCCGTAAGCAGAGCCGGATAGAAGAACGCCGTCTCTTCGAGATTTTCGCGCATCTGCACCTCCTGTCCGCCGGTTTCGTCGCCGCCACCGCCGGCCATAGCCTTCTCCTCTGTGGGGACCGCCGAGCCTTCTGCCATACCGGAAGTGCTTCTCATCTTTGCCGCTGCGGAGACAGAACCCACGACGATAGCCTCATCTGTGGCGCTTTCCTTTTCGGCCAACACACCCGAATCATTTTTGATCATCTCACTCTTGCTGTACATCAGCCGGTTTGTCGTCCGCATCGCTGTCGCGATTCCATAATAGGAGCCGGGGAAAAGGCTGTGGTCGAAGCGGCTCGGAGCAAACGATTTCCACGAAAGCGACTTCCACGACGCCATTCCGAACATAGTGACGATATTGGTATTGGGACTTAATATCCACATAGCCGGCAGGTTGAGCCACACTGAAGGACTGAAATACCAGTCATGGCGGGCTATCTGATCGAGTGACTTGTCGTAGAGCGTAGCCATCAACATGGCGTCGGCCGGCGTTCCGTCGGGCTTGACAACGGTCAGGCGCCACTCCTCTTTCTGACCGGGAGTGAGACGGTCGCGGAACGTCGTCCACTTCATCTTCAACTGTTTGTCGGGCACGGGACGCCTCAAGGCTACATCATGAGTATAGAGCTTGCCGTCCTTCACCCATGCGAAAACCATCTTCAGACCGTTGCCATAGGCTTCCTTATATGTAAACTTGCGGTTGATCAGGGCATTGCTGATGTCGGTGCGTCCGCTCTCTAAGACGGTGTTGCCCGACACTATGGTGTATATAACGTGGACATCCTTGTCGGACGAACCCACCTGAACCGTCACGGGACGACCGTCTGCGTGGAATGACTCATCCGAAACGTAGAACCAGTCGCGGGTATCGGTGGGTGGCACGGTGTCGTCAAGGCCGAAAACGACGAAGTCCTGCTCCAGCGTGTCGGTCTCGCAGATGGCCACGAGACGGTGCTTGCCCGAAGTGAGGCAGCCGTCGAAAGTATATGCGCTGTCCGTGCGGACTGTCTTCCACTCGCCGCCGTCGCCGATACGAAAACGCACGTCAGCATCGACATTGATGCCGGCCGCATTGCGGAGAGTGAACGTCAGCGTCCTGAGACTGTCGGCCAGAATCTGTTCCGGAATATCGCTCGCAAGCACAGTGGTGCGGCTTCCAAGCGGTATGCTCATGCTGCCGCTGCGGGTCTCGCCGCCGGCATCGGTAACGTCGGCCTCAACCACAAAGTCATAGAACAACGGCAACCGGCTGCCGGCATCGGCATCGGCTGGCAGGACCATGGGCACGTCGACTACAAAAGTGCCGTCGGCTCCGGTCACGGCGGTTCCGGTGAATATGGTTTCGGATGAACCGGGATAATAGGACGACACCTTATTATATATACTGCTACTGCGCCACCACAATGACGTGTTGCGCTTTACGGTATATCGGACGGCAGCACCCTGAACCTGAGCGCCGGCGTATGTCGTGGCGCGGGCCTTGACCATCAGCGTGTCGCCGTTTTTATATTTCTCGTTCACTTTGGGGAACTCCACTCGGAACGTGGGACGCTTATATTCTTCAACACGGACCGACGACGACGAGCCGTTCACCTGAACCGTAAACACGCCGTTGAGCACACCCATGGGCAGGGTGAAGTCGGTTGAGCACGTACCGTACGAGTCGGTAGTGAGCTCGCGTTCCTCCACAATCTTATAGTTGGCGTCACGCAGAAAGGCTTTCACGTTCTTTCCCTTCACGGCCTTGTGGTCCACCGCGCCGGCAGGCTCATAGACAACGGCCGCCACGTGGACCGTCTGACCGGGACGATAGATGCGGCGGTCGGTGAACACGCTGGTCGACTCGCGGCTGTTCCGCCGGTCGCTATAGCTATAGTTGTCGTATCCTGTCCACACGGGAGAGGCCTTGTCCTTATCCGTATATGCGAATATCTCATGGCCGTAGCTGGCGTCCGACAGCTTGCAGACGGCCTCTCCGTCGGCGTCACACATCAGCGTGACTGCGGCGGCAGCCTGTCTGCGGCCAATGCCCTTCACTCTGACCTTGGCCCCGGACAGCGGCTGTCCCGTGGTTGCGCTAACCACCACATAGCGCATCGAGTCGCCAGGCAGGGGATTGGCCATGCAATAGACATCGCTCACGTAGAACATCCGGCGCTCCGTCATCGTGGCCGGCACGGTCTGGATCTCCAGCATATAGACGCCCACTGGCAGCGGGCCGAGCGTCAGCGAGTCTTCAAACGTCTGCCAGTCGGGGCGCGCCATATATGCGCGTGTCTGACGACGGTCGGGCATAGCCGTCAGCATCGGTTTCAGCCGACGATAGTCATTGGCGTTCTGGGGCGAGCCCTTATAGTCGCCACCCACAGCCGCGCGATAGACGTTCATAGTCAGCGACGTGATGTTGCGCAAGTCATACAGCTTCACTATCTGGTTTTCGCCCGGCACGACGTTACGCTTTCCCACATGTGCGGCAAACTGCGACGCCGTCAGCCCGCGCTCGGCATTGCGCAGATAATTTGCCCGCTGCCATCCGCCCCACTTGTCGAGGGCACGACGTATGAATGCGACCTTGTCTTCCGCAGTCACGTCGGTGCACTCCTGCATGTAGTCATAACGCTCGATGGCAGCCTCACAGACTACGTCAAGGTCCTCATAGACATGAATTATGGAATCAAGCGAGTTGATATATTCCGACTGTTTATGCCTCTTTACGCCCGACGGACGGTCATGACGCAACAGCTCAAGAGCCGATATACAGGCCGCCGGACGCATGCCGGCAGTCTTATACCACTTCCACATGGTCATGAAGTCCTCTACCTCATAGCCCACCACGCTGAGCATGTCGCCACCGAAGACCGAGGCGTTATATCCGCGTTCAACCAGCGGTTCATAATCGGAACCCTTTGCTGCGGCCAGCTTCTCCGGAACGGCCATCGCCAGACGCCGGTAGCGCGCGGCCGCAGTGTCGCTCCCCTCGCCTATCTGGCGAGCATTATCCGTGTATATTCTATACAGCACGGCGGCATAGACAGCCTTGGCCACATCATCCGCCTCCATCCGTTCACGTGTCTCCATGCGCCGCAAAGCAGGCATGAGCGAGTCGGGCGACACGCCTGACTCAACGGCCATGCTCTTCAGTTCGGCTTTCATCAGTTGGCCGTATGCCTTTTCACCGGCAGCCTTCGCGGCAATCTTCCGCAGCACGTCAAGCTGTGTCTTCGGCAGGTCCTTTTTCTCGGCAGCCTGCTCCTGTGCCCACAATGCCGTGTATGTCTGTGCGGCGACATTCAGAGGCAAAAGCAAAACGGCCGCCAATATGAGTTTTCGAATATTTCGCATAGGGATATTCATTTTTGTTGCATGTATCATGTCCGTATTCATAAACATATATGTTGATTTTACAAAGATAATACAATTATCGCACAAAGCAAAAGTTTTTCACCACCAACAATAAACTTTCACGTTGTTTTTATTCTTATCCCACGGCTATTTCATTTAGCATCTCAATGTTACATGGCCCGTGTAACACCGTTACATGAGCCGCGTAATATCGTTACATGGCCCGTGTAACACTGTTACGCGGGCCATGTAATAAAAGCTGTTTTGTACATTCCATTGCCTAAATGAAATAGCCGTGTTCTTATCCGAACGTCTATTCTATACTCAGATTTACCTTTCAGCAGATTCCTACGGCAGGACCTACAACGTAAATAACCAATATTTTAAGAAAAATAAAGAGAAGTTCCATAAAGACAATAATGGATAAAGATAATTATCCCCCCGTCTTACATCCCGGACACTGTCCCGTTCCGACGCAGTTGTCGCAACAAAACGAATCCCGAACAAGCATACACAAACAACCAAAATCCAAAATTATTATAAGATTTTTGGATTCCATTCTAAATTTTTTATAAGATTTTTGGATTCCATTCCACCTCTTCCCCGCGGCCACTATATCCTCCCGGCAATCTTCCGGCGGTATATCACCGTCTGGACGGCGCCGCGCGAAGCGAGATAGAGCGTCATGGCGAGCCACAGGGCATGATTGCCGAACGACGGATGGAGGCCGAAGAAGACAGCGAAGAAGATGGCGGCGGATATGGCAAGTGACACAAGCATGCCACGTGTGGCGGTGACACCGATGAAGATGCCGTCCCAGACAAAGGCGGCCATGCTGCACAGCGGAATGACAAGCGCCCACGGAAAATAGCAGGATGAGGCACTGATGACAGCCTCGTCGTCGGTGAGCAGGCGCAGGAACGGTGTTCCGCCGACGGCATAGACAACGGTAAAGGCCACGCCCATCAGCAGCCCCCAAAGGAAAAGCCGCCTGACGGTGTCGCGGAAAGCCACGCCGTTGCGCGCTCCGTAGTACCGTCCGCCGAGCGCCTCGCCGGCATTGGCGAAGCCGTCCATGACGTAGGAGAAGAGCAGGAAGAGCTGCATGAGCACAGTGTTGACAGCCAGAATGACCGCCCCCTGACGCGCTCCTGCCGAAGTGAAATAGAGATTGACGGCCACAAGACAGAGCGTCCGCAGAAAGATGTCGCGGTTGACGGTGAAGAAACGGCTCAGTTCGCTCCGCCGCAGCACGCCTGTCCACACCATATAGCGCCCCAGCCGGCCGTGATGGCGCAGCAGGAGCACGGCGGCAGCGGCCAGACCGGCATACTGGGCGATGACCGTGCCCATGGCCACGCCCTCTATACGCAGGCCCAGACCGTAGACGAGCGTAAGGCTCGCACAGATGTTGACAACGTTCTGCATGATGGAGACGAACATAGGTATGCGCGTGTTCTGCATGCCGACGAACCATCCCATCAGCCCGTAAAGTCCCAGCACGGCGGGCGCACCCCATACGCAGATGGAGAAATAAACACGTGACAGCGGCTCAACATCGGCCGTGGGCTTCATCAGACGCACCATAAGCCACTCCAACCCCCACTGACCCGCAATCAGCATCAGCGCCACCGCGAGAGCTACGGCCACCGAACGCACAAGCAGCTGCATGACACCCGTCATGTCACGGCGTCCGAAAGCCTGCGACGTCATGCCGCTGGTGCCCATTCGCAGAAAACCGAATATCCAGTAGATGAGGTTGAACGTCATCGAGCCGACGGCTATGGCACCGATATATGCGGCGTCGCCAAGATGGCCCACGATGGCTACGTCAACGAGGCCGAGCAGCGGCACGGTGATGTTCGACACTATTGAAGGTACTGCAATACGCAGTATGCGGCGGTCAAGTCGGATTATTTTCATATACGGTATAGCAGCAGAGATATGTTGCCTCGCTTTAGATTTAACGCACATTATGCGAGATTATTTTGCCGGGACGGGGATAATGCAAACGCAAGGTCCTGTCGCGGCAGAACAGACACCACAAGCAGGAAATCCATTTGAAACAAGATGTTGTCATATATCGGCGTGTCGATGGACAGACAGATAATCTTCTGTAAACTTGTCCCCTCTTTTATCAGCCTGTCTATCGTATGGTAGAGCATGACCATCTTGCCGACGCGACGCGGCCCCATGAGTATCACTCCACGCTTTATGTCGCGCTGCGTGACCATCATGTAGAATGTGTCGAGATAGAGCCTCCGCGGCAGAACCATGTAGCCTGCCGGAATCGTGTCGGTCGTCCACCAACATTTTTCATGCGGAGCAATACCTGTTCTTTTAAAAGTGCATCTATTTTCATAATCATAATATGTTATTCTTTTGCAAAGATAATGCAAGCAGACACGATGGGAGCTTGCTCACTGATTATTCGCAAGCTAATCAACACGTGTCGAGTGCCGCCTTTCTTCTGCGAAGACACAACAAAATTCAACTAAAGTGACAAAAACGTTAGAATAAGCACACTGACAAGGGGCTTATTCTAACGCTTTTGTCACTTTAAGGCTTTTTCCAGCACACAAACCTTTTATTGCCACACCGCGCTGTGCCGCTGAAAAAAGACAGAAATAGCGCTACGGAGACGTTTTCCGTCCCGTTTTGTTCGTTATATATGGGAAAAGTCCTATCTTTGTGCATGCCAAGCGACATCCGCCGCGCCCGGAAGATGGATTCCGCTGCGCGCGGTTGTACTGACGGCTGACACGCAACATAATCATAACAGGCACATTTATCAAACCTGCAATTACAATCAAAACTTTTTATGAAAACAAAGATTCCAATCATTTCCCTGCTGCTCCTGCTGCCCTTGACGGCGGTACGGTCGGAAGCGGCACGCAAACTATCTCTCGACGCATCCGCCGAGGCTACCATAACCGACACCGCACTGAGCTCATTGGTAGCAGAAAAACGCGCCAAGGACAAGCAGCTTCAGGAGGAGCCGGCGCGCCGTGACAATGTATTCTTCCATGAACTGGACGACGTGAAGCCGGAGAACATTCTCGCGACGATACTCGACAAATATAAGGGAAAGGCCGTCGTGGTGGACATCTGGGCCACATGGTGCGGTCCGTGCAAAGCCGGCCATAGTCAGATGAAGCCGCTGAAAGAGGAGCTTAAGAACGAGGACGTGGTCTTCATCTATCTCACCGGACCTACATCACCGGCCGACACATGGCAGAAAATGATTGGCAGCATCGACGGCGACCACTATTATCTGACCAAAGAACAATACAGCTATATCCTCAATAAGCATGAGTCGCAGGGCATACCGACCTATCTCGTCTTCGACCGAGAGGGACGCCTGACGTTCAAGAACATCGGCACGACCTCGAACAAAAACATGAAAGAGGAGATAGAAAAGGCGTTGGAGTGGCTCTGAAAACGGGATGAAGGAGCTGACGGAAGCCACGTCTTCCGCACATCGCGCGGGACTCTTGTACTGCGGATGGCGGAAGACGTGGCTTTTTTCATGCCTTTATGCTACATTCGGCTTAACTTCTTGCCCCTCTAACCGATTAACTCTCAGATATGACTCATCAAATTCCCGGACAAACCTCCTCCAACTCCCAAATAAAACTCCTAAATGACGTTACATAATCCTAAAACCCATACGCTTTCAGAGAATGTGATGTATATTTGCAGTACGCATAAAGCAAGACAGCAGCATACATGAACAAAAACAACAGTACACATAAACAAAAACAATAATGATAATGGAAACAGGAAACAAGGCGCCGGAAATTCTCGGGCGCGACGAAAACGGACAGGAAGTGAAACTGAGCGACTTCGCAGGCAAGAAACTGGTGCTCTATTTCTACCCGAAGGACATGACCTCGGGATGTACAAGTCAGGCCTGCAACCTTCGCGACAACTATGAAGCTCTACGCAGTGCGGGCTATGAGATTGTCGGTGTGAGCATCAACGACGAGAAATCACATCAGAAATTCATCGCCAAGAACGAACTGCCGTTCCACCTCATCGCCGATACGGAACACGCTCTGGCCGACCAGTTCGGCGTATGGGGTGAGAAAAGCATGTACGGCCGGAAGTATTTCGGAACGTTCCGTACGACGTTCATCATCGCCGAAGACGGCACCATAGAGCGAATCATCGAGCCGAAGAAGATAAAGGTAAAGGACCATGCGGCCCAGATTCTGGGCTGACGGAATCTGAACGGCAGGCCGAAAACTACACAAACAGTTGAGGCCGACAAACCGGAAAGAAAAACAAGTGCCCGGACAAAGGGCTGATGAAAGGAGGATAAAAACATGAAAAGGATTCTTTATGCCATAGCGGCGGTGGTCGTTGTCGTCACAGCCGCCGTTGTCGGAAGCAGCTTCTATCTGCTTTCATACGCACTCACGCCCGACCCCAACCGCCATGACATGGACAGCGCCTACGCACAGCTGTTCTGTGAATATCCCGACATGCGCCAATGGACAGACAGTATGCGCAGCGGCGGGCTGCTGAGAGACACGTTTGTTGTCATGCCGACAGGCGAACGCCACCACGCTCTCTATGCCCGCGCCGACGGGGCGCACGGGAGGACGGCGGTCATCGTGCACGGATATAAGGACTGCGCTGTCAAATTCCTCTATCTCGGACGGATGTATCAGCACGATTTGGGTTGGAACATCCTCATGCCTGACCTCCACGCCCACGGTCTCAGCGACGGCGACGCGATACAGATGGGATGGCTCGACAGGCTGGACGTAATCCGGTGGACGGAGGTGGCGGAAGAACTTTTCCGCGACAGCGTTTGTAAGACACAAATGGTCGTGCATGGCGTATCCATGGGCGCTGCCACTACAATGTGCGTGGCAGGCGAGAAACTGCCACCATACATCAACCGTTTTGTAGAAGACTGCGGTTATACGAGCGTAGCCGACGAATTTACGGTACAGCTGAAGGAACAGTTCGGACTGACGGCTTTCCCCATCATACCGGTTGCAGGAATGCTATGCAAGATGAAATACGGCTGGAGTTTCAACGAGGCGTCGCCCTTGCATAAGGTCAGCCAATGCCGACGGCCGATGCTCTTCATCCATGGCGATGCCGACAAATTCGTGCCGACGTGGATGCTGAAACCTCTCTATACGGCCAAACCTGGATATAAGGAGGTCATGATTACGCGCGGAACGGGCCACGCCCGCTCTTTCCACGACAATCCGGAAGACTATCAGGACAAGGTCGGCACGTTTTTGAGACGCTGAAAGAGGGGCAGGAGCAGAATTATAGAAATAGGATTGGAGACAAAGAAATCGCATGCTTATTCAACGTCAAGCATGCGATTTATATTAGATAAGAACCTGATCCGGCACCAAGAAAGGCGTTCCTTCAATAGATTTTGGCCCTGACAACAAACCAGCAGTGCATCAGCAGGGTCGCAAGATGGCCGTAGTGGTTCACCATGACGCGGTAACGTTCGCGAAGGGAGTCGTGATGATGAAGCGTGGTCTGGCCCTCTTCGGTATAGCAGGCCACTGTCTGGTCCACATTGACGAGCGGCAGACGGCGTCGGCGGGCTTCTTTCATGACCCGGATACACCAATCGACGTCGGCCGAATAGCGATAGCGGAGATTGTATGGGATTTCATGGGCAATGTCCGTCCGGGCGTAGAAAGCCTGATGGCATACCAGCATGCCCTGCATGAACGACCGCCATGTCAGGCGACGGGGCGGTCGCAGGCGACGCGGACGGAGGTAACGGCCATCGCCATCAACGATGTCGGTGTCGCCATAGAGCACTGCCGGCCATTCTTCCGATGGAGTTTCTTCGAGCTTTCCTCGCCTTATGACAGTTTCTATGGTGTCGTCGGAGGGAAAGAAATCGCCCGCGTTGAGGAACAGGACATAGTCGCCTGTAGCGCGCTGAAGCCCTTTGTTCATTGCGTCATAAAGCCCGCGGTCCGGCTCGGAGGTGATTAAGACCTTGTGGCCGCAGCCCGAAACATCGGAGCGCCGGGCGTAGTCCTCGGCAATGGCTACGGTGTCGTCGGACGACGCGCCGTCAACGATGATGTGGCTGACGTACGGCCACGTCTGACGGAGCACACTGTCAAGCGTGCGGGACAGGCAACCGGCGGCATTATATGTTATGGTGACGATGGTGAATGTTATCATATACAATATGGAATGGTGTTATATACGATGTGGAATGACATTATATACAGTATAGGATGGCATTATATACAGTATGGAACCATATCATATATAATGTGCATCCGCATCAAATCCGGTAGTGTTTCTGCGCCATGGCATGATTGTAGACCTCTATGTATTTGAGGGCGACAATCTGCTGGGAATAGCTTGAGGCGACTTTCGAAACGGCAGCGCGGCGCAATCCTTCGGTGTTCTCGTGGCCGAGCACCCAGGTGATGCCTGAGGCAAGATCGGCGGAATCACGATATGCGGCGACATATCCGTTGCGGAGGTGGTCTATCATCTCCGGTATGCCGCCGATGCGGAAGCCTACGCAGGGAACGCCGCAGGCCATCGCCTCCATGATTGTGTTTGGAAGATTGTCCTCAAGGGACGGCAGGACAAAGACGTCGGCGGCATTGTAGATGTCGACTATGCGGTGTTCGTCGCTCACATAGCCCAACGGAATCACCTTCATGGGCAACTGCGAGGCCACCTCCTCGGCATGGCCGCCAAGCACGGCGACGCATGTTCCGGCGGCAAGTTCGGGATTCGCCTCCGCAATACGGGCCAGAGCCTCAACAAAATAGTCCATACCCTTGCGGCGGTCTGTCACACGCTGCGATACGAAAAGAATCAGACGGCTGTCTTCGGGCAGCCCCAGCAGATGGCGCGCGACGGCACGGTCTGTCGGGCGGAAGACACTGGTGTCGATGGCATTGGGTATGTCGGTGACATGCTGGCCGCGGAGCAAAGCACTGCGTCGGGCCTCTCCGGCCAGCCACTTGCTGCACGCAACGTAGTAGACACTGCGATCGCTGAGCATGCGCATCTTCTTCCGCCACACCTTTGCGGACAGGTCGTTGTCACCGCCACCTCCGGGCAGCAGCGGACAGCGCCGGCAGCTACTCTTGAACATGCCGCATCCGCGGGCGTAGTGGCAGATGGACGATGCCGGCCATAGATCGTGCATGGTCCACACCACGGGTTTTCCCGAGTCGAGGATCCGGCGTATGCCGTTGAGCGAAAGCATGCCTTGATTGACCCAATGCAGGTGTATAACGTCGGCCTCACGGAACTCCCGCGTGTCGGTAATGTCGGTTCCGCTGTTGGCGATGTCTATTTCGAAGAGCCTGTCGCGCGAGAAATAAAGCCTGAAAAAGATGACCAGCCGTTCCCACAGGAAGTGCCAGCGGAGCCGCCAGCGCCGTGACAGTCCCGAGACGGTGATGTTGTCGGACTCTTTTTCGGCCACGAGCATGCGTGCCTTTACTCCGTTGTTGTTGAGCGCATCCATGAGCCGCCGTGCCGCCACGGCCGCCCCACCCGTGCTCTCGCTCTTGTTGACTATGAGTACTCTCATTGGGCGTGATATGTTTTATACAAAGATAGTGCAAACGAGTGCTATGAAAGTTCACTTTCTATATGCCGAGCGCAGCCTATCTTATGCAAAGATAGTGCAAAAATCCGACTTCACGAAGTGTATGGAAAGTTTTTTGGGCTCTACGTTTACATTAGTTTATAAGCAGAGGACACTGTCTGCCGATATGACGTAAACACAAAGGCGCGGAGTCGCGAAGGTGCGGGCCGACATATATGTTCCATCGTGATGAATCTTTGCGCTTTCGCATTATTGCGTTTACACGCATAAACCGCAATCCCCGTCCGTTGCATTTCCCAATAAAAACACCTGTTTTTTGTTGTTGTGTGCGCAAACAGCCTTTGATTTACGTCAAGAATGATACGATTTTATTCATTTTGCATACCCAAAATATTTGTTGGTCCGCTCAATCGTCGTACCTTTGCATCGTCAAAAGGTTAATAGATTGTTTTAGGTTAGTAGTAATATTTATAGTTTTAGGTTTTTAGTTATTGGTAAAAAGAAAGTTTCAAATGTGGATAACAGAGGCAACCGTGAGGTTCCCTTAACTTTCGAAGAAAAGGTTAGTATCGGCCACGGACGTCATGCAGGCCATAAGTGATGGCGGCAGACTTCCGACCGAGAACCAAAATAAAATGATTATTCATTTTAACATAGGCTTTGAACGCCACTGCTCGTTGACGAGTGGTGGCGTTTTTAGTATGTCCCGGCCATCATTTCGGCGAATGCCGGTATGGATATGGGTGCACAAAAAGATTCTGCCGGATTGTTATTATATGATTTGGATGCCACACCGCAAGACCTACGGCAACGCCATACGGGCTATGAAATAAAAAAGAGAGACCCGAAAGTCTCTCTTTGTGACTCCTGCAGGATTCAAACCTGCAACCTTCTGATCCGTAGTCAGATGCTCTATTCAGTTGAGCTAAGGAGCCTCACGCGCTCTCCGTTCCCGAATTGCGGTGCAAAGGTAGTAACTTTTTCCCGTTCCACCAAATTTTTTGCGAAGAAAACTGATTTATTATTAAATAAAATCGGTAAAACGGACAAAAACGGGTCGTAGCCATTCAGTCAAAAGGATGATGTCTGGTAATTTTCAACTTTCTGCCCACAAAAATACTTTGCAATAATGTTTCCCCTAAAAACGGAAACTTTTCCAAAATCTTTCCGGTTTTAAAGGAAACTTTCGGAAAACCTTTCCGCTTTTAAAAAACAAAGACCGGCGGCTACACACAAACATATAGTGTAGCCACCGGCCATATATATTCCAATTAATGTATTTTCAACCTTTAGCTTCTCCCAATCTACATTGCTTTCAACCTTCATCCTTCGATATCAGCACCGTCGCATACGCGCTGATACCCTCTTCGCGTCCGGTGAAGCCGAGACGTTCGGTCGTGGTGGCCTTGATGGAGATGTTGTCTTCGTCGGTGCCGATGACTTCAGCCAGACAAGCCTTCATGGCCGGTATGTGGGGATTCATCTTGGGACGTTCGGCGCAGATTGTAGCGTCGATGTTGCCGACGGTATAGCCCTTTGTGGCAATGAGGCCGACGGTCTTGCGGAGAAGTATCTTGCTGTCGATGTCGAGTGTGTCCGCCGATGTGTCGGGGAAATGATAGCCGATGTCACGCATATTGGCCGCTCCAAGAAGTGCGTCGCAGATGGCATGGATGAGCACGTCGGCGTCACTGTGGCCCAACAGACCGAGACTATGGTCAATCTTTATTCCGCCCATCCAAAGTTCACGGTCCTCGACGAGGCGGTGAACATCGAAACCGAAGCCAACCCTTATATTCATTTTATATTGATTCTTTGTTTTGAATTATTAGCTGTTCCTCCTTTATCCCAATCAATATCATCTCCTACTGAACAGATCCTTTATGCCGTCCATATCGAACGCCAAGGAGAAGCGCAGGGTCTGGTCGAGAGGATTGCTCTGGGCTGTAGAGATGACGTAGCCGACGTCGAGCGAGAAGACATTCATGCGGAAGCCGCCACCAACGGTGAAATACTTGCGGTTGCCCTTGTTCTCGCTCTCGTGGTGATATCCGGCGCGGATTGAGAACTGGTCGTGATAAATATATTCCGCTCCGACACTCCACTGGATTTCCTGAAGTTCTTCCTTGAAACCGCCGGGGGCGTCGCTAAAGCTCTTGAATATGCCGGAAAAGGCTCCTACGTCACTGTATTCGCGGATGACGCGATCCTGATAGTCGGCGGCACTCTCGCCCTCGTTCTGCTTCGGAACGGTGGGGACAAGAAGTTTGTTGGCGTCGGCGGCAATGGTGAAGCGGTTGTACTCGTCCACGGGAACCATCAGCGAAGCGCCGATACGCATGTTGGCCGGAAGAAACTGGCTGCGGTCGTCACCGTAATAGGAAATCTTGCTACCGATGTTGCTTAGGTTCAGACCAAGTCCGAGCTGACACTCGCGGCTGCCGATATTGAGATAGTTGTTGTAGTACATGGCCAGGTCGGCGGCAAAGGCCGATGCCGGTGCTGAATCCTCCGTATAATCATACCGCAGGTCGGAATATATCCAGCGTATGCCGGCGGCCAGCGAGAACGTCTCGCTGAGCATAAGCGAATAGGCCACGTCGAGCGACATTTCGTATGGCTTGACCGTCATGGCATTTTCGTCCAACGACGTCATCACCTCGCCGAGTGAGAAATAGCGTATTGAACCGGACACGGCACTGTAGTCTCCTATGCGGTAGTAGCCGGCCACGTAGGCGAGGTCGATGTCGTTGACAAGCTGGCGGAGCCACGGGGTATAGTTGAGCGCCACACCGGCGCGACTTATGCAGAAAGGATATTTAGCCGGATTCCAGAATTGGGAATTGACATCTGGGTCTGTGGCCGCTCCCACGTCACCCATACCGGCGCTACGGGCGTCGGGGGCTATTGTCTGGGAGATTACGGCATGGTCAACGGGATTGAACTGACTCTTCTTGTCCTGTGCCGATACGACGAGAGCGGCGAAGAGACAAACGATTATCGATATTAATCTGAAATTATTCTTCATTGGCTATGTTTATATATATACGTGTTTATATATGCAACGGTGAAGTCCTCGGGACTACAATTCTTTAAACGCCGAAAAGCTGTTATTTATTGCTCAGGATGATGAGTTTCTTTGCTTTTGACACATAGCTGCCGCCCTCACAGTTGAGACGCACGCGATAGAGATAGACTCCGGTTCCAAGACGGCTGCCGTTGCCCATGGTGAGATTCCAACCGACGGTCATGGTGTTGTCCGACGGAACGGCATCGGTTTCCTGCGACCACAGGTGGCGGCCGGACATATCGAAGATGTCGAGCATGGCACAGACATTGCTGCCTATGCGGTCATGGACGATGCGGAATGTTGTTGAGGTCGTCGCGGGATTGGGATAGCAGTCAACGTCCACGATGCTCGGCTCCTTTCCTTCCACAACGGTAAATGCAAGTTCGGCCGTGGATGAATAGTTGAGAACATCCCAGGCACGGAATAGAAGCTTGTGGTCGCCGGGCGCAAGACGCGGGACGCTGAAACCGACACGGCCGCTGCGGTAGGAACCGAAGTCGAACGCGAAATAGTCGTTGAGCGTATATGTTGTTGACTGGTCTCCGTCAATAATCAGCTGGAGGTCGTGGCCGATTCCGCCACCTGCTACGTTGATTCCGTCATCATCATTAATCTCGGCATAGAAATATGGAGTGGAGTTGACCCTGTCGCCATTCGTGAACGACGGCGAGTTCAGATAGCAGTATATCGACGGCCCCTTTTCGTCAGGATTGAAGTCGGTCGAGCCGTTGAGAACGATATTTTCAGTATGGCCGTGGGCTGTCATGGAATGATCGTCACTGACGGCAAAGACAATCATCTGACCCGGTTCGTCGCTGTAGCTGATATCCTTAGGAACTATGAAAGAGAACGAGAAGTCTCCGTCACGGACGGCATCGTTACCCTTGAAGATGCTGTTCGGACGGTCCTGATAGACGAATTTCGTGGAGGCCCCGTCTGAACTCGTGTTGTTCAAACGGCACTCGATGGTCTGGATGGCGTCACGGACATTTGTCGAAATGATTCCGTTGAATCCCGAAGCCTTCTGTCCGTCCTGCTCAACATGACCTTCAACCCGGACCTGCATGCCGGCCTTAAGCTGCATTGGTGTGTCCGTGTCGACAGGCGTGTCGTTGATACGGTCTATCACGGTTGTCAGCTTGGGGATGGCAAGACGGAGAGCCGGGTCGCCCAAAAGAGCATAATGAATCTTGTTGACAGAAGCATCCGGATAGGTTCCGGAACCCGGCATAGTTGTCACAAGGGAGTTCTTGGCCAGTCGGACAGCCTCGCCGATGGAGTTGCGGCTACCGTCGGACGTCACGTCGAACAGTTCTTTAGTGAAAGCAGTGTTGATGCGCTCGTTCCTGTCCGTATATACCGTGCGGGTCGTTCCGAAGAAAGCTACGGCACCGCCGTTCTTATTGAACAGCGCGGCCTCGCCGATATTGTCTTCCTGACTATCGAATGGCATAATGTCGCATGAGGCCGTGACCCAAAGCGGAAGGCCGGCCGACGAGATAGAACGGAAATCGTTGATATCAATGACTTTCTCATGGGAAATCATGCTTGCGGAACCGTGACCGCTATAGCTCATCATCAAAGCTCCACTCGCCATATACTGCCTTATGAGACGTGACACGTCGGGATAGGTGTTGCCCGTTGCTGACGACGTGCGTTCGTAGGCATCCCACATGACACGCTTGATGTCAAAAGCAGGATTGTCCTTTTCAAGCATCTTCGCTATGTTGTCTGCTGCCTTCATGTGGACATTTCCGTTTCCGTCGTCACCCATCATGACAATCGTGTTCTGCCATGAGCCGGCGTTCTTATTTGTCAGATAGTTCTCTATCTTGTCGACCATCGTACGGGCCTCTTCTTCCGTGCGGACGGGGAAACGGCCCACAGCTACGTCCGGCTTACCGAGGTAGTTGCCGTTCGGCTCCTGCATCCTCTCGCCGTCGTCCAAAAGACAAAAGAAGTCCTCGGCGACGTAGCTGTCCGTAGCACTGAACGAGTTTTCACTCTCGAAACACAAGAGGAAGTCGTCCGGCGAAAGTCCCTGACAGGACGAAGTGCGCATACGGTTGTCCCACACGCCGTCACCGAAAAGCACCAGATAGCGCGGCATGTCCTCTTCTGTTGCGGCACGGTCATAAAGCATCTTGAGATAACGCCGGTAGGCCGTGGCGTCGGGGGTTCCGCTGGAGAATTCATTGAACAGCTCGTCGGCCGGAACGATACGCACTCTCATTCCGTCGTGCGTCTCGTGCAACTCCTTGAGACGTTCTGCC
Organism: uncultured Prevotella sp.; assembly: GCA_947170725.1. GTDB lineage: Bacteria > Bacteroidota > Bacteroidia > Bacteroidales > Bacteroidaceae > Prevotella. The sequence continues at coordinate 56,799 of CAMVUM010000010.1, forward strand.
TGTGCACGCAGTTTCTGGCTGGTTGGCAGCAGGATTATCATATCGGCGGGGCCGTCGGCATGGTGATCCTGATTGGTTATCCGATAGACAAATTCCGGCGATGCGAAATCGGCACCGTGAATATTCGGTGAGCCGCATGGATTTTCACAGAGAATGGCGATATAGTCCAGACGCATTGTACCGCCGGAGGCCTGCGATATGGTTATCGTATTTGAAGAAGATATATTGCTGACGCGAAATGTGGCACTTCCGCTCAGCGCCTTGATATATTCCGTGGTACTGCCAGACACAGTGACCTTGCCGGCTGTTACGCCATTGATGCTGACATGAGCTGTTGAAGCGGCATCGGCCGTAAGTGCGACATAAAGCCGGCCGTTCCCCTCCGCTCCGGCTGCCGGGACGGTATAGCTGCGCGACATGCCGGGACTGAATGTCCGGGCATCGTAGAGATTGCGGCCACTGTGATACCACGCGAAATCGTCAACCTCATAAATGGAATTCTTATGAATGTCACCGGGATAGAAGCTATTGACGAACGTCTGTTCATCAACAGCGAGGGGAGCACCGTCGCCCTCCGTAAGAAAATAGTAACCGTAGTCCGAATAGGGATTGCGAACGCGGTTGCCGGCCACATTCCATGACACAGGCCCTTTGGCGTAGAACAGCCGACGCCCGTCCACAACACAGGTCGGAACTTCCTGCAGATCGTCTGTGGAACGCAGATAGCCATCCGTCAGAATCTCCGGCTGAAGTTCTCCTCCGTAGCCATAGACCTTCACACGCGACGGGTCGGAAAAGCCGGCCTGTCTCACCAGATCGTCCGTAATCTGGAACACACCGCTACGGGGAACTCTTATCTTGGCCCAGCTACCGCTGCGCAACACTGAATGGTCCGCATATCTGTCGGCCGGATTCAGCCGCTGACGGGTGTTATGGCTTCCGATGCGCTGCGCCAAAGTAGAATCCGAAGCCGAAGAAAATCCTGTGGAAGTCTCCAGCGGCGTTGCCTTGACGGTCAGTTTGAAGCTGACGAGTTTCATATACTTGCCGTCACGGAATACCAGCGGCACAAAAGCGATGTCCAACGAACCTTTCTTCCGGGACACGGCAAGCCCGCTGTAAACCTTCGGCATGGCCGGCAGCGTATCGGAAGTAATCCGTTGATAGCGCTCGATGTCAGCCCGGGTCATGGTGACAAACTCGGGATAGTCAATCGAAACAGTATAGGAGGAGTCGGCATAATTGCCTTCAAGTTCGTGGATATATGTAAAATAAGGCAGAAGAGAATCTATCCTGACCTGCTCGGCAGTCAGATTGAAGAAGCCTTGGGCGGCTGTTTTCAACGTGCCGCCAATCAATGCGGCTATCATCAGGATACGTATTCTCATCATTTGCAGTTAAATTCTAATACTTTTCTATCTTCCAGATATCCGACCAGATGGTCGTCAATCTTCACCGGACCGATGCCGGCCGGTGTTCCGGTGAAGAGCAGGTCGCCAGTCTTCAGTGTAAAGAAACGGCTCATATACGACACTATCTCGTCCACCCGGAAAAGCATGTCGCTCGAACAGCCTTCCTGCACGGTACGTCCGTTGATGTCGAGATGAAAGTGGAGCGCCTGAATGTCGCGGAACTTGTCTACGCTGACCCACTCGCCGATGGCGGCCGAACCATCAAAGCCCTTGCAAAGGTCCCATGACAGCCGTGCCTCACGCAGTTTCTTCTGCAAATCGCGTGCCGTGAAATCAATGCCGACGGTCACGGCGTCATAATAACGGTGGGCGAAACGCTCCGGAACGCTCTTACCCAAACGACAGATGCGCACCACAAGTTCCGTCTCATAGTCTATCTGTCCCAGCCAATCGGGGATAAAAAACGGTTTCCCGTCTTTAAGCAGTGCGGAATCCGGCTTTATGAATATCACAGGACTCTCTGGTTTATATAACGCTCCATCCAGCTCTTTATTGTGCTGGATATAGTTCATTCCGGTTGCAAATATCTTCATGTTGTATAATATTTAGTTTTTTCGGGAAGAGAGCAATGTGTTTTCGGACAGAAAGGAATGTTTTCCGAGGAACGTGGAGAAAGAATAGTCCTCATTCCTTGTCTCTGCATCAGAAGCATTTCTCACTCCCCGCTCCTCGGGAGACTCCTCAAAATAGAAAAGTCAGGAAGTGAAGCCCTGCGGCTGTCTTCCTGACTTTTCTGTCTTATCCGATATGTCTCCGCGGAACGCGGAAACACAAACCAGTCTTTTTTTACTCGGCTACGAGAGTGAAGCGCTTGAAGTCAACGATCTTCAGCTCGCTGTCCTGCTGCTTCAGCCATGCGGCAACAGTAATTTTGTCACCGTCACCGAACTGGAACTCCTGGTCAACGAGGCAGTTCTCTTTCAAGAACTTGGCAACGCGGCCCTTAGCGATGTTCTCGATCATCTGTTCAGGCAGGTTGGCAGCCTTCTCGGCAGCGGTCTTCTCGCGGATTTCCTTAGCCTTGTCAGCCTCCTCACGTGTGAGCCAGCCCTTGTTGATGTTAGACTCGATGTGATCGTCTGAGTCAACGAGGTTAGGATTGATGCCGGCCTTCTTGATAGCGGCAACAACAGCCTTCTCAACCTGCTCTTCCTTTGTTTTCTGAACAGCGACATTGTACTCCTCGTCGATTACACTCTGGGGAACAGACGCCTCATCCAAAGCTACCGGCTTCATGGCAGCCACCTGCATGGCAACCTTGTGACCGGCATCTACGGCGAGCTTGTTTGTCTGAACCATTGTGGCCAGAGTGTGCTTACCCATGTGGTCGTAAGCCTCGATGTTCTCACCCTCAAGATAGTTGTAGCCGTCCAGCTCCATCTTCTCACCGGTGATACCCGAACGCTGTGCAACAGCGTCTTCCACGTTCTGACCGTCAGCCAGCGTGAGGCCCTTGATTTCCTCTATAGTCTTGCACTTGTTTGCAACAGCGGCGTCCAGAATTGCCTGTGTAAGAGCGATGAAGTCAGCTCCATTGGCAACGAAGTCGGTCTCACACTTCAGGGCTACAATAGCACCGAAGTTGTCAGCCACCTTCACGAGCACGCAACCGTTAGAAGTCTCGCGGTCGCTACGCTTTGCAGCGATGGCGAGTCCACGCTCGCGAAGTATTTCCTTAGCCTTGTCGAAGTCTCCATCAGCCTCTGTCAGCGCGTTCTTCACGTCAGCGAGACCGGCACCTGTCATGGTGCGGAGCTTCTTTATATCAGCCATTGATACAGCCATAGTCTTATCTTTGATAAATTCGTTAATAATAAAATTCGTATTGTCTTTCCCGATTATTCAGCGTCCTTGCGGGCTCTGCGGGTGCGCTTGGGCTTCTCCTCGCCTGCCTCAGCAGCCTCGGCCTCAGCCTGAGCCTGAGCGGCGTTCTCGTCAGCCTTCTCAACCTTGCGCTCCTCCAGACCCTCGGCGATAGCTCCGCAGCAGGCAGCGAGGATTGTCTCTACGCTGTCCTTTGCATCGTCGTTTGCCGGGATGATGAAGTCGATGTTTTTCGGGTCAGAGTTTGTGTCCACGATACCGAACACGGGGATACCCAGACGGTTAGCCTCCTTAACGGCGATGCCTTCCTTCATAACGTCCACTACGAAGAGTGCGGAGGGCAGGCGGGTCAGGTCAGCGATAGAACCGAGGTTCTTCTCCAACTTTGCGCGCTGGCGTGTCACCTGAAGGAGCTCACGCTTTGAGAGGTTAGAGTATGTTCCGTCAGCCATGAGCTTGTCGATGTTCGCCATTTTCTTCACTGCCTTGCGGATTGTGGGGAAGTTGGTGAGCATACCGCCCGGCCAACGCTCGATAACGTAAGGCATGTTTACGCTTGCTGCCTTCTCGGCAACGATTTCCTTTGTCTGTTTTTTAGTAGCGACGAACAGGATTTTCTTTCCTGACTTGGCTATCTGCTTGAGGGCCTCAGCGGCCTCGTCAACCTTGGCTACGGTCTTGTGGAGATCGATGATGTGGATTCCGTTACGCTCTGTGTAGATGTAGGGAGCCATTGCGGGGTTCCACTTGCGACGCAGGTGACCGAAGTGGCAGCCAGCCTGCAGCAACATATCAAAATTTGTTCTTGACATTGTTTTCTTCTTTAATTTTGTTGTTTACTTTCTTTTTTATTCTTTTTTCTTAGAACCAACCACACGGTAGTCGGGAACGGTATCATGAATTATGAGTTGTCGGCCTGAGGCCGATGATTAGTTGTCCAATCAGGAATTGCCTATGTGCATGACCGTGTGAACGGCAGCGGCAAGTTCCTCATTCCTCTTTTTTCATTCTTCACTCTTCATTTTCTCCCGGGTCCCTGCGATTTAGATACTAAACTTATTCGTGCTTCGTTTCAGCCTGTGTTATCCACAGCGATACGCCACACTGTATATATAATAGTATATATATAAATATGTGTGGGTATTAACGCTTGCTGAACTGGAAGCGACGACGGGCCTTCGGCTGACCGGGCTTCTTACGCTCAACGGCACGTGCATCACGTGTGAGGAAGCCATGGTCCTTCAGGTTCTTCTTGTCTTCGGCGTTGATCTTAACCAGTGCGCGAGCGATAGCCAGACGCAGAGCCTGGCTCTGACCTGTGAAACCGCCACCGTCGAGGTTAGCCTTAATGTCATACTTCTCCAGAACCTCGAGCAGTTCCAGCGGCTGCTTAACCACATACTGCAGTATGGCTGAGGGGAAATATTCCGTTACGTCCTTCTTGTTGATCGTAATCTTGCCTGTTCCTTCGCTTACGTAAACGCGTGCCACGGCACTCTTACGGCGACCTATTGCATTAACTACTTCCATCGTTCCTATTGTTTATTTATACTGGTTAATATCAATTGATTTAGGCTGCTGTGCCTCGTGCTTGTGCTCTGTACCCTCATAGATGAAGAGGTTGTTCATCAGGCTGCGTCCAAGCGGGCCTTTAGGCAGCATACCCTTTACGGCATGGCGGATGATTCTCTCAGCGCCGTCCTTCTTTGTGCGGAGCTGTGCGGGCGTGTTGAAACGCTGTCCACCGGGATAACCAGTATAGCGGGTGTACACCTTGTCTGTCTCCTTCTTACCGGAGAACACCACCTTCTGTGCGTTGATGATGATGACGTTGTCTCCACAGTCTACGTGCGGAGTGAAAGTAGGCTTGTACTTTCCGCGGAGCAGTTTAGCGACCTTTGAGCAAAGGCGACCCACAATCTGATCGCTTGCGTCAATGACAACCCACTCCTTCTTAGCTGTTTCCTTGTTAACGGAAATAGTCTTGTAACTTAAAGTGTTCATTACTAATTTTTAAATTTTACTACTAAAAAACATTTTCAATTCTTTCTCACGACCAACCGCCGGAAGAACCGTAGCTCTCCGGCTGCCTGCCGTCTGGGCGCAGATTCACTAACCGTCATGCCCGGCCAGAGACATGACTATTAACACTACGACCATGGGGATCTAAGTGTTCCCCGAAATAATCGGACTGCAAAGTTACGGCTTTTTCTCATTATTTAATATGCGCAGGAGACATTATACTTCATTTTTACGTATTTTTAACAGCGCATCGCCGTTTCTCCCTCATATTACTACGTTGAGATAGTTTTCCAAACTAAAAGGCTTCTATGTGAAGAGGCTTTCAGTCTGAAAACCAAATCTCAGCATCCGACAGTCCCTTTCCCGTCATATTCCTTCACCTGAATGCGTCCCGTCAGGGCGCAGAGGGCGTTATAGGCCAGCGAGGCAATCTCGTTCTCGCCCGGCATGACGACCACCGGCGCGAGAAAATCAATCTGCGGGCGGAGCCGGTCCATACAGTAAGTGCTGTGGGCTATACCTCCTGTGAGAATTATAGCATGCTCCTCACCGTGCAGTGTGACGTGCATCGCACCAATCTGTTTTGCCACAGTGTAGAGCATGGCGTCGAGAATCGTCCGGCAGGGTTCTTCGCCATCCTCGGCCCATCGCGATATGGTGATCATATCGTTCGTCCCCATATAGGCCATCAGTCCTCCGCGGCCATGAATCATCTTCTTCATCTGACGCATGTCATAGCGGCCGCTGAAACACATTTCGACAAGCTGGCCGGCCGGAATCGTTCCGGCGCGTTCCGTCGAGAACGGCCCTTCGCCGTCGAGGGCGTTGTTGACATCGATGACACGTCCGCAGCGGTGGGCGCTGACCGAGATTCCGCCGCCCATGTGGGCCACTACAACGGAGATGTCTTCATAACTCCGTCCGACGGAAGCCGCATAACGTCTGGCCATGGCCTTGCTGTTGAGGGCATGGAAGACTGACTTGCGCTCGATTCCGGGAATACCGGTATAGCGGGCCACGGGCTGGAACTCGTCGACGACAACAGGATCGGCGATATATGCCGGACAGCCACATTCGGCCGCCAGTTCTGCGGCCAGCAGTCCGCCGAGGTTGCAGACATGGTCCATGGCTGCATGGCGCAGGTCGTGTTTCATAAGTTCGTTGACCTCATAGATGCCGCCAGGCAGCGGACGTAGCAGACCGCCACGGCCGATGACGGCATCAAAGCTGACGGCGATACCGTCGGCAGCAAGCCGTTCGCGGATAAAGCGCATGCGATAGTCATACTGCTCAATACTGCTGTGGAAGTGAGACAACTCTGCCGGTGAATGATGGGCTCCAGACTGCCATAACGGACATTCATCTTCATATACAGCGAGCTTGGTCGATGTTGCACCGGGATTGATTATGAGGATTTTCATGAAATGGAAGTTTTAGGTTACTGTCGTTCTGATGTTATAAGGTTTCAGATGAAAGCTGCCTTTAATATGGACAACCGTACCCCCATAGTTAAAGACAGGCGAGGGCAAGACTGTAGAACTTCGACACATGCGAATCGGCACGTGAAGCCACCACAACCGGCACAGTCGTTCCGGCGAGCCATCCGGCCGTAGTGGCGGAGGCAAGCAGCGTCACGGTCTTATAGAATGTGTTGCCGGCTTCGATGTTGGGGAAGATCAGCACGTCGGCATGACCGGCAACGGCCGAACGTATGCCCTTTATATCGCCGCTGTGGGCGTCAAGCGCCGTCTTTACGTCCATAGGGCCGTCCACAACCGCCGTTCCGTAGTCCCCACATCCGGCCCTGCTGATAATCTCTGCGTAGGAAAGCGTATGTGGAAAACGCTCGTTGATTTTCTCGGTACAGTGAGTAAGGGCTATTCGGGGAGAGTCAATACCGAACCGGCGGCAGGCATCGGTGCAGGCACGGATGATGGCGTCAAACTGCTCCGTGGTCGGCCGCGGGATTACAGCGGCATCGGAGAAAATTATCAGACGGTCTACGGCAGGCATGCTGGCTGCCGTTATGTGGGTCATGACACGCCCCGGTTCAAGCAGTCCGTTCTGCTTGTCGAGCACGGCGTGAAGAAGGACATCGGTGTTGACAGTGCCTTTCATGAGCACTTCCGCGTCTCCCCTTCTAACGGCCTTCACGGCTTCACGCGAGGCCTCGGCGGCATCTGAGCATGTGATTACGCGGACGTAGTCGCGATGTGTCTCGATTACGTCCATAAGACTTGGACTAAGTTCACCGGAAGTTGTCAGTATGAAGCGCGCGAAGCCTTCAATAAGTGCGCGACCGATGACATATTCCGTATGTGAGTCATGGGGACAGGCAAGAGCCACACTGCGACGGCACGGCAGAGCCGAGAGACGGCGACTGAGCGAAGTAAGGTCTCTTAATGGTTCCATAGGCTTTATTTTTTGCAAACTTATCGAATTTTTCTGTATTACGGATAAGTTTTCCTGATTTTTTCCGCTCCGACGGTCAAATAAGCGCTTTTTCGGCAAAAAAATCTTAGTTCATCTGCAACACACAGACGTTCAGCGGATTCTTTATCCGCCAAACAGCTGCGCCACACCCGGCCGACATCGGTTCTGACAGGCGCCACTACATTTCATTGGTCAGTATGCTCTCCAGTTTCTCGGCCGACAGGCGCAGCTGAAAACGGCCGTTTATGGCAACGGAGATGCCGCCGGTCTCTTCCGAGACAACAATGGCTATGGAATCACTCTCCTGCGATATGCCCATGGCGGCGCGGTGACGCAGGCCCAGCTCCTTGGGAATGTCATAATTATGGGACACGGGCAGGATACATCCCGCCGCCTTTATGCGCTTCTTCGAAATGACCATCGCACCGTCGTGAAGCGGCGAGTTCTTGAAGAAAATGTTTTCGATGAGCCGCTGGTTGATGTTGGCGTCAATCTTATCGCCCGTATCGGAAATGTCGTCCAACGGCGTCGACCTCTCGATGACGATCAGCGCTCCGACCTTCCGTTTGCTCATGCTCAGGCATGACATGACAATCTGCATGATGGTCTCCTTGTCCACTTCCCGCTTCGTGTTCTTTTCAGATGTGAAGAGATGCATGATCATCTTGAAGCGCTGATGCGCACCGAGGTTATACAGGAACTTGCGTATGTCCTCCTGAAACAGGATGATAAGACCGATGACACCGACGCTGACCAGTTTGTCCATTATCGAGCCGAGCAGACGCATCTCCAGCACCTGCGACACAAAGAGCCACAAAACGACAAACATCATAATGCCGATGAAGACATTGAGCGAACGCGATTCCTTCATCAGACGATAGATATAGTAGAGCATCAGCGCTACAAGAAAGATGTCTATAACATCCTTTATTCCAAATTCGAAGAACATAGACTTTTATTAAGTAGATATATTCAACAACCGTTTGACGCATTGCCGGACTGTGCGTCCCGATACGTCACTTATGCTTCAACATTCCGAACATCTTCACCGCCTCAACGGCTTCCCTGACATCATGCACACGCAGTATCGACGCACCGCGTTCCAGCGCCATCGTGTTCAGGACCGTCGTTCCGTTGAGCGATTCGTCGGGCGTCGTTCCCAACAGACGGAATATCATCGACTTCCGCGACACGCCCACCAGCAGCGGAAGCCCCATCTCCGTGAGAAGGTCCATTCCTGCGAGCAACTCATAATTCTGCTCCAGCGTCTTGCCGAAACCGAAACCGGGGTCAAGAATGATGTCTTTAGCCCCGAGGTCGCGCAGCTGCTGTACCTCACGGGCAAACGCCTTCATCATATCCCCGACCGTCGGTCTGACCGACATCAGGATGTAAGGGACGCCAAGGCGGGCCACCATCCGGAACATTTCGGGCACGTCTTCCGTCTCCTCCGCACGACCGTCGCATGACGGACCGCCGAATGCGCCGCGCACATCACCCTCAGAAACATCGTTGATGATGCCAACACCATATTCCTCGACGGCCATACGCGCAACGTCCGGACGGAACGTATCGACACTGACCACGGCATCCGGACAACAGCGGCACACGATGGCCAGGCCGCGGCGCAACCGTTCCATCTCTTCCTCCTCGCTGACCTGGGGTGCACCGGGACGTGTCGAGAAGGCTCCCACGTCAATCATCGTTCCGCCCTCGGCCACAATCCGTTCGGCCCGCTCGGCAATCTCGCGTTCCGTCTGTTTGCGGCTGCCCGCATAAAATGAGTCCGGCGTTACGTTGAGTATTCCCATCACCTGCGGACGGCTGAGGTCTATAAGCCGTCCGTGAACATTTATCGTATATTCCATCTGTGTCCGTCTGTTCTTATCGTCTGCCGACAGCCGTTATCGCACGAAGGCCGTCCGCCTCCGCAAATTTACTAATAATAATTGTAAATCCGCGAAGTTTCACAGTTTTTTCACCAACAAGCTACGGCTATTCCATTCAGCGGACGGAACGGCAAACGCCTCCATTTGCGCCACACGGCTCAGGTAACGGTGTCACACGGGCCGCATAACATCGTTACCTGAGCCGTGTAACACTGTCACGTGGCCCGCTTAACACGTTTTTATCGTGCTGAAAGTGCGCAGAGCAGCCCCCGGATCACGGCGCTGCTGAATCCGGCGTGCTCCATCTCGTTGAGCCCGCGGATGGTCAGTCCGCCGGGCGTGGTGACCTTGTCTATCTCTGCCTCGGGATGATTGCCGTTGGCCAAAAGCAGGTCGACAGCGCCCTTGACCGTCTGGAGCACAATGTGCTTTGCGTCGTCGGCACGGAAGCCCAGCTGCACACCGCCCTCGGAGGCGGCCCTCACATATCGCATGGCGTAGGCAATGCCGCAGGAAGCGAGTGTGGTTCCGGCTCCAAGCAAGCGTTCTTCTGTTATTATCGAGCTTCCTGCGTCGTCAAAAACGTCCTTTACGGTCTTTGTCTGTTTGTCGTTTGCACCTACGGGCACGATGAATGTCATCGAACTGCGCTCGGCAATGGCGATGTTGGGAATGACGAGAAACAGCGGCGGCACCGTGCCGTCATCCTTCTTCATCCACTCCAGTATCGTCGCCGACGGCAGACCGGCCACAACCACAACGAGCATCTGGCGGCTGTAGTCCATGACGGGTTTGATTTCGCGGAGCACGCTTTCCGCCACCCACGGCTTCACGGCCACGCAGACGATGTCTGCCTCTGCTGCGGCCATGCCATTGTCGGTCGTAAGGCTCACGCCACTGTCGGCAAAACTGTCGAGCGCGCCCTGCGTACGGTTTGCCACGGTGATGTCCGACGGACGGAATATGTCACCTTTGAGAAATCCGACCACCATTGCGCCGCCCATTGCGCCGGCGCCTATAACTGATATTTTCATATTTCCGGGTTTTTAGAAGGAGTGACAACTCCTTTAACTCCTATGACTCCCGAGAGAATCCCTAAGTTTCTTGATAAACTCCTCTGCTTCGTCCGTTGTCAGACACAGCGGCGGCAGGAGGCGCAGGGTGTTCGTGCCGCTGCATCCGGTGAAACAGTGATGTTCGGTGATGAGGGGCACACGCACGTCCTTGTGTGGTATGTCAAGTTCGATGCCGATCATCAGTCCGCGGCCGCGGATGTCGGTGATATGCGGTTCTGTCTGCTTCAGTTCGTTGAGACGGGTCATGAGATATTCGCCTGTCAGTCGGGCATTCTCCACAAGATTCTCGCTTTCCATGACGTCAAGCACGGCCAAAGCCGCAGCACAAGCCAGATGGTTGCCGCCGAAGGTGGTTCCGAGCTGGCCGTACTTGGGCGTGAAATCCGGTGAGATGAGCACGCCGCCCATGGGGAAACCGTTGGCAATGCCCTTAGCCACGGTGATGATGTCGGGGCGTATGCCGAGCCACTGGTGGGCGAAGAACTTGCCCGAGCGGCCGTAGCCGCACTGTATCTCGTCGCAGATGAGCACCGTGCCGTGCTTCTTGCATGCCGCCTGCAGTCCCTTGGCAAACTCCTCGGTGACCAGGCGAATGCCGCCCACGCCCTGTATGCACTCTATTATCACGGCGCAGACATCGCCCTTCTCCAACTCGGCCTCCCATGCGGCGAGGTCATTGAGGGGCAGATATGTCACGTGGCCGTTGGCGTTGATAGGTGCTATGATGTTCGGATTGGCCGTTGCCTCGACGGCCAGCGACGTGCGGCCGTGGAAAGCTTTCTCGGCCGACAGCACACGTGTGCGGCCGTTGGTGAACGACGCCAGCTTCAGCGCGTTCTCATTAGCCTCGGCACCGCTGTTGATGAGGAACAGCCGGTAGTCCTCGTAACCGCTCGCGCGGCCCAGCCGTTCGGCCAGTTCGACCTGCAACGTGTTCACGACCGAGTTGCTGTAGAAGCCTAACTTCTGCAACTGCTCCGACACCTTGTTTATATAATGTGGATGACTGTGGCCGATGCTTATCACGGCATGGCCGCCGTAGAGGTCGAGATATTCCTGTCCGCGGTCGTCCCACACGCGGCAGCCCTCGCCCTTGACGATGTTAACGTCGAATAATGGATATACGTCGAATAGTTTCATAATTGGCCCCTCCCGGCCTCCCCTAAAACCGGAGGAGACGGGAGCTTGTTTGCCCCTCCCAACCTCCCCAAAGGGAGAGATGGGCGGGGCTTGTTCATTGAATGTTTATAATTTTAATATCTGTCGTAATCCCTTCTTCTCACCCCCTTGGGAGGGGGAGTCTGAGGGGACTTTTAGAAAGCACTTGCCTTCAGTCTGAGTCCTTCTGTCTCCCCTATACCGAACATGATGTTCATGTTCTGCACGGCCTGTCCGACAGCGCCTTTCAGGAGATTGTCGATACACGCCGTGACAAGCAGCTTGTCGCCGAACTTGTCGCAGTGTACGAGCGCCTTGTTGGTGTTCACCACCTGCTTCAAGTCAATGGGGCGGTCGGAGTAGTGGGTGAAGGCGGCGGCGCGGTAGAACTCCTTGTATGCCGCCACGATGTCCTCTGCCGGTGCGGCGGTCTTGACAACGCATGTGGCAAAGATGCCGCGTGCGAAGTCGCCGCGATAGGGAATGAAGTCGATGGCGGCGTCGAGCGTGCCCTGCACCTGTGTGAGGCTCTGGCGTATCTCCGGCACGTGCTGATGGGTGAACGCCTTGTATATGCTCATGTTTCCAGTGCGCCACGAGAAGTGGGTGGTGGCGGCGGGCTTCTGTCCTGCGCCGGTGCTTCCCGTGATGGCATTCACGGCCACATCTTCTTTCAGCAGACCCATCTTTGCCGCCGGCAGCAGGGCGAGCTGTATGCACGTGGCGAAGCATCCGGGATTGGCCACATGCTGCGCTTCCTTTATGGCGTCACGGTTTATTTCTGGCAGACCGTAGACGTAGTCGTTGCCGGGAGCCGCAAGGCGGAAGTCCTGCGCGAGGTCGATTATCTTCACATCTTCCGGTATGCTGTGTTCCTTCAGGAACGCTTCGCTCTTGCCGTGACCGAAGCAGAAGAAGACGACGTCAACCTTGTCGAACGGCATTTCCGACGTGAACGTCATGTCGGTCTCGCCCACAAGTCCCTCGTGTACGTCGGCAACGGGGTTGCCAGCGTTGCTCTCGCTGTTGGCGAAGACGATTTCGGCCTCCGGATGGTTTATCAGCAGGCGGATAAGCTCTCCGCCGGTATAGCCGGCGGCGCCGAGTATTCCAACTTTAATCATATTCTAAAAATTATAGTTGCGCGGAGCGAGCAGCCAGAGCAGCAGATAGAGCCACAGACCGACCGCGCCACACCATATTAAGGCAAAGGTCACGATACGGACGATGATCGGGTCAATGTCGAAATATTCGGCAAGACCGCCGCATACGCCGCCTATCTTTCTGTCTTTGCTCGATAAATAAAATCTTTTCATGTCCTTTCGCTTTTGATACGGGAGAGTGGAAATTCCGTTCCGCTTGTCCAACGGCGTTTCCTATATCTTCTCGTCCTTGTGTATTCCGTAGTATGCGCGGAGTGCAGTGCTTGAGACTTTTATAAAGCCCTTTGCTTCGTCGGCGGTCCATCCGGTCTGCGTCTCGCCGTATTCGCCGAGTTTCGACTTTGTCAGGTCGTCGGGCGAATCAACGCCGACGGTGTCGAAGCCGTAGGGACGGAGGCGCAGGATGGCCGTACCGTTGACGTTGCGCTGCGATGATGTCAGCATGGCCTCGATGTCGGGCATAACCGGTTCGAGATACTGGCTCTCGTGGAGGAACATGCCGTACCAGTTGGCCACCTGATCCTTCCAATACTGCTGCCACTTGCTCAGCGTCGACTTCTCCAGCAGACGGTGAGCCTCGATGATGAGTTTCGGGGCGGCCGCCTCGAAGCCCACGCGGCCCTTGATGCCGATGATGGTGTCGCCTACATTGCAGTCGCGACCGATGGCGTAGGAAGCACCGATTTCCTCGATCTTCTGTATGGCCTTGATTTTGTCGTCGAACGCCTCGCCGTTGACGGCCGTGATTTCGCCCTTCTCGAACGTAATCTTCAGCGTGGCCTCCTTTTCCTCGGCCGTCACGTGCTTCAGATAAGCCTCCTCGGGCAGTCCCTGCGTCGGGTCGAGAAGTTCGCCGCCGCAGATGCTCGTGCCCCAGATGCCCACATTATAGGAGTATTTCAATTTAGTGAAGTCGGCGAAGAAACCGTTGGCGTTGAGATAGTCCACCTCTTCCTTGCGGCTGAGGTTGCGGTCGCGCGTCAGCGTGATAATCTCCACGCCCGGAGCCATGACGAGGAACGTCATGTCAAAACGAATCTGGTCGTTGCCCGCACCGGTAGAGCCGTGTGCTATGGCGTCGGCACCGATTTCGTTGGCATAGCGTGCTATGGCAATGGCCTGGAATATGCGCTCCGAGCTGACCGAGATGGGATAGCAGTTGTTGCGCAGCACATTGCCGTATATCATGTATTTCAGCGATTTCTCGTAGTATTCCCGCGTCACGTCGAGCGTGACATACTTCACGGCGCCCAGTTTGTAGGCGTTCTCCTCGTTCTTCTTCAGCTGTTCGGCGCTGAAACCACCCGTGTTGGCGCAGGCGGCATAAACCTCATATCCCATTTCCTTTGTGAGATACATCACGTTGTAGCTCGTGTCGAGTCCGCCACTGAAAGCTACCACTACTTTCTTTTTTGCCATATATCCTATTATATATATAATAATGTGAATCCTGTTTTTATTCTCCCTTCACCCACTCTGTCTATTCCCCTTTAGGGAGGTGGTTAGGGCCGTCAATCTTCCTTATCCTCTCCAGTACATCGGCCGGTATCTTTGCAGGCAGATGTTCTTCGGGGTCGAAGAGCATACCGGTGCAGATGCAGTATTTTCGGTCTGTACGTTTCAACACGTCAACATTAATACATCCCTCGCATCCGCGCCAGAACGCTTCGTCGTCTGTCAGGTCGGCAAACGTCACGGGCTTGTATCCCAGCTGCGTGTTCATCTGCATCACGGCGGCTCCGCTCGTCAGCGAGAATATCTTTGCTTTCGGCCAGCGTATGCGTGCCAGAGTGAAAGTCATGTCCTTTATGCGCTTGGCCAGTCCGAAACCGCGGAAGTCAGGATGAACAATAAGTCCCGACGTCGTGACATACTGTCTGTTGCCCCACGTCTCAATATAGCTGAACCCAGCAAATCTTTCTCCTTGCAGAGCGATGACGGCCTTGGCCTCACGCATCTTCGTTATAATATATTCCGGTGAGCGCTTCGCTATACCCGTTCCACGCACGGCGGCGGCGGCCGCTATGGTTTCAAGGATTGTGTCCACGTAGCGTTCATGTTCCTTGTTGGCTACCATCACTTCGATAGCCGCGCCACTCATAGCCTCATGTTTTGGGGTCGGAGCGGATGACTTTTCGTCAATGCTTTCCATTTTTCTTTCTGTTTCTGTCCGTGTTTGTCCGTTTGTTCTTTATACCGGGTTCATGTTGGGCACAACCTCGCTCAGCGCCTTGACAACTTCTTCTTGTGCGACGCCCTGACGTATGACGATGAAAATCGTGTCGTCGCCGGCAATCGTTCCGATAATCTGCGGAATGTCGCTGTTGTCGATATTGTATGCGATGCTACTGGCATATCCCGGCCTTGTCTTTATCACGCCCATGTTTCCCGAGAAGTTTATCGACAGAAAACCTGGAACCTGCATCATTTCCTTGACCTGCGTCGGCGTGCTCACACGCTTATACATAGTCACATTAGGCAGCACATAGACATAGTTGCCGTTCATTGTCGCGGCCTTTGCAACCTTAAGCTGCTTCAAGTCGCGGCTCAGCGTGGCCTGCGTCAGTTTGAAGCCTTCGTTCTGCAGCGCCTCCAGCAACTCATCCTGACTACCCAGTTCGCAGCTCGAAATGATCATCCTCAGCGTTTCCAGTCTGTTCTTCTTTTCCTTCATCGTTTTTTTGAATATTTATTCAGATACGATTGCAAAGATATACATATTTATGCAAACAAACAAGTAAAAATGAATATTTTTACATTAAGAATAGGAATAATTGACGGTGACGGAAAGAATGACCGTCGCTGGCGAAACGAAGTGTTAAAAACTCGGAAGTATTCGGACAAATGCCTCAAAATCCTTGCAATATTCTGAAATTAAAATCCTGTGGCCGCAAATTCGCGAGTTTTGAGCGTGCATCTTTTATTGTCTGAGTGTCAGGACTTTATGGCGTTTTCTACCGAATTGTGCATCTTTTTGTCGTCTTTTGCTCTACCGTAAGGGCCCCGTTGCCTTCCAACGGTGGCCCCATTGGAAGGCAACGGGGCCACCGTCATCACGCGAAAGCGGCCCCGCCGCAGAGCCGGGAGAGCCTCCCGACCCCGCCGCAACGTTTCCGTCGACGGAAAACAGTGGCCGGATGTCATGATTTCAGCCAAGCGGCTCTCCAGAATTTAAATTTTCAAGTGTTAAATTCCGTGATATTATTGTGACAATGGAAAGATGCTGTCCGCGGTGTTCTCCTAACCTCCCAAAAGTGGAGTCCCCCGCGGGTAAAGGGATTTTCCGGTTTTGCAACATCCCCCTACAGCATGGTGGCATTTCCCGAACAGCCGTATGCGCTTCCCCGCTTCTGTACTCCTTCTAAAATGAAAAAGAGACGCCATGATATAATGACGTCTCTAAAAACAGTTAAACATTCTCCGGTCAGTCAACCCTCAGGACCTCCGGCCGATGGTCGGGTGCGTCGGTGCGCACGACAACATTTTCGAGCGTGACGTTACGGGCGTGGCGGATGAAGAAACCGCTGGCCGGAAGCGTCCCCCACATAGTCGCCTCGGGATACTCCTTCTCTTTTTCGTCGGCAGGGACGGGTGTCTCTGCGACGCCGCCCGGATGGCAGATCGTGATGTCGCGCAGGCTGACATTCTCCACGGGATGGCCCGGCAGACCGGTCACGGAACATCCTGTCGCGCCGGCGCCGCGGACGAAGACATTGCTGACGTGGACACCGTCGATACGGCCGACATGGTCAATCCGTTGGCCGTCGTAATAGCCGCGGGCACGGTTGGCAAGGCGGACGAAGATGGGCGACTCCGTTCCCTCGACGGTGATGTCGCTGACGATGACATTCTCAAGGACGCCGCCGTCGACGATTTCGAGCGAGATGGCGGAAATACCGCGTGGCAGTCCGAAGAACTGTGACGACTGGTCGGCCGACGGCTTTACGCAGATGCCGCTGATGTTGATGTTGCGGAAGCCGCCGTTGGTCTCCGTGCCGAGCTTGATGGCGTTGCAGTGGCTGCTGACGACACATCCCGTGACGGTGATGTTCTCGCAGAGGCGCGGCGACGTGCTCTTGAGCGTTATGGCGTCGTCGTCGCTGTCAGCCAGCATGCCGGTGACTACCACGTCGTGGCAACCGTCGAGATCGAGCGCGTCGTTGTTGTAGTTGTTGCGGTTGAAGACGCGTATGCCGTCGATGCGCACACGGTCGCAAGCCAGATAGTGCTGCATCCAGCATCCGCTGTTCCTCAGTGTGACGTCCTTGACCGTTATGCCGCGGCCACGGATGAAGCGCAGCAGATGGGGGCGGGTGATGCCCTCGTCGTTCCATGACAACTTTGCGAATGCTCGGCCGCGGCCGTCGATGGTTCCGTAGCCGTCAATAACGACGTTGTCGACATCGTCGGCATAAACGAGCTGGATTGTCTCGGTCTGCGTGCGCAGCGATACATAGTCCGATTTCATCGGACGATAGTCCTCCAGACGGGTGCTTCCGTAGAGCGTCGCACCGTGTTCGAGATGGAGATTGACATTGCTCAGAAGCACGATCGTTCCGATTTTATAGTTGCCCGTAGGCACGATGACACGCCCGCCGCCAGCCTTTGAACATTCGTCGATGGCACGCTGGACGGCCTCGGTGCTCAGACGTGTTGTGTCGCTGACGGCTCCGTAATTCGTGATGTTATAGTCGGCTGCCATAAGCGGCATGGCGCCGAGGACGATAATCAAGGATAGGATGATTTGTTTCATAATCTTTAAGTTTGTTTTTAAGTTAAGAGTAAAGAGTGCAGAGTGAAGAGGTGTGATTACCATTAAGGGATGACTTGGAGTAAAAACAAGAGTGAAGCAGCAGTCATCCCTTAATGGTAATCACACCTCTTCACTCTGCACTCTTAACTCTTAACTTAAGACCATAACTCTTACTTCACTTTCGTTGCTCTGATGAAGTATGCTATCAGCAGGACATAAGCCACGAGCGAGCACAACTCGGACATCGGGTTGGCCCACCATGCGTCATACTCAAAGCTGACACCGCCGAAGCGCAGAATGGCACTCACGACGCCCATCAGCGCACCGCCGGCGATAAAGCCCGAAGCAATCAGATTGCCCATCTCGCCGCGCTCACTGTTCGTCTTCTCGTCCTTCGTGCGGGTCGTGACATACCAGTTGATGGCACCTCCGACGACGAGCGGCACGTTAAGCTCCATCGGGATGAACATACCGAGGGCAAAGGCTAAGGCCGGAATCTTGAACCACGTGAGGACAATTGCCAGCACGGCGCCGATGCCGTAGAGTATCCACGGAGCGCCGATGCCGTTCATCAGCGGGTCGATGACAGCAGCCATGGCGTTGGCCTGCGGCGCTGCGAGCTGGCCACTGGCGAAACCGTAGGTCTCGTTCAGAAGCATCATGACACCGCCGACGGTAGCCGCGGAGACAAGCGTGCCGAGGAACTTCCATGACTCCTGCTTGCGCGGGGTTGTGCCGAGCCAATAGCCGATTTTCAGGTCGGTGATGAATGAGCCGGCCATTGACAATGCCGTGCAGACAACACCGCCCATTATCAGCGCAGCCACCATGCCGCCGGTACCTTTAAGACCGACGCCCACCATGACGACCGAAGCCAGAATGAGCGTCATCAGCGTCATGCCCGACACGGGATTGCTGCCGACAATGGCGATGGCGTTGGCCGCCACAGTCGTGAAGAGGAAGGCTATCACGGCCACAAGCACGATGGCCACAAGGGCAAAGAGCATGTTGCCGTCCATGACGCCGAACCAGAAGAAAAGGAAGGTTATGATGATTGTGGCGATGGAAGCGATGGCTATGAAGCGGAATGAGATGTCACGCTGTGTGCGCAGCTGCGCTTTGCCGTCGCCGGCGTTGCCGCCCTTCATCTCGCGTGCAGCCAGACTGACGGCGCCCTTGATGATACTCCACGACTTGATGATACCGATGATGCCGGCCATGGCGATGGCACCGATGCCTATCGACTTGCCGTAGGAACGGAAAATTTCCTCCGGACTCATCTCGCCCACGGTCTTCGTAATCGTCGGGTCCCAGGCGTTGAGCACGGCGTCGTGGAAAACAATCGACATGCCCGGAACTACCAGCCACCACACGGCCAAAGAGCCGAGACAGATGATGAGCGCGTATTTGAGACCGACAATATATCCCAGACCGAGCACGGCGGCTCCCGTGTTGACCTTGAAGACGAGCTTGGCACGCTCGGCCAGTGTCTCACCGACACCCACCATGCGCGACGTCACGTTCTCGTTCCACCATCCGAAGGTGGCCACGATGAAGTCGTAGAGTCCTCCTACAAGTCCGGCCAGAAGCAGAGGCTTGGCCTGATTGCCGCCCTTGGCTCCGCTGACGAGCACCTGAGTGGTGGCCGTTGCTTCGGGGAAGGGGTATTTTCCGTGCATGTCGCTGACGAAATACTTGCGGAACGGGATGAGAAACAATATGCCGATGATACCGCCGAGAAGCGACGATATGAATATCTTGATGAACGATGCGCTCATCTCGGGATACTTGGCTTGCAGGATGTAGATGGCCGGCAGGGTGAATATCGCACCCGCCACAACCGCACCGGAACAGGCACCGATGCTCTGGATGATGACATTCTCGCCCAACGCACGGTTGCGCTTGGCGGCCGCCGAAACGCCGACGGCGATGATTGCGATGGGAATTGCGGCCTCGAAAACCTGTCCCACCTTCAGGCCGAGGTAGGCTGCGGCGGCCGAAAACAGCATGGCCATCAGCACTCCCCACGTCACTGACCATGCGTTGACCTCGGGATACTGTTCCCGAGGGCTCATCATCGGCTCATAATTTTCTCCTTCGTGCAGCTCGCGGAAAGCGTTCTCCGGCAGCTGCATCATGTCTTTTTCGTCTTTTTTCATTATCTGTTGTTGTTTTGTTTCAGCTTTGTTTTTAATTTACGCTTGCTTTATCCGATAGAGGCCTGTTCCTTCCGGCCGTTTTGCTTTTGCTCCAGATAGTCGGCAAAAATCCTCGCCGCCGCCACAACCTGCTTGACACAGGGCCGCGTGCGGTAGTATTCGGCCGTGCGTTCGCTGGCTTCATAGCTCAGCGGGGCGTCGCGCTTGAGCTTCAGAAGCTCTGAGCAGACAAGCGTTCCGTAGAGTTCGCGGAACTCGCCCATCAGCTGCTGAACCACCCTATAGTTCTCCGATTTGCCCTCACGGTCGCCCGCCACGGCCGAACCGCAGTCCATTCCGGCCAGCACGGCCATGCCGCAGGCCGCCCCGCAGGTCATTCTCATGCGACCGATGCCGCCACCCAAACCCGCACTGACCTTCAATGCCTGCTCCTCTGTGTAACCGTAGAGGTCGGCAAAGGCCGCCACGACGGACTGGGAACAGTTGTATCCGGCCATGAAAAGCTCTTCGGAGCGGCGCACCCGGTCACTATAATCACTCTTCTTCGATTCCATACAGATGTCTGTTATGATTGTTTCATATAACACAAAGACTTCCATCGGGAGTCCTCATGAATCCCAATGGAAGTCCGTAAAATATTTATCTTGCGTCGGAGGCAATCAGTTCGAGCAGCCTTTCGACGGCCTCTGCCTCGGGTATGTTCTTCGCCACGCACTCTTGCCTGCGGTACAGGGATATCCGTCCGCGTCCCGCACCGACGTAACCGTAGTCGGCATCGGCCATCTCGCCAGGCCCATTGACGATACATCCCATGATACCTATCTTCAGTCCCTTCATGTGAGCCGTTGCAGCCTTGATGCGGGCGATGGTCGAGCGCAGGTCGTAGAGCGTGCGGCCGCAGCCCGGGCAGCTGATATATTCGGTCTTGGAAGTGCGCAAGCGGGCGGCCTGGAGTATTCCGAAAGCCGTGTCGCAGATGTCTTGCGCGTCAAGCTCGCCGTCGTTCATCAGCCAGATGCCGTCGCAAAGACCGTCGAACATCAGTGCTCCCATGTCGGCGGCGGCCTCCAACTGAAAATCGCTCTTGACTTCGGCACCGTTCTTCTTCTCTTCTGAACCATGCCGGTACATCTGACAGATGACCACGGGATTGGTCAGTCCCGCCGCCGTCATCTCGTGAATGAGTGCACGCTGCTCTCCCAAACGGTTCCGATGGTTGCTCATGCAGACCACAACGACCTCCGGATGGGCTTTCAGACAAGCCGCATACTCCTCTGCCGGAACGCCATACTGGAGCACAAGGAACTTCACGTCGGCCTTGACGCTGCCTATGAACGGCATGGCGGTGTGTGGAAAGATTGGATAGAAAGAATCATTGGAAGGTATGCGGACGAAGGTATCGAAGTCCACAATATACTTACACCCGGGCACAGGACTGTCGGGCAGTTTTCCACCTATATATATATAGTCCGGCATAACGTTCACCTCCTTTGCTTCATCAGAAACCATACTGTCTTCCGCTTCAGAAGCAGTTCTTCCCACCTTGGATGGGTTGATGGAGGGGCCTACTACGACCGGCACATTGCTGCCGCCGATATTCGCCACGGCCCTGGTCACGCGACGTTCCGGACGGAGCCAGTCGAATCCGGCATAAGGTTCAGCCGGAATCATGGTGTGGCCGGCACGCTGTGAGATGTAGTCGACGAGGTGACGGGCAACCGGAATCTCGGCCTCAGGCTCCTCACTGAGTGACACGCGGATGGTGTCACCAATGCCGTCGGCGAGCAGTGCACCGATGCCTACGGCACTCTTGATGCGCCCGTCTTCGCCCTCACCAGCCTCAGTGACCCCCAAGTGGAGCGGATAGTTCATGCCCTCGCGCTCCATTGCGTCGACGAGCAGGCGGACCGAGCGAACCATGACGACGGTGTTGCTGGCCTTGATGGATATGACAACGTCGTCAAACCGCTCGCGATGGCAGATGCGCAGGAATTCCATGCAGCTCTCCACTATGCCCTCCGGAGTGTCGCCATAACGCGACATAATGCGGTCGGAAAGCGAACCGTGGTTCACTCCGATGCGTATGGCCGTGCCGTGGTCGCGGCATATCTGCAGGAACGGAACGAAGCGCTTCTCTATCTTCTCCAGTTCGGCGGCATATTCCTCGTCGGTATATTCCAGCTGACGGAATGTCCGGGCCGGGTCGACGTAGTTGCCGGGGTTTATGCGCACTTTTCCGGCGTACAACGCAGCCACGTCGGCCACGTTGGGATTGAAGTGAACATCGGCCACTATGGGTGCGTCATAACCCTCGGCACGCAACCGGTCGCCGATATTCCTCAGGTTCTCGGCCTCACGGACGCCCTGCGTGGTGAGCCGTACATATTCTCCGCCAGCGTCTATGATGCGTTCCGCCTGTGCCACCGAACCGTCAGTGTCGGTAGTCGGCGTGGTGGTCATGGACTGTATGCGTATCGGATTGTCACCGCCGAGTGGCGTATTGCCAATCCGGACAACAGAAGACTGGCGTCGGGTATAGTTGAACAAGTCTGTCATAATTCTTAGTGATGAGCGAAGAACTCTCACGTAACCATTTCTTAATTGGTTTTAAACTCATATTTCACTTCAGCCAAATCCCTGTTGGCCTTCTCTATCTTCTCTTTCAGTCCGTCCTTGAACTCTTTGAGGCGGGCGGCCAATGCTTCGTCGGACAGTGCCATCATCTCTACGGCCAGTATGGCGGCGTTCTGTGCACCGTTCACACCGACGGTAGCAACGGGGATTCCGGGAGGCATCTGAATGATGCTGAGCATGGCGTCCAATCCGTCGAGCATTCCCTTGATGGGCACACCGATGACCGGAAGCGTTGTCGAGGCTGCAATGACACCGGGCAATGCAGCAGCCATGCCGGCGCCGGCTATAATGACTTTCACACCACGCTCCTTTGCACCACGGGCGAACTCCTCAACGGCGTCGGGAGTGCGGTGGGCGGAAAGGGCATTAACTTCAAACGGTACCTGCATATCGTTAAGAAACTTGCAGGCTTTTTCCATTACGGGCAGGTCACTTGTGCTGCCCATGATTATACTTACTGATGGTTTCATAATTTATTTTTTTAGGAGTTAAAAGGAGTTATCGCTACCTGCGGTCGCTCAGGAATAATAGCCAATAGCTTACCAAAGTATTCAATTTATTCACCCCGTAGGCGCCCTACCCTTGGGGATGGCCGTGATGGGGATTCGGAAGGGCCTGTCTAATTGACCAATATCGTCACAGCCGAACATACGGTTCCGATACAGAAGCCGCCGACCACCTGAGAGAGAGAGTTCTGCCGCAACATCATGCGGCTGGAGCCTAACACACCGGCCAA
Organism: uncultured Prevotella sp.; assembly: GCA_947170725.1. Lineage (GTDB taxonomy): Bacteria > Bacteroidota > Bacteroidia > Bacteroidales > Bacteroidaceae > Prevotella. The sequence continues at coordinate 80,118 of CAMVUM010000010.1, forward strand.
AAGGAAAACCACACAGAGCCACCAAACCGGATTGAACCCGAATATCTCGGCGAACGAGAATAACGCTCCCGCCACACCGCCGATTGCCGCCGTATGTATACTTATCTTCCACCACGCATTGACCAGCGCGCAAACAATCTGTATGACCAGCGCCGCAATGACTATGCTGCCCATGAAATGGGGTATGTGCATTCGTTCCATGAAATAGACACACAAGAAATAGCACATGATGGAAATAACGTATGGAACCATACGCCGCTCTTTATGTTCAAGTTCCGCAAGCCTCCATCCCTGACCGCGGCGGTAAAGGCGAATGAGCGCCGTGGGCATCACCACGGTGAAGAAGCCGACTATCGCCAGCACCACCGCCTTGTAGGCCAGCGGCAGCAGGCTCAGATAGCTGAAAACGAAGAGCGCGATCAGCCCCACCAGCGGCAGGTAGAACGGAATGAAGAGCAGGCTGAGCAGCCTTGCCGCCATAATCATCTTCTTGGTCCGTGAACTTCCCGGTACTCTCAGATTCTGGATCTGCCGGTCATTATTGTTGTTCTGCATTTTAGTCATCAAGGTTTTTAACGGGGTATCACCCTTCATCACATTCCCTTCCGGACATTTACGGCTTGTCATTGCTATCTTCTGAGCCGCGCTATGGGAATACCCAACTGCTCACGATATTTGGCCACCGTACGCCGTGCTATAGGATATCCCTTTGCCGCCAGCAGCTCCCTGATTGAATCATCGTTGAGCGGCCGACGCTTGTCTTCGGCGTCAACGATGTCTTTCAGTGCTGCCTTTATGCTGCGTGTGGACAGTTCTTCCCCGCTCTCCGTGACATAGCTGTCACTGAAGAAGTGACGAAGTGGGAACGTGCCCCACCGCGTCTGGGCATACTTGCTGTTGCTCACACGCGATATTGTCGATATGTCAAGACCTGTCCGTTCGGCGATATCCTTGAGAATCATCGGACGTAGCGACGCCTCGTCGCCATCTTCAAAGAAACGGTGTTGCCAGTGGATAATGGCCTGCATGGTCACGGTGAGCGTCCGTCTCCGTACCTTGACGGCTTCGATGAAGCCCTGTGCGGCCTCCACCTTCTTTTTCGTGTACAGCAGGGCTTCCTTCATCTGACGACTCATGCCCGCCTTGTTGTCCTGATATTCCTTCAGCGTGTCGGCAAACGACTGCGACACGTGTAGTTCCGGTATTTCACCGGTGTTGAGCGCGAACGTAACCGAGCCGTCGTCATTTGTGTCGACAATGAAATCGGGCGTAATCTGGTGCATTCCATGTCCCACCGTTTCGCCCATTGCCGCACCGGGTTTTGGATTGAGCCTCCTCAGTTCTGCAATAAGCGTCTCAGCCTGAATTTCCGTCAGCGAAAGCGCTGTTTGCAGACGGTTCCAGTGTTTTTTCGTGAAATCATCAAAATGACGGCTCACAACCACTTCCATCAGCTCTTTCAGACGTGACGGCGGGCGGCGGGCAATCTGCAACAGAAGACACTCCTGAAGCGTTCGCGCACCGATTCCCGGCGGGTCGAAGTCCTGAAGCATTCCTACCACCTCCTCAACCTCAGTTTCCGTGACGTCCATTCCACGATATATCGTCAGTTCGTCGGCTATGCTGTCGGCCGTCTTGCGCAACAGTCCGTCGTCGTCGAGCGAACCTATCAGATATTCCATGATTTCCCTGCGCCGGTCGTCAATGTCAATCTCGGCCACCTGTTCCTTCAGCAGATCGTAGAATGAGACACTCTCACCATAGACAATCTCTTCGCGTTCTTCCGTCTGATTCCGTCCGCCGCTGTAAACAGGGAGGTCTTCGTCGTCTCTTCCGATGTTGCTGAGGGCCTCATCCAAAGCCGACATCCTCTCCTCCCGTTCCGTGCGGGCGGCGAAATCGTCGTCTCCGCCTGTGTCGTCGGAACTTCCCCCGCCGTCGTCATAGACGTCGTGTTCAGTATCGATGATATCCTCGGGAGACGCTGTCTCGAGTGCCGGATTATCGTCCATCTCGGCATTGATGCGTTCCAGAAGCTGATTGAGCGGAAGTTCCACGAGTTGCGCTTGCAGCAACTGTTGCTGCGAGAAGTTCTGCGTCTGCCTGAGCGCCTGTTCCTGCTTGTTGACCTGAACCTGACTTTGAGCCATTGCGATTGATGTTTTATCAGATGCAAAGATACGTCAAACCATGGGAAAAACAAAATTTTGAATTGCGAATTTTGAATTACTGTGCGGCGGCCGGCGGCAGATGCGGAGTCTTTTGCCGCGTACTGACACCTACCATGGGTCCACCGGCAAAGTAAAACGAGTCATATCGGGAAGCGAAACAGACCGTATTACTTTACGGGAAGACAGGAATGGGAAGGTTGATGCGGCACAAACCTTTGACACAACATCAACAAAAACGGGGCGACACTTCCCAGTGTCACCCCGCTGCAAACTTCAAACAACCAAAAAAGAAATAGATTGTCTGTTTCATCCCTGTGGAGACAGGCCTCCATATATCGGACCGAAGGCCTCTCTTTCATCCGACAGACGTCTTCCCCTTATCTAATGAACAGCAGTTCACGATACTTCGGCAGCGTCCAGAGCTGATCTTCAACGATGAGTTCCAGCTTGTCTATCTGATAGCGGATGGTCTCCATCTTCGGTGCCACGTTATCGTGGTAGGCGATGGCCTTGTCGTGTTCGCTCTCAATCTTGTTTGCCACCTTACGTGCGGCGACAAGCTCCTCAACGCCGCGCTCTATGGCAGCAGTGCGCTCGGCTATTTCCTCGATGAGCTTGATGTTGCGTGCCGACAGCCTGTCCGCCTTTTCCGTGGGGAAGATGTTGCGCATATTCTCCACGTTCTTGAGCAGCTTGCTCTGATAGTGTGTGGCCACGGGGATGATATGGTTCATGGAGAGGTCGCCCATTACGCGTGCCTCTATCTGTATTTTCTTCGTATATGTCTCCCATTTCACCTCGTTGCGGGCCTCCAGCTCCTTGCGCGACATGACGTTCAGGCTCTCGAACATGCCGACACTCTCCTCGTCGAGATAGCGCTCAAAGATAACCGGACAGCTCGTCTCACAGTCGAGCCCTCGCTTTTTGGCCTCCTCTACCCACTCGTCGCTATAGCCGTTGCCGTCGAAGCGGACAGGGCGGCAGGTCTTGATGTCCTCGCGGATGATGTCGATGATGGCGCTCATCTTATCCTCGCCTTTCGCGATAAGAGCGTCTACACGATTCTTGAAGCTGACGAGGGCCTCGGCCACGGCCGAGTTGAGGGCTATCATGGCTGACGCACAATTGGCCTCAGAGCCCACGGCACGGAACTCAAAGCGGTTACCGGTGAAGGCGAAGGGACTGGTGCGGTTGCGGTCGGTATTGTCGATGAGCAGCTCGGGGATTTCCGGGATTTCGAGCTTCATGCTCTGCTTGCCCATGATGTTGAACAGTTCGTCCTTGTCAGACTTCTCTATATGGTCGAGAAGTTCACTGAGCTGCTTGCCGAGGAACGACGATATGATTGCAGGCGGTGCCTCGTTGGCGCCCAGACGGTGGGCGTTGGTGGCGCTCATGATGCTCGCCTTCAGGAGTCCGTTATGACGGTAGACACCCATCAGCGTCTCTACTATGAAGACGACAAAGCGCAGATTGTCCATCGGCGTCTTGCCCGGACCGTGGAGCAGAACGCCCGTGTCGGTCGAAAGACTCCAGTTGTTGTGCTTGCCCGAGCCATTGATGCCGGCAAAAGGCTTCTCGTGGAGCAGCACACGGAAACCGTGTTTGCGGGCCACGCGCTTCATGAGCGACATCAGGAGCATGTTGTGGTCGACGGCGAGGTTTGTCTCCTCGTATATGGGGGCCAGCTCAAACTGGTTGGGAGCGACCTCGTTATGACGCGTCTTGCAGGGGATGGCCAGCTCCAGAGCCTTTATCTCCAGGTCCTTCATGAAAGTCTGGACACGATCGGGTATGGTTCCGAAGTAGTGGTCGTCCATCTGCTGGTTCTTGGCCGAGTCGTGTCCCATGAGCGTGCGGCCTGTGAGCATGAGGTCGGGACGGGCCGAATAGAGTCCCTCGTCAACAAGGAAATACTCCTGTTCCCATCCAAGATTGCTCTGAACCTTTTTCACGTCGGGATAGAAATAGCGGCAAACATCGGTCGCGGCAACGTTGACGGCGTGGAGCGTGCGAAGCAGCGGAGCCTTATAGTCAAGAGCCTCACCTGTATAGGAGATGAAGATTGTCGGTATGCAGAGTGTGTCGTCAATGATGAAGACTGGCGACGTGGGGTCCCAAGCTGAATATCCGCGGGCCTCAAAGGTGTTGCGGATACCGCCATTGGGAAACGACGACGCATCAGGTTCCTGCTGTACGAGGAGCTTTCCGCTGAATTCCTCGACCATGCCGCCCTTGTAGTCGTGTTCGATGAAGGAGTCGTGCTTTTCGGCCGTGCCCTCAGTGAGGGGCTGGAACCAGTGGGTATAGTGTGTCACACCGTTCTCCACTGCCCACTGCTTGATGCCTGCTGCCACGGCGTCGGCGATGGAGCGGTCAAGACGCGTTCCATTGTCGATGACATCGACGAGCTTTTCATAGACATCCTTGGGCAGATACTTGTACATCTTTTCGCGGTTGAAGACATTCTTTCCGAAGAACTCGTAGGGGCGCTCGGCCGGTACTTTCACTTCAAGAGGTTTCTTTCTGAACGCCTCCTCTACTACCTGAAATCTTAAGTTTGTCATTGCAGTTCCTATTTTGGGGTTATTCCTGTC
>CAMVUM010000011.1 GCA_947170725.1 uncultured Prevotella sp.
TCATCTTACAATCTCTTTTTATATCATTAATAATTAAAGTTGATTCTAAAAAATCGGATGCAAAATTACAATATATATTTATTATACAGGCTTGCATCGTGTTAAAATATTAAAAAAAGTCCATCTTCTTGATATGCAAAGGCAATATAACAGACCTATATATGACTGTTGCGAACATTTGTTCACCGGAATGGTATGTTTCAACATTAATCAACACCTACAATCAGTTCAATTTCAACGTCTCCCGAATCTTCTTCTTTTTGGAAAAGAAAAAGGCACACCTTTAGGATGTTCCTAAGGCATGCCTATCGTAGTCGATAGGGGAATCGAACCCCTATGCCAAGATTGAGAATCTTGTATCCTAACCATTAGATGAATCGACCATCTGTCTTACGTAAGCCTCAGGGAGACTCCATAAATGCATTATCGCTCAAATGCGATGCAAAGATAATACTTTTATTTCATCCCTGCAAATTTTTCGCAAAGAAAATAATCAGGCCATTAATATTAAAGATAAAATTAAAGTGCATAGAGAAGTTCCCAGATTAGTTTTATTCGGACTTTATATATGCCTGATAAACCAAACCTATATTTGTGTAGGTTGGGCAAAAGAAAAACCGTTGTCAGTCCTTGAACATACTTTCGATTTTTGCCGCACCTACAAGGATGTATGCCGGAGCAACCAACGAGTTCGGATATTACAGCCACGACAAGACGTCAAACCGCCTGAGTTCCACTCACTGGCTGCAGGTCTGCCGGAACGGGAACGAAACTTCGGTGAAATATGGGCCATTCACGACATGAACGGCGCCATCGTCTTTCAGGGCAAGAACAATTTCTTCATATACAGTAAGGACGGCCGCACCACCAATCTCAGACAGAACGTGCGCATAGAGAGCTCTGCCGTTATCGGCGGAAGGCTCGTCTTCGCAAGCAAGGAGGGTATTCATGAAGTCATCGGCAGGCGTACCGTCACACTCCCGGGAACAGAACTCATGCGCGGACGCACCGTCAGGGCCATCATGCAGGACGGCAAGCAGATGCTTCTGGCCACGGCAGATGACGGTGTCTTCACATACGACGGAATGACGACACGCCCCTACCCCATGGACATTACGCCCATCCTTCGCGAAGGACAGATATTCTGTGCGGCGATAAGCGCAGGATATATGGCGTTCGGAACGGTCAGCAGCGGACTCATCCTGAAGAACAGACACACGGGAGTTGTCACTTACGCAAATATCTACACCGGACTGCAGAACAACACGGTGCTCTCGGTTGCTTTCGACCGGCAGAACAACGTATGGCTCGGACTGGACAACGGTATTTCCTACGTCACGGCGGATGCCCCCCTACCGCGACTTGCTCGGGGCCCGGAACAGTGTAGGAACGGGATATGCCTCGGCCGTATATAAAGGAAGACTGTACATCGGAACAAACCAGGGACTGTTTTCGCTGACCGTGCCGCTGACCAGCGAGCCGCATCCGCGCCGCCCGCAACCAGTGACAGGCGTGGCCGGGCAGATATGGAACCTCCGCGTCATCGGCAACAGGCTTCTCTGTGCGGCCGACGGCGGAGCCTACGTCGTGGACGGCGGTCGGTGTGAACGAATAGGGGAACTGGAAGGAACGTGGAACTTCTGCCCGCTCAGCCGCCACCCGGGCTACATCATGACGGCCGACTATAAGGGTTTCTGCATCCTCCACGACGACGGAAAAAGTCTGCGGCTTCACAGCCGGCTCGACGCCATAGCCGACATCCAGAGCGGTTCGTTTTTGGAAAACGATGATGGAACAATATGGATTTGCCATTGGCAGAAGGGCGTCTACCGAGTACGACTGAACGCCACGCTGACCGACGCCACCATAACAGAGCGGTACGGCAAGGACAACGGGCTATTGATGGACGACAATAACGTTCTGTGCCGCATGAACGACGGACTGCGTATCTCCGCCGTGGACGGATTCTACAAATATGACGCGGCACAAAGGAAGCTGGTTTACGACAAACCGACAAGCATCATATTCAACAGCTATGGCGTTCCGCTGAAGATATTCCAGACGCCGGACAACAAGATAATAGCCATGAAAGCCCATTTCGCCGCCATGGCCACACGAAGACGGAACGGCCGATACGACGTTGACAGCATATCGCTGCGCGGCATCACGGATAGGCTCCAGCTCGGTCTCGGCGACGTCAGCCAGCTGGATTCGGCCCACACCATCGTCAACCACGACAACGGATTCTACATCATCGGAAACAAGCCGAAAGCACCGACTGACGACAACAGACTTATCATACGGCGCATAACGTCAACGACCAAGACGGACAGCATTGTCTATCAGGCCACACTGGCCGGAGGAAATGTCAATATCAGGCTGCCACACAGTCTCAATTCAATAAAGATCGAGTTCGCTCTGCCGGAATATACGGGCATGAACAACGTGGAATACTGCTGTATGCTCGAAGGATATGACAAGGAGTGGAGCCGTCAGATGAACGCTCCATACAAGGAATACACACAACTCCCACGCGGAAAATACACTTTCCGCGTGCGGGCGCTAAACCGCATCAGCGGACGGACGCAGGAGGTGGAAGCCGCCATAGAGGTTCTTCCGGCATGGTATGAGACGTGGCTGGCATACATTATATATATAGTGGCAACCGGACTGACATGCCGCTATATCCTGAAAATCATAAAGCGGCGCACGGAACAGGAACTCGTGCGCGTCAAGGCGGAACAGGAACGGCAGATGCGTGAACAGGAAATCAAGCTGCAGATGGAACGGGAAAAACGCAAACACCAGCTCGCCGAAATACGCAACGATATGGTTCTTACAGGGAATATGGTATGGGGGCGCTCCGCAGGGACGGCGGGACGAACCCGTAATTGACTAATATTTTTAATTCGACATTGAACACCCTGCCTTTCAGAACACCCGTGCTTCCTGTGTTATAGATTTCCAACTTTGCAGAGGTTTGCGGCCAAATATCGGATGAACATTTTAAAAGACCGCAAAGACATAAAGGCTTTGTTTTATGAAAAACCTTTGTGTATTTGCGGTCTTCGCATTTAATCTATTGTAAACATTGCTACACAAAAATCGGTAACAAATGGAAATACCGTTTCAGAACGGTGGAAAGGGGGAGTGAACACGGCTGAAACACTTTGGTTCTGCCGTAAAGGCCTCCCGGTGTTGCAACGGGGCCGTTGTTGCATTGCAATAAGGCCGCCGCCACATTATGAAAACAGCCCCGTTGCAACGCCGGGAGGCTCTTACGGCATAAGAAATCCAGATGTTTTGGCAGAAAAAGACGGTTTCTCAGTGTTCTAAGATTGCACAGATTTCTCAAAATTGGCATAATCACATGGACATAAGACACTTATACTTGCACGAAAAAAACTCCATTATTTGCGTCCGTCGATGAGATATTTTAGAAGGTGGCTACTCCTGATGCCGTTTCGAGGGTATTTCCGATGCTTTTTGTCAATCATTTTCCAATAAAATCCAATCATGCGCATTGACCGAAGTGCGATGGTCCTTCATGTCATACGACATCTGACTTCCCACCTTCGGAGAGGTCGGAATGGGGACAAAAAAATCCCAATCATAAACCACGGGAGCCATGAAGACTCTCATGATTTATGATTGGGATTTCCTGAAATCGTCTCCGTCGGACTTCTCCGACCGGCAGACGCCTATCCGACGGTTATCTGACGGGCCACCTTGACCTTTGTCTCCTCCATCTTGGGAAGTTCAACGGTCAGCACGCCGTTCTCAACGCGCGCGGCAATCTTCTCCTTGTCGACATCATCCGGAAGGATGAGTGTCTGCTCGAACTTTGAGTATGAGAACTCACGACGCAGGTAGCGCACGTTTGCTCCTTCCTCCTTCTTCTCCTGCTTGTTCTCCATCTTTATGATGAGGTTGCCCTCGTCGTTGATGTGAACACAGAAGTCCTCCTTTGTCATCCCCGGAGCTGCCAGCTCCACGATGTAGCCCTTGTCCGATTCCTTAACGTTGATGGCCGGTGCCGTGGCGTTTGTCTTAGGCATGAAGTCGGTTGCGAAAAAGTCGTTGAACACTTCCGGTAACCATCCTGAGTTTCTTCTTGCATTTGTCATTGTTTTGTCCTCCTGTTATGTTTTTTTAATTGTTATTGTTTTGTTTCTTTTTTCCCGAAGCCTCTTCCAAGGCTCTCGCTTATCTTAATGCAACAAACGTACCAGAGCTATTTCATACTGTCATTCTGTCGGTTTTACGTGTCATTATGTCAGTACCAGGGTGTTAACCTTATGGACACACGCTGTATGAGGCACCTGCGTCAGGAAACCGCACGGACCGCCCACGACAAAAAAATCAACTGTCAATCCATTGATATACGAAGAAAAAACGTATCTTTGCAACAGCATCAATACAGATATGGATATGAAAGGAAACGGACCGGAACTGATAAGATTTGATTGGGCAATGAAGCGCCTGCTGCGCGACAAGGTCAACCACGGAATACTGGAGGGACTCATCACGACGTTGCTCAACAAGAAAATACACATACAGAAACTGCTCGAAAGCGAAAGCAATCAGGACGACGCCGACGGCAAATATAACCGTGTGGACATACTCGCCGAAGACGAACACGGCGGGCTGTATCTGATTGAAGTGCAGAACGAGACGGAGTTTGCCTATTTCCAGCGCATGCTCTTCGGTACGTCGAAACTCGTGACAGAATATATCAATCGCGGACAGGGATACGAAAACATACGCAAGGTCTACAGCATCAATATCGTTTATTTCAATATCGGATGCGGAAAGGATATCGTCTATCACGGCAAGACGGAGTTTCGGGGAATACACAACAACGAACTGCTCAGTCTTTCCACGTTCCAAAAACAGAAATTCGACGTCAGCGAAGTGAGCGATCTCTATCCGGAATACTATATCCTGAAGGTCAACGACTTCAACCGCTGGTCGAAGGTTCCGCTGGAACAGTGGATCTACTTCCTCAACACCGGCGAGATTCCCGATGACGCCACCGCCCCAGGACTGAACGAAGCACGCGAAAAACTACAGCTCGACCGAATGACGAAAGCGGAGCTGAACGCATACTATCATCATCTGGACAATGTAGTGGTGCTGAGAGACAATATCTATACGGCAAGAAATGAAGGACGGATTGACGGGCTTGCCGAAGGACTTGCTGAAGGGCTCGAGAAAGGACTGGAGAAAGGACTTGCTGAAGGAGAAAAGAAGGCCAAGACAGACGTAGCCAGACAGCTGAAGGCAATGGGACTGACGGCTGATAAAATTGCAGTTGCGACAGGACTGACTATGGAAGAGATAGAAGATATCCGGATTGACTGAACGATTTCAAAGAAAAATACGTTTCACACAGGAACAGGCAACAATGGATGACAACCCATTGCCTGTTCCTTCTTATATATGGATTACGGCGTAGACAAAGACGTATGCCGTCATCATTCAGAATATGAATTACGGTTCAAACGCTATCAAGTATGAACCAATATTCCGGTTCGGCCAAGATACTCATACGACGTTTCATATAAAAAAACATCGGAGAAAGTTTGCCGGATGAAGAATTATATGTTAATTTTGTGACTACAATAAAGAAACATAAAGAAATGCTCAACTTAGACAATTTCTACAAGGCGCGCTATGTCCTCAGCAGGACTATACGCAAGACGGAGCTGGTGAGGGCACCGAAAATCAACCCCGAATGCGATGTCTATCTGAAACCGGAGAACCTTCAGGAAACAGGCTCGTTCAAGGTTCGCGGAGCATGCTACAAGATTTCGCAGCTCACCGACGAGGAAAAAGCCCGCGGCGTGATAGCCTGCTCAGCCGGAAATCACGCCCAGGGAGTGGCGCTCGGAGCCACAGCCCACGGCATAAAGTCGTTGATATGTCTGCCTGAAGGAGCGCCAATCAGCAAGGTGGAAGCCACGAAGAGCTATGGAGCCGAGGTGTGTCTCGTTCCGGGAGTATATGACGACGCCTATCGAAAGGCGCTCGAACTGAAAGAGGAAAAGGGCTATACATTCGTACATCCCTTTGACGACGAAAACGTCATTGCCGGACAAGGCACGATAGGACTCGAAGTGCTCGAACAGCTGCCTGACGTAGAGGCCATCGTCGTGCCCGTTGGAGGAGGCGGACTCATCAGCGGCATAGCCTTTGCCGTGAAGTCACTCAACCCGGCCATCAAGGTCTACGGCATACAGGCGGCGGGCGCGGCAAGCATGGTTCACAGCCTTACGGTGAGGCACAAGGAAGCCCTCGATTCCGTATCGACCGTGGCTGACGGCATCGCGGTGAAGGAACCGGGCGATTTGACCTACGAGATATGCAGCAAGTATGTCGACGAGATTGTCACCGTCACGGAAGATGAGATATGCGGCGCTATTCTCCATCTGCTCGAAAAAGAAAAAGTGGTGGCCGAAGGCGCCGGTGCAACGAGCGTGGCAGCGGTGATGTACAACAAAATTCCGGTGAAAGGCAAGAAGACGGTGTGTATAGTGAGCGGCGGCAACATCGACGTGACCATACTCAACCGTGTCATCAAGCGCGGTCTGACAAAGAGCGGACGCTACTGCACCATCAACATCGAACTGGACGACCGCCCCGGCATGCTCGTGGAGGTGGCTTCGGTGATTGCCCGCTGCGGCGGAAACATCACCAGCGTTCACCACAACCGCCACGGCAACAGCGAAAAAATCAACGCCTGCATCCTGCGCATCGTCTGCGAGACACGCAACGACGAACACGTTGAGGAAATAAACCGCGCGTTGAAAGACAGCGGATTCAAGGTGCTGAAAGGAGAAAAGGCTGAAGACTGAAAAAGAATCATCAACTAAAATAACAACAACAATTATGAAAGCATTACACACAGACAAGGCTCCCGCAGCCATCGGCCCGTACAGCCAGGCGATAGAAGTGAACGGAATGGTTTTTGCCTCCGGCCAGATTCCACTCGACCCCGCAACGGGAAACGTCGTTGAAGGCGGCATCAAGGAACAGACACACCAGGCCCTGACAAACGCCAAAGCCATCATGGAGGCTGCCGGACTCTCGCTGGCAAACGTCGTAAAAACAACCGTTTTCATGGCCGACATGGCCGACTTTGCAGCCATGAATGAGGTCTACTCCACCTTCTTCACCGAACCCTACCCCGCCCGCTCAGCCGTGGCAGTCAAGGCTCTGCCGAAAGGCGTGCTCGTGGAAGTGGAGTGCATCGCTGCGAGATAAGAACAACCACACCGTAGCTGTTAAAATAAACACCTAACGGAATAGCAAATTTGAGAAAAGCGTAACGATTTGACTGAGATAGCGTCCGTTACGCTTTTCTTTTTGGCTGACGGAACAGAACGAGGTTTGCGTGTTGACTCCTCCAATAGGCCATTTCATCCCTTATTTTTCATTATCTCCCGCAGTACGTCCACGCCCGCACCAACGGTCTTGACGTCGGAGATGACGATGGAGCGCTTGCCGTTGTGCTCGCGCAGATTGCAGCGACGGGGATGGGAGGATATGTATCTGAGAATGCTGTCGAAGGCGGCGCTGCGATAGTAGGGGCTGTTCGGGTTGCTGACGAAGAAAAGGGTCATGCGGTTCTGCTTCAGCATTATCTTCTCGCAGCCGAGGCCCCTGCCCATGCGTCGCAGCGGGACTACGCGCATCAGTTCCTCGCCCACAGCGGGAATGGCACCGAAACGGTCGCGCAGACGCAGGCGGAATTGCTCTACCTCGGCGTCCTCAGTCAGATTGTCAAGTTCGCGGTAGAGCAACATGCGCTCGCTGTCGCTCGGAACATAGCTCGGCGGGAAATACATCTCGATGTCACTCTCCAAGGCACAATCGTCAACGAAATCGGAGGCGGCCATCTCCTGTGCCGCCGTCTCGTCGGCATAGAGGTCGGCAAACTCGTCGTTCTTCAGCTCGGCCACGGCCTGATTGAGAATCTTTTGATAGGTTTCATATCCCAGATCGGCAATGAAACCGCTTTGCTCGGCACCCAGCAGATTGCCTGCGCCGCGGATGTCGAGGTCCTGCATGGCGATGTTGATGCCGCTGCCCAGCTCCGAGAAGTTTTCGAGGGCCTCCAGCCGGCGGCGCGACTCCTGCGGCAGTGCCGACAGCGGAGGAGCAAGCAAGTAGCAGAAAGCCTTGCGGTTGCCACGCCCCACACGGCCGCGCATCTGATGGAGGTCGCTCAGTCCGAAGTTGTTGGCACCGTTGATGATGATGGTGTTGGCATTGGGAATATCGATACCGCTCTCGACGATGGTTGTCGAGACAAGCACATCGTAATCGTAGTTGGCGAAATCGAGGATGATATGCTCCAGTTCCTCCGGCTTCATCTGTCCATGACCGATGGCAATGCGCGCGTCGGGAATATACTTGTGGATCATGTCGGCGATGCGCTGCAGCTCGTTGATGCGGTTGTTGACGATGTACACCTGTCCGTTGCGGCTCATCTCGAAGTTCACGGCATCGGCTATAATCTCGGGGGTGAACGTATGTATCTCCGTCTGAATGGGATAACGGTTGGGCGGCGGCGTCTGTATCGTGCTCAGGTCGCGGGCACCGACAAGCGAGAACTGGAGCGTGCGGGGGATGGGCGTGGCCGACATCGTGAGCGTATCGACGTTGACCTTCATCTGGCGCAACTTCTCCTTGACGGCCACGCCGAACTTCTGTTCCTCGTCGATGATGAGCAGACCGAGGTCACGGAACTTCACCGACTTGCCTATCAGTTTGTGCGTACCTATCAATATATCAATCTTTCCATCTTCGAGGTCTTTTAGCAATTCCCTGGTCTGCTTGGCCGAGCGGGCACGCGTGAGATAGTCGACGCGCACGGGGAAGTCTTTCAACCGCTTGCGGAACGTCTGATAGTGCTGATAGGCGAGCACCGTGGTAGGCACGAGCACGGCCACCTGCTTCGAGTCGCACGCCGCCTTGAACGCCGCGCGCACAGCCACTTCCGTCTTTCCAAAGCCCACGTCGCCGCAAACCAGACGATCCATAGGCCGGCGCCGCTCCATGTCGGCCTTCACGTCGTTGGTAGCTTTGAGCTGGTCGGGCGTGTCCTCATAGAGGAAGCTCGCCTCAAGCTCATGCTGCATGAAGCAGTCGGGACTGAAGGCGAACCCCTGTTCCTGACGACGCAGGGCATAGAGCTTGATAAGGTCGCGGGCAATGTCTTTCAGTTTCTTCTTCGTGCGTTCCTTCAGCCGTTCCCACTGACCCGTGCCGAGATGGCTCAGGCGCGGTGGTTCACCGTTGTCCTGTGCCTTATACTTCGCCACCTTATACAGCGAATGTATCGACACGTAGATGGAATCTCCGTTCTGATACTGTATCTTGATCATCTCCTGATAGCCGCCGTCAGCCTGCGGCATGCGCACGAGTCCGCCGAAGCGCCCGATGCCGTGGTCAACGTGGACGACGTAGTCACCCGGCTCAAACTGGCGGATTTCTTTAAGCGTGAGCGACATCTTGCCGCTACGCGCACGGTCGGACTTCAGATTGTATTTGTGAAAACGGTCGAATATCTGGTGGTCGGTGAAGAAGCAGACGCGCATGTCGTCATCCACGAAACCTTCGTGAAGAGTACGCTCCACGGGAGTGAAGAGTGCTGAGTGAAGAGTGCTGAGTGAAGAAGTATGATTACCTTTGTTGCATGGCGTTTGCTCTTGAGAGTAATCATACCTCTGTCCTCTGCACTCTGCACTCTGACTTAAAGTCTCTTCGCTCTGACTTTTATGATTACCTTTGTTGCATGGCATTTGCTCTTGAGAGTAATCATACCTCTGTCCTCTGCACTCTGCACTCTGACTTAAAGTCTCTTCGCTCTGACTTTTATGATTACCTTTGTTGCATGGCATTTGCTCTTGAGAGTAATCATACCTCTGTCCTCTGCACTCTACACTCTGACTTAAAGTCTCTTCACTCTGACTTAACAGTATTTCCTTCAACCGTTCGTTCTGTTTCCGGCTGTCGGCCAGGATGAATATTTTATATCTGCGCAGCTGATAGTCCTCGAGCGACCGGCGGAGCATGTCGAAGTTCTTGTGGAAGAGCGGCTGTGGAGATACGTTAAACCGGATGACAGCGTCAGCCATCCGAAACGGGCGGCGACCTATTTCGACGATGCGGAACGGGGCTATTTCGTCAGCAAAACTCCCGGCATTAATGAGCTGAACATCCTTGCGCATCTGTTGCATGATGGCGTGCTGTTCAATCTCGGTGGCTCCCTCCATACGCTCGATTACAGCCTGTTGGGAAAAACCTTCCTCGTATGTCCGACCAACAGCATCACGAATGTCTGCACCGTCTTTCATCACGACAACAGTATCGGCGGTGAGGAAAGAAAACAGCGAAACGCGGTCCTCAGTGATTCCGGCCAATTCGGGAACGATCTGCACCGTTGTACGGCGTTCGCGGGAAAGCTGTGTGTCAACTTCAAAGGTACGTATGGAATCTATGTCATCTCCAAAAAAATCTATGCGGAACGGATATTCACAGCTATAGGAATAGACATCGAGAATACTGCCGCGCAAGGCAAACTGCCCCGGCTCATAGACGTATTCCACCTCGCGGAAACCAAACTCGCGCAGTGTCTTCATAACGTCCGCGACATTGACAGTCTGGTCCACAACCAGCTCCAATGTGCGGCTCTCCAGACGGCGGCGTGAAACAACGAGTTCGGCAATGGCCTCAGGATAGGAAACAATGAAAAGCGAGGAAGACAGAGTGGAGAGTGATGATGTCTGATTAGTCTTGCTACATGTGATTTGTTCCTGATTGCAATCAGAACTCCCCACTCTGCGCTCTGAACCCTGACTTCTCCTCTTCACTTCCGCCAGCACCTCCGTCCTCAATATCTCGCTGGCCGCGTCACGCTGACCATACTTCACCGCACGACGATAAGACGACGGGAAATAGAGAACGTTATCCAGCCCCATCACCTGCGTAAGGTCATGATAGAAATAGCCCGCCTCATCAGCGTCTTTGAGTATGAAGAACATCGTCCGCTCCGTTCGCAGGGCCATAGAGGCAAACACCATTGGCGCCGAAGACGCCACAAGCCCATCCAGACGAACGGTTGAGACTGTACTGTCATCCAACATCTCCGCCAACGCTGCCACCTGCGGCAGCGCTGCATACATTTTCTGTAAATCCTTAATATCCATTTGTTGTCGGTAAAATGCCAAACGCCAAATACGTAATACTATCCGGCTGGCTTACATACCACGAGGTATAACAGCCGCAAAGGTAGTCATTTTCAGCCGAAACACAAAACATAGGCATGGAACACAAAGCCCTGACTTATCTGACAAACGTTCAAAAAAAGCAAATAAATCAGAATAAAGTCCGCTACGGTTTGGCGATTAAAGGCGTTTGATGTATCTTTGTGGTGTAATAATAACCAAATCTGAAGAAACATGCACCCAAGCGACAGCATCATAATAATCCCGACATATAACGAGAAGGAGAACATCGAGAAAATCATACGGGCGATTTTCGCACTCGAAAAGAGTTTCCACATACTCGTCATTGACGACGGCTCACCGGACGGAACGGCCGCCATCGTCCACCGTCTGATTGACACGGAAATGGGCGACCGCCTCTTCATCGTCGAGCGCAGCGGAAAACAGGGACTCGGGACGGCCTACATTGCCGGCTTCCGCTGGGCGCTGGAGCATGGTTATGAATATATCTTCGAGATGGACGCCGACTTCAGCCACGATCCCAATGACCTGCCACGGCTCTATGCTGCCTGCCACGACGAAGGCTACGACGTGGCCATCGGCTCGCGCTATGTTTCCGGGGTCAACGTGGTAAATTGGCCCATCGGTCGCGTGCTGATGAGCTATTTCGCATCAAAATATGTGCGGATGGTCACCGGATTTAAAGTCAACGACACCACGGCCGGATTCAAGTGCTATCGTCGCCGCGTACTGGAAACCATCGAACTGGACAAAATCCGCTTCAAGGGCTATGCCTTCCAGATTGAGATGAAGTTCACGGCCTATAAAATCGGCTTCAGAATTAAGGAAGTGCCGGTCATTTTCGTCAACCGGCGCGAAGGCGTATCGAAGATGAGCGGAGGTATTTTCGGCGAGGCTTTCTTCGGTGTCATGCACCTACGATGGGACGGATGGACAAGGAAATACCCGAAAATCAAAATCTGAAGCAAGAGTTATAGTTTAAAGTCTTCAAGTCAGAGTGCAGAAAACAGAGGTATGATTACTTTCGAGAGCAAAATCATGAAACAACAGTAATCACACCTCTGTTCTCTGCACTCTGACTTTATTCTACTGATCCGGATTCTCCACGTATCCCTGATATTCAGAATCCAGTGCGCTCATCACCGAATCATAGCTCTGGCGCATTATTGCCTGCACATTCTGCGAGCCTCGGCCTATGGGGTAGATAGGCTGATGGATGGTAAGGCGGAGCGGATGCCATGTCACCCACTTGCCGTCACGCATCCGCGGCATGATGTCGAAAGAGCCGTTGATGGTCAGAGGCACCACCGGCAACTGCAGTTCGTCGGCCAGCATGAAAGCACCTTTACGGAAAACTCCCATGTGGCCGGTGAAAGTACGCGCTCCCTCTGGAAAGACCATGACGCTCATGCCGCTCTGCAATGTCTTTCGTGCCGTATCATAAGTTTCCTTTATTTTAGCCGGACCACGCTTGTCGACGAATATCTGATGAGACGCGCTGCACGCAAAGCCGATGAACGGCATTTTGCGCAACTGGTGTTTCATCATCCACTTGAAGTTGCGGCCGAGGTAGCCGTAAATCAGGAATATATCGAAAGAACCCTGATGGTTGGCCACGAAGACGTAGGAATGGTCCGGTTCGAGATTCTCCCGCCCCTCAACGGTAACGGGAAGAAGGAACAGGCGGGTGATTATTTTGGCCCACCAGTGTCCCGGATAGTAACCAAAGAAATTTCCGCCGCCCAAGGCGCAGCCTATCGCTACGGTCAAGGCGGTGACGACAGTGGCAAATAAGCCAAGCGGCAGGGCCACAAGGAGCTGATAAAAACGATATAAGTATTTCATTTTTTCTTCAATGTTATAACAACAATCTCACCCGGAACACCAAAGCGGAAAGGAATGAAACCGCCGAGTCCGGTACTTACGTTGATGGCACGGCTGCCCTCCGTGAACATGCCTCCCCACTCGCTGTACACCAGTGAGGCCGGAGACCAGCCCCACAAGGAAAACTGCATGGCGTGGGTGTGGCCGCTCAGGGTGAGCTGGGTTGCCGATTGTGGAAGTATCTTGCGTCTCCAGGAACTCGGATCGTGTTCGAGCATCACCACGAAAGCACTGTCGCCGACTCCCTGCAGTGTCTTGACGATATCCCCTTTCTGCGGAAATTTCTTTCCGTCGCCGTCGTTCTCCATGCCGGCCACGACTATGGAATCGGCACCGCGGCGCACCGTGCGGTTCTCATTAATCAGCAGTGTCCACCCCATCCGGCGCTGGGCGTCCACCATCGCGCGGCAGTTGGCTGCCTTGACAGCCTCGTCCGCCTTGATATATTCAGCGTAGTCATGGTTTCCGAGAACGGAAAAAACGCCGTCGGGGGCATTGAGCGAAGCCAGCAGAGCCTCATGGGGAGTCACCTCGGCGGGCTGCATGTTCTGAAGATCGCCCGTAAAGACAATCATGTCGGGCCGCTGAGCCATAATGCTGTCGATGTTGCGGCGGAGCAGATACTGCCTGCCACGACCGTAAGTACCCACATGGGCATCTGAAAAATGAACAATACGGTAGCCGTCGAAGGCTTCCGGAAGGTCCTCGGAAGCGTATTCAACCTGACGCACGGTGAGTTTGCCAAATCCAACGAACGACCCGTAGAACAGCACATACCATATCAGCAACACCATCACCACGCCCACAGCATTACCGTAGTTACGCCTCGGACCGCTCCGGTGGAGCAGCCGGTGGACCATACAGGAGATTCCCCACCCTGCCGCAGAGCAGACTACAAAGACCAGTTTGGCTACGACAATCATGCCAAGGAAGAACAGGTAGATGTCAAGCAGGCCGTTGTCCGACGGTGCGAAATCCTTCTGCAACGCGAGAAAAACCGTATAGAGCACCATCAGCACTCCGGGAAGCCACCACAGCAGAACGGCTTTCGTCGACACCCGACCGCGCAGATAGCGCAGATGGACGTAGCCGTCAGACAGCACAATCATCAGTAACACAGGTATGAATATTCTTGCTATCATCTGTATTTCACTCTTACATTATCTTATCGACATTCCCACGGCATGACGCCGAGGGCTATACATTGTTATATTTACGCTTTCATATCGTCACCGCAGGTTTGCGGCCAGAAAACGCCGCATCACCTCCACCGGAACACCGCGACGCCGGGAATAGTCGCGCAACTGGTCCTCACCGATATGTCCCACCGTGAAATAGCGGGCACGTGGATGCGCCATCATCAGGCCGCTGACGCTGGCGTGAGGCTTCATGGCCCCGCTTTCGGTCAGACGGATGCCCATCGAAGAGACGTCAAGGATGTCGGCGATAATGAAATTGACGCTTGCGTCCGGCAGCGAGGGATACCCCACGGCCGGTCGGATGCCCCAGAAACGTTCGAGGTGCATCTCGCCGATGGTCAGCCGCTCGTCTGAAGCATAGCCCCACCACTCTTTCCTGACCAGTTCGTGGGTCCGTTCGGCAGCTGCTTCGGCAAGCCGGTCGGCCAGGAGCTGGACCATCATCTTCATATAGTCGTCAGAGGCAAAATCGGTCTCCATCCCGATATCCACTGTCGTGGCGAAAATTCCGATGCGATCGGGCCGTCCCGACGCAACCGGACGGATGAAGTCAGCCAGACACAGACACAACCCGGCCGTCCCGACGGGATGCTGCTGGCGCAACATAGGGATGCGCACGCTGTCGTCAAGGCCGTCGCCACGAAAAACAAGCACGTCGTCACCGTCACTGGCGGCATCGGCCAAGGCCACAACGGCATGAACCCGATAGCGCCATTCAAGCTCCGCGAGCACCCTTTCGGCCTCGCTCCGCAGCCGCGCCTGTCCTTCGGCGTCACGCACCTGCCAAGCGAAATAGAAATAGACCCAGTTTATGTATGGTGTCAGTTCGCTTATAGTGTATGTTATTCTTCGTTTCTCCACAGTCTGGCTTTATCCGAACATCACCGCCATTCCGCGGCAGTCGTTGTCCACCGTCTGTCCGTCATAAACGGTTTGACCGTTGCACAACGTCCTTTCCACGCGCCACCGGTAGGTGTGTCCCTCCATGGGGCTCCAGCCGCAGCGGCTCTCAACCAGTTCCGGTGTCACCGTCCAAGGCCCGCGCGGGCTCACGATGACAATGTCCGCCCAATATCCCTGACGCAGGAAACCGCGCTCGCGGACACCGAACAGCCGTGCCGGAGCATGACACATCAGCTCCACCATGCGCTCAACCGACAGCACTCCGTCGTCCACCAGCTCCAACATAGTGACGAGCGAGAACTGGATCATGGGCATGCCCGAGGCCGCCGTGTCACATCCTCCCTGCTTCTGTCCGGGGAGATGGGGCGCGTGGTCGGTTCCGATAGTGGTGATACGACCGTCGAGCAAAGCCTTTCTAAGTGCCGTACGGTCGGCGGCCGTCTTTATGGCGGGATTCACCTTGATTCGTGCGCCCATCCGGACGTAGTCCGCGTCGGTGAAGAACAGGTGGCCGACAGTGGCCTCTGCCGTTATCTTCGGGTCGTCCGGGGCGAACAGCTCCAGCTCACGGGCCGTCGTCAGATGGGCCACATGAAGCCTCGTTCCGTAGCGGCGGGCGAGCGAAACGGCCAGCGACGTGCTCTCATAACATGCCTCCGCAGAGCGGATGAGCGGATGAAGAGCCACGTCGGGGAAGCGCGGGTCTGAGCGTCGGGCCTCCTCCATGTTACGGTTGATTATCGCCGTGTCCTCACAGTGAGCCATGACGGGCATCTTCACCGTGCCGAATATGCGTTCCAAAGCCTCACGGCGGTCAACGAGCATGTTTCCTGTTGACGAGCCCATGAAGAGCTTTATGCCCGGTATGCGCGTCGCGTCAAGACTGTCGATGAGCGGCAGATTGTCGTTCGTGGCGCCGAAGAAGAACGAATAATTGACGCGGCTCTTCTCTGCGGCCAGCCTGAATTTCTCCTCCAGAGCCTCCGGCGTTGTAGTCTGGGGCACGGTATTTGGCATGTCGAAATATGTCGTAACACCGCCGGCGGCCGCAGCGCGGCTCTCTGTGGCGATGTCGGCCTTGGCCGTCAGTCCCGGCTCGCGGAAATGGACATGACTGTCAATCACTCCGGGCATAACCAGACAGCCCGACGCGTCTATCGTTTCATGGACAGAAGCGTCGGGCTGCAGCGGTTTCTCCGTTATTTCTATGATACGTCCGTCTTCGATGATGATAGAACCGCAGTAGCGGCGGCCTTCATTGACGATTTCAGCATTTGTTATCAGCGTTTTCATTTGTTCACTTGGAATTGGCGGTCAGGGCCTTTCCGCTGCCGTCGAGTCGGCCGTCGAGGGTTTTTCTTCACCCATGGAAGGCTGTTGCGGCTGTTCGGAGGTCACGCCGATGTCCGACGGGTCGAGTCCCTGCATGCGTGCCTCGTTCTCGGTGGCAGTCTGATAGTAGTCCTTGACGTATGGATTGTTCTTGAATTTGTCCGTCGCCTTGCTCATGATGTGCTCAATCTGAGGCGTCAGTATCGGATACTTATAGCGGCTTGTGACCATCATGAACACTCCCGGTCCGAGCACGTTGTCGAAGTTATCGACGATGAACGACGTCACGAGATCGTCCTCTTCCTTTGCTATGCGTGCCGCTTCAGCCGACAGCTGTTCGTTGATGATTCCCTCGTCAATGCCGTCAAGCATCATCCGGCTCTGCTTGTGGGAGAGTTCTCCCATCTGATTGTCCAGCTGGCTGTGTTTTGAAATGAACTCATAGAGTTTGTCGTTCATCGGTGTTCCGCTCACTCTCTGATTGGCATTGTCGATATTAATGGTTATCTCGCCCTTCTCCAAGACTATCGGCATGATGCTCTCGTCGTCCATGAAAAGACTCACCATACGCACGGTGTCGAGTGCACCACTAAATTCGAATTGTCCGTGAACGACGTCACACGAATCGATGTTCTTCAGTTCATTGTCCTTGACGGCTTTCAGATAGAGTTTGCTGCCGTCAAGCGATGAGACTGACGACGAGCCGGACACGCTGTAGGAGTTGGCACACGACGACGTCACGACAGCTACCACGGCGAGCAGATAAAGTATCTTGTTCATACCAATGCGATTTCTTTTCATTTCTTTTGTGCGGCAAAAGTACAATGATATATCGAAGTACGGAAAAAAATTCATGCTATTTAAAACATCCGGCCTTACTTTCACATTTTTTCAGTCTCTTTGTCCAATTCACGGCTTATTCTGTGGGTGGAATAGAGTTGAAGTACGGATGCGATGAGGAGCGTGACAACCCAGTTGTTATGTATATACTTGACGTATGTCAACGCATCAAGTCCGAAGATGTTTCGCTGGTTGGCGAACATCAGCAATGCCGAAGCGAGAAAGAACATGTCGCTGGCTATCATGATGCGGCGCAGGCGTCGTATCACGATGTTGCGGCCCTCATAACTTTGCTTCAGTTGCATAAGAACAAAGGCGAGCGAGCCTGTCGCAAAGACGTATGGGGCCCACATTTTCATAAATATGTTTGCGCCGCTGCCCACAACCATGAGCACTGCCCCGGCAAGAAATATCACGTTTTCTATTCTATTCAGTTGTTTCATCTTCATGTAGTTGTTCCGTCGGCACGTCGTCGCTCAGCACGAAGATGTCTTCGTCGTCCGCTTTCATGAAATAGCGCTCGCGGGCAATCTTCTCGATGGCCTTCGGGTCTGTGTCAAGACGGCGCAGCTGTGCCTGATCCTGCTCGTAGCGGTGGCGGTAGCGGGCTATCTCGCTCTCCAGCTCGTTTATTTTCTGCTTGTTGCGGTAGTGCGCCCAAAGACTGTTTTCGTCAACGAAACCTACTATGACGACGGCCACGACGATGACCACGCAATATTTGAGCACGCGCGAACGGCGTATATAGCTGAGCACTTTTCTGAGGCGATTCATTGCTTTTCGGATTGTTTTTATTTTGCAAAGATGGTGCAAACGGGCGCAATGTGAACTTGTTCACAGATTACTCACGAGTTCATCTACACGTGCCTGGTGCAGCCTATCTTCTGCAAAGATACAACATTCAGACCACATAACGACGGCAAGGCTGACGTTTTTTACATTAATTATAACTCCGGTCCCAAGAGTTAAAGTCTGGAGTTGGGGAGTCAAGCAAAATGCGTTGTGGACAAGGAGGCTTTATATAAATAAATGATTGTATACGACTGCTATTATACAACCACAATCCCGCCACACTATTCACGTTCCTTAAAATGAATCTGTCATTCATTTGTGAATTGAAATGACAACATCTATTGAAAGAATCTGTTCCGATACAGATATAAGCGCTACATTCCTAAATACGAAACATATTCTTTCCTTTCTTAAATAGGTGAACACTATTCATTAAACACAAAATATCCGGGCGGAGCTTTTACCCGAAAAGATTTTTACTTTAACTAAGGTTAATTCGCATCCGGACCACGATTCCTGCGCTATGACGCGAAAACGGCGCTTTTTGATGCAAAACAGGATATGCTGACAATCAGCGCATTACACCTTATTCTACGATAAACGTTTTTTCGCCGCACGCCGTAAGGCCCTAACGACCTTGCAACGGGGCTCCCGTTGCAAGACAGCGGCGGCCCCGTTGCACGACGACAACGGCCTTATCGGGAGGCCGGGAGGCCCTTACGGCTCGTGACGAAACGGAAACGACGGCGCGAAACGGCCGCATTTAACGGTTATTAACTACTCGTTTGCGATTCAAAAAGTGCGTGTTTTTGTGAATATTCCCAATCTTTTAACATTCGGCTGTCCGTTAGTTGAATATCCGCAACTATCAATAGGCTGTTTTTTAGGGCAAGCAAACGCTTTCCTTGCAGATGATGAGAAAAAGGCCATAGGCTTAACGCCTCAACTACTTCCAATTCCTTAACTCCTCAAAATCAGAAACCACAACGCATATGGCTTGACTCCCTGAACAGAGCATAGCACAGCGGCAACTCCCTTCAGCTCCTTAACTCCTAATTTTTCCACCTCCCCTCCTCTATTGTCGGAAAATATGCTTATCTTTGCAGAAACTTCCGTACTCACCGCCACGGCCGCAGACCGGAACGCGGGAAACCGGGGAAGAGACACATTATATATAAAGGTATATATGGGAGAATACATTGTTTCAGCACGCAAATACCGCCCCACCACTTTCGACACCGTGGTTGGACAAGGCGCCCTGACCACAACGCTGAAGAACGCCGTGCGCAGCGGAAAGCTGGCTCACGCCTACCTCTTTTGCGGACCGCGCGGTGTGGGCAAGACAACCTGCGCCCGCATCTTTGCAAAGGCAATCAACTGTCTGTCGCCGACAGAAGCCGGCGACGCCTGCGGAGAATGCGAGAGCTGCCGCGCCTTCAACGAACACCGCTCGTTCAACATCTTCGAGCTGGACGCGGCAAGCAACAACTCGGTGGAACACATCAAGACGCTCATGGAGCAGACACGCATACCGCCGCAGGTGGGACGCTACAAGGTCTTCATTATTGACGAGGTCCACATGCTTTCCACGGCTGCCTTCAACGCCTTCCTCAAGACGCTCGAAGAACCGCCGGCCCACGTCATCTTCGTGCTGGCAACCACCGAGAAACACAAAATCCTGCCCACCATCCTCTCGCGCTGCCAGATTTATGACTTCGAGCGGATGACCGTGAGAGGCACGATTGACCATCTAAAGCATGTAGCCGACAGCGAGGGCATCACCTACGAGGAAGAAGCCCTGGCTGTGATAGCCGAAAAGGCCGACGGAGGTATGCGCGACGCTCTGTCCATATTCGACCAGGCAGCCAGCTTCTGTCAGGGGAACATCACATACCAGAAAGTCATTGAAGACCTCAACGTGCTCGACTCCGACCACTATTTCCGCATCATGGACTTCGCCCGAGAGAATAAGGTCAGCGAAATCATGGTACTGCTCAACGACATCATAGCCAAGGGATTCGACGGCGGACTGCTCATCGGCGGACTGGCCGCCCACGTGCGCAATGTGCTCATGGCCAAGGACGAAGCCACACTGCCCCTCCTCGAAGTCAGCCAGCAGCAACGCGAACGCTACAGCGAGCAGGCCAAACAGTGTGACACGCGCTTCCTCTATCAGGCTCTGAGGCTGATGAACCAGTGTGACATCAATTACCGACAGAGCAGCAACAAGCGGCTGCTGGTAGAACTGACGCTCATCGAGGTGGCACAGATAACCCAGCCGGACGACTCGCCGGCTGCGGGGCCCCGCCCCAAGAGACTGAAAACCCTGTTCAAAAACCTGATGCAGCAGGCGCATCAGCATAGTGCGGCTCCGCAGGTAGCCGTCGGTGCCGCCGCCGCATCATCTGCCGGTAGCCGCAATGACACCGCTAAAAACCACACAACGGATTCTTCCGCCACACAACAGCAGACGACGGATTACGCAAAGACTGCTGGCAACGGCGTTTCATCCACTCCGCAGACATCCCAGACCGATTCTGCACAACAACAGACCGACACGCCGCAACACATCTATCATGCTTCGGCACGCCCCCAACTGAAAACCAACGGAAATGCATTGGGATATTCATGGAACAACCTCCGTCAGATGGCCAAACCCCAAAAGATGCAAATCATACCGGGCACGCTTGGGGGAGACGACCCCAACGGAACGGTCAAAGACGAACACCAAGAGTTCAACCAGCATGAATTGGAGTTTCAATGGATGTCAATGTGCAACCGGATGCCACAGAAACTGAGTGGCATCGCAGCACGAATGAAGAACATGAATCCCTCCATAACCGCCATTCCGGAAATCGAGGTGATTGTTGAAAACCAGATCATGTTCGACCAGATGCAAGCCATCAAGGGCAGTATCGTCAACACTCTGCGACTCTATCTTCACAACAGCGGAATCACGCTGAACATGCGTCTGGCCGAACGGCACGAACAGGCGAAGGTTCTCACCAGACGCGAACAGTTTGAGGAAATGAGCCGGCAGAACCCGTCGGTAGAGAAACTGCGCGCGCTGCTCGATCTGGAACTGGCATAGAAGGGAAGAAAAGATATGAATGGAACATCAGAAAAAACATAGGCCAAATGGTTGTTCCAACCGGCCTGCGCCACGCCTGCCGTTCTTCAATGGAACATCCGCAGGAAACGGTTCTTCAGCCCGTTGCGGGCCCTTACCATGCTGAGGAATCCATCCTTTATGGCACGCAGATCATCCGTAAGCACATCGTCGCACTTGCTGGCTACGTCCATCGGAATAGTATAGAGACATGACGCCATGGCCCCGGCCATGCAGGCAATGGTGTCCGAATCGCCTCCGATAGACACCGCCAAACGTATAGTCTCCTCGAAAGAACGGCCTTCGAGGAAAGCCATGATTGCTTCGGGGACACTCCCCTGACAGGATACATCAAAGGTGTAGCCGGGCCGTATGTCGTCCAGCTTTCTGTTGAGGTCATATCCGAAATTTGTCTCAATGTACGACTTGATTTCCTCTTTGGTGTTTCCTGCGCGGCACATATACATACACGCGGCCACGGCCTGAGCTCCCTTGATGCCCTCTGGATGGTCATGTGTGACGCCGGCTGAGATTTCGGCCAGCGTCAGAGCCTCATCAAGCGTGGCGGCATAGAGGCCTATGGGACTGACGCGCATTCCCGATCCATTGCCCCAGCTTCCGTATGGTTTCGGTTTTTTGCTGAAAATCCAATGAAAGAACCGGCCTCCATAACCAGCGCGTGGATAGCGATGCCCCAATTCCTGCATACACTCGACCAGTCGGTCGGGCGAATGGGTTTCGTCGGTGGTCAGCCACCACGCAACGGCCAGCGTCATAACGGTGTCGTCGGTAAAGCGGCTTTTAGCACAGAACAGTTCAAATTCAGTTGTCTTGATGTTGTTGAACTCATAGACAGAGCCGACGATATCGCCTACGATAGCACCGAGCATATTCTTATTTATTATCTTCATGGCCGTACATTCATTGATTGTTATTCAAACCGCAAATATAAATGTTTTATTTAAAAAAACTAACAAAACGTGCCGTAATATTTGTGAAAATAATTAGACACGCAGGGCTTTTGTATTCCGATACAAAATATTTCAGACTATCGCCATACGCCGACAAAAAACCGGGAAGAGGCAGGAGTTACGTTTCGGCCTCTTCCCGGTGTCTTTATCTACTAATTAACATCAAATCAGCGGCATGCCAAGTTCGCGACATTCACGCCTCATGTCCTCGGGCCAGATGCTTGCCTGGATTTCTCCTATGTGGGCCTTGTGGAGCATGACCATACAAAGACGGCTCTGACCGATACCGCCGCCTATGCTGAGAGGCAGCTCTCCGGCGAGCAGCTTGCGGTGGAAATAGAGTCCGGCGCGGTCTTCCTGTCCTTCGAGAGCGAGCTGGCGGGTTAGCGCGGCAGCGTCAACACGAATTCCCATAGAGGAAAGCTCGAACGAACGGCCAAGCACAGGATACCATATAAGAATGTCGCCGTTGAGTCCTGTACGGCCGTCTTCGGCTACAGTCGACCAGTCGTCGTAGTCGGGGGCACGTCCGTCGTGCTTCTTTCCATCACTCAACCGACCACCTATGCCTATCACGAAAACGGCACCATACTTGCGGCAGATTTCGTCCTCACGCTCTTTCGGCGATTTGTCGGGGTACATCCGGAAGAGTTCTTCGCTATGAATGAAGGTTATCTTCTCTGGCAGGAAAGGCTTCAGTTGCGGGTATGTCTCACACGTGAGATATTCAGTCCGCCGGATAGCGGAATAGATGCGCTCAACGACACTCTTCAGATGACCTACAGTGCGCTGTGCGGCCGTGATAACAGCCTCCCAGTCCCACTGGTCGACATAGAGGGAATGGAGATTGTCCAACTCTTCGTCGGCACGGATAGCGTTCATGTCGGTATATATTCCATAGCCCGGTTCGACTTCGTATTCTGCCAGTGACAGACGTTTCCATTTGGCCAGCGAGTGGACAACCTCTGCACGGGCTTCGCCAAGGTCCTTTATTGGAAAAGTTACGGCACGCTCAACACCGTTAAGGTCGTCGTTGATTCCAAGTCCCTGAAGAACAAACAGTGGTGCTGTCACTCGCCGTAAACGCAGTTCGGTTGACAAGTTCTGCTGAAAAAACTCCTTAATCAGCTTGATGCCCTGTTCTGTCTGCTTCATGTCAAGCAGTCTGTCGTAGGCTATGGGCTTAATCAGTTTACTCATAATCGTTTGGTTTTGATTTATATTAAAGTGTTTGTGTTATGCGATGCAAAGATAACGATTTTACGCCACAATGCAACATAAAAAACAACTATTTTACGCAAAATGACAGAAAACACGTTTCTATGGCGTCAAGATGCGAACGACAGTCATCTAATGGCTCCAGCTTCGGAAGCCGCCAGTAATAGTGCCTTCTTTGGAAGCCGCCAGTAATGATGCCTGAAGAAAATATGTTAATATCATTCGGAAAAAAGCTGCTTTTTAAAACACAAACACAGTATAACATGCGGTATGTCAACCTCACAGGCGACGATTAAGTGGAATTTCTCGTCAACTTCCCCGAAATCAATATTCCGGTTCACTTTGTATATGCAGACAATAAGTAGAAGAAATGACGTAAGACCTATGGCCATAAGGTCACAAACAAACCGAATTCCCCACCTTGATGACCATCCAAAAGCATTGTCAGGGCATTAATTATCCGTTCCGAAGATTAATTCACACAAAAAATGTAGGCTATTCAAAATAAAATGATTACTTTTGCAGCCGAAAAGGTTCCGTAGCTTAGCTGAATAGAGCGTCAGATTCCGGTTCTGAAGGTCGTGGGTTTGAATCCCACCGGGATCACTATCAGGACGGTGGCATGCCAAAATAGAAAAAGGGCATGCCACCGTCTTTTTGTTTGACAACGAATCCACACTTTCACCCAACACACATAAGGCAGACCAAAGCCCAACAACAGTCTGACGTCCAAATTAAGAAACGAATAGAAACATTCTCCGACCATTTCTTTGGCCGTCTCCGAAATTCTCCGTATTTTTGTAGAAACAATTTATGACAGAATAAATCATAGACAAACGATATGGACATCACAGAAAGATTCTTGAACTACACCAAGTTCGACACGCAGTCCGCCGAGGACAGCCAGAGTGTGCCCAGTACGCCAAAACAGCTCCTCTTTGCCGAATATCTCCGGAAGGAACTGGAAAACGAGGGACTCGAGGATGTCGAACTTGACGACAAAGGCTATATCTATGCCACACTGCCGTCAAACATCAAAGGTAAAGAAGTGCCGACGATAGGCTTCATCTCACACTATGACACAAGCCCCGACTGCAGCGGCGCCAACATCAAGGCGCGCATCGTCAGCAACTATGACGGCGGCGACATCGTACTGTCGGAAGGCATAGTCTCATCACCTAAGAAATTTCCCGAGCTGCTCAACCATGTCGGCGAGGACCTCATTGTCACTGACGGACATACGCTGCTCGGAGCAGACGACAAGGCGGGCATAGCCGAAATCATGCAGGCAATGTGCTGGCTGCGCGATCACAAGGAAGTGAAACACGGAAAAATACGCATTGCGTTCAATCCCGACGAGGAAATCGGAATGGGGGCCCATCATTTTGACGTAGAGAAGTTCGGATGCGAATGGGCCTACACGATGGACGGCGGCGATCTCGGAGACCTTGAATTTGAAAACTTCAATGCCGCCGGAGCAAAAATAACGATAAAGGGCGTGAGCGTCCACCCGGGATATGCCAAGGGAAAAATGGTCAATGCAAACCGTCTTGCAGCGGAATTTGCAGCCATGCTCCCTGCCGACGAGACTCCCGAGACGACCGAAGGCTATCAGGGATTCTACCATCTTCTGGGCATAAAGAGCAACATAGAAAA
Organism: uncultured Prevotella sp.; assembly: GCA_947170725.1. Classification (GTDB taxonomy): domain Bacteria; phylum Bacteroidota; class Bacteroidia; order Bacteroidales; family Bacteroidaceae; genus Prevotella. Next base: position 25,160 of record CAMVUM010000011.1, read on the forward strand.
CGCTACACTGTCGTATATCATCCGCGACCACGACCGCCACAAGTTTGAGGCGCGCAAGGCTTTCATAGCGGAATGTGCGGCACGGATGAACGAAAAGTATGGCGAGGGAACGGTTACGGCCGATGTCAACGACCAGTACTATAACATGAAGGAAAAAATCGATCCGTGCATGCACGTCATCGACCTCGTCCTGAAGGCAATGCAGGACTGCGACGTGGCACCGAAGGTTGAACCGATACGTGGAGGAACAGACGGCGCACAGTTGTCGTTCAAGGGGCTGCCCTGTCCCAACATATTCGCCGGCGGCGTCAATTTCCACGGTCCTTACGAGTTCGTAAGCATCCAGTCGATGCAAAAAGCCATGAAAGTCATAGTCAGAATATGCGAACTGACAGCCGAATATAACGACTGAAATAAAGATAAAAAAAGAAGAGGGCTGCGCTCAAGTCATTACGTTTTTGACTTTTAAGCGCAGCCCTCTTCTTTTTCTGATTTCCAAGACGTAGCCTCTCAATCTTCAACCTTCAACTTCATAAGCGACTCTTCCTCGCCGACAACCCATATTATGTCACCTTTCGAAAACCGATGACCGGGTTCCATCTGTGAAAGATTCTCTTCTCCCTCCTCAATGCCGACCACCATGCAGTTGTAGTCACTGCGTATGCCGCTTTCCTGAAGCGTTTTGCCTATGAACGGACTGCTGCCCGTGATGACCATCTGACGGAGTTTCATCTCACGCTTCTCAAATTCCGGATCGTCACCATATACCTCCTCACGCAACGCCGCCCCCATGTTTGTCAGCTGGTCGTCGCTTCCTACCACACGTACCCTGTCTCCTGGAAATATGACCGAACTGCCGTCAGGGATATTCATTCGGCGGTTGGCACGCAGAATACTGCTGACGTGGACACCAAACTTCTGTCGCAGGCTTAGCTCGGCCAGTGTGCGGCCGGCCCACATCGAATCGGCCGGGATGTCGAAATCAGCCAAGTGGATGTCGCGGTCCAACAAATGGCCTTCATACAAGGGACGTTTGCGGCCATGGACCTGGGCCTCAATGTCGCGCGAACGGAGGTTCTTGATGAACAGCCGTTCCAGCCTTATGCTGCTGTGCTTCAGCCGGCGGGAGAGCACCATGCCTATCACGAGAGCTACGGCGATTGTTATTATAAAAGCGTTGGCAAAGCGGCTGAGATAATTGCAGACGTAGAAGACGAACGAACAGGCTATCACCACGCGTACGATAATCGTGAAGATTAGCGGCAGATGATTGAGACGGCTCTCCGCCCACAGCCCCTTGAACTCCTCACTGTGGTTCTTCTTCATAACCATCGCACGCAAAAACGGCGATATGAACAGCACCGTCAGGGCCCCGCAGACGAAATTGGCCGTCCAGTGCCAGCCGGAAAGGATATGGCGGATGAAAGGCAGAAAGACAGTAAGCATGACGAAGATTATGGCGATGGAGAGGATAGAGTATATCACGACGTTGATGGTCATCTGAGTGATAAGGCTCTTCCACTTGTTCTTTGCCGCCGATGTTGACGGATGGCTGAGCGTGATGTGGTTGAGGAAAACTATCACGCCGGACGGCAGACGACGCTCCATTAAGGTGTAGCAGGGCGTCGCGGCACGCATCATGTAGGGCGTGAGGAAGGTTGTGATAACCGAAACTGCCACGACAACGGGATAGAGAAAGTTACTGATGACACCGAGAGAGAGCCCGAGAGATGCTATGATGAACGCGAACTCACCTATCTGCGCCATCGAAAAACCGCACTTCATGGCTGTCTTCAACGGCTGTCCGCTGAGAAGATAGCCGAATGAGCCAAGCACGGCCTGCCCGATGAGTATCGTCAGGACGATGGTGACTACCGGCAAAGCATATTCAACCAGTATCCTTGGTTCCACAAGCATACCCACTGAAACGAAAAAGATTGCTCCAAAGAGGTTTTTCACGGGTTCTACGAGCTTTATTATCTTGTCAGCCTCAACCGTTTCGGCCAATATGCTGCCCATTACGAAGGCACCGAAAGCACTACTGAAGCCTACCTGAGTGGACACGACGGCCATCAGGCAGCACAGTCCGAGCGACACGATGAGCAGTGTCTCTTCGTTGATGAGCTTACGGACGTTGCGCAAGAACATTGGAATGAGGAAAATGCCGACCACAAACCATAGTATCAGAAAGAAAGCGATACTAAGAACACTGCGCAACATCTGACCGCCGTCCGGGCTGCTTCCGCCGGCAACAGCCGCCAACATGACCATCATTACGATTGCAAGGACATCCTCGAGAATGAGCACGCTCATCACAAGACCAGCAAAACGCTGCTGACGCAAACCAAGATCATCAAACGCCTTATATATAATGGTGGTGGAACTCATGGCCAGCATGCCGCCGAGAAAGATGCAGTCCATCTGCCGCCATCCAAACAGCTTACCGGAAGAAAAGCCCATCATCATCATACAGAATATTATGGAACATGCGGCTATGACCGGAGCCGCACCCATTTTGAGAATCTTCTTGAACGAGAAATCAAGTCCGAGAGAGAACAAAAGGAAAATAACACCGATGTCGGCCCACGTCTTTACGTCAGCACTATCCATGACAGACATTGTATAAGGCATGTGAGGACTGACCAGAAAGCCGGCCACGATATAGCCGAGAACAAGCGGTTGCCTGAGTTTTTTGAATATAAGAGTAACTGTTCCTGCCACAACCAGTATAAGGGCAAGGTCTTTCACGAGTTCCGGTAATTCTGCCATTCTATACTTTTAAATTATTAATTCTTGAACTTTAATTCCAAATAGCTCCACAACATTCTTGGATATGCAATGCGCTGACATACATCCCATATAGCTCTGTCCGTACTACATACGGACAGACAAAGGCTCAATACCATTGCACCGAGTTGCTGTAGCTGCTGCGTTTGTCATATTTGAGCGCGTCAGTGAGTGTCGCGGCGTTGCAGCGAAAAGAGAAGTTATAGCTTGTGTATGGTGAAAGCACCACGGAACATGACATGCTGAAGCAGTGGAGGTCACGGGAAAGTGATGCTGTTGTCATCGAGATTTTCTTGTTTTCAAAGTCATAACCTGACGAGAAACTGATATTCCAGCCGTCGCTGATACGCACGTTGCCACTGAAATTGAGGGTCTGTGTGATTCCGTAAGGGTAGCGCATCTTGTTGTAGTTGAACGGTGCGCTCATGTCCTCGCGCATGGAGATGCCATAGCCGAAGCTGAGAGACCACGGCATACTGAACGCCATATAGCCGTCTTCGTCCGTCTCTGCCTTTCCGGCATTCTCCTTGCGGGCTCCCCGTTGGCCTTTCTGCATGGTGTCGTCCTCGTTCGTCTCGCGCTCATACTCATCCTCGTTGTCCTCCTCATTCTGATTATTGTCGTTCTTGTTGACACGCTCTCCACGCAGCCACTTAAAGAAGTTGGACACCTTTTTATTGTCCAACGTATAGGAAAGGTTCTGCGACAAGCCCTGGAAACGGCCGAACTTGCCTTGGCTGTAGAGCGTGGTGTGCTCGCTGAGGCGAGGTTTTCCGTTTTCATCCAGCTCATAGGCGTATGTCGCGAAGACCGCATTCATATTGAAAGTATAGTTCTTCGTCAACTTCAGACGCAGACGGGTGCTGAGGTCACTCCACGGACGTATGTCCGTAGCCATATTGTATGACATGCTGGCTCCAAGCTCGTCGATGATGCTTATCTTCTTCACACCCGAGCTATCGCGGTCTGACCGTATTTTCATCTCGATATTGTTGGAGATGTCCACCGATACGCTTCCCGTCTTTCCGCGGCCCGGCACACCATAGAGACCGTTGGAATAGGGTGAATACTCTACGAGCGAAACGTTGCCGTTGGCGTCAGTGCGCTGATAGGACTCATAGTATCCGTAGCGACGGGTGCTGAAATCCGGGGCGTAGTTGAAGCTGACCTGCGGTGTGAAGACGTGGCGAATGGCCACAATTTTGTCGCCAAAGAGCTTCTTCCAAGGCACGTACATACCGTAGAGTTTGGTCGACGCGCTGACGCTCATCGTCCAGTTGTAGATATTGTAGAAGCCGTCTATGGTATCCGTAACCTCCCGCTGTGTGTCGTCGTCCCAGGAACGCATGATCTTCGTGGTGTACATCCGGTCGGTGAAGTTGAACGACGGATTGATGTTCAGGTAATTGAACAAAGTGAAGTTGGCACTGATTGGAATACTGTGTTGGATTCCGTTACGCCAGTCGCGCGTCAGACTGGAGTGCATGAGCAGATATTCCTTCGTGCTTATGGAGTTGCTGATCTGTCCTGTATATGACATTGAAATCTTCTCATACCATTTCTCCTTGCCAGCCATCTTCTTACGCTTGAATGGATAGAAACGGCTGATGGAGACATTAAGGTCAGGCAATGTCATGGCGATAGTGGTGTCGCGCATGTTCTGATTGAGATTGACCGTAGTGCTGAGTGTCAGTCCTATGCTTGAGAAAGTGTTGCTCATGCTCACCGACGATGTTCTCGTGCTCTGCGTATAGCTCTGCGGGTTATACATGCTGGTGAGATTGTTGCGCTCATAGCTGCTCGTGGCAAAGTTGACACTGGCCGACAGCGAGCGATACGGATTGGCCTTGGAGTCCTGCCGGTGGCTCCATTGTATCTTGAAGCTGGTCTGCTTCATATAGTCCGGCATGTTCTTCTCGCCGTTTATTGTGTTCTGATAGCTGGCATAGAAGCTACCGCTAAACTTGTAACGCTTACGGTAGTTCGTGGCGGCTGACAGTCCCCACGAGCCTTTTGTGTATATCTCGCCTATTAGCTTGAGGTCCATCCGGTCGTTGATGGCAAAATAGTAGCCGCCGTCCCGCAGATAGAATCCGCGTTCGGTCTCGTCTCCGTATGTAGGCATGATAAATCCGCTGGAGTAGCTTTTGGAGAAAGGGAAGAAGCCGTAGGGGATGGCCAGCGGCAGCGGGACGTCAGCCACTACGAGATAGGCCGGTCCGAAGACGACATCCTTTCCCGGCCGCATCTTCGCACGTGAGAGTGCGATGTAGAAATCCGGATGCGGGTTGTCACACGTCGTGTATTTTCCATGCTGAAGGAAAATCTCTCCGTTGGAGTTACGTTTGGACAGTTCGCTGGTCATGAAGCCGTCCTCCTGCTGTGTATAGACATCCTTGATAAGTCCCTTCTTGGTCTTGAAGTTGAACGACATCGTATCATTCTCATACGTGTCGCTGCCCATCTTGAAGACCGGAAGACCTATCATGCTGCCCGTGGTGTCCCTCGTGCCGGTGGCGTTGACGAGACTGCTGTCAAGACTCATGTTGATCCGGTCGCTCACGAGGTCCATATCCTCATAGACAACGTGGGAGTTGCCATAGAGATAAGCCTTTCCCGTGGCCGACTCGAAAACGAGCGAGTCTTCCGCCGAGTATGTCACGGGAGCGTCGATTCCGTTCTTGCGCTGCCGGTTGGCGCTGTCAAGAGCCAGCGAATCGTCAATAGCCTTGTTATAATGGTATATGGCCAGCTGCATGGAGTCCATCTTCGTCGTGTCCGGTCCGGCCGGAAGCATGGACACCAATGAATCGGCCGCGATGGTGTCACCCATCAGCGAATCGGCCGTGATGGTGTCACCCGTCAGCGAGTCGGCCGCAACGTCCGTTGAGTCTTTCCGGACCGTCGAACCAGCAGCAGTACTGTCGGCTTTCTGCGCGAGAGAATCGACATCGTAAGCGCCCTTCACCTTGTCAGGAAAGAGTGCGGGAGGAAGTTCCGCCCAGACAAAAACGAAGGCGAAAAGCATCAAGAATATCAATGTCTTTTTTCTCACGGCTGCAAAATTACTTATAAAATAGTTAAAAACATTCTGTTTTCGATAGTTTAACGTTAGTTCCCTCCTTTTCTTTTATAATCCGGCATGTGCGTCGCTCTCCGGCGATGAGTATGTCGCGAAGCCGTCATTCGAACATTGCGGCCCACCCAAGGAAACGCCGGACGCCCTCTTCGCCGAACTTTTCGAGACTTTGTGCGGCCTGTTCTACGGTGCGGACACGCTCCAGATGGGATTTGGAGAAGAATTTGTCAGCGTAGCAGACTACCTGTTCCTCAATCGTTTCGGGAAGAAAATCCTGAAGCGGCAGCGGCAGCGAGCGTTCCTCGATGGCCTGTTTTGTGATTCCGGTGCCGGTGTGGCGCTCACAAACACGTGCGTGACGGGGAAATCCCTCGGCGCGCATCATCTCCGCCCCGATTATCCCGTGGCGGATGTAGGGTTCGGTTCCGAAGCACTCAATGCCGGCGGCGTCCGTCCGGCAGACGCCAATGTCGTGGAGCATTGCGGCCTCTTCCAGAAACACACGGTCGAGAGCAAGTTCCGGATGGCGGCGGGCGATGAGCAACGCGCGGTCGGCAACAGCCCGACTATGGGTGATGAGGATATGGCGAAGGGCGTCGTCCTCGGGATAATAACGGTCAATAATCTTCCAGTAGTCCATACGTTTTATAATTAAGAAACATAATAATTGTGGACGGCACGGCCGCTCCTATGCACTTCCAACGGAGCGTTCCCCCCCGTAGTCAGCGTCCGGCACGGGCCGCCGCAATCCAACAAAAGAGATGTGACCACCATTCATATCGCTGACATGGGGGCAGTCACACCTCTTCTCACGTTTTTCTATCTTTCTGATACAATCTTATTCACATCTTATCTAAGCCTTGCGCTCAATCCATCCCAGCGTATCGCCACGACGGACGCGTGCTCCCTGCTTGGCGCTGACCTCAACGAGTTTTCCGCCGAGCGCAGCAGGAACGGGAACAATCTCGCCCCATTTGGCCTGTATGTAGCAGAACCTGTCACCTTCCTTATACTCCTGACCAACGAAAGGTTCGAGACAGGGGCTGCATTCGCAGTTTCCGGCAAACTCATAGAACACCTGACCGGCCAGCGGAGCCGTCAGAGCGTCGGCCTTGGCGTGCTTGAAGGCTGAAAGCTCTTCCGCTGTGAGCTGTGAGCCGAGCGCGGCGTCCTTAGCCTTCTGCAGGTCGGTGAGAAAGTTCTTCTTGGCCTGTCCGCTCTTGTAGCTGCGATACTGTTCGGGGTGCATGGCCAACTCGAAGAGTTCTTCATCATCCTGTCCGCAGTCCCAGCCGTTATCAGCCATTTCCTTGCGGAACGTGTCGAGCGCATCGGGGATGAGCGTATGTGGGTCGGCGTCGGTGAACTCGCGCTTCTGCTTGGCGGCAAGCTCGTGGAACAGCGGGTCTATATCGCCCGGAACTTTTCCGCTCTTGCCCAGAATCATGCCCCACATCGGGTCGTCCATCATCACGAAACGTCCCTTACCCTGCGTCATCGTGAGCAGATTCATCAGCGCCATGTTCTTGACATACTGTGAGAACGGCGTGACAAGCGGCGGATAGCCCACACGCGGCCAGACATACTCAACTTCCTGAAACAACTTGACGAGCATGTCATCCATGGTCAGTTCCGGCTCTCCCTTTCCTCTCAGTATGCCGTTGATGACGTTTCGGATGCCTCCCAAGTCGGCCATCATCGAACCCATCATGCCGCCAGGCAAACCACAACCGAGCAGCAGCGAGGACGTATGTTTGTTCGTGGGATTTATGAAATAGCCCAACCACTCGTCAATGAACTCTTGAGTGAGGGTCCGAGCGTGCATATATGCATTCATGTTTATCTCCGGGACGTCGAATCCTTCGTTCTTGAGCATACTCTGAACGGAGATGATGTCGGGATGGACCTTGCCCCACGACAGCGGTTCGATGGCGGTGTCGATGATGTCGGCGCCGTTGTTGCACACTTCGAGGATGCTGGCCATCGACAGGCCGGGACCGGAGTGACCGTGATATTGAATCAATATGTCGGGATGTTTCGTCTTGATTGCCTTTGTCAAGGCTCCGAGCATGGCAGGCTGACCTATTCCGGCCATGTCCTTGAGGCATATTTCCTGAGCTCCGGCGGCTATCAGTTTGTCTGCAATATCGCTGTAGTATTCCACCGTATGTACAGGCGATGTCGTTATACAGAGCGTTCCCTGCGGCGTCATGCCGGCCTCAAGAGCCCATTTTATACTGGGAATGATGTTGCGCACGTCGTTGAGACCGCAGAAGATACGCGTGATGTCCGTCCCCTGTGCGTGCTTCACCTTATACATAAGACGGCGCACATCGTCTGGCACGGGATACATGCGCAATGCATTGAGACCGCGATCGAGCATGTGGGTCTTTATACCGACCTCATTGAACGGACGACAGAAAGCCCTCACAGCGTCATTGGGATTTTCGCCCGCCAGCAGATTTACCTGTTCGAAAGCGCCTCCATTGGTCTCCACACGGGAAAAACATCCCATGTCTATTATTACCGGAGCAATACGCTCCAACTGATCTTTGCGTGGCTGAAACTTACCCGAAGACTGCCACATGTCCCGATATACGAGACTGAATTGGATTTTCTTTTTCATATCGCTTAACCTTTTTCATTTAAAAGAAATGGGCGGTAAGACCCGTTATAACCGATACGTAGTATTATTGTTTGGTCTACTTGCCGCAAAGATACAAAAAAAACAAACGATGACAAACAAACGGAAGAAAAAGAAGCACATTTTTTCCAGTCAAATCATTCATACCCGGGAATATCAACAGGCCGCGATTCCGCAACTGCCACAAAAACATTGCGGCACGCAGGACATGAAATCTTCAAGCCTTACGTGCCGCAACAAATTATATTCAAAAAGAAATCCGGTTCCGAAAAACAACAGGACGAAAACTACTTTCCTGCCACCTTCACCATCCGCACCGTTCCGTCAGGCCGGACAACGGACTTGATGTACAGCCCGCGCGTTGTCGTGCTGACGCGACGGCCGCTAAGGTCGAATGTATGTCCTGAGGCGGCCCTGACTCCACCGACGCTATTGATACCGCTCACAGTTCCGTCGGTCCAGACCACTGACGAGCGGAACGTCTTCCCTCCGGCCGTATTGACGGTCTGGACACCCATACGACTGAAATCCTCATAGAAGACTATCGTATGTTTCTCGCCATCAACCTCGAAATCAAAATCGTTATCATAACTGTAAGGAACGTCAGTCATGTCGTCTCCCAACAAGTCATACAAAGCCGTACTGAAAACATAAGGCTCCTTCCTGTCGTCAACATATACATTATAGTAAAGGTCAATCTTGCTTATCTGCTCACCACCGACAGTCGTCGCCGGGATGTCGGCCACAAGCACTCCATATTCGTCGAAATCGTCATACGCCATGAATCGCTCTATCGACGGATCAGCCGGTATTCCCTCTGCCGAAACATAATCGGCTATTACAGGCGCTTTATAGGAAGCACGCGAATAGAGCGCGCCGTCACCCTCATTGACAATATAGACACTGTCTGTCTTCATCAGAACATCGTCCTTCCGCCAGTCAAAAGCCAGACGGCCGGCCATACGAATCCGGGTATATTCGCCATAGTCCTCGTCAAACAGTGTCTCTGACGTACCGCCATAGAAATAGCAATGGGCGCCACCGGCGATTCCAAGATACTGACCGCTTTTGAAAACAGCCTTGCCGTCAGCCACAGTGCCGAGAGCATAGCCCGGAGCATCTTCCGTGCGGAGATATACGTCACTGCCGTCTGTGGCCACCCAGACCGGATGCTCAATGCCGTCGGCAGTCATTATTTTCCGCTGTGCTCCGACTCCTTCCGGCAACGTCAGGACTGTTTCCGTCTGAGGACGCACCACAATGTCGGCCACACCAAACCAGACCCAAGCCTCGTCCGGATCGTCCGGACCGACATTATCGAATGTCAGACCGAGCATCGTCATCATCTCACCGTCCGTATTCTCCGTGTCCAAATCGCCAACAGCGCTGAGAACTCCGTCACGATAGACAAACTTGAGTTCGCTCTCACCGAACGACGGATAATAATATCCCTCATTCTCGTCAAAGTCAAGACGGTCGAAATTAATGCGGAACGTCTCACCGCTATCTTCCATAATCCCCGTGGCACTCTGCGGCAAACGGGCAACCAGCGTGTCCTTCTCGCCACGCTCCAGACGAAGCCAGGCACCGGTAGGATAGACAGCCACGGGATTCTTCACATAAACACAACCGTCGTCGCCCTCGACAATGGCCGAAACCTTGCCGGAAGCACGACGTTCGTAGATCTCATAACCGCGGGGATAGAGGGCATAACACGAAAGTGTCATACCATCCGTCAGCTGACCAGCCGGAATATCCATAACGGCATCTGCTCCGGACACACGGGCCGGACAACCGGCTGAGATCACACTGCGAAGCACACCTTTCTCTATCGCAGTATTGGCACGGCATTGCACTCCGGAACACCTGACGTCCTGCGACATTGCAGAAACAGAGGAAGCCATGATACTGACAAAAAGTAACAGTCTTTTCATAAAATAATTCTTTTTGGTTTTAATTGAGAACTGCAAAGTTACATATTTTACACTCAAAAAACGCATATCCTGTTACATATATACCTTTTCAAGCTCATATATATCGGATTATGAGTTTTGAATTACGAATTGTCGCCTGTCACATATATACCTTTTCAAGTTCATATATATATATTCCGGCAATAGACAACATCGCTGTTTACGCACTATTCTATGTCAAAGAAAATAGCAGGAATTTAACATTTCCAAAACGTGCAAAATAGAACGGAACAATGCTGAAATCATGACAAAAGCGCCACATTCCAAGCCTGCAACCAATCTTCGACAGACCAACGAGAGCCTCCCGGGGCTGCAACGGGGCTGCTTTCATACTTCAACGGGGCTGCCGTCGCAATGCGACAACAGCCCCGCTGCAACCCAGGGAAGCCCTTACGGCAAAATTTTCAGTCCGTTTTTATTGCACACTTCTACCGCTTTCACCCTAACACACTGTTAGTCAGCACATAAAAGATGCACACGCAGAACTCGCGAATTTGCGGCCAAATGATTTCCATTTCTGAATATTGCAAGGATTTGAAAGCATTTGTCCTCTTTCTTCTGAGTTTTTAACATTTTCCCCAAATAAACGGCAATGGCCTGTCCGGACCGCCGGCCGAATTTACGCCAGATAATCTCCATCTCAATTGAAATCCGGTTCTTTAAAAGCGTAAATCAACAAGAGAATCCCCTTGTTCTTTTAGGACAAAACACCACGGTCTGTCACTAAAATACAAAAATCCACATGAACTTTCTTACAAATCTGTGCAAGATGCCAAACTATAGTTTTTGTTTGTAATATACTGTAATCAGTTTGTTTTCTCCTTTAGAATATTCCGGAAAAACAGGAACGGAAATAATCAAAGAGGGTGTTGGCCTTTTGTTTTCTCCTTTAGAATATTCCGGAAAAACAGGATGTTGCCAACCAGATAGCGCCGCCACATACGCCTTGGTTCCTTTATCAGCCGATAGAGCCATTCCAAAGAATGCTCCTGCCACCAAAGAGGAGCACGTTTATATGTACCGGCAAAAAAGTCGAACACCGCCCCTATCGTACCCACATGGCAATGGATGTCCAGCCTGTCCCAGTTGGCGTATGTCCACTTCTCCTGTTTCGGAGCCGTCATGCCAATCCAAAGCAAATCAGGGTTGGCGTCATTGATAGCCTTGATGATGGCGGCGTTATCTTCTTCCGTGAATTCCGGTTTGTAAGGAGGGGAATATGTCACCACTTCCCACTGCGGGTAAACCTCGGCCATGCGCTTACGTATGAGTGCAAGCACCTTTTCCGACGAGCCCATGAACATAACCGTTCTCACCTTTCGGTTCTCTCCCTCTTTGGGAGAGCCGAAAGAAGCCCCCATCTCAAACTCAAACAAATCCCATCCGGCTATCCGTTCCGTGGGCCTCGACTTCGCCTTAAGCCACCGGCAAGCTTTCACTATGCTTGCCCCGTCCGGAATGAGATAATCACCGTTCCGCAACGCCTCGGCAAACAAAGCATCCTTCTGGGCCGTGTTATAAGAATGTGCGTTTATCGTGTTTATAAGAACCTTGCCGCGGGGAATACGCGACAAAGCCTCAAGGTTTTCAACGATGGTCAAATCTTTAAGTCGTAACATGATGTTATGATTTTGTTTGGTTGGAATAAATACTATATCTTGTCTACTACATCAACATGAAATCTCTCTCAATATGCGACGCATGTTGTCCTCAAACGCTTGGAGAGTGAATTGTTTCTTAAATTTCTTATAACCATTCTCTCCCATCTTCACCCGCAACTCCTTGTTATCGAGAAGACATGCGATACTATCAGAAAGAGATCGGGCATCCTGCTTTCTGCAAATCAGCCCGTTCTCACCATCTTTGATGACATCTGGGATACCACCCTCATCCGTCGATATTACAGGTAGCTTAAACTCCATTGCTTCAAGATTTACAAGTCCGAATGTCTCGTTATGATAATAAGTTGGAAAAACGAACACATCTGCGTTTTCAAAGAAATCCCTTTTTTCATCGCCATACTTACGGCCATGATACACCGTCATACTGTCCAACCCACGCTCTTCCACCTCACGGGCAAAACGCCTGACATCAATCTCCGCAGTCTCGCCACCTACAAAATCGCATACGAAGTTATATCCTTTGTCCTTCAATATCCGGCAAGCATCGAGCAGCACAAGTACACCTTTGCTCTCAAGAAGATTGGAAAGAAACAAAAGATGCGGTATCTTGTTATGCCGTTCAGCCACCGGTTCTGTCTGAAGTGTCTCCGGTATTCCATTGGGACATATATAAACATCATCGCGCTTGACATATTTCTTCACATCGGCATACAACGCCTCTGCCAACAATATAACCTTCAAGCCATTGAAAAAACGACGATACAACTTATCATCAAGCCAACGTTCCTGTCTTGTCAAAACTCCTTTGTTGTGATAGTGTACAACAACCCTGCATCCCATACGCTTCAGCATCTGCACCACGACGAAATCCTTGTAGAAAGCTCCGCCGCAAGCGTTCGGTGTGACATAGACAAGCTGCGGTCTCAATCGTCTTACCTCTCTGCGGATTTGCCGTAACAACGTTACGAATTGCCTTATCTTCCTTACCCCTACCCTGCCTATATCAGCAAGGTCACGCGCTGTTGTCAGATTGATATAATGACAATCGAAAGCTTCATTTATCACACGACTGTCATGGATATACTTGCCAACCATAGCTGCACCATGAACTGGGGGAGGAAGGTGGAGAATGAAAAGGATGGTTGGTTTCATATTTTTAATCATCCAAAAGAAACATTTCTGTAGAATGTATATGCCGCTTCTCTATCGGAGGAAGTTTCATATAATCTCCATAAAGCTGTTTAAGATATGCTGAACTATCAAAAGGACCATAAAATTGTGTATCTTCAAAATCATACAACACTGGTTCTCCCATTATCTTTATGTCAACGAACTCTTTCATTCCCCATGCACCAAACAAATTAGCCAATACACTTGGTTCTATCTCTCTTTTAGACATTTTACAATCAATGTAATATGGAATCGTGGTTTTCTTCATTGATATTATTGTTTGACATACTTTTGCAAACATTCCTTTGAAGAATGGTCTGTTTTCAGTTTCCATAAAAAGAAGTTTCTGCAACTTAAAACAACTTCGAATATACCAATTAAAAGAAAATATCCCAAGTTTATCATCAGTATAGTCAAGTGGAAAAATATCAATGTTCAATCCCAGTTTTTCTTCTGATTTCACAGAATAGGTCTCTTTTACCCATGTCTTAGTATCTGAGAGCTTCCCAATACCCAATATTGCATAATCTGAGTTATCAACAGTCAGCATTTTGTATCGCGCTGGAAGTTCTTTTTCGGCTATATTAACAAAACGGGCATAATATTTACGTGGTATACCAAAATCCATATCATCATCCCATGGAATAAAGCCTTTGTGACGTATTGCTCCTAACATTGTACCACCAAGCATGTAATAAGGAATATCATTATCTATACATATACGATGAAATTCTTTAGCCATATCAAGGAGTATGAGATGTGTTTGATCAATTATAAGATTTTTCATGTTGATTTAAACAAGTATTACTCTGAACTTTTAATAATACAGCAATTAGAATTGCTAATGTTCCACAGAAACTCATAGAAAACTGTATCATTTCCAAGCCTGAATTTAACAAAATTATAATAGTCTGATATAAAAAGCGACAAAAAGTATAAGTTTCCAATTCTTTATATGAGTTATTACACCAGTCAATGCTGCAAAATATTCAAAATCAACTTTAGACAAAATACGGGACATTACAACACCTATGAGAGTCTGTACAGAGCCCCCTTTAAGAAAAACGCTTTTATTCTCTTTCATCCGACATTAATAATAACATCATATACTTAATTGTATTTTTATTTATAACTATATCCACCATTCACTTCTATCAAGCTCCCATTAATAAACGGATTGTCAATACAGAAGCGGAAAGCATCTACAATTTCTTCTATTGTCGCAAAACGATGAATGGCTGTCTTCTTGTAAATATTCTGTTTTATTTCCTCCGGTTTTTCTTTCTGCCAAGGCGTTTCTACAAATCCTGGCACAATTGCGTTCACGGTTGTTCCTGTTCCTTCAAATTCCTTTACCAGATTCTTACAAAGAGCATGAACTGCTGATTTTGTGACACCATAGGCCAATACCGTTCCATGAGGGCTCAATCCCATTTGTGAACCAGTAAACAAGATACGTGATCCATTGGGAATAATTGGAAAAAACTCCCTGCACATAATATAATGTGAATTCACCGCGACTTCCATCATGGCGTCCCAGTCCTTATCTTCATATTCCGTAAATGATTTACGGATAGACATTCCGGCATTGCACACAAGACAATCCAAATGTTCTGTCTTGCTTTTTACATACTCTATAAACTTATAAACATCCTCACGCTTGGTCTGGTCTGTCTTTACCGCCTCATAATTATCTATCTTTTCTGTAAACTCAGAACCGACATAGGTGGCAAATACATAATACCCTTTAGCTATAAGCATCTTGGCGACACCCATTCCCATTCCAGATGTTCCTCCTGTAACTACTGCATATTTCATACTTCTATATCTCCATAAAGTTTTTACGTTCAATAAACTGCTGCATCACTTCCGCCATACATACACTTTCCCGACGACGAAGACGTGCCGAAGAGAAACGCTTATTCACTATACACGAAGCGAACTCCTGTATTTCATAGCGTAGTCCCGCTCCATCCCATTTATAAAAGAACTTCTTATTATCATTCTGGTTCTCATAGCGCAGTTCAAAATAGTCTGTCTTCCACCAAGGACTCGGAACATAAGCATAACCTTTTGTTCCGGAAATCACAAGATTACCTTCAGTCTTAACGCCAAGCCCCACCTTAAACGAACAGACCGCATTCTTGAAACGGAACACTCCTTTGGTATAAACATCAACACCATTCTCTATACGTGAATAAATATTGAGATTGTCATATTGCGTTCCCATCAGTTTTATAATTGGCAACAGCGGATAGCTTCCCAGTTCAAACAGCGAACCACCAGCCTGTTTCGGGTCAAATTCCCGCAATGTCTTATCGCCCCAGACCTTTGATAATGAAGCCTCAACGTCTACGACATCGCCGATTACGCCACTCTTTATCATTACCATCAGATGATTGAACGCCGGACAATGTGCCGTCTTATTGGCTTCCATCAGTATCACACCTTTTTCCTCAGCCAAGGCAAACAGTTCACGGGCTTCATCACCATTCAACACCATCGGCGTTTCACACAGAACATGACGACCGGCCTCAAGTGCCTGTCTGATGAGCGTGTAGTGGGTAAGATGCGGCGTAGCAATATATACGGCATCAACTTCACCAAGCATCTTGTCATAATCACGATAGACATCTGGAATATCGTGCTCTACTACAAACGCCGCCGCACGTCCGAAATCCGTATCATAGACAGCAGAGACTTCTACACCACTGACACATGACGTCTCACTCACAAACCGTGGAGCAATACGGCCGGCACCAACAATGCCAACCTTAACAATCTCTTGAGACTCAGCCCGTAGCATCGTACTGCTGATACCTTCCGTCCGTGGAAGATAAACAACCTTGCAGAACTCATTAAGATAATCAAACTTGCCTTCCCAATCAGAACCAATAGCGAATATATCAACACTATATTTCTGTACGTCGTCTATCTTCTGTCCGACATAATCTTCTATTATTATCTGATCAGCCAGTCCTGTAGCCTTCACAGCCTCAACGCGCTCCAAAACATTATTACGCACGTTCAATTTACCACGATTGCGGTCAAAATTGTCATTCGTAACACCAACTATCAGATAGTCACCAAGTTCTTTGGCACGACGCAACAAATTAATATGACCCTGATGAAGCAGATCGTATGTACCGTAGGTTATAACTTTAGTCATTATTTACAACTATTTACATCAAGTTAGATTAGTACTCAGATTAGGGCATCACCCTTTGGAAATGAACTTTTACAAGTATCTCCACAGATTTGATTTGTACCAAATAAGTCTTACATTTTGCATCTTCCTTATAATATCTTTTCCTCCTTGAGCATATACAACATTTGTCTATGTCAAAAAAGGATACAAGGGATTGATTCACCGAAAGCGGTTCCAGGCATTGCCATACTTCCACCACTAATATATACACCCATGCCACTGATACAGCAACAGCCATTCCACCTGAAGAACTTTATCTTCTTGCATGGTCGTCCTTTAGCCATACAATCCATGTAACAACGGGCATTATGCTTTTCATTTCCGTAACAATCCTTTCATAATACCCTCATACTCACGCCTTGCACTATTCTCCGTATTAAACTCTTTTTCCAATTCGATAGAGTTTTGACCGAAAGCCTTCAAATCCACGTGATGAAAATAGTCAAGGGCTTCAAGAATACTTTCTTGCTTAAATGAGTCAAATGTAATGCCGTTCACATCTTTCTTTACCAATTCAGGACAACAACCATTGTATATTGAAGTAGATACAGGAAGACCGCACGACATAGCTTCCGGTATCACAAGACTCCAATTGTCTTCGATAGTCGGAAGTATAAAAACATCAGCCACAGCGTAATATTTATGGATGTCTAAGTAGTTCACGCGCCCCTCCATCATGATACTTGGTTCTCCTGAATATCTATTTTTCAGTTCATTATACTGCTCTCCTCCACCAACAACTACAAGCATATCATCAGGATACGAATTTATATGTTCCATCCAAGCGGAAAGCAAGTATTTTACACCTTTTCTTTCTACAATCTGCCCAGAAAACAGATACATTAATCCGTTTCTATTATGATATTTCATATGATATGCCTGATACTGATTTGAGCCTTTAAATTTCATGACATCTGTCCTAAGTCCCTCTCCATCAGCACTCATGCCCCCTATATGAATTTTCTCTTCGTTCACTCCAATAGACATCAGGTATTTTTTTGTCTCACTTCCATTCACAAGATACCCCGTTACGAATTTGTTGGTCAATTTACGATGCCATGTCTTCAACTTGCCATTATTTCTTTCTGTCCACAGAGTACGCTCATACCCAATGAATACCGGTTTCCTAAACAATATAGAATAAAACAAAACCAAAGGAGTCCACTGAAAAAAACCTTCTGTAATCAACACATCTGGTTTGATATTTCGTATTGTTGATAACAATCCCCATGTCAAAGGTATCTTTTTCCCTTTTTCTATATTATACTTAAATGACATCTCATGAGTATTAAATAGCTTTTCCCCATTAAAAGGATGAGCATTCTTACCCATTACTGCTGGTATATTTTTTAACAGATGATCATAGCGATTTTTATATCTGCAAACAGAATACATAACATGAAAATCCCCTTTGAATAAATCATTCAATCTTTTATAAAAAGGCAGACGATAATCCAAAAATATCGGATTGCAATATAATACTTTCATCTTTATTTGATATTTATACTTTTAATTATAGCAGGATTCCCAAAAACATTCGAATCGCTGGGAATATTTTGGCAAACAAAAGAGTTCGCGCCAATTCGAACATTATCCCCGATGACAATATTACCGACAATTACAGCACCTGTCCCTATTGTCACATTATTGCCAATAATTGGCTTCCCACTGCAATAAAGATTCTTTGCACCTATAACGACATGCGGATAACAAATGAAATCATCTCCGATACTCTTTGCATTAAGGTGGCAACTGTCATTGTGTACAAAATGTACATGCTTCCCTAAACTACAACTGAATGGAAGCTTTATACTTTTATCTCCAGATAGAATCCATGAATACAATATACTTTTTCTTCCTATACGATGATAGAACAAATTACGGTTATGCTTAGCAAAAACAAGTGTGCGAACCATATTACTATATGATCCAAAGTCACTTATTATCAGGTCTTTTTTTGAAGAGAAAACATATAAAATCTGGCACGGTATAGTCCTCCACCAATTGATTATAAACGTCATCAATCTAAATATGCTTTTCGAAGAAGAACCTACAAAAATCTTTTCTTCATATATATACTTCATATTCTTATGCCTGTAAAAAATTAAACAATGCCTTTTTGTATATTCTTTGATGATCAAGAAATACCTTTATACCTGACATATACTCATTATACACTTCATTATTCATAATAACAGCAGGATTAAATAACTCTATATCATCATATAGTAGCCCTACATTCTCTTTCTCCACAAAATCCAAAGCATTACACCTATGTCCTATTATTGGAGTTTGATTAAATAGAATATCAAGTACGACACCACTGCTTCTCTGTGAGTAACACCCTCTATAATTCAAGATACAGTATTTCGCTTCTCTTATATATCTGTAATAGTCATTATCCTCAATAAAGCCAAGACGTAAATCTATATTCTTAGCTTTAGATGCGATTTTAGACAAGATATCTCTCAATTGGCTCGTTGCTGGATTGCCTGCTATCAAAACTTTGTATGTAGAATCGGCAAATTTTTCTGCAACTTCTACAACACCTTTATCCTCATATATTCCGCCAACAACAGCAAAATCATATTTTTTCTTATCGTGAGTTTGCACAACTTCTTTATAATGATAAATGAAATCTGTCACAACACATTTTGGAAGATTATAAGTTTTGGCAATAGACTCTGACGGACAAACAAGACCTGCTATTTTATTCTTTGCAAAAAAATAGATGAGACGTTTTATGCATGAAGATAAGGCATCTGTATCATATTGAATGAGATATATTCTATTTCTCCTTTTTCTAGCAAACATTGCAATTCCCAAAAGAACAGTGGATATTCCAGAATGCTGAATAACAATACAATCCTCGCTATCCGTTTCTTTGAATAGAAATCTACAGTTTCCCAATGTGTGCATCTTATTTTTCCATCCACTCAATCCTTCTACAGAATCATATGGCAACTTCAATATTTCTTCAGGTTTAAACCTATTAGCTATCACAGGACCACCTGCGACTTTCACTTCACAGCTATCACTAAATAGGTCTATATAATTTTTAGAAACAGGATACGAGTGACCTGTCATTTTCCCATTACGGGAATTACTCTTCACGTCAGCAATTATTATTCGTCTCATTCTGAAATCTGTTTTTTTATGTTCCTATAAATTATGTCATAAATATACGCTACCGCAAAAGAGCAAGAAGTAAATACCATATTCCTTATTAAATAGATAGTGTACACCAAAGTAACAAAAAGAGCCTAAGATCAAATACGCGATAATAATATCCAAACATCGTTTCCATTTACCATAAACATAATAGTCTTCTACTGTTTTGGTACTGTTCAAATATCCTGTCAATAAAAGGAATAGAGGAACTACTGTCTTTCCCAAGACAACAAATATGTCTTGTACAGGACCAATGTTTTTGGATATGTTATGATTCAGCATCACCATTATGATAGCCATAGCTCTGATTAAATTCAAACTAAATATTTGCTCTTTATGCATTGCTTTTATTAGTATTGTAATTCTAGAAAAAAGACATTGAATTAACTACAGATATCTGAGATAATTAAATTGGTCATGGATGACATAATTGGTACTATATCAAAGAATAAAACAATTTTATATATTCTCCATAGTTAGCATCAGAAAACATCCAAGAACGAGAACGACATGCTTCAGAAGTATATTGGTTACTGTTCATACAAATCTTTTTTATGGCCTCACTAAATGCTTGTATATTTCCTTGTTCAACAACAATTCCTGTATTATCATCAATAGCTTCCGGGCTTCCCCCTGTACGGAATGTGACGATCGGCGTTCCGGCTGCAAGTGCCTCAATGTTTGTGGTCGGGAAATTGTCAGCCATTGTAGGATTGCAGAATACAGATGCACTCTGATACCATGCCACCATCTCATCTAATGTGGAAGTACGACCGGTACAGATTATTCCTTTTCTTTTGAGACAGTCCTGACGAATTTCATCAATTCCACCGACAAGTACAATCTGATAGTCGGAAGGTAACATGTCGGCCAATAACTCAAAAAAACATAGTCCTTTTCTAGATTCCCAATTGATAGCACATCCCAAAATGATTTTCTTCTTATCTACAATGCCGTATTCGGCACGAACATCAAATGTGCTTGGTGTGGAGAATGCTGTAGTATCCACTCCGTTGTATATTACCTTTATTGGATGGTTGCTAAAAAACGAATCTCTGACAAAACCGGCAAGCCACTGCGATGGTGTGACAATGGTCAGATTCTTAATGCCAGCATGCCACCGCTTACGAATTTTCCATACAATATGCGTTCCATCAATCCATGTCTGACATTGCTTGCAATGACCACAGCCTGTTTTCCATCGGTCACAGCCAATCTCATCAAAATAAGGACACAGACCCGTAAAGGCACGACAATCATGCATAGTCCAGACAACTGGTATTTTTCGCTTGTTCACATAATAAGTAAACAAAGGCATATTTATGATTTTATCGTTTACAAGATTTAGATGTATTATATCAGGAGAATACTTTTCTAATTTCAAAAGAAGTGCCAATGTCTCCCAAAAAGAGAACACATCTTCCAGACCTGTAAGTTTATGCAATCGCGAATGAACAAACCAATTCAGACGTGTTCCCCAAGTTATTTGGTATTGAAGTCTGTTTCGTTTGTTTCGTCCGCTATTTGGAGAAAAAAGGGCTATTTCGTTTTCATCGGTTTTGGCAGCAACTGTCAAAGCACGGTAATAGCGTGGGAAAAAGCCGGCATTGCCGGAATGTATAACAGCTATCCTCATCGTTTAAAAACTTGCTTGATTTCCTTATCTGACATATTCAGCCATCTTGTTGACAATGTACAACCAAGAAGAATGAAAAATGCCATGTGATAGAATCTACAGCCTGTGATATCTCCTATAAAACTGTTGAAATACCAACACAAAGCCATGACACCTATCGATTGGACGAATTTGTTCTTTCCTTTAAAAATTGCACAATATGCCCCATACAGAATAAGACCTAAATAAAACAAAACATAAATGACGCCACCTCGCAACAGAAAAGTTAGCACAGGTACCTCGGAAGAAATTCTTCCGAATTTTCCTTTTGCATTTTGATCAAAAAAGAGAGAATAATAGTGTGAGAATGCTCCTTTTCCCAATATCCATGAATCAGTTTGTGTCAAGTATTCGGCAATTTCAAGATATAAAAAAGAGCGTGTATCACTTGCCAATTCGTCATTGCCTGTGTTATCCATAACATAAGAGTTAGCTTCTTGAAAAAATGTGTTCTCACCTCCATTTTTGCTTATAAGCATAGGAACAAAGAATAATATTGGAGCTATCATGACTGTAATAGCAAACCATTTCTTGATTTTCTCATTTTCTAAAATAAAAACGAAAAGAATGACAAAAATACTAAAAGGAATAATGATAAAAAACATACGTGTTGGATTGTCTCCCATAGTTGCTTTAATGATGGCTTCTACAAAGACTAAAACTATAAGAAACTTATATTTTTTTCCGACATAAGGATAAAAGACAATGACAAACGTAGTAAGATGGGCCAAAGGATATTTCATCGCTACAGAAAGAAACGTCCCACATATCAAGAAAAGACATGTTGCATTTTTCAACGTATTAACTCCAAACTGACTGCTTCCAATGTAAGTAAAAAACGGTGGCATGAGTAAGAGTGCCGTATATTCATTGCCAAAAAGCGTTAACCATTTGTTACCAAAAGCATTCATCGCTTTGTCATCATTTAGCACTGTAACTATTATTTCATAAATGGCTAATATCAACAATACTTTTATGATTAGATTAGAATGTCTCGTAAAATCATTTTTCTTATACAAAGAAACAGGTATTAATAACAAGACGCTCATCCACATTCCTAACGATAAAATTCCTTTTATTATAGGAGGGGCCATGAAGAACAACCCCCAAAAAGAAGCTATCAATATTGTTACTATTGTAGCTGAATAAATACTAACACTTATTTTTTGCTTATTTGTCATAATTACAATGAAAAAATCAAGCAAGAATTTCTTTTAACTTATCCCAATATTTATCTTTAAAATATGACGGATTTTCGTAACTTCGATCAGCTGCATTTAATAAAGGAAGTGCTTTCTCATATGCTTCATCTAATGACTGTGCATACTGTACTGCATCTCCAAAAACTTCTTTAGGAAACCACTTTACGCCACTACTCAACTTGTGGTCAGTTGAACTAATAACAACGACTGGAGTAGAAGCTATAGCTGAAAATATAGTACCATGATAACGATCTGTAATTACTACTTTATAAGTAGAAAAACTATCTATTACATCATTAATAATACCAGCACGGTTATTATCGAGTTCTTTAGTTGTAAGTCCTTTTATTGTCGTATCTATTTTTTCTTTCCTAACATTTCCAAAACGTTCCATCAAAGCATCAATATCTATTGAACTATAGTATGCTTCAATATCATCACGCATACAAAATAAAACACCTTCGCGTTTATTATTATAACGACGTGTACCTATCAACGAAGTCACAATATCAGGATAAAGCAATAACGGTGTTACTGGAAACATTTTTTGAGCTTTTCTAAATGAGACATCATCCCTGCACATCAATATCGTATTTTTATTTTTAGCAAAGTTAGCCACTACAAAATCGATTATTACAGGTGTATGAAAATTAATGGTTTGTGGAAATATTACCATCTTGTTATTGGGGAAATATCTCATTATATCAGTAAACATCTTGTAGCCATTGTGATGATCAACCATAAAATAACCACTATGACCGATGAATATGTCTTTCTTCCTTATGATTAACCGTAGCACAGATAATGTAATTCTGTATGAAAACTCTGTAACTATTGAGCGATTACCATTTATTAAATACAATGTCGGCTTAAAAAAACCCAAATGCACAATTTGATATTTAGGATAATTATTTTTAATCCAATTATCTGTACACATCAACTGTGCTTGGTCACCCAAATTCGGATGTGTCGGATGACATAATACATAAACCTTGTTTCGTGTTGAAAACAACATTCTAAAAATGCGTTCCCAATAAAATCTAAATTCGTAAAACATCAATAAACTATTTGTATAATAAATTATCTGCACATTTTATTTATCCGCCGAAAAACCTTTAGCGGTAACGTAATTATGGAAAGTAAAAACAATAAAATGTCTGTATTTCGGTGATGCTGTCTTATGTTCACATCCCAACTAACTTTTTCTGGCATCATCCATTTCTTTACAATATCCGAGAAATCCATTTTTCTGTAATCATACCAAAAAGTTTTGCGGTTTTCTTTCATTGGGAATGGATGCGAAAGGCTGATATTAGTACGCTTGGCTTCATCAATAGTTCGCTCACGCAATTGCATTTTAATAACAGGCAGTAATCTTAAAGCTCTATCAGTATTAGCTAAAATCAGACTGACACCTTTGCAGGCGAAATCTTTGTCTTTCCAATCTCTTCTCTTATATCCCCACCAATCGGCTATGGTAAAATCACTACATCTCTTAACTGATGTGAAATGACATTGATGACATGATGGACGCAAAAAATAATCACGCAAAAAACCTCTTATATAAGGATCTTCATAATAACTTCCTCTATATGTTTTTATTTTAGAACTTTTTTCAGCATGACCTATTAAGGTCATGCTGAAAAAAATCCAGCTGGATTTTTTACAGCGGAACTTAACATCAGTTATTTCCATCCTCTCATGCGTTGATATGAATTTTTTATAATCTTCAAAAACTATTGGAGATGGTACTCCATGACATATTAAGTCGACCGTTATCAAATTATCATAGTCTTTACGTAAATAGTTTTTAAGACCTGCTATTTGACAAGGTGTTCCACTGAAAAGAACTTTTCTACCTTGTTTCAGGAAATTCTTTGCTGTGACATAACTCTTTCCTATACGGCTCTGTACATACTTGCTGCCACAGAGTTTATGTGTCAGGTCGTTCAAAGTCTCTACATAAGAATGTTCTGCTTTCAGATTTTCATTTAATACACAACCAAACACAACACCTCCTTCTTCTAATATGGGACGGGCTATTTCTGTGAAAGCCCCTCCTGAAGAACTTCCCATTCGTACTGATTCGTTAGAAGACCATCCGCTAAAAATCTTTTTAGGCTCAGTGATACTTGGGTGATAGTTTATTGGACATGTCTTTTGACACAAGCCACAATCCATACATAATTTTTGATCTATCTTAGGCCTATCAAAGCCTTCCTCGTCTTGTACAACACTTATTGCATGATACGGACATATATTTGCACATGCCATACAACCTGTACACTCTGAAGTATTACAAATTATATTCATTCTAAAACTTCGATTTCAGTACCATTATCTTATTTAAAATCATACTACGAGCCATTTCTTTCTCATGCGCATTCATTCCAACAAAATAGACATCGAGTATGGTCGTAACCAATGTCACCGACCATACTAATATAAGATTCGCCCAGAATCCGGAAATAAAATAATTTAGAATAATAGGTATCGGCAAAGCGACTATCGTAACTAAAAGAATAGGAACTATAACCTCGTATACATAAAGAAGCAAAGGAAATCCCATATTCTTCTTCATATATATACATCGTGCTACCATAGTTGCCATATTTACGACAATACGAACAACCCAAACTGTATAAACAGGCAATCCCATCTTTAACAAAATATATGCTATTGGGAAATTCATAAAAATGAAACTTGCCATCAACATTTGGTAATTGCGGATTTTTCCTGTTGCCTGAACTGACATCCACAAAGGTGCCATTATAGTCTCTATGGAAAGGAAGATCAAAATAAGTCTGCAAAATATCGCAGTATATTCTGGCACGTTTGTTAACCATATCTCTAAAATTCCATCTATTGTGAATAATATAGGCAAAACTAAGACTATTACCATGAAATATGAAAACTTGGAAGTTTGAAATATAAGTTTATGAAAACGTTTCACCTCTTTAGCTGCATACGTCTTGACTATTTGTGGTTGAAAAGCGGTTTGAAAATTGGATATAAATCCATATACGTTAGAAGAAATCTGACTAGCTATTCCTGCTGCTGCATTTACAGTGACACCATAAAATATATTAATAAGGATGTTCAGACCTTGCTGGGCAAAAAGATTGGCAAGGCTTCCGAACAAAGACCAACCAGAGAATTTAAACATCTCCTTAAATGCCACTTTATCCCAAAAAGTTTTATATTTTGTTGTATCAAAGTGTCGGTTACAGTACAGTTTATACACAAAAGTAACAACGAGAGGAACGAGTGTATAAAGGAATGAGTAGAATATAAGTTTGTCAAATGTTGTAATATATAAAAGATAAACGACCAGTAGTTTTGCTATTACCTCTACTAAAGATATATAAGCAAAGAAGTTCATCTGCTCATATGCTATAACTGATGCATTATATGGGACTCTTAGAAGGTTGAAAACAAACTGAACTAACGTAAACTGATACACCCATTGGGCTGCATACATTCTTTCCAACGGGATGTTTAGTTGCGTATTTACAATCCATAATCCTATCGTTTCGCCTAAAATTACAACTAAAATGGAAAGTAACATATAGGTATTCAGACTCATGCAGAACACCACATTTGCTTGCTTATAATCTTTTCGCCCTAAATGGAAATTTAAAAAACGCTGCGTTGCTGACAATAATGCAGAGTTCAAGAACGAAAAGAGCACCACTACACCACCTATGACATTGTTCAATCCATAGTCGGCAGTACCAAGCACATCTAATACAATACGGGATGTGAATAATGCCGTCAACATCATGACTAACATCCGCATGTATAGAAACAGCGTATTCTTAGCTATACGCTTATTACTCAATGAGATTTCAGACATTCAGATTAGTTTTCAATAGTTTATTAGTAACAAAGAAAGAACTACGATCCAAAGCTCCATAATTCAATCAAGCTCAACTTTTTGTACATGTCTTTTTCATGCTTACAACTCTGCAAGCTATTATAACTATCTATATTCCCCAAATATCAGAAGAGTCATAAATAAAACAAAGTTACGATATGCTATATATACCAGACTTTGGAAGCATGAGCAATATCCAACTAAGATTTGTAAAAATGCCTCACTCCATCAGCTCCAACAATTCCAGCGGCATTTCCATCTTGGCACAACCAAGAAAGTCGATAGCAAGAACTATACTTGTCTTACCATTCGCTTCACGCAGGACATTGCCTTCAAGACCGATGAGCTTGCCGCCCTTCACACGGACTTTCGCCCCTACATGAAGACGGCTGGTATCTATCGTAACGGGCATTTCCGCATCACCGACCATCCGCCGAAAACTCATCATCTGATGGTCGGGAATGAAAGCGAACGGACGTATACCGAATTCGTTGGGACAACCGGCTGGATTTTTCATGAAATGCCGGATAAAGCTGTTTTCTTGCTTTATTGTCTTGCGGACAGTTTCCGTACAGCGTATGAATATGTATGTGGGGATAAGAATCCGGTCAACTTTCTTACGGCGCCCATTACGCCAGACACGCAATTCTTTTTGAGACGGTAAGTATATCTCGAAATCCAAATCAGGGCGATCAATGAAAGAATATGTTTCCACAAGTTTCTTACAGCAGGCCTTCTCCGTATTGTGCATAACCACAGCTATGTACCAACGTTTCGGCTCTTCCTCTGACGCATTATTCAAGTCTGGCGATACGCCTGCGGCGACGGCAAGCGACATTTCGCCTGCCGGAAAATGTTGAGGAACTGACACTGACTCTTCCATTGTTAGTCAATATACATGAGTTCGTGGTAACTGGGCCACAAACGTATGCACTCTTGAGGAGAGCATATACATGCGGGTGCAAAGTTACTATTAAATTTTGATTCTTTGTTATTTATTAGTAAAAACTTCTTCTAATTCAAAAAATAATCCATTCTAAATTCATCCGTATTTCATAATTGTCCTGCATTATGTATATCCCGGCAATAGACAACATCGCTGTTTACGCACTATTCCATGTCAAAGAAAATGGCAAGAATTTAACATTTCCAAGACATGCAAAATAGAACGATGCAAAGCAGAAATCATGACAAAGACACCAAGTTTCAAGTCCGCTACCGACCTCCGACAGACCAAGGAGAGCCTCCCGGGGTTGCAACGGGGCTGCTCTCATACTTCAACGGGGCTGCCGTCGCAATGCGACAACAGCCCCGTTGCAACCTCGGGAAACCCTTACGGCAGAACATTCAGCCCGATTTTATTGCACACTTTTTCCGTTTTTGTCCTAACACACTGTTAATCAACGAACAAAAGATGCACGCGCAAAACTCGCGAATTTGCGGACAAATGATTTCCATTTCTGAATATTGCAAGGATTTGAAGGCATTTGTCCGCTTTCTTCTGAGTTTTTTAACACAATTCACATCACTTCAGACAATCCGATGCTCAAGCAGACGTTTTTCGGCCAGTTGTTCATATTTGGTTCCCGGTCGTCCGTAGTTGGCGTAAGGATAGATGCTGATTCCACCGCGCGGTGTAAATATTCCGACTACCTCAATATACTTCGGGTCCATCAGCCTGACGAGGTCTTTCATTATCGTGTTCACACAGTCCTCGTGGAAATCGCCGTGGTTCCGGAAACTGAACAGATAGAGCTTCAGGCTCTTGCTCTCCACCATGCGCTCGCCGGGAAGATACATTATCTTTATCTCAGCAAAATCGGGCTGGCCCGTGATAGGACACAGCGATGTGAACTCGGGACAGTTGAACTGAACCCAATAGTCGTTCTCAGGGTGTTTGTTCTGGAAGGTCTCGAGCACTTCAGGTGCATAGTCCATCGAATACCTGGTAGCGGATCCGAGAGCCTGCAGTCCCTCTTCTTTTCTTGCATCAGTCATAAGTAAAAATCCTAAAATTTAAATACGTTATAATCAATATCCCTGTCATACATGTCCTCACCTTCATAGCGCTTCGTGAAACGCACCACCCGGATTGTCACCGGCAACACCACTATCTCATAAAGCGTCTTCAGCACTACCTGCGAGATTATCAGCGACGGCATCTCCGCCAGTGGCACCACGCCCGACAGGGCCAGCGGAAAGAAGAGGAGCGAATCGGCCGTCTCTCCGAAAACGGTGCTGAGGATGGCACGGGCTGAAAAGTTACGCCCTGCCGACGACACTTTCATGCGGCTCATCACATAGGCATTGATGAATGACCCGACGAGAAAGGCCACGAACGAGGCGGCGGCGATACGCGGAGCAAGTCCGAAGATGGCATGAAACCCCTCGTCGCCATTCCAATATGGTGCGCCGGGTATGGCATCGGCCACGGCTCCAAAGAGAACAAAGAGGAAGTTCATGGCAAATCCAGTCCATATCAGCATACGCGCACGGCCATACCCCCACACCTCGCAGACACAGTCGTTGATTATATAAGACACGGGAAATACGATAAGTCCGCCTGTGATGTTCACCGGACCTAATGCTATTTGCTTTGTTTCAAGCACGTTTGCCGTAATGAGGCAGACGCAGAACAGTATGCCGAATAGCATGAACAGCACACTGACTTTACGGTTGTCATGTTTCATAATTCTTGTTTTGTTAAAGGAGGTTAGACAAGCACTCCATCGTTATCGATCCTACGGCACACAACCTTTCAATCCAGGTTTTGCACCAAAAGCGGCTGCAAAGGTACTGAAAATTCTCGGAATATAAAAGATAGCCAGTCTTTTATTTACCCATATAAGTTTTCGGCCGCGACTTCAGGAATATTGGCCTTATCCGGAAATCTCATTGACATAGCTGAAAACAAGATAAGACGAATATGCTATATGAGGCGTGCCAATATTGACTCGCTTATTGGCTGTTATCCCCTCAAAAAAACAATACAGCATTCAATCATCAGGGAAATCCATTCCCTCGACGTATAGTTCGGCTTTTTTCCTTGCCGGTTTTCCCGTTTCCGTCAGCGGAACAGCGGAAACGGACAGATAGTGTTTCGGTTGCCAGTAACGTGGTAACACCCTTTGACAAATATCACGCACGACAGCAATATTTTCCGACTGTACGAGCAGCACAACCGTCTCGCCGAATTTAGCATCACGGCGCCGTGTTATC
Organism: uncultured Prevotella sp.; assembly: GCA_947170725.1. Classification (GTDB taxonomy): domain Bacteria; phylum Bacteroidota; class Bacteroidia; order Bacteroidales; family Bacteroidaceae; genus Prevotella. The sequence goes on from CAMVUM010000011.1 coordinate 54,787, forward strand.
ATATAAGGAAACGGCAGATGGGGACGTAACGCACGCTCCACCTCCTCTATCTGTATCTTCAATCCACCACTACAAATCACATTGTCACGACGACCAAGGATGCGGAAGCGGCGGCCATCAGGAGCAATCTCCGCACGGTCGTTGGTCTCCAAAACGGCAGCACACACCTCCGGAGCGTCTATCACGAGACAACCGTCGGCATTGGTACTGACACTCACCATATCAAAAGGCATATACCATTCATCGGCATCAGGCCCGCTAAGCCTGCGCAGAGCTATGTGAGAAAGCGTCTCTGTCATGCCGTAGGTACTCCAAACCGCATTGGGAAATGCGCAAAGTTCTCTCGCCATAGCGTCGTCTATAGCCCCACCACCGATTATCAGATGGCGGACTTGCATAAGCCGCTCACGCTCTTCAGAAACCTGCATGGTATTGTAGACCTGCATCGGCACCATGGCTACAAGAGAAAAATGGAAATCGAAGGGTGAAGACCGAAGACAAGAAACCTGCGGCCGGACTTCATTCTCCTCAGACGAGGAGTCTATGCTGGAAAGAAAATGTGCGGGATGTGTGATATTCGTACAATCAATAACAGACAATTCATTACAATGGCGGAAAGGTCGGCCCGTCGGTTCCATACATATAAGACGAAGGCCACACGTCAGCGCCCTCACCACCATCATCTTTCCCGCAATATAGTCAAGCGGCATACAAAGCAGGGCTGTGTCGCCAGGCTTTAAGCCAAGGAACGAGCACGTGATACGAGCCGAAGCCTCCATACGGTGTTTTTCCACCCACAAAGGCTTCGGCTCTCCTGTAGAACCACTCGTATGCACAAGCACACGGTCGGAATCACTATACCATTCAGCTAAAAACTCTTCGATGTTCATCATTCTACATACCACAGCTTCTCACCCCTTATCTCAAGCGGCATCTGGATATTATCAGTGAATAACAGCCCTGTGCCGAGACCCTGCGGGTAAGAGATATTGCGGCCGTAGACTTTTGCCGTCAGTTGGGCAATGGCGTTCAGCCCCACGTTACTCTCGAGCGCACTTGTTATCCACGTGCCGATATCCTTACCTCGCGCAGCGGCAATCCATTCCTCCGTTCCACGCATTCCTCCGTGCAGCGACGGCTTCAGAACGATATATGCAGGCTTTATAACATTAAGGATATGAGCTTTCATGTCCGGCTGGTTCACCCCTATAAGTTCCTCGTCGAGGGCTATCGGCAATGGAGATTCGCGGCACAGTTCGGCCATATTGCCCCACTGATGCGCTGCGATTGGCTGTTCGATTGAATGTACGGCATACTGGGAGAGCAACTCCAACTTATACAGAGCTTCATCAAAACGGAACGCTCCGTTGGCATCGAGTCGTATCGTCATCTCACGATGGGAGAAGCGTTCACGGATGCGGCGCAACAGTTCAAGTTCCTTGTCGAAGTCTATTGCGCCTATCTTCAGTTTGATGCAATGGAATCCCTGTTCAATCTTGGCCTCCATCCTCTGCAACATCTCATCATAACTGCCCATCCAAACAAGTCCGTTAATCGTGATACCTTCTTCTCCACGGCTGAAAGGTGTGTCAAAGAGTGCCGTAGAACCGACCTCGAAATGACGTAACGCTGTTTCCAAACCAAAAAGCATCGACGGATAAGGTCTCATCACGGCATAGTCGATAACACCTTCCTGCTCAAACTTATCACACAACGCACGCAGTGTCCTGCCATATTCCGGAATGTCGTCACAGCTCAACGACGGTAGCGGGGCACACTCCCCCACTCCTCGCCGTCCTGGCATATCTGGTGAAGTCAGTTCCAGAAACCACGACTTGCGGGTGGTATAAATGCCGCGCGATGTTCCCGCCGGCTGCTTGAAATGGAGCACACGCTCCGTAATATCTATCTTGTATTTCATGTTTTTTTAAAAGTAAAGTTATGAGGCCAAAGTGTTTTTTAGTGCAGAATTCAGAGTGATGAGGGTGTTTCAGTGCAGAGGTATGAGTGATGAGTGAAGAGGTATGATTACCTTTAAGTTCATTGTGAAGAGGGTGTTATTTGCTTTGTTATTTAGAATTGTTACCCACCATTAATGGCTACAAAAGGTAATCATACCTCTTCACTCATCACTCATACCTCTGCACTGAAACACCCTCTTCACAATGAACTTAAAGGTAATCATACCTCTTCACTCATTACTCTGAATTCTGCACTGAAACACCCTCATCACTCTGAACTATCCTCACGGCATCTTGGGATATTTCTTGAAATCCGGCTTGCGTTTTTCGAGGAAAGCTCGGCCGCCCTCTTGAGCCTCATCAAGGAAATAATAAAGCATCGTGGCATCACCGGCCAGTTCCTGTATTCCTGCCTGTCCGTCAAGTTCGGCATTTAAGCCGGCCTTTATCATTCGAAGCGCCAGAGGACTACGCTCCATCATGGTCTCCGCCCACTCTACGCACTCATCTTCAAGACGTTCAAACGGCACGACCTTGTTCACCATACCCATTTCCTCTGCTTCCTTCGCACTATACTGACGACATAGGAACCAAATTTCGCGTGCCTTCTTCTGACCAACAATGCGGGCAAGATACGACGCGCCGAAACCGGCATCGAACGAACCGACCTTTGGACCTGTCTGCCCGAAGATAGCATTGTCACTGGCAATGGTAAGATCACAGACAAGATGAAGTACATGGCCGCCGCCGATGGCATAACCGTTGACCATTGCGATAACAGGCTTCGGCAGACGACGTATCTGCATCTGAACATCGAGCACGCTGAGCCGCGGCACACCGTCACCGTCGATATATCCGCCACGTCCCTTAACGTTCATGTCTCCACCAGAACAGAACGCCTTGTCGCCTGCACCTGTCAACAACACAACACTTATCTCCTGCATCTCGCGACAAAGCGAGAATGCCTGAGATAATTCCCAGGTTGTTTTCGGAGTGAAGGCGTTACGATAACGCGGACGGTTGATTGTTATTTTTGCAATACCATTATATTCCTCGAACAGGATTTCCTCGAAATCCCTGATTTTTTTCCATTCTCTATTCATAGTTGTTACACAATAATTATATCTAAAGATTAAACGTTTCCAAATAGTCTTTTATTGCCACGGCATCCTCCTCCGCATCCGTAAACACTTCAAAAAGGAGGGGACGATGTGTTCCGCTGTAAAGAAACGTATTCATGTTGCGGGCCAGTTCATCGACATTATGCGCCGAAAGATAGCCAATGTCGTAAGCATCACAGATTCCATGAGCACTGGCATGATGCTCTGCGGCGATGTAACTGTCACGCACCGGTGAACAGTCGAGTCCAGGCAATTGGTGAAAAATGCCGCCACAGCAATTGTTGAGCAACAGAACACGTAGATTGCCGCGAAGATTCTGAATCCAAAGTGCGTTACTGTCATAAAAGAAACTGAGATCGCCAATGACACAGAATGTCATGTCATCACACCCCATTGAAAAACCTACAGCTGTGGACAACGAGCCTTCAATGCCGTTGACACCACGATTCACATATATATAATGGTCGGCATATATATTTGCCAGACGGACGGCAGAACTGTTGGCATAGTGGACATGGAAATCATAGTCCAGTTCACCAACCATATCTTCAAACATCCGGACGGCCATCATCTGAGAATAGCGCGGTTCAAAAGACTCAGCATGACGGGAAGCCGCAGACAGCGCCGCCTCCCAACGGCAACGAAACTCGCTGGCCGTGCTTGATAAAGAACAAGAAGGACAAGAAGATGACAAGATTCCTTCAGAACCGGTTGGAGTCTCTGCGAACAATGCTGCCAACCGAGTAATCACAGACACGAAATCAGCCTGTATGACTGCCGTCTGATTCATGAATGTGTCATGTATCTCACCGTCCGGACTAACCGCCCAAGTCTCAGCTCCGACTGCGGCACGCAGAAACTTCTTCAGACGTTTACTCACAACCGTACCGCCGGCATACAATATGAAATCCGGCATATAGTCCACGGACATACCTACTCTACCGAGCACCTCATCAAATCCGACAGCACCACGACCCGGACTGAGCGGTTCCTGTAACACGACAAAACACTCTGACAATTTTCGCAGACAATCATGAATATCACAACTGAACTCACACTGACCTACAACAATCATAGGACGCGCCGCACGCTTTAGTCTGTCACCAATCAGCCTTATCTGTTCCAAGGATATCCCACTGTTTCCGATGTGCGCAACCGCTCTGACACGCGGCATATCAGAAACTGTAAAATCGAACAACGGTTCGCTGAGCGGAACATTTATATGCACCGGACGCCCAACCGGACAGCGTGAGGCAAGCATAGCTTCGTTCACCAGACGTTCACAATAACGGCGGTTTTCACCATCCGCAGACTCCGGCAATGTTATGCTGCAAGCCACCAAACGGCCCAGTGCTCCAGGTTGCCTGAGCGTCTGACCGTCAAGTTGGTCAATCCACATCTGCGGTCGATCCGCAGAAATAACCACAAGCGATACTTGTCTATAATAGGCCTCTGCTACAGCAGGAGCAAGATTAAGTAGAGCAGTGCCCGACGTGACACAAACTGCCACGGGCTTTCCCGTAGCCAATGCCATACCAAGAGCAACAAAGCCGGCGGAACGCTCGTCAGTTACAGAGCGACACTCCATCGCGCCACACTCATTTAGCCAATGCACAATCGGAGCATTTCGTGAGCCCGGACACACCACAACTCTATCAATCCCATGCTGACTTAACAGCGATGTCAATATCTGTATGTTACAATTCATATCATCAGTTCCGCAAAACAAGAGAATATCAACAATTGGTTTAATATTGCGGTATCATGCAATAAGAAAAAACCATGATTACCATTTATATTAAGTCAATCATTGATTACTTAGCCATTATCCTTCATTCTACATTAAACAATCTCTTCATTGTCTCCATCTTAGCCTCCGTCTCGAGCCATTCCTGTCCTGCATCGCTGTCACGGAGCAATCCTCCACCGGCATAAAGCCGGAACGTATGGTCATCAAATTGTCGCATGCAACGCAACGAAACATACAGGTGGGTCTTGTTGTCATGGTTGAGCGGCCCCATAAATCCACTGTAATAACAGCGCTCCGTGTGCTCCTGCTCAACTATGTGGCGCCATGTCTCAGCCTTAGGCAGTCCGCAGACTGCGGGTGTTGGATGAAGAATCGTTAGCACGTCGCCAACTTTTCCTCCTTCATTCAACAAGAACGTGAAGTCACTCCGCAGATGAACAAGATTGCCGGCACGTACGGTCTTCGGTCCCTCTTCGGTTATATCGGACGCCAAAGATTTCAGATTATCGGATATATATGTCGCGACATAACGCTGCTCCTTGATGTTCTTTGTACTCCACAATATGTCCGGAGCGACTCCGTCTGAATGTGGTGAAGGTGGGCTGTCGAAACCGAGCTGTCCGTCTTCAAGACTCATGGTTCCGGCCAAAGCAACCGTCTTCCACCGCCCGGCGTTGCCTTCCAATAATATTTCAGGCGTTGCAGCCAACCATGTTCCGCTCTGCGGAGTCTGCACAAGAACAACGAACATACGTGGATATGCCCGACAGGCACGCAAAAACAGTTCTTCCGCCGAAATTGCTGCATCCGTCCGTATGTCGGCACTGCGTGCAAGCACAATTTTTCTGTATTCGCCAGACATGAGCCTGGCATGGCAACGGGCGAAGTCCTCCATATATATATCACGATCGGCCATGACCGTAAGACTGACATCACGACGATATCCATCAGCCACCGCCTCATATACGGGCCGACGTTCTATCTTGTCCGGACGAATCAGAATGACCGGACAACCGTCCGACACGGCAAACGGAGCTATGACAAATCCGTTACGTCCATTGAGCGATTCCAAAGTTCCAAACGTTTCAGGCCTACCGAAGGTTTGGGTCATTACTGTATATGTTTTCTCGTGGGGCAGTCTGTAATAAGCAAACGATGTCATGCCAACACCTCCCTCGGCTTTATTGAAACAGCATAATTGGTCACGCTGACTGTAGATATTATTTCTCCCGCGGTATTTCTAACCTCAACATTCCATACATGAAATCTGCGTCCACGATGTACTATGCGTGCCAGTGCTGTAATCGTGTCACCCTCTTTCACTGCCTTGACATGACTGCCACTTACATTCACACCAACATATTTTTCTCCGGGACACATGGCAAGCGACCCTACTCCGGCAAGAGTTTCGGCTAAAGCAAGCGTGGCTCCACCGCTAAGCACCCCAAAAGGCTGGCGAGTACGTTCGTCAACAGGCATTGTAGCCATACATGTATCAGGATCCGAAGTCGACAAGAATGTCATACCAAGCGTCTGAGACAGCGCCTGTTCCTGGCTCAGGAAGTCTACTATATTAGATATGTCCATAAGTCTAAAAAAAAAATTAAGAATTAAAGAATTGCTGCCGACATTTCATATCTTAATTGAGGAATTTCCCAAATGAAGCATGAAACGGCAACAGCACTTTTCAATTCTTTATTCTCAATGATTCCTTTCATTTAAATAATGAATATTCCTTAACGTTCCAAGCCAGCACACTGGCTCCCAATATATCGCGTTCCCGATTGCTCAATTGCGAAATAATCAGGTCAACACGTCCTCGAATATTATGAAACACATGATTGTCAAATGATTCTTTGGCCGGCTCCGACAACCATCGTCCTGCCTGTGAGACTCCGCCTGCGAGAATTATAGCTTCAGGATCAAGCAACGTGGCGAAATTGGCCAGCCCAATGCCAAGCCAATAGCCTGTGCGCCGATAAACCTCTATAGCCATTTCGTCACCCAGTTCACAACAGTCTCTGATAGTCTTGGGAGACAATCTGTCAAGATTACGCATGAGAGACGCTTTTTCACTCTCGGCCATAAGTTCACGTGCTGTACGTATGATACCAGATGATGCCACATAACTCTCCAGACATCCCAATCGTCCGCAACCACACGCCCGACCGTTATCCACAACGCAGATATGCCCCAACTCTCCGGCAAAACCATTGGCTCCCGTATGAACATGGCCATGGGAAACGATGGTACTCCCAAGACCATATCCGATTGTCACCACACCGAAATTTCTCAAACCATGACCGCTGCCAAACGCCTGTTCACCCAAAGCCACTGCGTGACTGTCGTTTGCTAAAGCCACTGCAAGTCCAAGCCTGTCACGAACCATAGCTGCCAATGGAATAACTCCACGCCATGGCATATTAGGTGAGTTTTCTATACATCCCGAGAGATAATTTCCGCTCGGTGCCGATATTCCTATAGAACGAATATGCTCTATGGAGTTGTTGTGCTCTATCAGTTTCATTATACTGTCACACAACTTAATGACATAGTCTTCGATATTGGGATAGTCTGCCGTATCGAAACTGTCTCGTGCGAGGATATTACCACGAACGTCAACAATGGCATAGGTAGTTTCCTCAAAACTGATATCAACTCCTACAACCTGAGTTTTTTGTGCTCCCTGTATCATAGTTTTTCAGCATTGATTTGATTACAAATATACGGAATATGCGTGTAAAAATGTTCTCAGAAGCGTTTTATCTTTCCGCCATTTTACTTTTTTAACATTGTACTAAGACGATATTCCTATTTTAACCTGATACTGGTTTACTCCACATGAAGATGTCAAACTCAAAAAAAACGCTTAGGATATCCGTTTATGGGTGATAGAAGAGAAAACTAATCTGCCGGAAACATATTTTTAAAGCGAACGTTTCACATTTATATATAGTATTGTTACATTCATTCTGCAATATTTTACTCACATTGTTGTATTACCAATAAAAATTCCGTAACTTTGCAGTATCAATAATGGAATATGAATTTGACTTTAACAATTGACAGAAAAGAAAAAGCGATATCATTCCTCTGGCAGCATCTCCTGCTCCTAATTTCGTTGTATCTGATGACATTGGGAGTCGTTCTATGTGTAAAATCATCTTTGGGCAGCAGCGTCATCTCCTCGCTGCCGTTCGTCTTTTCGTTGGCAGGCCCGATAAGCAGTGTCCCCGAATGGACAATCGGCGGGTACACGATTGCGATGAACTTTATCTTGGTTTTTTGCCAGATAGTCATCCTGCGCCGCAATTTCGACCCCATGCAGCTCTTCCAGCTTGTCATCGGATTCGTATTCGGATGGCTCATTGATCTCAACATGGCATTAACCTCCAATCTGGAGTGCACGACCCTGCCTTCGCAACTGCTCACCCAGTTTGCCGGATGCACCATCATGGGCGTCGGCATAGCCTTCGAGGTGCGGTGCGGCTCGGTTACAATGCCTGGTGAGGGGATCTCCATTACCGTCAGTCAGGTGACAAAGCGTCCTTTCGCCAAAGTGAAGATATTTGTGGATACGACCCTCGTACTGCTTGCCGTAGCCGGTTGTTATCTCTTTTTCGGTAGCTGGCAATGGAATGTCATCGGCTTCGGAACGCTTTTCGCCATGATTTATGTCGGGCTGGTGGTGAAATTCATCGCTCCATATCTGGGTTGGTTCGACCGCCTGCTGGCCTATCGCCCGGGCTTCCGGCGCTACCTGTTCGGATTGGCCCGATTCATATATCATCGCGGCGGAGCGAAAGAATAAAAAAACAGCCGTTCATTGCAATGATGAACGGCTGTTTTCATAATTCGGCTCTTTTTATCAAAGAGCAACGTCGGATGTAGTTTACTTCTGCTCTCTGGCAGACAGCGCCCCACACTTCTCTTTGAATAGAAACTTATAATTTCCTTTTTCAATGTCTTCTGTACAAACTTATCGCGTATCGAAACACCATCAAAGCAGGTTATTATGAATGGTCTGTTTCCAATGACGGACTTTAGTTGAAGCTATTGCATCCCTCCTCCGAGTGCGTGGTAAAGCGTAATAACGCCCTGTATCTCGTCATAGCGGTCTTCCGATTCCGCCAGTTCGGCCTGCAAAAGTTTCTGCTGGGCGGTGAGCACTTCCAAATAATGGGTTCGCCCGTACTTCATCAGCAACTTGGTATTCCATACGGCGGCTTTCAGATTCAGAATTTGCTTGTGGTCTACGCCCAGCCGCTTTCGGGCCGTCTGCCAGAGGATCAGCGCATTGTTCACCTCGTTGCCGGCATCGAGCAGACTCTGGCGGAATTGCAGTAATGCCTGCTGCTGTTGTGCGCGGGCTATTTTCAGCCGAGCGACGTTCTCGCCTTTATGAAAAAGAGGCTGCACCAGCGAACCGATAGCATTCAGAAGCCACGTCCCCGGATTGGATACGGTTCCCGCATTATTGGTCCACCCTATTGTGCCTGAGAGCGTAATACGCGGATAAAAAGCGGAACGAGCTTCGCCCGTGGCATAGAACGACTTCATCAGGGCTAACTCTGCCTCCCGTACATCCGGACGGTTGCCGACCAGCAGCAAAGGAAGTCCGACTGTCAGGCTGTCTGGAAAGTGCTGGTCGGCAAGCACGCCGCGCTCCAGCTTTACAGGAGTGATTCCCAGCAATGAACAGACGGTGTTTTCCATCTCTCCGATGCGTTTTTCCAACGTGAGTATTGAACCTTCCACCTCCAACTTATTGGCACGTGCCTGCAATACGGCAGCCTCCGTTGTTTTTCCGGCCCGTTTGAGTGCGGAGAGCGTGCGGATATTCTCCTGCCATGTAGTAAGCGTACGACGACTGATTTGAATCTGTCCGTCAAGCATCAGCAGCGTATAGTAACAGTCGGCAACGGTGGCGACAAGACGTGTCTGCATCGCCTGTTCGTATGCCCGACTTTGCCAGAGAGCCGCTTTGGCTCCGGTTTTCGCATTATGCTGCCGGCCGAAGATGTCCAATTCCCACTCTGCAGAAGGCCCGATCGAATAGGTTCGCTGCGTCGAACGTCCGTCGGTATGGCTCGCTTGTCCTTGCGCCCCGAAAGAGACGGATGGAAGGAATGCCAGACGGGAAGATTGCAGGACGGCTTCCGCCTCCTCCGTCCGCAGGCGGGCCACACGCAGGTCGGTGTTGTTCTTCATTCCGCACTCTATCCACCGTTGAAGCAGAGAATCAGTAAAAAGCTCACGCCACGAAAGGTCGGCGAGCGATGCTGTATCCGCCTGTTGCGCTTCTTGTCGGATGGCGGTGTACAGACTGTCGGTGAACGACAAATCGGGCCGTTCGTAGCGCGTATAGATTCCGCAACCGTTCATGAACGGCAGCGGAAAAAGCAAAAGGAATATATAATGAACTGTTTTTTTCATGATTATCTCTGTTTTAGGGTACGTTGGGACATTACGGCCTCCTCAATATGTTGGAACACAATGAACAGCACCGGAACGATGAACAACAATGCCACCGTACCGATAAGCATTCCGCCTACCGTACCTACACCGATGGATATATTGCCGTTAGCTCCAACTCCGCTGGCGAACATCATCGGCAACATACCGAAAACCATAGTCAGCGAAGTCATCAGGATAGGACGCAGACGGGCTTTTGCCGCAGACATGGCGGAAGCAGCGATACTCATTCCCATTTTACGGTGCTCGGTGGCATATTCGGTCAGCAGGATAGCGGTCTTGGATAAAAGACCGATGAGCATCAACAGACCTACTTGCAGATAAATGTTGTTCTCCAGAGAGAACATACGGGCAAAGAGAAAACTTCCCGCAAGCCCGAAGGGAACGGAGAGCAATATGACTACCGGCATGAAAAGGCTCTCGTAAAGAGCACAAAAAATCAGATAGATGAAAACAAAGCAGATAACAAAGATTATTATCGTCGAACTGCCGGAATCGGCCTCCTCACGCGACATGCCGCCGAACTCGTAACCGTAGCCCTCAGGCAATACCTCGGCAGCCACCTCCCGCACAGCCTGAATAGCTTCGCCCGAACTGTAACCGCCCGCCGCCGAACCGTTGATGGCGATGGCGGAGAAGAGATTGAAACGCGCCAGCGACTGCGCCCCGTAAACTTTCGTCAGGGTCAGATATTGGCCGACTGGGCTCATGCCGCCCTTGTCATTGCGCACGAACATATTGTTCAACGCTTTGGTATCGAGGCGGAACTCCGGCGATGCCTGCACCATGACACGGTACAATTTGGAGAACCGATTCATATTAGAGGCATAGATTCCTCCTACATATCCGGACAACACATCCAGCACATCGGCTGGAGACACACCTGCCTGTTTGCACCGTGCGGCATCAACCTCTAACAGATATTGAGGATATTTCGTATCGAAAGCGGTGGTAGCCTTGGCTATTTCGGGCCGCTCGTTCAGCTTTTCTATCATACGATTGGCCACTTGCTGCAAATCCTTAATACTGCCTCCCTTCTGGTCCTGCAAATGTATCTCGAAACCGCTGCTCGCACCATAGCCGGGAATCATGGCCCGGGTGAAGACGATGATTTTCGCCGCAGTGATGTCCGCCGTACGGCGGTATATCTCGTTGATGACGGATTGGATGTCATCGCCCTTCTGCGTGCGCTCGTCCCAAGGGCGCAGACGAATGGTAAACATTCCACTCGACGAACCCTGACCACTCAACATACCCATGCCTGTGGTCTTTGCACACACCTCAATTTGCGGAATGTCGGCGATTTTACGGTCTATTTCATCCATGATTCTGGCAGTCTGCTGCAAATTGGTGCCGGGAGGCGTCTGAACGTCGATGTTGATCGTACCCATATCCTCGTTCGGAACAAGTCCGGTTTTCGTTGTCTGCATCAGATACACCAGCCCGCCGCACACCAGCAGCAACGACAGTCCGGCAAGCCATTTGCGGCGGAACAGGAATAACACTCCGCTCTCGTAGCGCACGAGCAGCCGGTTGAAAGCCGTCTCGAAAGCCAGATGAAATCGGGTGGAGAACCCCGGCCGTTCTCCAGTGGCGGCCACCGTGTGTGGCGTCATGAGTAGGGCGCAAAGAGCCGGACTGAGCGTAAGTGCATTGAGCAACGAAATGCCGACGGCAACGGCCATAGTCAGTCCGAACTGCGTATAGAACGTACCTGTCGTACCGCCCATGAAACTGACGGGAATAAATACCGCCATGAAAACGAACGTGGAGGTCAGCAGCGCGGACGATATGCCGTCCATTGCCCGGATTGTGGCTTCATAAGGTGAACGGTAGCCCTCGTCGAACTTGGCCTGCACCGCTTCGACCACCACGATGGCATCGTCCACCACCGTGCCGATGACCAGCACGAGAGCGAAGAGCGTGATCATGTTCAGGCTGAATCCCGCCACGTACAGGAAGGCAAAGGTGCCTATCAGCGATACAATGATCGAGACGGTCGGTATAAGCGTGGAACGTATGTTCTGGAGGAACACATAGACTACGAACACCACCATCAGGACCGCTTCGATCAGGGTCTTGACCACATTCCGGATGGAGGCGTCCAGAAAATCCTTCGTGCTCATCAGGTCGGCGATTGCCATCCCCTTGGGAAGATTCTCTGATATCTCCGCCACCACCTTGTCAATCTCTTCGATAATCTCGTTAGCATTCGAGCCGGAGGTCTGTGAAATCATGCACGTAGTACCAGGATGGCCGTTCACGGAACCGATGTACTCGTAAGTCTTCGAACCCAGTTCGACACGCGCCACGTCTTTCAGTCGCAGTACGGTTCCGTTTTCCTGTGCGCTGATCACCAGATTCTCATAGTCGGTCTCCTTGTCGTAACGTCCGCGATATTTCAGCACATAACGGAACGTGTTTTCCGATTCGGCACCCAGCGTTCCTGTCGGCGATTCCAGATTCTGCTCGTCGAGCACCTTGCGGATGTCCGACGGAACAAGACCGTATTGCGCCATCTTGCCTGGATCGAGCCATACCCTCAATGAGTAGTCAGCACCCTTGACGTCCACCTCGCCGACACCCGCAATACGGGCTAAACGGGGCTCGATGTTTATCTTCATATAGTTGCACAGGAACTTTTCGTCGAACGAATCGTCGGGACTATAGAGAGCCAGTGTCTTGATTCGACTCGTCTGGCGTTTACGCACGGTAAGGCCGCTCTTGGTCACTTCGGCAGGCAATTGCCCTTGTGCCGAAGCCAACCGGTTCTGCACATTGACCATTGCCATGTCGCCGTCTGTTCCCTGCCGGAAATAAATCTGGATCGTGGCGGAACCCGTGTTCGTGGCGGACGACACCATATACATCATGTTTTCCACACCGTTGATAGCCTCTTCGAGCGGCACCACCACGCTTTTCTGCACCGTCTCGGCATTCGCACCGGAATAGGTGGCCGACACGCTCACGGTGGGAGGTGCGATTTCCGGAAACTGTTCCACCGGCAACTGAACGAGGCTGATGATACCAAGCAGCGTAATGAAGACCGAAATGACACCGGCCAGTATCGGTCTGTCGATAAACGTTTGTATCTTCATAAGTTATTCTCCCCGTTTGTTTTCAGGTTCGACTACAGCACCTTCGCGCACAAGTCCGGCACCTTCGACAATAATGACGTCGCCAGCCTTCAACCCCGATTCCACTATATATTCTTTCCCGTCATTCTGTGGGAAAACTTCGATACGGGTAGATACGGCCTTGCCGTCCACCACCTTATAGACGAAGATACGGTCCTGCAATTCATAAGTGGCAGCCTGCGGAATGACGATGCAGTTTTCACGCACGGAAGGAATCAGCACCGTGCCGCTGCCGCCGTTGCGAAGCAGCCTCTCCTTGTTCAGGAAGACGGCACGCAGGCTCACTGCTCCCGTACTCTCCTCGATTGTGCCGCTTACAGCGTCGATATGGCCTTTGATGGAATACATCTGCCCGTTGCTCATTTTCAATTCCACTTCAGGCATCTCCTCTATGGCACGCTTCAGGGAGCCGTATCGCTGAATCAGGTCCAGCATCTGATTCTCGGCCATCGAGAAATAGGCATACACCTGGCTGTCATCCGACACCGTGACTAAGGGGTCGCCGGATGTGCTGCTGACCAATGCTCCTACCCGGTAGGGAATCATGCTCGCCACACCATTTACAGGCGACTTCACCTCTGTGTACGACAAGTTGTTGCGGGCCCTCTTCTCTTCAGCCTTGGCCAATGCGAGTTTGGCTTCCGCCTCCATGACCTCGTTGCGGGCGGTCTGCAAGTCGAACTCCGAGACCACCTTTTCTTCCAAAAGGCCCTTGTTGCTCTCCAGAACCAACCGAGCGGTGGATAGCACCGCTTCGGCACTTTTTACATTGGCGACGGCGATGTCGTGCGCTGCCTTGTAAGGCACTTGGTCGATGACGAACAATACACAGTCCTTACGTACCGCATCGCCCTCCTTCATCCTGATGTCCGTAATCTGACCGCTTATCTGCGGACGAATTTCCACGGTCTGATACCCACGTATGGTAGCCGTATAACCACTGCGGAGCGTGCGGCTGCTCAACGTTACCGTATCAGTCCGGTAGGCCGCAGTTCCCTGCCGCCGCCCGTCACGGCCTCCGTTGCAGGAGAAAAGGCACAGGACACAAGCGGCAAAAATCATTTTTGTTTTATATCCGTTATTCATACTGAAAGTTTTTTCGGATACAATATTACGAAGAAATTGACGGATCGGGAAAATAGTGTTGATGAGCGGTTGAATTGCGATTGTAAACGTCAGAGACTATTCTTGTACACAAATTCCGGAATTAGTATCTTTGCAAATAAATTATTTCTAATGAACGGAATATGAAAGAAAAGAATATAACCTTATCCATCGACCTGATTTTTTGCGTCATCATCCTGCCGCTCGTCATCACAATTGTGCCGGTGGAAAGATGGATAGAAAAATACACGCTCTTTACCGTAATTCTCGTGGCCTATATGTACGTCCTTTATTTCGCCATACGCAAAGTCAATTTTCCACAACTTTTCATGAACCGCCGGTATGGCATGATGGCAGTATTCATTCTGCTATTCTTGGGGACAACCTATCTTTTGTCGCTGTTTCCTTATTCTGAAAGTGCAGCAAACAACCCGGCTCTGCATCCCAATCTGAAAGAGCACCTGCGCAAACAAACGGTATTGTTTATTTTTCTTGTCGTGAGCGGGTTCAGCCTTTCTGTCAGTCTGATTTTCGAACTTTTCAGGCAAACGCTGACCAAGAAAGAGCTGGAAAGCCAGAAAAACAAGGCCGAGCTGGCACTCTACAAGGCACAGATCGACCCGCATTTTCTGTTCAACACGCTCAACACCATTTATGGACTTGTCATTCAGAAATCCGAAAAGGCCGAATCGGCGTTCGCCCAATTTGCCAACATGATTCAGTATATGTACACTCATGCCAAAGACGACACAGTTGCTGTCCGCGACGAGATAGACTATATCGGTCACTACATCGATTTGCAATCCCTCCGTCTGAACCGCCACACGAAAGTCGTTTGGGAATGCGAAACGGACGACGATACGCTGCGCATTCCCCCGATGCTGCTTGTCACCTTCGTGGAAAACGCTTTCAAGTACGGTACGTCTTCGGATAAAGACTGCACGATACGCATCCGTATGGAAATCAAAGAGGGTATGCTCCGTTTCAAGACGCAAAACGGCATCATGAAAAAGCGGCACGAAAAGGAGCCTGCCGTCGGCATCGAAAACTGTCGCGACCGACTGGAACTACTCTATCATGGGCGTTTCATGCTGACCGCCCGGGAAGAAAACTCCGAGTATGAACTTAATCTGACAATACGCCTAAAATGAAAAAGATAAATTGCATCGCCATAGACGACGAACCCATAGCACTGTCCGTCATATCCCAATTCTGCTTGCGGTTGGGTGGTCTTGACCTGCTTACCTATAGTGAACCGCAGGAAGGATTGCAAGCCGTCATTGACAGACAACCAGACATTGTTTTTCTCGACATAGAGATGGACTGCCTGAACGGGCTCGACATCGCACGTAAACTGCCGGCCTCAACCTGTTTCATCTTCACCACAGCCTACATCCGCTACGCCCTTGACGGATTCGATCTGGATGCCGCCGATTTCCTGCACAAACCGTTCTCCTACGAAAGGTTCAAGACTGCCGTGGAAAAGGCAATGCGCCGATTGGAATATATCCATAATGAAAAAGAGAGCATCATCGTCAAGCAGGAATACAACAATGTCGTGATTCCTGTTTCCGACATTCTCTACATCGAAGCAATGGAAAACTATTGCAAGATTTTCCGTTGCAAGGGACACTATACGCTTTCGCGCATAAACCTGAAAGCAGTAACGGATCTGTTGCCGCCTCGGAGTTTCATCCGAATACATCGTTCGTTCATTGTACAGCTCAACAGCATTCAGAATTTCAACAAACAGGAACTTCGGCTTACCACCGGACAGTCCTTACCCATCGGCAGACAATATGCCGAAAAAGTGATTTCCCGATTGCACTCTCCGGGGAACAGCAATGCGCATCATGACAATGAGTAATCAAAAACCAGGTCTGGAAAAAATATAGCAGACCATAGCCTCTCTGAAACAGAAAACAACAGGCATATTTGGCCGATACACGGAAAATTATTTCTATCTTTGCAGACAATGGACAAAACATCACAAGAGACAATGGAGATAAAACCAATTGCACATTTCCGTTCACCATTCAAAACAAAGTTCGGAATACCACGCCAGAGCGGGCTGGTTGAGGGATTGCGCGGATACATAGTATTCTGCCCCGACCATAGGGATCCTGAGGCTCTGCGCGGGCTGGAGGATTTCGACTATCTGTGGATAATTTGGGGCTTTTCGGCCAACATCTCTGCCTCCAAACACACCACAGTGCGCCCACCGAGGCTCGGCGGCAACCGCCGCATGGGAGTTTTCGCGACACGCTCCCCTTTTCGTCCGAACAATCTCGGACTGTCGTCCGTACGCATAGAAAGCATAGAGACCAATAGCAGTGAAGGACCTTTAATACACGTGAAAGGAGCCGATTTAATGGACGGGACACCGATATATGACATAAAGCCATACGTAGAGATGTCCGACAGCCATTGTGGAATCAACTGCGGATTTGTCTCTGATGAACCATGGACTGAACTTCGTGTGGAAATGGACGACAGACTAAGGAACACATTCTGCACTGAAGAACTCGATGTACTCATAAAGACTCTAAGTCTGGACCCACGCCCGCACTACCACAACAACCCCAAACGCACCTACGGCATGCCTTTCGCCGGCTTCGATGTGCGCTTCCGTGTTGACGGGGAAGTACTTACAGTCGTAGATATATGCTGCGGAAAATCCGATAAATGAATGAAACGTAAGAGATTCTTAACCGAATGTAAACCATGACATGTTCATTGATACAAACCAGTCATTTTTACATAAAAATACTATGTCTTGGCTCCTTCGCGTTGAAATAGGCATACTTGTGTCGGGAAATTCTTTAGGTCTCGGAAAGATTGTGGAAACACAATAAATATACTCCAATCAACAAGTATGTCAAATAATAAAACTGGATTACATCAAAATATTCACATAATTTTGTGATTATCGAAAAAATATCTAAATTTGACCCCGGTATTGTCATCATTCCGGTAAACGCCACAAACGGGACGACATGGAAATGACACAGGATAAACAATATTTAATAATACACACAGTTATGTATAATTTGGCCGTTTTGATGATTGCAACGCTTACTGTTATATGCGTTGCTTGTTGTGTGCGCATTTGGAAACTAACGGCAGAGTTGGGCCGTGAACGCAGGAAAAGTCTTAAAAACTCAGCTTTCATACGCAATCTTAGCAAAGAAATACAAACTCCGCTGAAATCTATGAACCACCATGCGGAAATGGTGGCACGAGAGAACA
The DNA here is from genome assembly GCA_947170725.1 of uncultured Prevotella sp. Classification (GTDB taxonomy): domain Bacteria; phylum Bacteroidota; class Bacteroidia; order Bacteroidales; family Bacteroidaceae; genus Prevotella. The sequence continues at coordinate 72,584 of CAMVUM010000011.1, forward strand.
TATATCTCTCTAAAGACGAAAAGAAAACCATCGCCGGCCAAATGGCATACAATGTCAACCTGATTACAACACTTCTGGACGAAATGAAGGGATGCGTTGACGGTGATGGCGGACGTGAGGTCAGACAGGAACTGTTCAGCCCCACTTTGATGTGCCGTAGGTGTGTGGACTCTAATCTCAGCAACACATATTTGAAAAACGGTGTGAAAATGAGCTTCAAGCGCGAGATGGCTGATGATATTTTTGTATCGTCGGACATGCGCATCGTTGAACTGATAATAAACAAAATGCTTATAACATCCTGCAAGTTCACCGACAAAGGAGAAATCGTTGTAGGATGCAACACAACAGAAATTCAAGGCCGTCTGACAATATACGTCCAGGACACCGGTCGCGGCATACCGGAGGACAGACGGGAAGTTATGTTCGAATGGTTTGAGCATCCGGTAACGGAAGGAGACAATGAAATCGAGTTTGACTTGAGTGTAGCACAAAAGATGGCACTCAAGTTAGGCGGCACACTAAGACACGACGAAACATATCATCAAGGTGTGCGAATGTTGCTCTTGCTCCCAATGGGGTAAGAGTATCCCATGACATCAATATTACGAATCCTCCGACGTATGAAGAACTGCGGCATGACCGAGGATGCTCCGGCAAGCAAGGATGCCACCCATACCCAATAGATGTTCGGGGCAAGGGCTATGGCAAGCAAGGCACACAAAGAAACGATATCATTGGTCAATATCAGTTTCTTTCGTGAAACCAAGTCACCAAGTGGAATGACAAACACAAGCCCGACCACATAGCCTATCTGGGTCAATGTCGCCACCATGCTGGCAGAAAAGTCGCTTACCGCGAAATCCCTTGCCATGCTGCCCAACAAAGGTTGGTTATAGTAGCAGTTGGCTACGGAAAGTCCGGTAGCAACTGCCAGCAGAGTCAGCAGAGATGCCGGAATGCCTTGATTTACCTTCAATTCATACTTCATCTGCTGACTCCTTGTCAATAGGACACGACTTTCAATCCAATCAAGGACACAATGAGCGTGAACAAGAAGAATAGTCTGATTGGAGTGACAGGCTCCTTGAATACGAATATCCCTATCAAGACCGTTCCGACCGCCCCGATACCTGTCCAAATGGCGTATGCCGTTCCCAGCGGCAAAGTCTGCACCGCTTTGGCAAGCAAAGTCATGCTCAGTATGGTTGAAGCCAGGAAGCCGCTTCCCCACAGATAGAATGCAAGTCCTGATGCCGCTCTCGTTTTTCCCAGGCAGAATGTAAGACTTACTTCAAACAATCCTGCCAACAATAAGATTATCCAATTCATAACTATGATTTATTAAATTCGGACGCAAAAGTAAGCAAGTAATCTCCAACAGCTTTTTGCATTTGGTAAAAACTGTTTTTGCATTTGACAAAAACAGCCGTTTATACTTATTTCAGTGTGCTATTTTATAATTTTGCACATCGATAACAGCAATAGGCTATGGATATAAAGGAAATCATCAACAAAAGATATGCTATGCCAGACGCTTCCTTGGACAAGTTGCGTCAATGCCTGACAGAAGTATCCTATCCCAAAGGATTCCGAGTGTTAGAAAGCGGCAAGGTGGAGAAGAACATCTTTTTCATCAAACAAGGCATCGTCCGCGCCTATACTTCAGTGGACGGGAAAGAAATAACTTTCTGGGTTGGCAAGGAAGGGGCGACCCTTGTTTCTATGAAAGGCTACGTGAACGACGAGCCGGGATATGAAACGATGGAGCTGATGGAAAATTCTGTCTTATATGTATTGGAAAGGAAAAAGCTGAAAGAGTTGTTTGCGGACGATTTGCACATCGCCAATTGGGGGCGGCGTTATGCGGAGATGGAACTGCTTGCCACCGAGGAGCGGCTGATTTCCATGTTATCCGCCATAGCTTCGGAACGGTATAAAGAGTTACTGGAGAAAGAACCCGACTTGCTTCAGCGGTTGCCGCTGGGAAGCATCGCCACCTATTTGGGCATCACGCAGGCAAGCCTGAGCAGGATTAGAGCGCAAATGAAGTGACGCTTCAACCAACGGGAGAGGTTGCAAGCGTTTTGGGGTAGACCAAAACACAAATTCCTCTATTGGTCGCATTGATAGTTTACTATCGCCTGACAGAATTGGCGGACAATAGATAAATTCATTTAAAAACCGGATCTTAACGTGGAGAGAACCTGACAATCACCGTACCAAAGCCCATGGCTTTCATCATATTGCGCACCTGACTGTCGGCATTGTCTTGGGCAGAACGTATATTCTCCTGTGAAAGTCCTTTGCGCTTCATAATAGCTGCGGCACGACGATACATTGCAGCCCGGTCATCAGTTGTCCAACGTCCACTTTCATGGAAAGCCCGGGTACGGGCTTCGTCTATGAAACGCTCGTCAAGAAGTCTGACGGGAGGAAGAAGAAGAAAAACCGTATCACCACTGACCGTTATGCGGTCTGAAGTAAGTTCTTTCATGTCTATTCCGAGACGCATGGTTCCATAATATATGCGGATCAGATGATCGTCGGAGAAAAATCCGCGACGAACAGTATCTACCATTTCCTCGTCGGAAACGGAGAGGAATTCCCACTCACCGATGGCCCTGATGGATTCTATCTGCTCGGGAGTAATGTCAATCCGGTTGTCCGTGAATACAGAAATCTCCGTATTTTGTGCCGTCTTTACAAGAAACACAAGAAGTATTACAACCGCTATTGCCGCAACGGCAAAAAGAGCTATCTGAACTCTGTATATCCTAATGAATTTCTTTATCATGTCTTTTCTGAATTAGTTGTCCGTACCTACAATCATACCATCTTTCTTTTTTCCATATCCCTTTTCAATCATCATGACTATATCATTATCTGTGAACTGACGGCTGAAAGTCACTGTGATTTCATTGCTGCCATAGCCTAACTGCTCCAACATCGGAATCAGAATACGTGCGGCGTTCTCACGGGCTGTGTCGAGAAGTCCCATACGGGCGATAGAAGCGATAATGGAACTGCGGCCCTGATACTCATACTCTGTCATTTCGGCATCGCTGAAATGAGAACGTGTGAGCGCAACAAACTCCTTGACATTGTCATGATCTATCTCGCTGCCGGTCAGAATGAGAACAGGATCTGGCAGAACAATAGTGATGCGGTTCCCATCACGCCGGACATTCGCCGCCGAGAAATTTCCGAGATCGACGTAAGCTTTTATTGTTGCTGTCATGGGAATAGCTATCTTACGCTCACCGACCGGCATCTTTATATCAAACTCTTTTTGAAAGACAGAGCCTTTAAGCCGGACCACATCGTCATGAGTTACAATCTTCCGTATTCGATACTCCGCAGTATAGAGACGCGAACATTGTTGCACATGCATAATGAGTTCCGGAAGACTGTCAGAAGATTGCCCGGAATCATCTGCCACGGAGCTGTCACCACGCGAACAGGAAGAAACCCATATTAATATAGGTATTAAATATAATATAATTCGTTTCATAACGTTATAAATATGTAGCTGCAAAAGTAATTAAAAAAAGCAATCCGATAGAAAATTCGAATTTATTTTATCTATTCTTTAAACTTTATGAGATTTCTTGCATCATAAATATAGTTGCAACTGAGAAATCGGCTTCAACCAATGCCGGATAGTCAAATTAAAGAACAAAGATAAACCGAATATGAAAAGGATGATAATGGCCTTCGCAGCCTTACTGATGGTAGGGACGGCAACTATGGCACAGACAAGCGATAGCACAAAGAGCGGCAAACCGGACCGCAGCGAGATAATCAAGAAACGCACTGAAGTTGTCGCACTAAAATATGGACTGAACGAAGAACAGAAAGCTAAATTGCTGGATCTGAACACCAGATATAGCGGAAAGATGCGCATGGGCAAACGGAGTGACCGTCGGATGAACCAGATAAAGCGTGAGTCTGTGAACAAGATGACGGCAAAACGCGACTCCACAATGGCACGTCAGGCTCCCAAAGCTGCATCCGGAAATAAAACCATAGGAAAAAGACCGCGTCTTACAATGGAAAACAGTATGCAGAAATACAATGAGGAACTGAAAACCATCATGACAGATGAACAGTTTGCCAAATATAACAAAGACATGCGGAAGCGGAACGCCATCATGGGAAAACGCAAAGGCATGAAAAGAACAGAAACCGGAAACACCGATAATACCGGTCAAAGTGAAAAAGAGAACAAAAATTGATCATAGTGATTTAGGTTAACATAGTGTTTAAATTATTGGGCAAGAGAGCCCATGCTTCAAAAGGTACTAATAATTTTAAGTAAGAAGACAAAAAGGGTAACAGAGAGGTCGTGCCATCCGGCAGGACCTCTCGTCTTTTAAGACAATCAATATATGAACAATTTCACTCTGTCATTCATGTTCACGATATATTGAAAAAGGAACACCATAAATGATACAATAATGGTTTAATTGTCAACATTGGTAACTCAATTCTACTGCAGTGTCTTCCTTTTTCCACTTTTTTGTTGTACCTTTGCATACGACAAACTCTGCTCATTCAACATGGGAAAAGCCGGTATCTGAATACAATGAATTTTCAAGTGAAATACTGGGAAACCAAAATAGGATTAAAGGAATTCCGGAAGAAAGGCAGGAATAAAGCCTTTGAACGCCTGGATTATCCACACACCACAACCAGCAAAGTCTATCCTAAACAAAACAAATAACAGACAAATCACATGAAGAAAGTATTGACCGCAATCTTTGCCGGAGTTATTGTAAGCATGGCGACAGGTTGCAACGGTAAGAAAACCGATGAGAATATAATCACGAAGAAAGTGGAAAAAGTAACTCCGTCTGCTCCTGTCCGCATGCAGGAATACGAACAGACAAAAGACATCAAATGGCTTGGAACGTCATACCGGTGTGAAATACGACGCATTCCTGACGACAGTCTGTCTATGGTCAAGGACGAAACGGGGCAGGAGTTTGTTGACAACCGTATCACACTGACCATACTGCGGAACGACGGAAGCGTCTTCTTCAGCAAGCCATTCACAAAGGCCAGCTTTGACGCATGTCTGGACAACGACTACCGAAATACAGGAATACTGGAAGGGCTTGTGTTCGACCGCGTAGACGGTTCGTCGCTCGTGTTTGCAGCCAGCGTGAGCCATCCGCAGACAGACGAATATATTCCGCTCGTGATGCGAATCTCGCGGATGGGAGACGTCAGCATGTCAAGAGACACACAGATGGACACAAGCGCCGAGGAAGAGGAAGAAATTTAATAATGGCCCAACGAAGCCTCTGTTTTTTCCGGACTTAAGCATGCAAATCAGCTCGACCTGAAAAGAATAAAGAAATGGAAAGAAAACAATAAAAACGAAACGAGTAAACGACAAAGGCGAACTTCTATTACCGGAAGTTCGCCTTTATCGTTTCCCAACTGTCACGGAAGTCGGCCATACGGCTGAAAACAACAGCAGCTCCTTCGTCCGTAAGCATACTGTCGGGCAATGGTCCGGTGTTGACTGCTATCGTGAAGATTCCGGCAGCGACTCCGGCACGTACTCCCAACGGCGCGTTCTCCACCACAATGGCCTCCCACGGCTCGACACCGGCCTTCGCCATACCTTTCAGATAGGGTTCGGGGTCAGGTTTTCCGCGACTTACGTCGAAACTGGAGACGATGAGGTTAGGACTGACAAGACCGTCAAAATCCCTCACGAGTTTGTCCAGCAGAGAACGCTGACCGCTTCCTGTCACCACAACTATCTTCATCCCATCCGCCTTCATCTTGCGCTGAAGGTCCAAAACGCCGTCCATTATCTTCGCCGTAGGACATTCGGAATAGACGCGCGATTTCTCTCCATACATTCTCTGTGCCTCTTCGTCGGTCAGTTCGCGACCCCATTGCCGGCGTGCCATCAGCTTGATGGTCTCCACCCCACGCATTCCCTCGTACTTATAAGCATCTTCCGGAGGCATGGTTATTCCAAGTGCGGTCATCGACTTGTGCCAACTGTAAGCATGATTCGGCATTGAGTCATACAGAACGCCGTCCATATCAAAAAGAACGGCCTTGGGACGGAATGTCCCAAAGCCATGTCTTTCCAAGTATTCTTTTATTTTCTTTTCGTACATTATCCTATCTGGATGATTAATTAAACTGCCCAAAGAAAACAGATTGGCCTGAGGCCGGTCTGCCATACACAGAACTTTAGGCCTCCTTTGCCAGGCGCTCCTTGATAGCCTTGCTGTCGGCCTCATATCCCGGTTTGTCAAGCAGGGCGAACATATTCTTCTTGTATGCCTCAACTCCGGGCTGGTTGAACGGATTCACGCCGAGCACGTTTCCGCTGATACCGCAGGCTATCTCGAAGAAATAGATGAGCTGGCCGATATAGTATTCGTTCAGTTCGGGCACACTGATACGGATGTTGGGCACACCGCCGTCAACGTGAGCGAGACGTGTTCCCAGCTCAGCCATCTTGTTGACCTCGTCAACGCGCTTGCCGGCAAGGAAGTTCAAACCGTCCAGATTCTCCTCGTCGTTGGGGAAAAGAAGATTGCGGTTGGGCTTCTCTACACTGATAACTGTCTCGTATATGGTGCGCTCGCCTTCCTGAATCCACTGTCCCATGGAGTGAAGGTCTGTCGTGAAGTCGCATGATGCGGGGAAGATGCCCTTTCCGTCCTTGCCTTCGCTCTCACCGAAGAGCTGCTTCCACCATTCGCTGATGAAGTGGAGTTTCGGCTGATAATTGACCATTATCTCTATCTTCTTGCCAGCCTCGTCATATAGTCCGTTACGCACGGCAGCATAGACAGCGGCGGGATTCTCCTCGAAAGGCACGTCCTTGCCGCAGGCCTTCTCCATGTCCGTGGCACCGGCCACGAGCTTTGCGATGTCAAATCCGGCACAGGCGATGGGCAGCAGGCCGACGGGAGTGAGAACGGAGAAACGTCCGCCGACATTGTCGGGAATTATGAAAGATGTGTATCCCTCTTTGTCGGCGCATGTGCGGGCGGCACCCTTCTTGGCGTCTGTTACGGCCACAATGACTTTCTTGGCTTCCTCCTTGCCACGCTGCTCCTCACACTGCTTCTTGAGCAAGCGGAACGTGAGCGCGGTCTCCGTCGTCGTACCTGACTTCGAGATGTTGATGACGCCGAATTTCTTGTCTTTCAGATAGTCTGTCAATTCTGCGAGATAGTCCTCGCCGATGTTATTTCCGGCAAACATGATTGTGGGATTGCTCTTGTCACCCACGAGCCATGCGAACGAATTGCCGAGGGCTTCGATAACGGCACGCGCTCCGAGATAGCTTCCACCGATACCCGCCACAACAACGACTTCACAGTTACGGCGCAGCACGTCGGCACAGTCCTGTATTTCCTTTATGAACTCTGGTGTTATTGACGACGGAAGATGAAGCCATCCGAGGAAATCGTTTCCCGGGCAGGTGCCGTTTTCGAGGGCTTCCTGTGCTGCCTTTATCTTGGGTTCATACGCTTTCACTGCGCCCTCCTTGAGGAATTGGGCGGCTTTGGTAATGTCTAAGCTGATATTTTTCATAATCAATTAAAATTGGTTTGTTGTTTCATCTGAAAGAATCGGTCAGCAGTTTTATTTCTATCTGCGGGCTTATCCGCTCATACAATATATTATATACGGCGTCGAGGATAGGCATGTTGACGTGCATGTGGCGGTTGATTTCCTTCATACACTTCGTTCCGAAATATCCTTCGGCTATCATTTCCATCTCGATCTGAGCGCTCTTGACGCTATAGCCCTTGCCTATCATAGAGCCGAACGTGCGGTTACGCGAGAAATTGCTGTAGCCCGTTACGAGCAGGTCGCCAAGATATACGGAATCATAGACACTGCGTTCAATAGGGTGGACAGCCTGAAGGAAGCGGGACATCTCCTGCACGGCGTTGGACATGAGAACAGCCTGGAAGTTGTCGCCGAATTTAAGACCGCTGCAAATGCCCGCGGCAATGGCATAGACGTTCTTCAGAACCGAAGCATACTCTATTCCTATAACGTCACTACTGGTCTTTGTCTTTATATAGTCACTGGTAAGAATGTCTGCAAAGGCGTTGGCTTTCTCTCTGTCACTGCACGCCACGGTAAGATAGGAGAGACGCTCCAAGGCCACTTCTTCGGCATGGGAAGGTCCGCCAAGGCAGGCAAGATTCTCATACGGGACGTCAAACACCTGGTGGAAATACTCCGAAACGGCAAGATTCTCGTCGGGAACAATGCCTTTGATGGCTGTCACGACAAACTTGTCTTTCAGTCTTGATTTGAGTTTCTTAAGGTGGTTTTTCACGTATGGCGACGGAGTGACGAACACCAGTGTGTCGTAGTCCTGCACAATCCTGTTGATATCGCTCGAGAAGAATATTTCATCTATATTGAACCGCACACTCATCAGATAGGCAGGATTATGGCCCAAACGGCGGAAATCTTCGATACGGTCTTCACGGCGCATATACCATCCTATGTGATGGGTCTGTCCCACCACAATCTTGGCTATTGCCGTAGCCCAGCTTCCGCCTCCGATTATCGCTATTTTTCCGCAGGTAAACATAAGGGAATTACGAGTTGTGAATTATGAATGACGGGGTGTCGCACTTTTTGCGATTTGGAATTATTGAATTCGTAATCTAATAATTCATCATAGGCCGCATGCCGGCAACCCGTCATTCCTAATTCCTAATCCGTCATTATTCTTTCGCTTTTTCTATCCACGCTGCAAACTCTTCCACCTTCGGGTTTTCGAGTCCCAGCTTGTATTTCTTGTTAACGCCGCAGACATCCTGCTGGAGTTTCTGCGGATTCAGTTCACAGATATCCGAAACGAGATAGTAGCCGCACTTGTTGAACAAGGGCACCCACTCCTCTCCCACTCCGATGGCGGCCCATTCGGCCGCAGTGCTCTTCGGAGCCTTCTTCTCCGGCTTCATCGTCGGGAAGAGCAGCACTTCCTGTATTGTGGGCTGGCCGGTCATGAGGATGGCCAGACGGTCGATTCCGATTCCGATTCCGCTTGTAGGCGGCATTCCGTACTGCAACGCACGGAGGAAGTCGTGGTCAATAACCATAGCCTCGTCGTCTCCCTTGTCGGCGAGACGCATCTGTTCGACGAATCTTTCTTCCTGATCAATCGGGTCGTTAAGTTCAGAGTAGGCGTTGGCCAGCTCCTTGCCGTTGACCATCAGTTCAAAACGCTCGGTCAGTCCGGGCTTTGAGCGGTGCATCTTCGTCAGCGGCGACATCTCAACAGGATAGTCGGTGATGAACGTAGGCTGTATGAACGTTCCCTCGGCTGTCTCTCCGAATATTTCGTCGATGAGCTTGCCCTTGCCCATAATCTCGGTGTCTTCGATTCCGAGCGACTTGGCTATCTCGCGGATTTCCTCCTCGGTTTTTCCTTCGAGATCATATCCGGACTTCTCCTTGATGGCCTCCAAGATGGGCAGACGGCGATAAGGAGCCTTGAAGCTCACGACGTTGTCGCCGATTTTCACTTCCGTCGTTCCGTTGACAGCGATACAAATTTCTTCGAGCAGCTTCTCGGTGAACGCCATCATCCAGTTGTAGTCCTTGTAGCTCACATAGAGTTCCATGCAAGTGAACTCGGGGTTGTGGCTGCGGTCCATACCTTCGTTGCGGAAGTTGCGGCCGATTTCATAGACGCCCTCAAATCCGCCGACGATGAGCCGCTTCAGATACAGCTCTGTGGCTATACGCAGATAGAGTTCCGTGTTGAGCGCGTTATGGTGGGTGATGAATGGGCGGGCGCTGGCTCCTCCGGCAATCTGCTGGAGAATAGGCGTCTCGACCTCTGTAAATCCGGCCTCGTCGAAAACACGGCGCATCGTGCGCAATATAGTGGCGCGCTTCTCGAAAGTCTCCTTGACACCGTCGTTGACCACAAGGTCAACGTAGCGCTGGCGGTAGCGCAGCTCCGGATCGTCAAATTTGTCGTATGCCACGCCATCCTTATATTTCACGATGGGCAGCGGTTTGAGGCTCTTAGAGAGCATCGTAAGCTCCTGCGCGTGCACGGAGATTTCGCCAGTCTGCGTGCGGAAAGCATATCCGCGCACACCGATGAAGTCGCCGATGTCCATCAGTTTCTTGAACACCTTATTATATAAATCTTTGTCTTCGCCCGGACAGATGTCGTCACGGGTTATATATACCTGTATTCGGCCTTTCGAATCCTGCAACTCTATGAAGCTGGCCTTACCCATCACACGGCGGCTCATCAGTCGACCGGCAATACAGACCTGTCGCGGCTCGGCCTCATCACAGAACTCGTTCTTTATATCTGTAGAAAAAGCATTGGTGGGATATTCCGCTGCCGGATAGGGGTCGATGCCCATGTCCCGCAGTTCCTGCAGACTTTGACGTCTGCCGATTTCCTGTTCACTTAACTCTAAAACGTTCATACTATATTAAAAATATCGAATATATATTCTTGTTGTGGGTGCAAATTTAATAAATTATTCTGAATAAGCGTTATTTTGAATGTGGATAATTAGCTCTGTTGAGGTTATTTAAGGAATAATCCTGCGAGGGGGAAATATCCTGCGGAGGGTCGGTGTTTCTTCATGGAGAGAGGAGAATGGAGGGAGAAATGCAAATGAGCAAAGTAGGATTGTGACCTGTCGCGACCGCTTCTGTGTCAACAACTTCAACTTGTCCGGTTGACTTACATAAAAGGTCGTTCAGGTGGTTGTTCGGGTTGTCGCGACAAGTTGTGACCATACTCACGTTGTAACGGATTTGAAATCATGGCTGTTTGGGAGAAACCTTTACCATATATTATATATTTACAAGCCAACTGCTATATATTATATATTTACAAAACGGCCTCTGAAAGAAATCTCGTTTTAGCCCGTTTTCGGACCATTTTGCGGCCTTTTCCGGTCATTTCTTCCACGTTTTTCGCCCAGAAAAACAGGAATGGGATTGCCGTAAGGCCCTCCCGGCTATTCCAGAGCGAAGATTACATCGTTTTTTGATACCCGTTTTCGGCCGGAAAAAGCCGTGGTTTTATTGCCGTAAGAGCCTTATTGGTTTGCAACGGGGCTGCTTGTGGACAACCCCAAACCACCCGAATGTTAGCGGAATCAAGCCCCGGGCGCAACCAAAAATATAAAACGGCAGAAAATAAAAAGGACAGACGAA
>CAMVUM010000012.1 GCA_947170725.1 uncultured Prevotella sp.
TCAATTCTATCACTATATCTTTCCGCATTTCACTTTTTTGTAGTAACTTTGCAGAATTAAATAACAAAACGAAATTATTATGGACGAACAGATAAGACAAATCGGTGAGCGGCTGCGCGGACTGCGTGAGGTGCTCGACATACCGGCCGAAGAAGTGGCCGAACTGTGCGGCATAACCCTTGAACACTATCAGAAGATAGAAGCCGGCGAGGCCGACCCGTCGGTCTACCGACTGTCGAAGATTTCCAAGCGCTACGGTATAGCCCTCGATGTGCTGATGTTCGGTGAGGAACCGTGCATGAGCAGCTATTTCCTTACGCGAAACGGTCAGGGAATGGCTGTGGAACGCCGCAAGAGCTATAAGTATCAGAGTCTTGCGAGCGGATTCCGCGGTCGTAAGTTCGACACATATATGACACAGGTTGACCCGCTGCCAGATGACGCCCATTTCAACAAGAACGCTCACGACGGACAGGAATTCGACTATATTGTAGAGGGACGGATGGAGATCACCATTGGCAATAAGGTCATGGTTCTCGGTCCCGGTGACAGCATCTTCTTCGACGCTTCGCAACCGCACTGCATGCGTGCGCTCGACGGCCGGCCGGTGAAGTTTCTCGTGGTGGTGGAGTGAGCCACCCCAAAAACCTATAAGTCCCCAAGCCTCCATGTGTCCCCCCCCAAAAAAAAAAGAGGGGGCACAGGCTGGGTTCCGACGGTAAATAACAGTAAAAGGTAATAAAGATATGAAACAGAATAACGATTTACAACATACGTCCGATAACGACGGCAACCTGAAGAAAAACGGCCCTTCCTCCACTCGGTGTCTTTCCCCCGGGGACCATAGGGGGCTTCTGTCCCGTTTCCTGCCCCAGACGCATTTCGAGTCGCAGGACGACTTCATCCGCAACCTGCACTTCAAGATACCAGAACGGTTCAATTTCGCCTACGACGTCATGGACGTATGGGCCGAGGAGCAGCCCGACAAGCTGGCCCTGCTCTGGACGAACGACGACGGTGCATGCCACCGGTTCTCGTTCGGCGAGCTCAAGACGCTCTCCGACCACACCGCCGCGTGGTTCATGCAGCTGGGCATCGGCCGTGGCGACAAGGTTATGCTTATCCTTAAACGGCGCTATGAATTTTGGCTGTCGATGCTCGCCCTGCATAAGATAGGCGCTATCGTCATACCTGCCACACACATGCTTACCCGCCATGATATAGTCTACCGCAACACCCGCGCCGGCATCAAGGCCATCGTATGCGTCGGCGAGGAATATGTCATGCGGCAGGTGAGTGAGGCCATGGCCGAGAGTCCCACAGTTGAGACACTCGTGAGTGTCGGTCCGCTCACGGCCGAAGGTTTCCACGACTGGCATCGCGAATGGGAACAGGCGCCGGCGTTCGTGCGTCCCGACCACGTGAACGACAACGACGACACAATGCTGATGTACTTCACCAGCGGCACCAGCGGCGAGCCGAAGATGGTTGCCCACGACTTCCTCTATGCACTTGGTCATCTGACGACTGGTGTCTTCTGGCACAACCTGTCCGAGGACAGCATCCATCTCACTGTGGCCGATACGGGCTGGGGCAAAGCCGTATGGGGAAAGATGTACGGTCAGTGGTTTGCCGGAGCGGCGGTGTTCGTTTTCGACCACGAGAAGTTCACGGCCGAAAAGATAATGCGGCAGATAGAGCACTACAGGATTACGTCGTTCTGTGCTCCGCCTACGGTCTACCGGTTCATGATTCACGAGGATTTCAGCAAATACGACCTATCCTCGCTCCGCTACTGTACCACGGCCGGCGAAGCGCTCAATCCAGCCGTCTACGACCGCTTCTTCGAACTGACGGGCATCAGGCTAATGGAGGGCTTCGGACAGACCGAGACAACGATGACGCTCGGAACCATGCCGTGGAACAAGCCGAAGCCCGGCTCTATGGGACTGCCCAATCCGCAATATGACATCGACCTTGTCAAGCCAGACGGCACACCTTGTGAGGACGGTGAGAAGGGGGAAATCGTGATAAAAATAGCTCAGAGTGAAATAGTTCAGAGTTCAGAGTGTAGAGTGAAGAGGTATGATTACTCTCAGAGTTTGAATAAGGAGCAGAGTGAAATAGCTCAGAGTTCAGAGTGTGGAGTGCAGAGGTGTGATTACTCTCAGAGTTTGAATAAGGAGCAGAGTGAAAAGTGTAATAATGCCTCTGCATTCCAGCCTCAGACCTCTGAGCTAAAGAGTAATCACACCTCTTCACTCATCACTCTGAACTCTGAACTAAAGAGTAATCACACCTCTTCACTCATCACTCATCACTCTTCACTAAAAAAGCCTTTGGGCCTTTTCAAGGAGTACTACCGCGATGAAGAACTGACGCGTCGCGTATGGCACGACGGCATGTACCATACGGGTGATGTGGCGTGGCGCGACGAGGACGGATATTACTGGTTTGTGGGTCGCATCGACGACGTAATCAAGAGCAGCGGCTACCGCATCGGACCGTTCGAGGTCGAAAGCGCGCTGATGACCCACCCGGCTGTCGTGGAATGTGCCATCACGGGCGTGCCAGACGACATACGAGGAATGGTTGTCAAGGCAACTGTCGTGCTCCATGCCAACTGGAAAGACCGCGCCGACGATAACCTCGTCAAGGAATTGCAGCAGCACGTCAAGCGAGAGACCGCACCATATAAGTATCCCCGTATCATCGAGTTCGTCGACGAATTGCCCAAGACTATCAGCGGAAAGATACGCCGCGTAGAGATTAGAGAAAAGGACAAGAAATAATTCCTAATTCAGAAATGAGAGTAGTTATAAAAGTGGGCAGCAACGTGCTGACCCGTGACGACGGAAAGCTCGACATAACACGCATGTCGGCCATAGTGGATCAGGTGGCGTGGCTGCGCGGCGAGGGCCATGAGGTTATACTCGTGTCGAGCGGAGCCGTGGCCAGCGGCCGCGGAGAACTGAAGATTGACGACCGGCGCCTCGACAGTGTGGCCCAGCGGCAGTTGTTCTCCGCACTGGGGCAGGCCAAGTTGATAAACCTCTACTACGACCTGTTCCGTGAATACCACATACACGTCGGTCAGGTGCTCACCATGAAGGAGAGCTTCGCCACGCGCCGCGAATATCTCAACCAACGCGCCTGTATGGCCGTGATGCTCGACAACGGTGTCATACCCATCGTTAACGAGAATGATACCGTCAGCGTGACCGAACTGATGTTCACCGATAACGACGAGTTGTCCGGCCTTATAGCCTCGATGATGGACGCCGACGTGCTCGTCATCCTGAGTAACATCGACGGCATTTTCAACGGCTCGCCTGCCGATCCGGCGTCGCGTGTCATACCGCATGTGGATCCGGACCACGACCTCAGCGAATACATACAGCAGGAGAAGAGCGGGTTCGGGCGCGGCGGAATGACGTCGAAGTGTGCCGTGGCGCGCCGCGTTGCCGACGAGGGAATACGCGTCGTGATAGCCAACGGCAAGCGTGACAACATACTCGTCGACCTCGTGAAGTCGCCCGCCGCGACGCTGCACACCGAGTTCGTTCCCCGTCCCGCCGAAACATCGCCCGTGAAGAAATGGATTGCCCACAGCGGCAGCTTTGCCAAAGGCGTGGTCCACATCAACGCCCGCGCCGCTGAAGCTCTGTGCTCCGACCGTGCCGTGAGCCTGCTGATGGTCGGTGTGACGGCTGTCGACGGCGATTTCGAGGAGGGCGACATCATCTCGATAACCGATGACAGCGGCAACAGCATCGGCGTTGGACGCAGTAACTACGCCGCCACGGAAGCCCGCACGCTCATCGGCCGCCACGACGTGCGCCCGATTGTTCATTATGACTATCTCTATATGGAACAGTAATTGTCTTAATTTGACTGCAAACGCTTGGCTGAAAGGAAATAAAGAACTATTTTTGCAGAAATATAAATATACGCGTATGACATAAGTCATAATGAGGATATCTACCGTAAGGTTCGTTTCTATCCGTGTCACATCCTATGTCACGGCTGGCAGACACTGATTCAGGGATCAGGCTCATGAGCTATTTATATATTCTGGAAGATATATTGAAAGAACAGGAAAGTCATAACAGGAACTAAACATATAACAACAATCATGACAGAAACATTCATAAAGGCAAAGGAAGCCGGGCGCAGGCTCGCGCTGATGACGGACGACGAACGCGGTGAAGTGCTGCGGAGCGTGGCCGACGCGATTGTGGATAACAAGGAAACGTTGCTTCGGGCCAATGCCGAAGATTTGGCAAAGATGGAGCGGAGTAATCCGCTTTACGACCGTCTGATGCTCACGGAAGACCGTTTGGAGGCCATTGCGGCCGACATGAGGGCTGTGGCGGGGCTGCCGTCGCCGCTCGGCCGGACGCAGATGGAGCGCACCTTGGCAAACGGGTTGATGCTGAAGAAGGTTAGCGTGCCGTTCGGCGTGATTGGAATGATATATGAGGCACGGCCGAATGTCACGTTCGATGTATTCGCGTTGTGCTTCAAGAGCGGCAACGCCTGTGTTCTGAAAGGTGGCCGTGATGCCGACGAGTCGAATCGTGCCGGTGTCGGGGTGATACACAAAGTTCTCAGCCGCTATGGTGTGGACACTGCTGCCGTGACGCTGCTGCCCGCCACACATGAGGCCACGGCGGCGTTGTTGTCGGCCGTCGGCTATATCGACCTGTGTATCCCGCGTGGCGGCCGTCGGCTGATTGATTTCGTGAGAGATACGGCCCGCGTGCCGGTGATAGAGACCGGTGCCGGTGTGGTGAGCACATACTTCGATGAGGCCGGCGATACGGAGAAGGGAAGCCGTATTGTCTTTAACGCTAAAACTCGGCGCGTGAGCGTATGCAATGCCCTCGACTGCCTCATTGTTCACCGCAACAGGCTGGAGGACCTGCCACTGCTTTGTGCTCCTTTGGCCGGGAAGAATGTCACGATATATGCCGACGAGGAGGCCCGCGCGGTTCTGTGCGGTGCCTATCCGGCGGAATTGCTGTTTCCGGCCACGGAAGAGAGCTACGGCACGGAGTTCATGGACTATAAGATGGCCATCCGCACGGTCGGTTCGTTGGACGCCGCCATCGCCCACATCAACCGATACGGCTCCGGTCATAGCGAGAGCATCGTGACCGAAGACGCTGCCGCCGCCCTCCGTTTTCAGACCCAGGTGGACGCCGCCTGCGTTTATGTAAACGCTCCGACGAGCTTCACTGATGGCGCGCAGTTCGGACTGGGTGCCGAAATCGGCATCAGCACCCAGAAACTCGGACCGCGCGGCCCCATGGGACTCGAAGAGATAACGACATATAAATGGCTCATCGAGGGCAACGGACAGGTGAGAGCGTAGATTCCGGATAGGCAATAACAAGACATGAAAAGGCCGCAAAGGCGCAACGAACATGCTCTGTGAGGATTGTTCTTTGCGCCTTTGCGGCCTTTTTCTTTTTATTTCCGGTGTTTTTCGCTGTCTGTCTCGTTGAGCGACACGGCTATCTCGCGTGTAGTGATGGTCTCGAGGTCTTCTTTGTCATAGATGGTGAGCAGTATGCGTAATGTTCTGTTCATCTGCGAATTTCGGCGGCTGAAAATCCGTTCTCGCAGTGTTTTGAGCCGGTTTTGAGGCTGTTGTGGCGTGAAATGTTTTGATAATCGGGAATAAATATCTAACTTTGCGTCACTTAGCGACAATCATCAGAAATCCTGAAAATATATGAACGTAAAAATAGAAGAATCGTGGCGGCAGCATATCGGTGCCGAGTTTGAGAAGCCGTATTTCAAGGAACTCACTGATTTTGTGCGTGACGAATACAGGCGCGGCACGTGTTATCCGCCGGCGGCGCTGGTTTTCAACGCCTTCAATCTGTGTCCTTTCGACCGCGTAAAGGTTGTTATCATCGGTCAGGATCCCTATCATGAGCCGGGGCAGGCTCACGGCTTGTGTTTCTCCGTTTGTGACGGCGTTCAGCCGCCTCCATCGCTGGTCAATATCTTCCGCGAAATCAAGGACGACATAGGCACGCCCGTGCCAACGTCGGGCAATCTGACGCGTTGGGCTGAGCAGGGTGTGCTTCTGCTCAACGCCACACTGACCGTAAGGGAGCATCAGGCCGCAAGCCACCAGCGCCACGGATGGGAGGAATTCACCGACGCAGCCATACGTGCCCTGTCTGCCGGTCGCGACCACCTGGTGTTCATTCTCTGGGGCGGATATGCCCGCAGCAAGGTGTCGCTGATTGATTCCAGCCGCCATCTCGTGCTTCAGTCCGTCCATCCCTCACCGCTGTCGGCGAACCGCGGAGGATGGTTCGGAAACCACCATTTCTCGCAGACAAACATGTATCTCCGCAATAACGGCATGGAGCCGATAGTGTGGTAGTGTAGAGTCTGCTTATCACGTAGTAGATTTTATTGTTATGAACAAAGACATGCTTTCGATAATCGAAGTGGGCGGAGTTCTTGTTTCCGCCGACATACTGACAGAATGTTTCTGTTGTGATCTTGACGCCTGCCATGGCGAATGTTGCGTTGAAGGCGATGCCGGTGCGCCTGTGACTCTTGACGAGGTGGCCGCCATAGAGGATGCCCTCGACACCGTATGGCCCGATCTGACGGCTCAGGCACAGGCCGTAATCGACCGTCAGGGCGTTGCCTATACCGACGTGGAGGGCGCGCTTGTGACCAGCATTGTGAACGGCCGCGACTGCGTCTTTACGTGTCACGAGGGTGGTTGCTGCCTGTGTGCCCTTGAAAGGGCGTGGCGCGACGGCCGCACACGCTTTCAGAAACCAATCAGCTGCGCGCTCTATCCGATTCGTGAGGTGGCGATGAGCAACGGGACCGTGGGTCTCAACTATCACCGTTGGGACGTATGCCGCGCCGCCGTGGCCCGCGGTCAAGAGCTCTCGCTGCCCGTCTACCGCTTTCTGGAAGGTCCGCTCGTGCGCCGCTTCGGGCAGGAGTGGTATGACGAACTGAAGTCTGTGGCCGACGAGCTGAAGCGTCAAGGATATATTTAAAAGTGCATAATGAAGCACAGTCAGGGCATATCGCAACGTAAGATGAGTCATTCTTACCCGTCAATATGGCTCAATTCACTAATCAATATGAGTCATATTGCCTGATAAAACCTGATAAAAACAGGCTATTTTGCAAACCCAGACCGGCTATATCATAGACATATATAGCCGGTCTGGGTTTGCAAAATAGCCTGTTTTGTTTCTGGCGGTGGCTGGACGTGTAGTGTCAGTGCGCTTCGAGCCAGTTGGCGCCCCATCCGCAGTCCGCCGTGAGCGGCACCTGCATGGGGAACGCGCCCTCCATCTCCTCCATGACGATGCGCTCGACGCGCTCCTTCTCTTCCGGCAGGACGGAGAAGTTGAGTTCGTCATGCACCTGAAGAATCATCTTGCTCTTTATGTTTTCCTCGCGGAAGCGGCGGGCTATGCGTATCATGGCCACCTTGATGATGTCGGCAGCCGTTCCCTGTATCGGCGCGTTGATGGCGTTGCGTTCGGCAAAGCCGCGCACGGTGGCGTTGCGTGAGTTTATGTCCGGAAGATAGCGGCGGCGTCCGAAGAGCGTCTCCACGTAGCCATGGCTGCGGGCCGTCTCCTTTGCCTGCTCCATGTACTGATGGACGGCGGGGAACGACTCGAAATAGCCGTCAATGAGCCTTCGTGCCTCGTCGCGGCTGATGTCCAAACGCTCGGCCAGTCCGAAGACCGTTATGCCGTAGATGATTCCGAAATTGGCCCGTTTGGCTTTTGTGCGCTGGTCACGGGTGATGCTGTCGAGTGTCTCCTTATATATCTTTGCGGCCGTTGCGGCGTGGATGTCGTGACCCTCGCGGAAGGCTTCAACCATGTTTTCGTCGCCCGAAAGATGAGCCATCACACGCAGCTCAATCTGACTGTAGTCTGCTGAAAAGAACAGACAATCAGGTTCCGGGATGAATGCCTTGCGTATTTCCTTTCCGTCCTCGCCGCGCACGGGGATGTTTTGGAGATTCGGGTCGCTCGAAGAGAGGCGCCCGGTGGCCGTCACGGTCTGATTGAACGATGTGTGGATGTGGCCCGTACGCGGGTTGATGAGCTTCGGAAGAGCGTCTATGTAGGTGCCGAGAAGTTTTTTCAATCCTCTGTGTTCCAGTATGTCAGCGACAATCTGATGTTTCCCTTTTAGTGTCTGGAGCACCTCTTCGCTCGTCACAAACTGGCCGGTCTTGGTCTTCTTCGGTTTCTCCACAATCTTCATCTTGCTGAACAGTATGTCGCCCACCTGACGGGGAGAAGCTATGTTGAACGTCTCGCCAGCCAGGTCGTATATCCGCTGCTCAATCTCCTTCATTCGTGCTGTTAGAATATTTGACGTTTCGGTGAGTGCATCGGTGTCTATTCTCACGCCCTCCAGTTCCATTTCGGCCAGCACGGGCATGAGCGGCATCTCTATCTCGCGGAACAGTCGGTCGGCGCCGAGCCGCGTCAGTTCCGGTTCGAGCTTGTTTTTGAGTTGCAAGGTGATGTCGGCGTCTTCGGCGGCATATTCATAGACCGCGCTCGGCTGGAGGCTTCGCATAGACTTTTGTCCTTTGCCCTTCGGCCCGATGAGCTGGTCGATGTGGATGGTCTGATAGTTGAGGTAGGTCTCTGCCATGTAGTCCATGTTGTGACGGAGTTCAGGCTGGATGAGATAGTGGGCGATCATGGTGTCGAACATCTCGCCCGCCAGCCGGATGCCGTAACGTCTCAGAACTTTCAGGTCGTACTTGAGATTCTGTCCGACCTTGATGATTTTTGGGTTCTCGTATAGAGGTTTGAATATATTAACAATTCTTTGGGCTTCTTCACGTTCGGCCGGAACGGGGACGTAAAACGCTTCTTTTTCCTTCACGGCAAAGCTCAAACCGACGAGTTCGGCCTCGATTGCGTCCGTTGATGTCGTCTCCGTGTCTATACTGAGAATTTCATTTGTCATGAAATAGTCACAAATTTTAAGCATTTCTGCCTCATTATCAATAAGTTGATAGTCGTGAGAGGTCGTCGAAATGGTCTCAAAACTTGAAAATTCTGCGTCGTCTGCCCTGTTGGTCGTAAATTCTGCAAAAAAATCGAGTTGCCCGTTATCTGTTTTTTGTTTATTTTCAGTTTTTTTAAGGACTTTGTTTGCGAGGCTCTTAAATTCCAATTCTTCGAAGATTTGGGTCAGCCGTGGCTCGTCTGGCTCGGCTATTCGGAGCGCGTCGAGGTCGAGCGCGATCGGGACGTCGGTCTTGATGGTGGCGAGGAATTTCGAGAACTCAATCTGCCGGCGGTTGTCCTCCACTTTTTTCTTGATGGCGCCTTTGAGCCGTTCGGTCGAGGCGAGCAGGCCGTCAATGTTTCCGAATTCCGTGATGAGCTTGATGGCGGTTTTCTCTCCGACACCCGGACAGCCCGGGATGTTGTCCGACGAGTCGCCCATGAGGCCGAGCAGGTCGATCACGCGGAGTGGGGTAGAGATGCCATACTTCTCGCAGACCTCTTTTTCTCCGAGAATTTCATATCCCGCGTCGCCGTATCTCGGCCGGTACATGAATACATTCGGCCGGACAAGCTGGCCGTAGTCCTTGTCGGGAGTGAGCATATAGGTGGTCACTCCGGCCTCGCCCGCCTTGGTGGCGAGTGTTCCGATGACGTCGTCTGCCTCATATCCGGCCACTTCGAGGATAGGAATCCGGAAAGCCTGAAGAATGTCTTTTATAATAGGTACGGACTTCCTGATGTCTTCGGGGCACTCTTCGCGTTGGGCCTTGTATTCCGGGTAGGCTTCATGCCGGAAGGTAGGGCCGGAAGGGTCGAAGGCCACTCCGATGTGGGTGGGTTTTTCCTTGGTCGTCACTTCGTTGAGCGTGTTGACAAATCCCATTACGGCCGAGGTGTTAAACCCTTTCGAGTTTATCCTCGGGTTTTTGATGAAAGCATAGTACGAGCGGTATATCAGCGCGTAGGCGTCTATGAGGAACAGTTTATCCATAATTCTATTTAAATTTAAGCGTAAAATTACGAAAAAGTAATCATTATCCCAATAAAAATCAGTATTTTTGCCACAAATTTGATTCGATGGACTATTTATCACGGATTAAGAAACCGATAGAAAGCGATTTGGACGATTTCAACGGGATGTTTGACGACGCGATGTCCCATCCCGATGGCTTGCTCTCGCAGGCATTGGCGCACATACGCCGCCGTGCAGGCAAGCGCATGCGTCCCATGCTCATCATGCTTATGGCCCGGAATTACGGCCGTGTGACCGCAGTGACGCAGAACGCGGCGCTGGGTCTGGAATTGCTCCACACGGCGAGTCTTGTTCACGACGACGTGGTGGACGAGAGCGGCGAGAGGCGGGGTCAGGCGTCGGTCAACGCTACGTACAACAATCAAGTGGCGGTGCTCGTCGGTGACTATCTTCTTTCGACGGCGCTGCTCCGCGTGGCTTGTACGCAGAACATTACAATAGTGGAATATCTCTCCGAACTGGGGCGTACATTGGCCAGCGGCGAGATTCTCCAGTTGTCCAATATACAGAATCAAGAGATTTCGGAAGATGTTTATTATCAGGTGATTAAGCAGAAAACGGCAGCCCTGTTCGAGGCTTGTTGTGCCATGGGTGCGCTATCGGCCGGCGCTGGTGGCGACGAGATTGAGGCGGCAAAGACTTTCGGTCGCAACCTTGGCATTATCTTCCAGATTCGTGACGATATCTTCGACTATTATGATTCGGCCGAGATAGGCAAACCCACGGGCAACGATATGGCAGAAGGGAAGCTGACGCTACCCGTCATCCATGCCGTCAACAGCTCTTCTGAACAGACCATCCGCGAGCTGGCAAAAAAGGTGAAGAACCGCACTGTGACGCCCGATGAAATCGATGTTTTGGTGGATTATACCAAGGCTAACGGCGGCATTGAATATGCCGAGCGGCGCATGAACGACTTCCGACGCGAGGCCCAGGCTTTTATCGACGGTCATGTGGCGGACGGAGACATACGCGATGCGCTCAGCGCATATCTGGAATATGTGATTGAGAGGAAGAAATAGGAGGAAAATTTATGCGATAACGGTTCCCATTGGCGATGTGGCTGATGGGAATTTTTTTGTTTCTTTTCGGGGATGGGAAGCTATGGGAGGAGAGGGAATTTATGGGAAAGACGTGTGATTTGAAGAAAAGTTGATACTGTTATGGCTGTTTATTGTTGTTCTTTCTCCATTCCGTCCTCGCCCTATACATTTCTTCTTTTATTCCTCCGTTTTTCAGGAACTCGCTTTTCTGATGCTCAATCAGGTTTCTTAGAAGTGAGTCGGTTTGATGAATGAGTGTTATGGCGATGTTTGCTATGGTTTCATCATTGCGTATGGTTATTGCCTCACGATAGAATCCACTTTCGCCATGTTTCCTGCAGACGGCTCTTGTCTGTATTGATTTTTCGCTATCTGTAGACCATTGTTGAAGGTTGCGGACACGCAGATAGTCTTCGTAGTCGGCCAATAGTTCAAGAAGGCTTGCCTTTGCAACGTTTGTAAGTTTTAGTTCAGTCTCTTTTGATGTTGTGCTTGCAGCACTGCCTTCTGCAATGTTTTGTTTTCCTGAGCGTGCTGCTTGTATCATCTGGTCTATAGTTCGGTCGCCTTTTGACAGGTATTTGTGGGCGAAATAGAAAGTGATATCATAAATACATTCCGCCTTTTGGTAGACGATGAGATTCTTGTAATTCTTTTTTTGTGGAAGAAATTCAGTAGGCATGGTAGTTGTTTTTGGGGGGAGATTATGGGGGATTATTGGGAGATTATTGGGAGGATTATTGGGAGGTTATGGGGGATTATGGGAGATTATGGGAGGTTATGGGAGGTTATGGGGATTATGGGAGGTTATTGGGAGGTTATGAGAGGGATGGGAGGTATGGGAGGAATGGGAGGGATGGGAGAAAAACAGAATATTTTATCTTGGCCGAGGTGCTTCTCCCAAGCATGGGGAGCTTTTCTTTTCAGCATTTTCGGTCTATCCTATTTTGTCCCATTCTTCTCATCTCTCCCATTCTTCCCATTTTCTCCCATAATCTCCCATTTCTCCCTCATCTCATCTTCAGAAGAACTTTGTTTCCTCGCCGGTTATTTCGCTGAGCAGCATGTTGGCGAGGCGGCTTGTGCCGAGGCGGAGCCATTGGTTGGTGAGCCACTTCTCGCCAAGAACCTCCTTGACGATGGTGTAGTAGATGAGTGCGTCCATGACGGAATTGATGCCTCCGGCGGGCTTGAAACCTATTTGAATACCGGTCTCATTGTAATATTCTTTGATGGCCTGACACATCACGTATGCAGCCTCTGGCGTAGCGGCAGGTTCGAGCTTGCCTGTGCTAGTCTTGATATAGTCGGCGCCGGCGTACATGGCGATGATTGAGGCGCGCTTGATGTTCTCGGCTGTCTTCAGACATCCCGTTTCCAGAATGACCTTCAGCTTGTGGTCGCCGCAGACCTGTTTAAGCTCGCTGATTTCGTCGGCAACGCTCTCGTAGTCGCCGCTGAGGAACTTGCCGACGGACATGACCATGTCAATTTCCGTGGCACCGTCCTTCAATGCCAGTGCGGTCTCGGCCACCTTTACTTCGAGGAGGGCCTGAGAGGATGGGAAACTGCCTGAAACACATGCAATTTCAACACCTTCGACCTCCAGCGTCTGGCTCACAGTGTTGGCGAAACACGGATAGACACAGATGGTAGCCACGTGGGGCAGATCGGGGTAGGCGTCGTCGAAATCGTTGACGCGCTCGGTGAAGGCCATCACGCTCTCGTCCGAGTCGGTAGTCTTCAGCGTGGTCAGTTCAATGCTGCCCATGAGGAATTTCTTCACCTCGGGCGTGTCGTTCTCGTGAACACGCTCAGCGATGATTTTCTTTACCGCTTCGCGCACTTTTTCGTCGGAAACGTTGAGGTCATACTTGCTCAGTGCATCTTCGTAGATGCTCTTCTTCGGGCTGTGGTCATGATGATGTCCGCAGCCGCAATTTCCTGCTTGATTGTCGCTCATAATGTCTTTCTTTTTCTTAATATTGGTCTCTTTGTTTTTTTATATTCTGTCTCTTCTTGTTTTGATATTCCGTTCTTCCGGCTACTGTTTGCTTCCGGTGGCTGTTCGGTCATGTTGCGTTCTTGGTTTTCGTCAGCTTGTAGGGTTGTTCTATGACGCCTACATGCGCTGTGGCCGACAGTCGTTCGGGTCGTTCAATATGGTTGTCAGTCGTTTCTCTCCGTAGCCTGTTCAGTCTCTTTCAGCTTCGGATTGTTCCTGTGTCTGTCCTTATCCCGGCGTGTCTTCTTTTCTATGTTCCTTCGGAAAGCCTCGGTGAGGTCAACACCGGTCTGATTGGCGATGCAGAGCAGCACCCACAGGACGTCGGCCATCTCGTCTCCGAGGTCGTGTTTTTCGCCATCCTTGAAGCTCTGATCGCCGTATTTTCTGGCCATAATCCGTGCCATTTCGCCCACTTCCTCGGTCAGTACGGCCATGTTTGTGAGCTCGGAGAAATAGCGCACGCCATACTCCTTTATCCACCCGTCAACGATGCGTTGGGCGTCTTTTATGCTTATGTTCTCTTCCATTTCAGCTTAGTTTCTTTCCACAGGTCCTTCCGTCAGTTATCATTCCTTGTTCTTTGTGTCCATGCAGATAGTGACAGGCCCGTCGTTGAGCAGCTCTACCTTCATGTCAGCCCCGAATTCGCCTGTTCCAACGGGTCTTCCGATGGCTTCGGAAAGCTCCCGGCAGAAACTCTCATACAGCGGTATGGCGGTCTCGTGGCGTGCTGCGCGGAGCCATGACGGGCGGTTCCCTTTCTTATATGACGCCATCAGTGTGAACTGGCTGACAACCAGAGCTTCGCCGCCGATGTCGGTTATGGGCAGGTTCATGACACCCTCGTCGTCGTCAAATACCCTCAGTCCGGCCACCTTCCGGACAAGCCAGCTGACATCTTCGGCGGTGTCCTCCTCACAGATGCCGAGCAATATCAGAAAACCGCGGCCGATGGCTGATTTCTGACAGCCGTTGATTGTAACTGAAGCATGGGTTACGCGTTGTATGACTATTCTCATAATTAATCTTGATTGTTATCAATACAAAATTACACAAAAACTCTGAGATTATCGAAGAATTGTCATTCTGATTTTTTTCCGGCGGCTGTTTTTCAAAATCATTGCCATCCGACGACTGTCATATATGCCGACAAACGGCTGAAAATCCTTGCTTCGTACTGGAAAAATCCGCCTGAGGGTCAAAAAATGCAGTTTTTTGAAGGTTTTCACAAAATCCTGATATATTGACGGTTACGAGTGTGACCGTTTTGGCGGGAATTTCTCCGTTTTGCCGTAAGGCCCTTACGGGGTTGCCGCGGGGCCCTTACGGCATTGCAACGGGGCGTCCGTTGTGATGCAACGGCGGCCTTGTCGTAATCCCGGGAGGGCCCCGCGGCTGAGAGCGACGGTCATGACGACGAAGAATATGGATGGTTCTTGCATCTTTATGCGGCTTTTGTCTCCGGATTGAACAGTTGTTCATGCCCTGTTTTCGGCATGTTTTGTTTACATCGCAGCCGGTTTTTGTGCGGATTTATGATATGTTTTTTGTGCGGATGTGACAGGTTTTTCCCATATTTTGAGTGATACCACAGACGTTTGACTATGAGTGTGCCCCGAAGAATAGCGATTGTGCTCGTATCAAACGTCTGTGATATTGTTCCGGAGACCGGATGAACCTTATATGTTCCGGGCCTTCACAATTCACGCCATTTGGCATGCGTTTCTTTATTCCTGTCCGCCATCCACGTGAAAATGGCTGTAAATCAGTCTTGCTTTTGCTTCTCCCGCGATTTCTGTGAGCGTCTGGAGTGTTGCCTCACGCACTTGTTTTACGCTCTTCAGACGCTTCAAAAGGGCGTCTTTTGTTTTCGGACCGATACCGCGGATGTCGTCCAGCTCGCTGTGGAGGGCGTGTTTGGAGCGCTTGTTGCGGTGGAAGGTGATGGCAAAACGGTGTACTTCGTCCTGTATCTGGGTCAGAAGCCGGAACAGCTCGCTGTCCGTCTTCATGCCGACCACCATGGGCGGGAAGCCATACAGCAGTTCGTTTGTCCGGTGACGGTCGTCCTTGGCAAGGCCGGCGATGGGGATCTGCAGCCCGAGTTCGTCTTCTACCACCTCGCGGACCACCTCCATCTGGCCGCGTCCGCCGTCGGTGATGATGAGGTCGGGTAGGGGCTGCTCCTCTTCCATGAGGCGCGTGTAACGGCGGCGTACGACCTCTTTCATCGACGCATAGTCGTCCGGACCGGTGACGGTCTTTATGTTGTATTTCCGGTAGTCTTTCTTGCTCGGGCGCATCTTCTTGAATACGACGCATGCAGCCACAGCGTCGGTTCCGGAGATGTTCGAGTTGTCGAAACACTCGATCTGATACGGCATTTTCGGCAACCGGAGCATGTCCTGTATCTCTTTCATCAACCGCACCGATTTTTGCTCCGGATTGAGCTTTTCGGCCTGTTTCAGCCGGTCAAAGCGATACTGACGGCCGTTCATGACGGATAGGTCGAGCAGCGTCTTGCGGTCGCCGCGCTGAGGAACGGTGAGCGTGACGCCTTCCAGCGGCAGGTCCATCTCAAATGGAACGATGATTTCCCGCGACGTGCTATGGAAGCGCTCGCGCATCTCCACGATGCCCAGTGCAAGCAGTTCCTCGTCGGTCTCATCGAGACGCTTTCGATATTCGAACGTGAAAGACTGGTTGATGCTGCCCGCAGCCACGTGGATATAGTTGATAAAGGCCGTTTTTTCGTCGCTGGCAATGGAAAAAACGTCGATATTGTTGATGACGTGGCTGACAACTTCGCTCTTCGAACAGAAATTGTCAATGAGCATATACTTCTGCTTGACGGCTTCCGCCTCTTCAAAACGCAGCTCTTCGGCCAGGCGTTCCATCTCGGAGCGCATGTCACGGAGGATGCCTCGGGTGTTTCCACGGAGTATTTCGCGGGCTTGGGCAATGCTTTTCTGATAGTCCTCGTGGCTCTGACGGCCGATACAGGGACCTCCGCAGTTTTTGATGTGATATTCCAGGCAGACGCTGTAACGGCC
The DNA here is from genome assembly GCA_947170725.1 of uncultured Prevotella sp. Lineage (GTDB taxonomy): Bacteria > Bacteroidota > Bacteroidia > Bacteroidales > Bacteroidaceae > Prevotella. The sequence continues at coordinate 16,188 of CAMVUM010000012.1, forward strand.
CTCGCGGATGCCTTCCGGAGTCATGGGTTGGCGACATGAGCGCGGACGGCATAGCTTCTTGATGAGATCCAAAATGGCCTGCATTGAACCAAAATGGGAGTAGGGACCGAAATATGTGCCCCAACGGCGGTTGATTGTGCGTGTTTTGAAGATGCGCGGAAAAGGTTCGTTGGTGACACAGATGCTGGGATAGGTCTTCCCGTCTTTAAGAAGAACGTTGTAACGGGGATTATATTTCTTTATGAGACTGTTCTCCAGTAGCAGCGCATCTTCTTCCGTATTGACAACGGTGTAGGATATGTCGTGTATCTTGCTGACGAGAACCTTTGTCTTGAAGCGGTCTACTTCAGTATGGAAGTAAGATGAAACGCGACTTTTCAGATTCTTGGCCTTGCCTACATATATAATAGTGCCCTGCTCGTCGTAATACTGATAGCTGCCTGGTTTTTCGGGAAGGCTGCTGACGATGCCCTTCAGACGGGCCAGCCGTTTTTCATTTTCTTCTTTAGTCATTGTCTGTAACGCCTTTATTTAAAGCTGTTTTGATGTTTGAAGTTTCACGTGAAACTTCGTTAGGCAAAGAATGGAGAATGGCGTCAGCCGATTCTCCATTCTCATTCTTTTTTATACCGTTATAAGCGTGCTTACTTCTGTCTCGTCTTTGAAAAGATCGCGTCCGTGAAGGCCTTCGTCGGTGATTTCGATGATGAAATTGACGTATGTCTTCTTCGGTGAGAACTTCTGTACGAGGTTGTATGCCGCCTTCATTGTTCCTCCGGTTGCCAGTAGGTCGTCGTGAAGAAGCACCACGTCATCTGATGTAATGGCGTCTTTGTGAATCTCGATAGTGTCGCTGCCGTATTCTTTCGTGTAGCTCTCCTGAACTGTTTCGGCCGGAAGTTTGCCCGGCTTGCGGCAAAGCACGACACCGGCACCAAGGCGGATGGCGAGGGCAGAGGCCAGAACGAAGCCGCGGCTCTCTATGCCGACAATCTTGGTGATGCCTTTGTCTTTGTAGATTTCATAGAGCTCGTCCTCCATGATGCGGAGACATTCTGGGCTTTTGAATAGTGTTGTAACGTCGCGGAAGATTATTCCTTTCTGTGGAAAGTCAGGAATACACCGCAGATTCTCCATTAATGTTTTGTTGTTCATACTCAGTGAGTTATTGATTTTTGTTCTATTGAATTGTTTCACGTGAAACTTGGACTCGTTCTACAGGGCCGCTTCTTGTTTCGATTAGCTTTTTGTTTCTTGTTTGCGGCCTTGCTTCTTCGTGCTTGTGGTCTTGAAAATTGCGCTTGCCTCTTCTCTTTTATCTTCCCAACAGCACCAGCATGACGTTGATGTCGCTCGGGGAAATGCCTGGAATCCGGCTCGCCTGTGCCAATGTCTCCGGATTTATGCGGGCCAGCTTCTGTCGTGCTTCCGTTGACAGCTGCTGCATTGAGGCATAGTCGAACCGTCCTTTGATTCTGATGTTCTCCAGGCGGTGCATCTTCTCGGCCACCATCTGCTCCCGTTCGATATATCCGCTGTATTTTATGCGGATTTCCGCAGCCTCGGCAATCTCTTCCTTGCGGTTCTCCGGACGGTTGAGCGCTTCTTTCAGCGACGGTATCAGCTCGGCAAGTGTGGACATGTTGAGCTGTGGGCGGCTGATGAGATCGATCAGACGGCAACCTTCGCGGAGTGGGGTGGTCCCCAGATTTTCCAATGCTCCGTTGATGTCGCGCGGCTTGACGGGCGTGTTCTTGCAGAAATTGATGATTTCTTCGATTCGCTGTTTCTTTTCCATCCACCAGTCGTAACGGTCGCGGCGGGCCAGTCCGAGATTGTAGGCACGTTCCGTGAGACGTGCGTCGGCGTCGTCCTGACGCAGTAGTATGCGATATTCGGCACGCGACGTGAACATGCGGTACGGCTCGTCGACACCCTTTGTGACAAGGTCGTCGATGAGAACGCCTATGTAGCTTTCGTCACGGTGCATAACGAACGGTTCCCGTCCGGCGCAGAACAGAGCAGCATTGATGCCGGCCACAAGACCTTGTCCTGCGGCTTCCTCATAGCCTGTCGTGCCGTTCACCTGTCCGGCGAAGAACAGGCCGCTGACGATTTTAGACTCAAGAGAGTGTTTTAGCTGTGTAGGGTCGAAGAAATCATATTCTATCGCGTAACCCGGGCGATAGACTTTGACGTCGCGCAACGCCGGAATCTTGCGGAGCGCGCCGATCTGAATATCCATTGGAAGGGAAGACGAGAAACCGTTCAGATACATTTCGTTGGTTTCCTGTCCCTCCGGCTCGAGGAACAGCGGGTGCTGGTCTTTGTCCGGAAAGGTCATGAGCTTGGTTTCTATTGACGGACAATAGCGCGGACCTATGCTCTGGATCTGGCCGTTGTAGAGTGGGGAGTCGTTCAGTCCGCTGCGGAGTGTCTCGTGAACTTCGCGGTTGGTGTAGCACGTCCAGCATGGAAGTTGGCGCAGGACGCGCTGTGGGGACATAAAGCTGAACTGATGGAAATCGGTTTCGCCCTCCTGTATCTCCATGTTTTCAAAGTGTACCGAGCGGCGGTCGATTCGTACCGGCGTGCCTGTTTTCATTCGGGCAGCGGTTATTCCGTGGCGCGTTATGCTATCGGTGAAATGCGGCACAGCCGGCTCGGCAATGCGTCCGCCTGCCACCATACGCCGCCCGATGTGCATAAGGCCGTTAAGGAACGTTCCTGCCGTGACCACAACGCAGCGTGCCCGCAGCTCGGCGCCCCATATCGTGCGCACTCCGGCGGCGCAGCCGTTCTCTACGATGAGCTCGTCGGCCTGGTCCTGCCAGATGTCAAGCCCGTCCGTCATGTCGAGTATCGAGCGCCATTGCCAGATGAACTTCTCGCGGTCGCACTGTGCCCGCGGGCTCCACACGGCCGGTCCCTTGCTGCGGTTGAGCATGCGGAACTGGATGGCCGTGGCGTCCGTTACGCGGCCCATTTGTCCTCCCAAGGCATCAATTTCTCTTACTATCTGTCCTTTGGCTATACCGCCCACGGCAGGATTGCAGCTCATCTGTGCAATCTTGTTCATATCCATCGTTACCAGACACGTCCGGGCACCCATGCCCCCTGCCGCCGCTGCCGCCTCGCACCCAGCGTGGCCGCCGCCGATGACCAATACGTCGTATTCCATTTTCATAATTCGTCGGCAAAAATACTCATAAAAAATGATTTTTGCCTTAAAAACTTTGATTTATCATTAATTTATAGTAATTTTGCGTTCTAAATATTAATAGGATACCTATTATCAAGTAGCGATACTCATTCTCAAGGAGACCTTGATGTCTCCGCAATGACTGTGACATAATTTAAGTTTAACAGTTAAATAATTTAATTTCAATCATTTATGTGGTTATTTAATTCATCTATTGGTCGAAAGGTTGTAATGTCGGTCACCGGTGTTGCGCTCATCCTGTTCTTGACGTTTCACATGTCGATGAACTTGGTGGCGATGTTCTCTGGCGATGCCTACAACATGATCTGTGAGTTTCTTGGTGCCAACTGGTATGCCGTTGTGGCGACCCTCGGTCTCGCTGCTTTGGCTGTGGTTCACATTGTTTATGCGTTCTTGCTGACGGCACAGAATCGCCGCGCACGCGGAGAGTCGCGTTACGAAGTGACAGCACGTCCTGGAAAGGTTGAATGGGCTTCACAGAACATGCTCGTTCTGGGTATCATCGTTGTGCTTGGACTTGGACTTCATCTGTTCAACTTCTGGTATAACATGATGTTTGCAGAGCTGTTCCACATCGCTGACCCACTTGGTGACCCGGCTGATGGCTACGGCTACATCCGTGAGACATTCTCTTGTCCTGTTTTTGTCGTGCTTTACATTGTGTGGCTGGTAGCCCTGTGGTTCCACCTTACCCACGGTTTCTGGAGCGCCATGCAGACTCTGGGATGGAACGGAAAGACTTGGTTCTGCCGCTGGAAAGTCATAGGCTCGGTTTACTCAACCCTGCTTGTGCTCGGATTCCTTGTAGTCGTATTGTTCTTCGCCGGTCAGTCGCTTCTTTGCAACGGCTGCTGCGCTGCATAATACAGAACTTTCATAATGCTAATACAATATTAAGAAGATAGAATATTATGGCTAAGACATTAAATTCCAGAATACCGGAAGGCCCCGTGGCCGAGAAATGGACCAACTATAAAGCTCACCAGCGACTGGTGAACCCCAAGAACAAGCTCAAGCTCGACGTCATCGTCGTAGGTACGGGTCTGGCTGGCGCCTCTGCTGCTGCCTCTCTCGGCGAGATGGGCTTCAACGTGCTCAATTTCTGCATACAGGATTCTCCCCGCCGCGCTCACTCTATCGCCGCTCAGGGAGGTATCAACGCCGCCAAGAACTATCAGAACGACGGCGACTCGGTTTATCGCCTGTTCTATGATACGGTGAAGGGTGGTGACTATCGTGCCCGTGAGGCCAACGTTTATCGTCTGGCTGAGGTGTCAAACGACATCATCGACCAGTGTGTGGCTCAGGGTGTACCTTTCGCCCGTGAGTACGGCGGCATGCTCGCCAACCGCTCTTTCGGCGGCGCTCAGGTTTCACGTACATTCTACGCCAAGGGACAGACCGGACAGCAGCTGCTGCTCGGTGCCTACTCTTCGCTGAGCTGCCAGATCAAGGCCGGCAAGGTGAAGCTCTATGCCCGCTACGAGATGGAAGACGTGGTTATCGTTGACGGCCGTGCCCGCGGTATCATCGCCAAGAACCTTGTGACCGGTAAGCTGGAGCGTTTCAGCGCCAATGCCGTTGTAATAGCCACCGGCGGATACGGAAATACATACTTCCTCTCTACCAACGCCATGGGTTGCAACTGTTCTGCCGCTATGGCCTGCTACCGCAAGGGAGCCTACTTCGCCAATCCTTCATACGTTCAGATTCACCCGACATGTATCCCCGTTCACGGTGACAAGCAGTCTAAGTTGACGCTGATGTCCGAGTCTCTGCGTAACGACGGCCGTATCTGGGTACCCAAGAAACTGGAGGACGCCAAGAAGTTGCAGGCTGGTGAGATCAAGGGAAGCGATATCCCAGAGGAAGATCGCGACTACTATCTGGAGCGCCGCTACCCGGCATTCGGTAACCTCGTGCCCCGCGACGTCGCTTCGCGTGCCGCCAAGGAGCGTTGCGACCACGGATTCGGTGTCAACAACACCGGTCTGGCCGTGTTCCTCGACTTCTCCGAGTCAATCAACCGCCTCGGCATCGACCAGATTATGCAACGTTACGGCAACCTCTTCGATATGTATGAGGAGATTACCGACGTCAATCCCGGTGAGCTGGCCAACGAAATCAACGGCGTTAAGTACTACAACCCGATGATGATATTCCCCGCCATCCACTACACGATGGGTGGTATCTGGGTAGACTATGAGCTTCAGACGACAATCCCCGGCCTCTTCGCTATCGGCGAGTGCAACTTCTCCGATCATGGTGCAAACCGTCTGGGAGCATCGGCTCTTATGCAGGGTCTGGCAGACGGCTATTTCGTTCTGCCTTACACAATCCAGAACTATCTGGCCGATCAGTCTATCTGGCCTCGTCTTTCCGTCGACCTGCCCGAGTTTGCCGAGGCGGAAAAGAAGGTTAACGCCGAGATAGACCGCCTGATGAACATTAAGGGCAAGCGTTCTGTTGACTCTATCCATAAGGAACTCGGCCACATCATGTGGGAACACGTGGGCATGGGCCGTACAAAGAAGGGTCTTGAGGAAGGCTTGAAGCTGATGAAAGAGCTCCGCAAGGAGTTCGAGACCAACCTCTTCATCCCGGGAACCAAGGAAGGACTCAACGTGGAGCTTGACAAGGCTATCCACCTCCGCGACTTCATTACCATGGGTGAGCTCGTTGCTTATGACGCCCTGCACCGTGAGGAAAGCTGCGGTGGACACTTCCGTGAGGAGCACCAGACCGAGGAAGGTGAGGCTAAGCGTAACGACGAAGACTTCTTCTACGTAGGCTGCTGGGAGTATCAGGGCAGCGACGAGAAGGCCCCCGAACTGATCAAGGAGCCGCTTGAGTATGAGGCAATAAAGGTACAGACCCGTAACTATAAGAACTAAAAGAAAGGATAATAAAATGGCTAAGAATATTTCATTCACATTAAAATATTGGAAGCAGAACGGCCCTAAGGACGAGGGTCACTTCGACACACGTGAGATGAAGAACATCCCCGACGATACCTCGTTCCTCGAGATGCTCGACATCCTTAACGAAGAGCTTATCAGCGAGGGTAACGAGCCGTTTGTGTTCGACCACGATTGCCGCGAAGGTATCTGCGGTATGTGCTCACTCTATATCAACGGTCATCCCCACGGACCGGCAACCGGTGCCACCACCTGCCAGCTCTACATGCGCCGTTTCAACGACGGCGATGTAATCACGGTTGAGCCATGGCGTTCAGCAGCGTTCCCTGTAATCAAGGACTGCATGGTTGACCGCTCTGCATTCGACAAGATTATCCAGGCCGGCGGCTACACCACCGTACGCACTGGTCAGGCTCAGGACGCCAATGCCATCCTTATTCCCAAAGAGGATGCCGACGAGGCTATGGACGCCGCCACATGTATCGGTTGCGGTTGCTGCGTTGCTGCCTGCAAGAACGGCTCGGCCATGCTCTTCGTAAGCTCTAAGGTCAGCCAGCTCGCTCTGCTGCCGCAGGGTCGTCCCGAGGCCGCTAAGCGCGCCAAGGCCATGATTGCCAAGATGGACGAGCTGGGCTTCGGTAACTGTACCAACACCCGTGCCTGTGAGGCAGAATGCCCCAAGAACGAGTCTATTGCCAATATCGCCCGTCTGAACCGTGAATTTATCAAGGCTAAGTTAGCTGACTAACAGCCGGTCGAAAACGTCTCAGAAGCCCCGCAAATGCCGTTTGCGGGGCTTTTTGTGTTCTTATATATGCTTTTAATATAAGAAAATGCTGTTTTTTAATGATTCTGTTACGGCTATAGTCTACTTCTTCTACTTATTCTTTGTATTTTCTTTTTCTTTTTTTTACGTGGCTTTTGCCGTAATGTTTTATTTTCGTATATTTGCCCCACAGAATAGATTAAATCATAACGATTATGGCATTAGGCAACCTCGACGAGAGATACGTCAACTTTTATACTGATTTCGCGTTCAAGAAACTGTTCGGCACAGAGGTCAATAAGGACCTGCTCATCAGTTTCCTTAACTCTATGTTCAATGGGAAAGAGGTCATACGCGACCTTACCTATCTCAACAGTGAACAACTCGGCACAGGCGAGCTTGACCGCAAGGCCGTGTTCGATGTCTATTGCGAGAATGAGAAAGGCGAGAAGTTTCTTGTGGAGATGCAGAAAGCCGAACAGCAGTTCTTTAAGGACCGCAGTGTGTTCTATTCAACATTCCCGATTCGCGATCAGGCTATCCGTGGCAACAGCTGGGACTATAATCTCAAGACAGTCTATACGATAGGTATTCTCAATTTCTGCTTCGACGATACCGATCCGGAGTATTTCCACCATGAGGTCAAATTGGTGGATACGAAGACCGGTAAGGTGTTCTACGATAAGCTGGTGTATGTCTATCTTGAAATGCCGAAGTTCACGAAGACGGAATCAGAGCTTGTAACCTTGTTCGACAAGTGGCTCTATGCCATCCGTCATCTGGCCACTCTCTTTGAACGGCCTGCTGCTCTGCAGGAAAAGGTGTTTCAGCGGCTCTTTGAGGTAGCCGAGATTGCCAAGTTCAACCGTCAGGAACGGCTTGGATATGAGGAGAGCCTGAAGATATACCGCGATTGGTACAGCATCATGACAACGGCAGAAAAGAAAGGACTTGACAAAGGATTTGAGAAAGGTCTTGAAAAAGGCATGGCACAAGGCTTAGAACGAGGCATGGCACAAGGTTTAGAACGAGGTATGGCACAAGGCTTAGAACAAGGCCGTATCGAGGAAAAGCGCACCATAGCCCGTTCTCTGTTGCAGCTCGGAATGTCGGCGGAGCAGATTTCTGCCACAACCGGTTTGACGAAAGAAGAGATAAACAACATAAAATAGTTATGAAGACGAAGACAATCATGGCGTTGGCGTTTGCCGCGTCGTTATCACAGACAGTAATGGCGCAGATAGAATATCCGAAGGCTGCGAAAGATAATACCGTGGACGAATATTTCGGCACCCGTGTAGCCGACCCATACCGTTGGCTGGAGAATGACACCAGCGAGGCCACTGCCCGTTGGGTGGAGGCAGAGAACAACATTACAAACGCCTATTTCGCGAATATACCCTTCCGCGACAAGCTCCTAAAGCGCCTGAAGCAAGTGGCCGATTACGAGAAGATAGGTACCCCTTTCAAGCGTAACGGCCGATACTATATCTACCGTAATGACGGACTGCAGAACCAGTCAGTGCTCTACACGATGGAACGGCTTGACGGCGAGCAGCGTGTGTTCCTGGACCCCAACAAGCTCTCCGACGACGGAACGGTGGCTCTCAAAGGCGTCTATTTCTCCCATAACGGCAAGTATGCCGCCTATTCCATCTCACGCAGCGGCAGTGACTGGCAGGAATTCTTTGTCATCGACATTGCTACCGGCCGCTTGCTTGACGACCATATAGAGTGGGCCAAGTTTTCCGGTGCGGCATGGCATGGCGACGGATTCTATTATAGTGCCTACGATGCGCCGTTGGCAAAGGGCACGGAGTTCTCTGGTGTGAACGAGGGTCAAAAGATATACTACCACAAGATAGGCACGCCTCAGAGCGATGACGTGCTTTTCTATCACAATCCAGCATATCCTAAGCGTTTCTATAGCGTGTCTGTCAACGAAGAAGAGACTATGGCATTCCTGATAGAGAGCGGTGAGGGAGCAGGCAACAATCTTTATGTGCGCAACTTGCGACAGCCCGACTCACAGTTCATTCAGATGACATCCGACATGAACTACTATTATTATCCGGTGGAAAACATTGGTAATCGGATATACATTCTTACCAATTACGGTGCGCCAAGAGGCTGCCTGATGACGGCTGCGCTGGCAGCACCGGGGATCAGCTGCTGGCTCACAGAGGTGCCGGAGGACGAGGGTGTGCTGACCTCTGCCGAAATCATCGGTGACTGTCTCATGCTGACATACTCTAAGGATGCTTCCGACCATGCTTACGTCCACGAAATCGTATCAGGCAAGCGTCTCCATGAGGTTACGTTGCCGATGATAGGCTCAGTCTATTTCAGCGGCAAGAAAGACGAGAGGGAATGTTTCTACGGTTTCGGCTCATACACCATGCCTACAACCATCTACAGATACGACATCAAGACCGACAAGAGCACCCTTTTTGCTGCGCCCAAAGTGTCGTTCCGCCTTTCCGACTATGTCAGTGAACAGGTTTTCTATACCAGCAAGGACGGCACCCGTGTGCCCATGAGCATCACCTACAAGAAAGGTATGAAGCGCAACGGCCGCAATCCTGTCTATCTCTATGGCTATGGCGGCTTCAACATAAGCCTCTCCCCCTCTTTCTCTTCCTCCCGCATACCGTTTCTTGAGAGTGGAGGCGTCTATGTCGAGGTAAATCTGCGTGGCGGCAGCGAATATGGAGAGGAATGGCATTTGGCCGGCACGAAGATGCAGAAGCAGAACGTTTTTGACGACTTCATTGCCGCAGCCGAATATCTCATCGCCAACCGATACACCTCTTCAGACCGCCTGGCCATCGTCGGCGGCAGCAACGGCGGACTGCTTGTCGGTGCCTGCATGACCCAGCGTCCCGACCTTTTCCGTGTGGCTGTGCCTGAAGTCGGCGTGATGGACATGCTCCGCTATCATAAGTTCACCATCGGCTGGAATTGGGCCAGCGACTATGGCACGAGCGAGGACAGCAAAGAGATGTTCGAGTATCTCTATAAGTATTCGCCCCTTCACAACCTCCGTCCCGGCACGACCTATCCCGCCACGCTTGTCACCACGGCCGACCATGACGATCGCGTCGTTCCCGCCCATTCGTTCAAGTTTGCTGCCACGCTTCAGGAGTGCCACGCCGGAACGTCACCCGTGCTCATCCGCATTGACACAAAGGCCGGCCATGGCGGTGGCAAGCCGCTGGCAAAGGTGCTTGAAGAGCAGGCCGACATCTATAGCTTCATTCTCTACAACATGGGACTGAAGTATTGAGCCGGCAGGCCTGTCGTCAGAGCATATCGAGATATATGCAAAAAAGGCTAATCCGGCATTCCGTTTCCTTTTGACTACGGATAGAAAATCCATGTTGCTGATGATATTGATGTCGTTGCTTTCTTCCGCAGCATATGGAATGTCGTATTATCCACCGCAAGGCAGAATGTTCTGCTTTGCGGTGGATATTGAAAAGATTTGGGGGCGCGGCGTAACTACCGATTGTGTTACGACACATCCCTTATTTGTAACGATCTCTTTCTTGATATGACAGGCATGCCATATACCGCCTTTCGTTGAAGACAGTTGAGGGAAAGCGGAAAATACGCCCCACGAAACACCATCAGGAACAGCCCTGTGGCAAGTCCGAAGCATCTCCGACGCGTCTCCAGAGGCTTTCTGCTGTTATGGAACGCGATTTCCGTTCGTTCCTCGTTTTTTTGCCATCAATGTTCACATCATCATCAGCTGTCCTCCATTGTCTCCGTGTTTCCCTTTTCGTGAAATCAGTGCGTTTTTTCTTAACAAAACGTTACCTGTCCCCAAAACCGTTTTAGCGCGTTTCTGTGGCTTTCCCGTTGCCGTAGGGGCCTCCCGGTTTCCGACCGTTGTGCGGTTTCTGACGGAATTTTGTCCCGTCATGATGCCGTAAGGGCCTTACGGCCTTTTCAGAACGGAGATTACACCGGTTTTTTGCTTGCTGATTTTGTCCTGAAAAGCCACCTTTTCGTTCCCGTGGGGCTCTCCCGGGGATGCGATAACGGCCTTACGGCATTGCAACAAGAGCCCCGTTGCAACGCCGCGAGGCTCTCGTTGCATCCCCGGGAGAGCCTCGCGGGACGGCGGTTGCCATGTTGCTTTCTTTTGTTGAGGATGTTGTGGTTTGTATATTGCTGTAAATGAACGGGTTATAAAATATGTAAATATAACATCACAAAATTCCCTGTTTTTTGACGTTCGCGTGGCTGCGATATTTTGGTGCATGGAAGAAAAATTTCAGAAAGAGGCTGCTCTCGCGGGCTTAAAAACAGGAAAAAAGATAACAGAAACCTCATCTCGGCCCTCTCCATGGGAGAGAGCGCCTGCGGGATGAATGGAATAGAACTGGCGGATGAAAGGGATTGTAGAGACGTCACATTGTGGTGTCTCCAATCCACGATATTAAATCACAATGTATCCATGGGAGATGCCACGGTCTGACGTATCAACAAAATAAGCCCGCATAAAGGCTTCAGGTGTAGAAACTTTTATGCGGGCTGACTTCAGGTCCGGAGGTGTTGCAAAACCATGAAATTGTAGGGACTTGTCTTTGGTGAGTTGACGTGATCAGTTGATATTCAACAAACATTGCAAAGCAATGTCCCTACGATTTTTGTAGATTATATGGTTCTGCGACACCCTCGTCGGGAGCTTTCTTTTCGGTGGCTTTTATCTTTTCACCACCTTCACACTACCGTCCGAATATACATTCTTCTCTATGCTGATGCCCTTCGGCGTGCTGATGCGTCGGCCGGAGAGGTCGTAGAGCGTCGTTGAGACAATCGTCGCGCCGTTGTCCGGCTGTTGTGCGGATACGATACCGTCGGTATCGGCCTTTTCTGCGGCCAGACGGAGCTGTGCGTGGACGTTATAGTAGGCGGGCTTCGGCTTTAGGTTGGAGTCGAAGAGCAGCGGACTGTTCTGACGCCAGGAGTGATTGTCGGAGATGCCCCAGAGGAGCATTGACGGACAGTTGTCGTTGCGGAGGAAGACGCGGGTGATGGCGCCGTATTCCTTTGCCTGCGTTTCAAGGGCGTCGTCGGTGTAGGGATTGGCCAGCGCGATGTCCAGCTCGGTGATGATGCAGTCGAGGTCCAGTTCCGCATAGCGGCGTATGTTCTTCTCCAGCTTCAGAGTGTCGAGCTGGCCTGTGGTCAAGTGGCATTGCAGTCCGCAGCCGTCTATGGGAAGTCCGTCGGTCTTCAGCCGCTTTATCAGATTGAAGTAGGCCTCAGTCTTCGTGTCGCCCATGAACTCCGCGCCATATTCGTTGATGAACAGTCGGGCGTCCGGGTCGGCCTGATGGGCCCATACGAAAGCAGAGTCGATGAACTCCTCGCCGATGAATGTCGACCATATTGACGGGCGCAGCTTATACGCTGTCGGGTCTGTGCGGACAATGCTCTGGTCGTCGTCGAGCACCTCGTTGCACACGTCCCATTCGCGGATGCGTCCCTTATACTGTCCGACGACGTTGAAGATGTGGTTCTTCAATATGTCGAGCAGTTCGCGGCGGGTGAAGCCGTTGTTGTTCTTCTTGCCGTCCTGACTGACCCACGTAGGCACCTGAGAGTACCATGCCAGCGTGTGGCCGCGCACCTCCTGACCGTATCTCCCGGCCACCCACATCACGGCGTCCGAGCCGCCATAGTTGAATATACCCTGCGACGGTTCCGTGGCGTCAAACTTCATCTCGTTCTCGCCCACCAGCAGGTCGAACTCGCGGCCAACGATGCCCGCCTCGCCGTCTTCGCGGCTACAGTCGTAGCGGTATGTCGCCAAGGCCACGCCGATGTTCTTGTTCAGACGTGCCGCATACGTGCGCAGCGGCGTGTTGTCGGTCAGGTCTGCCGTCCAGTCGTCGTCGGGATAGTCGCCTTTGTTTCCCTGGTCGTCATCGTCGTCCTCAACGTCACCCTGACCGCTGTAGTCGAGTGATGTCACTTTGGCAACAATGCGGAAAGAGCCGTCGGCGTCCTCGCGCTGTTCCACTACCCATGTGTAAGCCTTTGGATAGCGGATCCGGAAGCCCCAGTCGCTGCCATCCTTTCGCGTGGCGGTCAGCAGCGTGAACTCGTCGTTGACTTGCAGCGATGCGCCGTCGGTGAGGGCAATGGTCAGTCTCGGCGTCTTCTCGGAGTCCTCAAAGGCCTGCGTCTTGGCGTTGTAGGCCATCGTTCCGCGTATGTCGAGCTGCGCGTGTTCCTCCGCGCTCTTCACCCGGCAGACGATGTTGGCCTCCGGATGTAGCGTCATGTTCACGCCGGCCGCTGTCGTCCAGTCGGCGAAGGTCAGCAGTCCTGGCGCTGTCATGCCCGGTCTGACGGTTCCGTAGACCTCCGTCCGTGCGCCGATGCTGCCGTTTCCGCCCAGCGTCGTGCCGTTGAAGACAAAGATGGTGCCTTTGTTGCCCGTCGCGCCGCTCTTGCGTCCGGTTTCGGCCGCCGTGGCGTCGTTAGCGATGAGGAGTGTTCCGCCGAGCAGACGGATGCCGGCGCTGATGTCGTTGTCGTTGCCGTTGAGGGTATATGTGCCTGTGCCCTCCTTTATGAGGCCCACGGTGTTTCCTGACGTCGAGGCGTGAATCGTTCCCGAAAGAACGGCGTCGGTATTGGCCGCGCCGACAATATAGTAGGAACCGGCCGTGCTCTTCTTGTAGTATCCGTCGAGTGTCGAGCCGGCCTCAGTGTCGAGTTGTCCGAAGCGGATGCCGCGCGTGCCGGACTCAACGGCAATCGTCGCCCCGTTGTGAAGAACGACACGGCTGCCGGCGAAGACCTCGTTGCAGCGCGAGGCGTCGAGATTGTCGGGCTGGAACGTGCCGCTGTTCAGCAGCAGACCGTAGAAGCCGCAACCCGAGGCAACCTCCTTATAGGGATAGATGCTGACCTCGCCGCTCATGGCCGACCAGTCGGGAGTGGTTGCGCCCTTGCTTGACTGCGTTCCGATGTACGACCGTTCGCCTCCGGCGTAGATGTTGAGCCGGCCGCTTCCGGCCACCTTTCCCGTCCATTCCGAATAGCGTGACGTCCTTACGTTGACGGTCGTGCCGGCCGGAACAAAGATGTTGTCGCTGATGTTGCGGTAGGAGCTTGACGTGTTGGCTGAGCAGTAGTCGAGCGTTCCGCCGTCTTCCGGCGTCAGATAGTCGTCATATTCTCCTTCCATGCGGATGTTGTCAATATAGTAGTCGGTGTTGTTGTGGTGCAGCCCCAGCCTTATTACATCCTCGGTGTTGGTTTCCGCTACCGGCGTGAGGCTGTATCTGCGGCTCTGCCACACGCCTTTGTCGCCCTGATATGGATAGCCCTCGTCGCGGTAGACCTCCTGAGCGCCCACGAAGACGGCAAACTGTTTCCAGTCGTCGCCATCGGCCTCACTGCGCATGATATCGCATGTCACCCTCGGATAGCGGTCGGTCAGCGCCCGTCCGCGCAGTTCCGTCGGAAGGACAAACTCGGGGTGGCATCCCCATTCCCTGAGCACGATGTGCAACACCTTGTTCGTGGCGTCCTTGGGGTCTGTCTCCACTGTTGCCGTTGATGCGATTTCCCCGGTTCCGTTGTGCCAGAGTTTCCACGTCGTGCCAACGGGATAGCTCTCGAAGTCGCACACGGTCAGGGGTACGGCATTCATTGCCATGGCCGTCATGGCAGCCACAGCAAAACAAAATTTTTTCTTTCTCATTTTCAACAATGTCTGAATTCTGTTTTTTAGGTTTGATTAGTATGCGTTATGTTTATAGTAGTTGCAAAATTAGTTATATATGTTTTTATATGAGTAATGCTTGCTCTTAATTAACGTTTCTTAATTGCATATAATGGTCAAATACTTGCGTATCTCGCTTTTTTTCGCGAATATTGCAGGATAAATCAATGGCAATAATAATACATTCAGCCTCTTTCTGAAAACAATAAAAACCAATCGGACGATGATACAACAGACACAATTCACCCTTCCCGCCAGTCGCCGCGGATATCATCTCGTGACCCGCGAAATCCTCTCGCGGCTGCCCTCGCCGCTTCCCGATGCTGGGCTTCTGAACCTCTTCGTGCGCCACACATCATGTGCGCTGACCATCAACGAAAACGCCGACCCCGACGTGAGGACCGACATGGAGAAGATCATGAACCGCGTCGTGCCGGCCGACCAGCCCTATTACGACCACGTCATGGAGGGTTCTGACGACATGCCGGCCCATGCCAAGAGCTCGCTTTTCGGTGTCAGCCTGACCATCCCTATCGCCGGCGGGCGCCTCGCTCTCGGCACGTGGCAGGGCATCTATCTGTGTGAGTTCCGCGACTTCGGCGGCCCGCGCACCATCGTGGCCACCATCTACCAATAATCCCATGCCCATGGACAAACCCTCCGGTTTCTGGGACATACCCCTTAAGGTCGCTTTCGGCTATGCGGTGCTGATCGCCGTGTCGGCCTTCGCCGTCGTGCTTGTTTTGGACTACAGCCGTTCGGCGCTGAGGCTGACGGACATCGCCCGCCGTACCGACATGCGCCGCGAGGCTATGGACGGTCTCGTTCACGGCATACTGCGCATGGAAAACGCCGAGCGTGCCGTCTTCATGGGGCACACCGGACGCGGCGACGACTACTGCCGGCTGACCGACACTGTTCTTGTGAGGGCCGACAGCCTCGCGGCGCTGCTCTCCGACACGCTTCAGCGCCGTCGTGTGGACACGCTTCGGACGTTGCTGTTGAGCAAACGCGAGAACACGCTGCTGCTTCTCAAGGCTATGGCCGATGACGCACGTGCCAGTCTTTATGAGCGAAAGGCCGAACGGCTGCGCAGCGGGCGCGATTCCATGGTCGTCCACCAGGATATGGCCCGCAGTGTGGACGAGAAGCGCGTGACATACGTTGTCGAGAAAACCAGCCCCACGTTCTTCGGCCGTCTGGCTGACGCATTCCGTCGCTCGCGCTCCGACACCACCGCAACGACCGTTGACACCGTTTCTGCCGGAACCGACAGCATCCGCCAGCGGATAGACCTGGCCGAACCCGTGGCTGAGATCCTGACCGACGTGGGACGGGCGGAGGAGAACATGCGCCGCGACCGCCGTGACCTCATACGCCGCCGGAGCGCGGCCCTGCTGGCCACCGGCATGCAGCTGACCGAACGCACCGAGCGGCTGATGGACGACATTGGACAGGCCGAGACGCGCCGGATGCGTCAGCAGGCCGTGATCAACAGTGACAACCGTCGTGAAGCCACCGTGCGCGTCTGGCTTCTGGCTGCCCTCGCCGTGGCCGTAGCGACGGTCTCGTTTGTCTTCGTCTGGCGTGACAACCGCCGTGCGGAGCGTTATCGTAGAAGTCTGGACGAGGCCCGCCGCCGCGCCGAGAACCTTCTTCAGCAGCGCGAACGGCTGCTGCTGACCGTCAGTCACGACATCAAATCGCCCGTGGCGGCCATCTCAGGCTTCACCGAATTGCTCATGCCCCATGTCAGCGACGCCCGTCCCCGGGCTTTCTTGGATAACATAAGGAGCAGCGCTCTCCATCTGCTGCGCCTCGTCGGTGCGCTGCTCGACTATCACAGGCTGGAACAGGGGCGGCTGGAGGTGCGCTCCGTCAGCTTCTGTCCTGCGCAACTGGTTGCCGACTGCGTGGAGAGTTTCCGTTTGCGGGCCGAGGAAAAGGGGCTCGCGATAATGTATAGCTGTGCCGACACGATGCCGCAGACGTGTCTCGGCGATGCTTTCCGCATACGTCAGATAGCGGAGAACCTCATTGGCAACGCCGTTAAATATACCGACTTGGGGCGCGTCACCGTAACGGCCGATATAGCTTCCGGCCGCCTGCTGCTGGCCGTGGCCGACACGGGCCGCGGCATGACGGAGGATGAGAGCCGCCGGATCTACGATGCTTTCACCCGACTGCCCGGTGCACAGGGTGTCGACGGGGTGGGGCTGGGACTTTCCATCACACGCGAGCTGATCACGCTTCTCGACGGCACGATAGACCTCGACACGGCGCCCGGACGCGGCAGCACCTTCACCGTAAGTCTTCCGGTCGCCGTACCCGATGCGTCACTGCTTTCTTCACCGGCTGCACAGTCTTCACCGGTACCGTCGGCCGCCGACGGACCGGCTCTTCCCGACTGTCTGACCGTCTTGGCGGTCGACGACGATGCTCTTCAGCTTCAGTTGCTCCGCGAAATGTTTTCCTCGCTGTCGGCCTCACGCTGGGAGGTGGTGACATGCTCCGACGTGGACGAGATGTGGACCAATGTCGCCACAGGCCGTTTCTCGATGCTGTTCACCGACATAGAGATGCCTGCCATGAACGGTTTTGAGATTGCCGCACGCCTCGGCGAAGCTGTTCCGGCTGGCTCACGCTTGCCAGTGGTGGCCATGACGGCCCACGACGCCATCAGCGACACCGACTTCCTGCGCGCCGGTTTTGCCGCCTGTCTGCACAAACCGTTCACCGCCGCAGAGTTGACGGACGTCATCCGCCGTCTCACGGGACATGGTGATGGAATGGCGACGGAGGATGAAACTTCTTCTTCCGTATTGCCGTCGGCGGCAGAAGCCCCTCCTTCCGTATCATCACCGTCGCTTGACGGAACATCTTCCGTATCATCATCGACGTCGTCCGCTCCGGTTTCTTCTATACGCTTCTCCGCCCTGACAGCCTTTGCCGATGGCGACGAGGACGCCATGAGGGAAATCCTGACGAGCTTCCGGACGCAGACCGCTGCCGACGTAGCAGCCATGCACCGTGCCGCCGAAACGCAGGACATACAGGCGGCGGGTGCTCTGGCCCACCGTCTGATACCGGTTTTCACGATGCTCGAATCGCCTGTGGTACTGGTAATGCGCCGCCTTGCCGACGCACGCCATGCCCATGATGTTCCGGTGGAGTGGAACGAATGGTGCCGGGAGGTGACAGAAGAGCTGGAGGCGGTGATGAATTCCTAAATCAAAACTCGTAATTCAAAAACTTTTCTTATCTTTGCAGGATATATTTCATTGGAAAAAATGGAACGGATACTGATTGTAGAGGATGACCTCACCTTTTCAACAATGCTTCGCACGTGGCTCGGCAAGAAAGGTTTCGCCGTTGAGACGGCAGGCCGCGTTGCTGCTGCGATGGCGCTGTTCGGAGGTGGCGGTAAGGGCAAAGGGAAGAACGGAGGCGATTTCGACCTCGTTCTTTCCGACATGAGGCTGCCCGACGACGACGGCCTGCGGCTGCTGGAATGGCTGCGCGGACGCGGTTACGGTGTGCCGTTCATCGTCATGACGAGCTATGCCGAGGTCCAGAATGTCGTGCTGGCCATGAAGGCCGGTGCCGACGACTATATAGCCAAGCCCCTGCAGCCGGATATTCTCCTTCAGAAAATCAATGACGCGCTCGCCAAACGCGTCTCCGGCGCAGCGCTGGCGGCGAAGACTGTGACACCGGCGGCGAAGACCGCGGTTTCATCGGCGAAGGCAGCATCGGCTGCATCGGCTGCCGCGACGCAGGAAGACGGTTTCATCGAGGGGACGAGCGATGTCGCACGGCGGTTGTACGGCTATGTCGGGCTGGTGGCTCCTACCCCGATGTCGGTGCTCATCCTCGGTGCAAGCGGTACGGGAAAGGAATATGTGGCACGCCGCATACACGCCATGAGCCGCCGCAGCGACGGGCCGTTTGTCGCCATCGACTGCGGTGCGATACCCCGTGACGTCGCAGAATCAGAGTTGTTCGGCCATGTGAAGGGCGCTTTCACCGGTGCCGTGGCCGACCGTCGCGGCGCTTTCGTCGCAGCAGAGGGCGGTACGTTGTTCCTCGACGAGGTAGGGAACCTGAGCTACGACATACAGGTGAGGCTGCTGCGTGCCCTTCAGGAACATCGTGTACGACCGGTTGGAGCGGCTGAAGAAATCGCCGTCGACTTCCGGCTGGTTTGCGCCACAAACGAGAATCTGGCCGCCGCCGTGGCCGCCGGCACGTTCCGTGAAGACCTCTACCACCGTATCAACGAGTTTACGATACAGATGCCGGCTCTGCGGGACCGCAGCGAGGACCTCTATCTGTTCGCCGACCTGTTCTTGCGGCAGGCCAACAGCGACCTTGAATTATCCCTTTCGGGCTTTGCTCCCGATGCTTCGGTGCTGCTCGCCCGCCACTCGTGGCCAGGCAATCTGCGCGAACTGAAGAATATTGTCAGGCGAGCCGCGCTGCTGGCACAGTCGGGTGTTGTTGGCCGGCTGCATGTTGAACAGGCTATGGCCGCCACGGCCGTTCCGATGCAGGAACGCTCCATGGGCGTCTCTGCCACTCAGGATGCTCCAGCCACAACGCCGATAGCTCCGCTCCACGACGCCGGAACGGAGGCGGAGCAAATCCGTCATGCCCTTCAGGCTACGAACGGCAACAAGAGTCTCGCTGCGCGAATGCTCGGAATAGACCGCAAGACGCTATACAACAAGCTGGAGAAGTATGGCATAAGCGTATGACAAACGCGCAGGCGGCCTTTCTTTTCCGGTTTTCAGAAAACGTTATCAGAAGTTGATTCATGCGCTTTGCAGGGAAATATTCTTGTCTTTGTCCCTACAAAGCGCATGAATCAATTTCAGATATAACTTCATAACATCTTTTTCCTGTTCTTAAACAGTGAATACCATCGTAGGTTGTGGCCACAGCCACACAATTCCACACGTCGTATGTGGAAAAACTCCACACTTTTCCACACAATTCCACACTTCTCTTCATGCCCGTTTCAAGCACGTATTGTTTCTATCTCCCACAGAATCAGATATTTCTGTTGCGCTACGGATTTCTGGCACGGCTGTTGCCTTTATATCATCAGAAACATTTGATTTATTAATTTTAAAATAGAAGAAAGTATGAAGAAGTTAGTTATGATGGCAATTCTTGCCGTAGCGATGGTATCAGTAAGCAGTGCATTCACATCTAACGGCCGTTACGCAGTGAGCGACGAACCGGTGAAGAACGATACAGTCAAGACAGAATGCAAGAAGGAATGCAAGGAAGAATGTCCTGAGAAAGCCGCAGCCGACACCGTAAAGGCAGCTCCTCAGGCGCAGGCTGAAACTGCAGAATGAAATGTCGCATGACGGCATAATTGTATATAGAGAAAAAGAATAGAATTCAACATGTCTGAGATTCACCGCCGCGGGTGTGCCAGTGATGGTATGCCCGCGGCAAACTTTTTATCAGGCCATACATCCTCACCTTCGCTCACCATCCAAAAAGACACCAACCACTCTGACCTGGAATGTCCTCTTACTTTTGCGGTAGCCAATTCTTCGTTTTTCATTTTTATTATTATCTTTGCCGCAGAAAACATCCAAACGGTATGGAATGAAGACTAAACGTTATAAGACAATATCCATTCGTAGTATGGTGGCAGGATTGCTTGTTGGCTCGCTGACGGCTTTCGTGCCGTGTCAGGCGCAGGAGAAAAAGGCAGCGGCGAATATAGGAGTGAGCATCGGGCGGCACGCCGTGGACGGCTCGCTCAGAAGCAACGTCAACGTCGGACTGTTTGCCAATGTCGATACGTTGCGCGGATTACAACTTTCGGCGCTCATCGGTGTGACCCGGAGGGAGATGCGCGGCGCCAATATTGCGGCGCTCTCAACGGTGAACCACGGCACCGGTAGCGGTGTACAGCTGGCCGGAGCTGTCAACGCATCCAGCGGCGCTATGCGCGGCGTACAGCTGGCGGGTATTGCCAACGTAGCCAATGACTTCAACGGCATACAGATAGCGGGACTGACCAATGCCTGTACGAAACCGATGCGCGGCATCCAGCTCAGTGCGGTTACGAACATATCGATGGGCGTGCGTCGCGGCATGCAGATTTCCGGTGCCGCAAATATCTGCTCGTCATACATGCGCGGCATCCAGGCGGCGATATACAACTATGCCGATACGCTCAACGGGTCGCAAGTGGGACTGTTCAATGTCTGTGTGAGTCATCCCCGCGGCGTGCAGGTGGGTATCATCAACTACAGCCGCGACACGCTGGCGAGAAAAATCGGACTGGTCAACGTCAATCCCTCAACGCGGCTGGACTTCATGGTCTACGGCGGTTCGTCGACGAAGACAAACTTTGCCGTGCGTTTCCGCAACCGCAGCACATACAGCATAATCGGCTTTGGAACCCATTATATGGGCTTCGACGAAGATTTCTCCGGCGCATTGTTCTACCGCATCGGACAGTATTTCATGCTCACGCCGCGCCTTTCTCTGAGCGGTGATCTGGGCTTCTATCACGTTGAGACCTTCGCCAAGAATTCCTCCGGAAGCCCCGAACGTCTCTACTCGCTGCAGGCGCGTGTCAATCTTGACTGGCAGCTGGGCCGCACGCTCGGCGTCTTTGTCTCCGCAGGATATGGCGACACGCGATATTATTGCCACTCACGGCGCTACCGCGACCGTGCAATCATTGAGGCGGGGCTGTCGTTGAAGTATAACAGGAAATGAACACGATTATGAAAAGACTAACGATGATAAGCATGCTCATGGCCGCTATGCCGTTGATGGCGGGTGCGGCTGAGACAACAGACACGCTCACGGCATCGGCCGTGGACAGCATGGCGGCCCATTATCTCCGTCTCGTAACGGAGGAAGACGCCACCGGATTCCCCACAGCCCCCGTCGCAGCCCTCGCCGAAAGCGGGAAATCCACGGAAAGAGACATGCCCTTTTGGGAAAACAGAAACAATAGTCTGGCTTCCGTCAATCTTTCATCTCCACGTGAGGGGACAGAGGGGGGCGCCCATCCCTGGCTCGCTGCGGCCGAAGTGATAGGCATCAACGCCTTCGTATTGTGCTTCGACCGCTTTGTTCTCGACGCCGAATATGCCAAAGTTAACCTTCATACCATCCATCACAACTTCAAGACGGGTTTCGTCTGGGACAACGACAAGTTCTCCACCAACCTTTTTGCACATCCTTATCACGGCGGACTCTACTTCAACGCCGCCCGCAGCAACGGTCTGAACTTCTGGCAGTCAACCCCGTATGCCTTCGGCGGCAGCCTGATGTGGGAGACTGTATGCGAGACGGAACCGTCGGCAATCAACGACCTGATGGCCACTACAATAGGCGGAATAGCCATCGGGGAGGTCACCTACCGCGTCAGCGACCTCATCTACGACGACAGCAAGCGCGGCATGGCCCGTTTCTGGCGCGAGTTTCTCGGCACGGTGGTATGTCCGATACGCGGTCTGAACCGCATCATCCGCGGCGAGGCGTGGCGAGTCAGACGTGACGGCGGCCTTTATCACGACTACGACCGGCTGCCGGTGGGCCTGACGCTGTCCGCAGGAATGCGCTATCTGGCTGACAACAACGCCTTGTTCCGTGGCGAGACCAATCCATATATCAACGTCAGTCTTGTCTACGGCGACCCTTACGACGAGACAACGAACCGTCCGTATGACTATTTCACGGCCGAC
The DNA here is from genome assembly GCA_947170725.1 of uncultured Prevotella sp. Classification (GTDB taxonomy): domain Bacteria; phylum Bacteroidota; class Bacteroidia; order Bacteroidales; family Bacteroidaceae; genus Prevotella. The sequence continues at coordinate 38,578 of CAMVUM010000012.1, forward strand.
GTGACCTTCGGAATGAGTTCCAACCAGCCTCTTATCAGCCGTGTCCATCTACTCGGACAGCTGTGGAGCGCACCGGTCTATTCCGCCAACGGCATGCAGGCGGAGTTCGGCCTGTTCCAGCATTTCAACTACTACGACTCCCAGCCCGTCAAGGACGGCACCAGTCTCGTTCCGTTTCGCATCTCAGAAGCCGCTTCTGTCGGCCCGGGGCTTATCTACCGTTTCCCCGCGGTGGGCAATCTGGTGCGTCTGGAGCAGCGCATCTTCCTCAGCGGAATACTCCTCGGAGGTTCGCTGAGCGACTATTATGCCGTTATCGACCGCGACTATAACATGGGCAGCGGCTACAGTGCCAAGGTACACACGATGATGGAGTTCAGGCGTTACGGACGTTTCTTCATCAATGCCGACCTTTATAATATATATACATGGAAGGGATATGAAGACGAGTACCTCGCCACCACAGACCCGCTCTACCTCAATGCCCAGGGCGACAAGGGCAGCGCCCTGCTGCTTGTGGTCAATCCGCGTCTGCAATTGTCGGTGTCGGACAGGCTGTGTCTCGATCTGTCGGCCTTTTACTATATCCGAAGCACTCGCTATTCGTATCATGACGACGTGTCGGCACGAACGTTTACCGTGCGTCTCGGACTGGCATATAAGATGTAGCGGTGAATCCCCTATAGTCCCCAAAAGGGGATATTGAGTGCATAGGATGAACCTTTGTTCGCTGCTTGTGGTTAAAATGCCGCGCAAGTAGAGTAGGGACAAAGTGAGGGTGGTGAGGCACAGGCATCGTTACAGGGTGGCTTTATTACAAACTGTCTTTACATTAATAATAGTTAAGCGGCAACCGGACCGTCATTTCCGCATTATGACACGAAAATGGCGTTTTTTTATTAAAAATAGGGGATACTGATAATCAACGGTTACGCTGGCGAGGCTGCAAAAAGACCGTGTAGGAAAAGCAGAGAGGGCCTCTCGGCTTTTCTGGTTTGGAAAAAACCGGAAGTGTTTTTTGGAATAATCTTTATATTTGCTGATTTTGTTTATGGGATAAAAATGTTGGAAAAATGATATGATGTGATAGATTTTTTATTACTTTTGTCATGTAAAAGCTATAAAGACAATATTGTGGATATATGAAGTTTAACCGTATAATAATAATCTTTGCCATTCTCACATCATGTACAGGGCACAACAGGACGAGGGTGTTGCTTGATACGGCCGATTCTCTCATTGACAGGCGGCCGGACTCGGCATTGGCTATGCTCGACCGTCATGAATCGGTAGCCGACAGCATGCCTACAGGTATGCAGATGCGCTACGAACTGCTCAGGGCAAAGGCGATGAATCGGACTTTCGTGCCGTTCACTACCGACACCGTGATGAAAGACGTGACAACATGGTACGACCGTCACGGCAGCACTCACGAACGCATGATGGCTTACTATCTGCTGGGCTGTGTGTATCGCGACATGGGCGATGCTCCCACTGCACTGGTTCAATACAACAAGGCTGTAGAGCTGGCAGACACAACTGCTGACGACTGCGACTGGCACACGCTGTGCCGTATACACGGGCAGAGGGCTGAGCTGTTTGGTAGGATGAGAGCACCCGAATATGAAATAAAAGCGAACCGGTTGTCCATGCTTGCAGCATTGAGAGACAGGGACACACTTACCGCACTTAAAGCGTACGAACAGCAAGTAAATGCTTATTATTCTGCGCATAATGAAGATTCAGTAATAAGTATCACACAAAACGTGGTAGGCGAATACTTGCGGTGCAATAGAAAAGATTTGGTTGCCCGGGCATTGCCTACATTGATATATGTGTATCTTAACAGGCAACAATTCTATAAGGCAAAAAAATGTATGGATTACTTTGAAAACTATTCGGGCCTGATGGATATTGGTGGAAATATACAAGAAGGGCATGAATTGTATTATGATGCAAAGGCTAAATACTATTACGGTGTCGGTAAATTTGATTCTGCTTTCGTTTATTTGGAAAAACTACAGATGGGAGCTAAGGATATTATGTGTAAGGAAGCCGTATATAAGGGACTTATGCTTTTTTATGCCAAACAAAACCAGCCGGATTCTGTTATAAAATATTCTAAGTTGTATTGTCTTATGAATGATTCGGCCGCAATAGTTAGTTCGGCGGAAGAAATAAACAGGACACAGGCTTTGTATGACTATAACCATGTACAGCAAGAGATGATGGAGAAAAATCGAGAGGCAGACAATTACAAGTTAATATTGGTGTGCAGTGTTTTCGGGATAATCTTTGCTTTATTTATATTCTACCGATTGTATTCGATAAAAAAACGCAACCATGATAGGATGCTGGCGGAGGAAAACAGCAGATACTATGGTTTGTTGACAGAATATGAGAATACATCCGGTGAATTGATGAAAGTTGTGTATAATTTTGAGCAATATAGGAAAGATAAAGAAGACGAACTGAAAAGAATACGTGAATCGATAGACTCATATCGGAAAACGACGGAACATATTGATAATTCTTATGTGGAACAAGATGTGGGAAATAACGAAATGGTGAAGCGGTTGCATAAGATGGCAGTAGGAAATGTATGTATTACAGCAAAGGAACTGGCGGATATTGTATCGTTTGTAAAAAATACCTTTCCGGAATTTTATGATAAGATAAACAATACCGAGACAAAACTAAGTGAGAGAGAAAAATTTATCTGTATAATGATTCGCTTGTATCTCATTCCATCTGAAATATCTGTACTACTTGATATTTCAATACAGAATTTGACAAACACAAGAAGTAAAATAAATAAGAAGTTGTTTAAAACCGGTGGAACAAAGTCGCTCGATCATAACCTGAGACGATTGTCATAACGAAAGTGTAAAAAATGTATTATCTCTGTAAATAGTTGTTGTTTAGTTTCTTATGGGATATATAAGAATGGGTGTGTATAAAATGTATAAGGAAAAAAGCCGATAATAATTTTATTTTCATAACTTTGCAATTGAAGGTAAAACAATAAAAGTTATGACAAAAAACAACTATTGACCGCGGGTGTCATTGTGCTGGCGATAACCGTATGTAATGCTCACATGGAGCAGAGCAATGAATTTACGAGTAATACAGATATTGTTAACAATCTGCATCGTGGCATCAAAATTGACCTATAGTGTGGATATGAAATACCTGTAGTAATAGGTGGACCTCGAGACAGGTCTTCTATACGTATTCCGTCTATATACATAGATGGTCATACACTGTATCTCGATGGCAATACTTTTGAAGAAATACAATTGGTCGGCATGGACGAAAACGGGAACGAAAGCATCGCCTATTCGTCTGTTGTTCCAGCCGGGGCAGAGACAGTGGATATTCCGACCGGTTTCACCGGAGTATATGAGATAAGACTTTTACGTGCAGGGTATTGTTTTTATGGAGAAGTAATGATATAATTTACTATGACCGGACATGAAATATTGGTTCACTATAATTGTACTGTTTCTATTGTTTTCGTGTGATTCGAACAATGAAACCAATCAAGTCAGACATACAATGAATGATGGAACGACATTCTATACAGATGGAGAAGTGCATATCTATGATGATTTTGAAATTTTTTTAGGAATACAAAGGCCGGCTGAACCATCGACTTCTACAGCAGATTCTCAAGAATGGGAAAAGGATTCGACTTATTGTTACGATAAGATTGTAATCAGAAAATGGGAAACAGTCAAATTGGGCGATTGGGTCAGATTGTATGGTGTAAATCCGCAAAAGAATTACTATGTATCAACTCTACAAGTGACAAGAATGTTGCATGTTCATTCGGACAGGATTGTAACATGTCCGGTTTACAGTGTGGAAAACCGAGATTCGATAGGACTGCGTGAATCGGGAAACTGTTGGGGGGGTGAAGTGTCAAGCCATCATACTAATTTATGTGAGGTATATACAATCATCAAAAGAATAGAATATGATGAAAATGGTGAAACCGTAGGCGTATATATACCGATTGAACCGGAATATCTTAAATGGACATTTTATACAATTAAAAATATATGGTAATGAAAAAAGATTTTTTTATTCAGTGCAGTTGCATTTATTGCGCTTTTCTCATCGTGTTCATTACTCCGAGAGATTATGCCAGCAATCCTGATAATACTGCTATGGGATGGTCTCTTGTTGATTATAATTCAACAGGTAAGTATGTTAAAGGATTTGATGTTGCAAAAACTCCGGTTAATGGTTATGTTACAGCAACAACAATGTTACGGTATATAAATTGTGATTTGGCGGGAAGGACTATCAATAAATTTATACCGTATGAACCTTCTAATTTGATTTGGCAATATATTCTTTCGGAATATCTAACCTGGGATTAGGAAATTGTAAACATCGTAATACTTAAATTATATCCAGTAACCCGTTGGTGGAGTTTATTTAGCGCATACAAAATTCTGCCAACGGGTAGTTTAAGTATTCTTAAGCAAGAGACGGAGTTACAAAAAAGGAATTAAAGATTATAACCAATGAAAACGTATAAATCGAAAGTAGACAGCCGGATTGTGCTGATTGTAGTTGTGGTGATGGTTGTATCGACTGTTCCATGTGTGTTGGTTCCTGGTGCGGTATGGCCAGTGCTTGCAGTTGATATGGTTGTCGGGCTGATATTCGCGGATATGGTTTTCAATACCGAATACATCATCGACGGACAGATGCTTAGAGTGAAGTGCGGCATGTTGGCGAAAGACCGATGTGACATAATGTCCGTCATAGCCATACGTCCTACGCATAATCTTGCAAGTTCACCGGCGATGTCGTTGGACAGAATTGAGATAATGCTCAAGGGCAGAAGCATCATCATCTCGCCAAAGGACAAGGAGGGTTTTGTAAACGACATGTGTAAGGTGAATCCCGATATAAAGGTACTTGGATAATGTAGACCATGCTTTCAAGGTTGAAATGTAAACAAGAAGGAAAACCAAGCTGATGGGTATGAAAACAAAAATAGTCTGCATGTTGACGATATGTTTCTTCATGTTGTCATGTGCTAAGAAGGTCGATGAAGCAAAAGGCAAGGGAATCTCTGTGAAAAAGACGTCAAAAGAGTGCAAACTGAATGATTTGTATTCGGACTTTGAGATACTGACCTTGAAGACAGGAGACGAAGGCGTGTTCCGTGACATCAACAAACTGATGATTCACGATGGCTGCTATTATATATTGGACAAGACGGGTAAAAGGCGCGTTCTTGTTTTTGATGCCGATGGAAAATACAAGCACTCGATAGGCAATGCAGGAAAAGGCAAAGGTGAATATGTAAACATTGAAGATTTCACGATTGACAAGGAAAACCGCAGGGTTGTGATATTGGCATACCCGTCAACTGTGTATGTGTATAATCTTGACGGCAGTTTTGTGCAGTCAAAGAAGATAGAGAAAAACACGATGTTGTGGAATATTGCGAGCTATGCCAACGGTTTTATATGCTCTACAAACCACATGACATATACAGAAGGAAAGCATGCGTTCCTGTTCTACTTCTTTGACAAGGACTTCGGATTCACGGACAAGCAGATACCAGTTCTTCCCAGGCAGATGCAGATACCGCCGTTGGTTTCGAACGTATTCAATGAGACAGATGATGGAGAATACATATACTTTGATGTGTATGATTCGAGTGTCTATACTATAAATACCGACGGGCGTATTTCGGTGTCAAAGAAAAAACTGGTGTTGGACAACTACATGCCTTATGAAAAATTTGCCAATACGTCGGAGTTTATGTCCGAACAATCGAAATATGATTATTTCTTCAGGGCGGTATATGCCGACGGGCAGTTGCACAGCTATTTTGCAAGCAAGAACAGACTTTACGGAGTGTTGACCGATTTGAAGTCCAACAGTATTGAAGCGTTCCGGTATGTAGATTGGATGCCTGATTTGCTATATCAGAAGGACGGCGTGATATATTCATCGGTAAGTGTGCGTCAGGTAATGGAAAACAGGGAACTGTTCGGTCAGAATCAGATAGACTCAATTCGAAATCAGTCAAACGATTTGATTCTTAAATTCAGATGCAAGGCAAGGGATTGAGCAGCAAGTGTGATGTAAGCAAACTAAATGCATTCATTACATCATAGTCATAAGATGTTGGCTGTGATATATGAATGATAGATTAGGTAATCAAAAGTGGAACTAATCGGTTTTTGCCGGTTGGTTCCTTTTTGTATGTTCTCCATACGGACGTTTGCAGTGAAAAGAAAGGCGGGCAGGGCATTTTTTTCTTCATTTCGCCCGTGTGGCGCTATTTTTTTCACTGTAAATCAATCTATTATGCGTAAAAATAAGTATCTTTGCGCTGTTTAATAAGGATAAATAATGAAAATAGCTTTAATAGGCTACGGCAAGATGGGCAGGATGATTGAGCAGATAGCCCGCGGCCGCGGCCATGAAATAGTGAGCATCATAGATGTAGACAACCAGCAGGACTTCGACAGTCCGGAGTTTGCCTCGGCCGATGTGGCCATCGAGTTCACCGCGCCCCACGTGGCCTACGACAACTATCTGAAGGCTTTCGCGCGCGGCGTGAAGGTGGTGAGCGGCTCGACGGGATGGATGAAAGACCATGGCGACGACGTGCGCCGGATGTGCGAGAAAGAGGGGAAAACGCTCTTCTGGGCTTCAAACTTCTCCGTTGGCATGGCCGTATTCTCGGCCGTCAACCGCTATCTGGCACGCATCATGAACGGTTTTCCGCAGTATGACGTGCGCATGGAGGAGGTCCACCACGTCCACAAGCTCGACCATCCCAGCGGAACGGCAATCACTCTTGCCGGCGAAATCACTGAGGCCGTCGACCGGAAGAACTCCTGGACCGTCGGCACGCTGACACAGCCGGACGGTACGGTGACCACGGAAAACACGCCTGCCGCCGACCAGCTGGCCATCGACAGCATACGCCGCGGCGAGGTGCCGGGAATCCACACTATCAGCTATGACAGCGATGCCGACTGTATCACCATCACCCACGACGCCCATTCGCGCCGCGGATTTGCCCTCGGTGCGGTGCTGGCTGCCGAATATACGGCCAATCACAGCGGTCTGCTGACAATCAACGATATGTTTAAGTTTTGAGTTTTGAGGATTTATCGCGGTTTCGCCGTTTAGGAGTCAAAGGGAGTTGTCGCGGGCAGAGCCCGTTCGGGGACCCAAAAGACATCCTTACATGAAGAATCGCTATCTGATATGAAGGATTGAAGTCCCTGATATGAAGGATTGGACATCTTGATACGGATAGTCAGCTTCCAACAAGACATTTGTTTTTCGCCCGGTCTGTGACCGCTTGCAAGGCAATAATTCCTGAGCGACCGCATGGAGCGATAACTCCTTTTACTCTTCTAACTCCTAATAATAAAAAAAGAAATATGAAAAAACAATGGTTGAAGTTCATCGTCGTCCTGGTGCTCTATATAGCCTTCCTCGTTTGGGTGAAGAGCTGGCTGGGACTCATCGTCATACCATTCATATACGACATCTATATCACTAAGAAAATCAAATGGCAATGGTGGAAGGACTCCCTTAACCCAATGGTGAGGTTTGTCATGTCGTGGGTTGATGCCATCGTGTTCGCCCTCGTGGCCGTCTATTTCATCAATCTGTTCTTCTTCCAGAACTACGTCATACCCTCCAGCTCGCTGGAGAAGTCGCTTCTGACCGGCGACTACCTCTTCGTGAGCAAGATGAGCTACGGCCCGCGCATACCGCAGACCCCGCTCACCATGCCCCTGACGCAGCACACGCTGCCCGTTCTTGACTGTCCGTCGTACATCAAGTGGCCGCAGTGGGACTACCGCCGCGTAGAGGGACTGGGCAAAATCCGGCTCAACGACATCGTGGTCTTCAACTTCCCGTGCGGCGACACCATCTGCACGGCACCGGAAGTGAGGGAGCAGGATTACTATCAGATATGCTATCAGATTGGTTACGGGCTCAATCCGCCGGCCGTCGATCTCGATTCGCTCAGTCCGACGGACCTCCGCAGCTATTTCGACTATATCTACGCCGATGGCCGTGAATACGTTCTTAGGAACCGTGCGCAGTACGGCGATCTGGCAACGCGCCCCGTCGACCGCCGCGAGAACTACGTCAAGAGATGTGTCGGACTGCCCGGTCAGACGCTCCAGATACGCGACCGCATCGTCTATCTCGACGGAAAGGCAAACAAGGAACCGGACAATGTTCAATATACATACTACGTCCGGCTGCTTCAGGCGCTGCCCGACGAGCTGATGAAGGACCTCGGAATAACGAATGAGGACCTCGCGTGTCTCAACATGGCCGGCTATATTCCGCTGACAAAACGTGCCTACGACGAACTGTCGCGGCGCAAGGACCTCGCGGAAATCCTCGGTCCTGTGACCGAACAGGACTCCCGTTTCACCTATCCGCTCAACGGAAACAAACACTGGACGGTCGACAACTACGGTCCGGTGTGGATTCCCAAGAAGGGCGGGACAATAAAGCTGACGATGGACAACATCGCCGTCTACGAGCGGCCTATACGCGTCTACGAGGGCAACGACCTCCGGATAAGCGACGGGCGCATCTTCATCAACGGCAAGGAGACATCGGAATACACCTTCCGGATGGACTACTACTGGATGATGGGCGACAATCGCCACCGCTCTGCCGACTCGCGCATTTGGGGATTTGTTCCTGAAGACCACATTGTGGGCAAGCCGATATTCATCTGGTGGTCCAGCGACCCCGACCGTGGAGGTCTCAACGGCATCCGCTGGAGCCGTCTGTTCCGCATGGTGGACAACATCAGATAACGCCTGAAGCGGCCCGGCCGCGACAGCCGCCAGTGATAACATAATCAGAAAAGACATGAAAGCCTGTGTAAAGTTCGTCCTGACACTGGTGGCCGCGGTAGCGCTTACCATGGCGTTCCGCGCACTGGCTTTCACTGTCTGTACAGTCCGCGGTTCGGCACTCCGGCCGGAGTTCATCGCCGGCGACCGTCTTATGGTCAACCGCTGGAGCTACGGGCTGCGCACGGGGCGCATGGGCGGGCTGTTCCGCTACGGACGTATCTGCCGCAGTGCGATCCAACGGGGCGACATCGTGGCTTTCGACAGCCCTGCGGACTCCCTGTCGGGAGTTTTTGTGGCCCGCTGCCGTGCCGTCCCGGGAGACACCTTGGATGTGGGTGACGGTCCCGTCATTGTTCCAGGAGCCGTAACATGCGCCGATCAGGAATACTATCTGATGGAGGCGATCGGCGTCACGGGCAAATCCGGCAGTCGTCAGCTTGGCCTCGTTCCCGAGAGCAGCATCATCGGCCGGGTCTGTATGATTGTCTACAGCCACGACGACAGCTATCCTTTTTATGACGGTTATGTGCGCGGCAGAACGATGATATTAAAGTAAGTCATATAGGTAAGAGAAGTCAGAGTGAAGAGTAAAGAGTCAGAGTGAAGACCTCTCTTACCTCTTCACTCTGACATTTATATAAAGACATGAACGCACTTCTTTCAATGACATATTTCGGTCCCGTGCAGTGGTATCAGAAGCTCCACCGCCACGAAACCGTATTCATAGAGCAACACGACAGCTACACTAAGCAGACATACCGCAATCGCTGCGTCATAGCCACGGCCAACGGGGTGCAGTCGCTCACTGTGCCTGTGGAGCGCTCTGCAGACACATCAGACTCAGAAGGCGGTGTACGTATCAGCGACCACGGCAACTGGCGTCATCTCCATTGGCACGCCCTTATGAGCGCTTACAGCGAGACACCGTTCTTCGAATACTATGCCGACGACATCCGCCCCTTCTTCGAACAGCACTGGGAGGGCCTCTACGATTTCGATATGGCCATCTGCCGCCGTATGTGCGAGCTGCTGGACATCCGGCCCGACATCCGCCTTACGACGGAATATGTCCGCTCTACAACGCCGCTGACGTCTCCGTCGGCCGCTCCCGCCCTTCTGTCTGCCTCCTGTTTCCCGTCTCCCGGCGTCATTGACTTCCGTGAAGCCATCACGCCCAAACATCCTCTTCCCGACGTCGATTTCACACCGCGCCGCTACTATCAGGTCTTTGAACGCAAACACGGCTTCCTGCCCAACCTGAGCATCCTCGACCTGCTCTTCAACATGGGGCCGGAGAGCATACTGTATCTGTGAGGCGAAGAGATATTCGTTTATTACATATTCAAAAAAATGCAGGCTTCCGTATTGGGAAACCTGCATTTTTTTGAATGCTTCATTATCGTCTTTTAGAATCTGTATCCGAGTGTAACAGACGTAGAATGGAGTTTGACTTTCTTCGTTATTTCAGTGAAGTCTGTGCCATAGGATATTCCGGCCGCTTTCCGTCTCATCCGAATATCAGCGTTGTGAGCCGGTCGGGAGCGAAAAGCTCGCGGGCTACGGTCTGTATTTGGCCGGCTGTTACGGCCTCAATGCGGTTGAAGAGGGCATTGATGTCGCGTCCGTGGCCGTAGTGTAGGAAATTTTTCCCGAAGTTAAGGGCGAAGCTCTCGCGGTTGTCGCAGGCCACGGCCAGCTGGCCTTTGAGCTGTCTTTTTGCTGTTGCGAGGGCCGTGGCGGTCAGCGGTCGGTCCATCATGCGGTCCAGTTCGCGTCGGACGAGCTTGCGGCAGCGGGCGATGTCGTGAGGGTCGCAGCCGAAATAGACGGACCACAGACCCGTGTCGGAATAGGTGACCATCGTGCTCTCTACGGTGTAGACCAGTCCGTGGCGTTCGCGGAGCGATATGTTGAGGCGGGCGTTCATTCCCGGACCGCCGAGGATGTTGTTGAGCAGATATAGCGCCATGCGGCGGTCGTCACCGGCGCCGAACGTCCGGCATCCGGTCATGACGTGGGCCTGATGGGTTCCGTGGTGGCGGATGACCTCACGGGCGGTGTAGGGCGGCAGGGCAGGGGATGATTCGCAAATTGCGGTAGCGGCGCTGTCGCACGTCAGAGGATGTCGGGTGGTAGTATCGCCACATACATTGCCGGAAGGCGTCAGAGAGGCCGTCAGGCGGCCGAGAAGCGTTGTCAGACGGCGGAAGTCGATGTCGCCGTAGACAAAGAATACGGCGTTGTCCGGACGATAGTGACGGCGGGCAAAGCGCTCTACGTTTTCACGCCGGTAGGTGCGGAGCCGGTCGGCCGAGCCGAGGATGCCGTGACCGAGCGGATGGCCGCTGAAGATGAGGTTCTCAAACTCGTCGTATATCAGTTCCGCCGGCGAGTCGTTGTAGCTCTCAATCTCGTCGCATACCACCTCCACTTCGCGGTCCAGTTCGGTCTGCGGGTAGGTGCTGTTGAAGACAATGTCGGTCAGCAGGTCGACGGCCCGCGGAAAATGGTCGCGCAGGACGGACGAATAGTAGACCGTGGACTCCTTGTTTGTGAAAGCGTTGAGGTCTCCCCCGACGCTTTCAAGAGTGTTGATTATCCGCAGGGCGCTCCGCCGCGACGTTCCCTTGAACGTCGCGTGCTCGCAGAAGTGGGCCATGCCTTCCTCTCCCTCCAGCTCGTGGCGCGTTCCGGCGGCTATCCCGTAGCCGCAATAGACCACGGGAGATGCGGACGGGAGATGGATTACCCGCAGTCCGTTGGGCAGTGTATGTGTGTTGTAGCTCATTTCTTTTTCGGTCTTCTCCTTGCCCATCCTTCCTCGCTGAAGTCCGGTTCGTCGCCAATCAGCTGGATGTCGTGACCCTGGAAGAACTGACGCCAGTCGTCCTTGCGTCCGCTTTCTAAGCGCATTTCGCCGCGCTGTCCGCGGCGGCTTTTGGGCTGTTGCGGTCCTTCGTCGGTGTCGTTGTGTCGCTTTGACTTCTTCTCATACTGTTCAAAGCCCTGGGCGTTCCTTCCTTCGTCGCGTCTCTTTCCTCGTCCGGCAGTTCTTTCGCTGCGTCCGGTGTTTCTGTTGCCGCGGTCTTCGGCGTCGTTGCATCTCACTTCGCGGCCCTTATACCGCGTTCCGTTGAGCGCGTCCATGACCTTGCGTGCGTCTTCTCCCGGCACTTCAATGTAGGCGAACTTGTCCAGCAGGTCGATATGGCCGATTTCCTGACGGCCCTGAACATGTCGGTTGACAAACTGCATGACCTCGCCCGGATAGAATCCGTCGGCCTTTCCGAGGTTGACGAACAGCCGGCGGTAGCCCCGTTCGGCTTTGCGACGTGATGCCGGTCCGGCGTTGCCGCGGCTTCCGTTCTTCTCTCCGCGGGCGCCCTTTCCGGACTTCTTTTCCGGCGTTACGTCTATCTCGGGAGCGTCGGCATAATAAGCCAGGAAGCGGCCGAAGGCCTGACTGACAATCTTCTTGATGATGTCTTCCTTGTCTATGAACTCGAAGTGGCGGTTGATTTCCTCCATGAACGGTGCTATCTGTTCGTCGTCGACGTCGACCTTGACGATTTCGTCCATCACCTTGTAGAGCTGTTTGGTGCATATTTCCTGCGGCGAGGGTATCTTTCCTGCGACAAACTCCTTGCCGATGATTTTCTCCACGGCGCGCACCTTGTGACGTTCGCGTGTGTGGATGATGGCGATGGAGGTACCCTTCTTTCCGGCGCGTCCGGTACGTCCGCTGCGGTGGGTGTAGGACTCCGTGTCGTCGGGCATGCCGAAGTTGATGACATGGGTCAGGTCGTCGACATCCAGACCGCGTGCGGCCACGTCTGTTGCCACGAGCAGCTGTGTCAGGTGCTGACGGAATTTCTGCATAGTCTGGTCGCGTTGCTGCTGTGAGAGGTCTCCGTGGAGCGACTCGGCGTTGTAGCCGTCATTGATCAGCTTGTCGGCAATCTCCTGAGTCTCACGCTTTGTGCGGCAGAAGATGATGGCGAATATTCGCGGGTAGTAGTCGACAACGCGCTTCAGGGCCAGGTATTTGTCTTTAGCGCTGACCATATAGTAGACGTGGTTGACGTTCTCGGCGCCCTCGTTGCGGCTTCCGACAACGATTTCCTTGTGGTCTCTCAGATATGACTTGGCTATCTTTTCAATCTCCTTGCTCATTGTTGCCGAGAAAAGCAGCGTGTTGCGGTCTTCCGGCATGCCTTCGAATATCTCGTTGATGCTGTCGGAGAAGCCCATGTTGAGCATTTCGTCGGCTTCGTCCAGCACGACGTTGCGCACGGCGTCGAGCCGGGCCTTGCCGCGGTTCATCAGGTCGATGAGGCGTCCCGGCGTGGCCACGATGATGTGGGCGCCATGGTTGAGCGAGCGGATCTGCGTCTCGATGGACGCTCCGCCGTAGACGGCGACAACGTTGATGCCGCGCATGTATTTAGAGAAATCCTTCAGGTCGTCGGCTATCTGGAGGCATAGCTCTCGTGTGGGGCTGAGTATCAGTGCCTGAGTCTCGCGATTTTCGGGGTCAATTCGTTGGAGTACGGGTATGCCGAAAGCGGCGGTCTTTCCAGTGCCGGTTTGTGCCAGCGCGATAACGTCGTTACGGTTGCCAAGCAGATAGGGGATTACTTCTTCCTGAACGGGCATGGGATGCTCAAATCCGAGTTCCTCGATGGCGCGGCGAATCTCTTCGCTTACGCCCAATTCTTCAAATGTCTTCAAATTAAAAATACTTTATAATGACTGTGCTTGCCCTAACCTATCTTCCTTATCGGGAACCGACCGTTTAGGGGTATTGCGCTGCAAAGGTAATGAAAATAAATCGGTTACGCACCGCCAAAACCGGAAAAAGAACGCTTTGGGACGAAAAATGATTTGTGCTGATGTTATTACGCAATTACCTGAAGAATTTTAATAAAATTCTCCGTATCTTTGCGCTTGGTATTATATAATAACAATAATATATACGATATCTTATGAAAATCTGTGTATTTTGTTCGGCCAACAGTGCCATCGACCCCGATTTCTTCACCGCAACCGAAGAACTTGGACGCTGGGCCGGCGAGAGCGGCCACACGATAGTGTTCGGCGGCTGTGACATGGGACTGATGGAGCATATCGGGCGTACGGCCCGCAACCATGGCGCGACGACCGTGGGAGTTGTCCCTACGAAGGTGGAGGAGCGTGGCCGGACGAGTGCCCACATAGATGTGCACATTCCTTGCGACAATCTCAGTGACCGCAAGGACCTGATGGTCGCCCAAAGCGATGTCTTCATAGCCCTGCCGGGCGGCATCGGTACGCTTGACGAAATCTTCACCGTGGCCGCCGCCGGCACAATCGGTTATCATTCAAAGCGCGTTATTCTCTATAATATAAAGGGTTTCTGGAATTCTCTCATTGCCCTTCTCGACGATCTTCAGAACCGCGGAATGGTCCGTGGCGATTGGCGAAGCCGCATACTGGTGGCCGGAAACCTTGAGGAGATAATCAGTCTTTTGGAGAGTTGATGGTGTTTCGCGGGAGTTGCGGAACCCGATTCTGACATTCGGCATCGAAACGTGAACGATGCACGCGGTATTGAAATGCAGATGAAGAGTGTCTTTGGATATGCCGGTTTTTGGGGGATAGTTCTCTTCTGTAAACATTGTTGCGTGAAAAACGATGACAAATGAGAATCGTGTTTCGGAGCGGCGGAAAGGCACCGGAAGCGTGACGGAAAGGAGAAGGATTTGCCGTAAGGGTCTCCCGGGGTTACAACGGGGCCGTTGTCATCTTGCAACGGCGGTCTTGTTGCAATGCGATAATGGCTCCGTTGTAACCCCGGGAGGCCCTTACGGCATGGAAAATCCTCATTTTTTGGCTTGAAAAAGCGGTTTTCCGGCGGTCTGAAATTGCGCAGATTCCGGAAAAACGACGTAACTGTTTGCTCTGCAATCGGTTATGCTTGCACGCACGAGATTGCATTATTTGCGTCCTCTGGTGAAATATTTTTCGCAGAGGCCATTCCTGATGCCGTTTCGAGAGTGTTTTTGACCGTTTTTGTCAGATATTTAGTTAGTTAAGGAGTTATCGCTCCCTGCAACCGCTCAGGAGCGATAACTCCTTTAATTCTAAAGACTCTCGCTCTGCAAGAGTGTCTTTGCCATTTCTCTTCCCAGCGCCACACATTGTTCCGTGGTCGTCGCGTCGAGGCTCTGGCGTATTTCCACGGGCGTGCCTACTGGCGTGAAGTGGAGGTGGTTCTCGTTCCATTCGGCAATCTTCGTGACGGCCTTGCTCGCCCATGCGTAGCTTCCGAACCAACCGATGTAGTGGTCTTTGATGTCACGGTTGGAAAGTTCGTCAAGCAGAACGTTCATCTCGTGATATAGTCCCGTGTTGTAGGTTGGTGCGCCGACAATGAGACCGCGATAGCGGAAGACGTCGCGGATGATGTAGGAATGGTGCGTCTTCGAGACGTTATACATGACAATGTTCTTCACTCCGGCCTCGCTTGCGGCGCGTGCTATCACTTCGGCGGCACGCTCGGTGTTGCCGTACATCGTTCCGTAGCAGATGACAAGTCCCGGCTCCGTCTCGTAACGGCTCATGCGGTCATACATGCCGACAACGCGGTCGATATGCTCATGCCATACAGGGCCGTGGGTGGAGCAGATGTAGCTGAGGCTTACGCCGGCGAGTTTTTTCAGCGCGTTCTGCACAGGAGTGCCGTATTTGCCGACGATGTTGGAGTAGTAGCGTACCATTTCGAGCCAGAATCCGTCGCAGTTTATCTGCGAGTCGATGATGCCTCCGTTGAGCGCTCCGAAGCATCCGAAAGCGTCGCCAGAGAAAAGCACGGTTTCCTTGGCCGCGTTTTCTTCCACGGTGTTTGTGGTCATGAGCGTCATCATTGTCTCGGGCCAGTGGACCATGGGCGTCATGACGAAGCTGAGAGTGTGGTGGCCGAGGTCGATGGTGTCGCCGTTCTTTACCTCCACGCAGCGGTCGGCTATTCCGTAGAAGCCTTCCATCATGCCGAATGTTTTCTTGTTGCCGATGATTTGGACGTCGGGATAGTATTTCCGTATCAGTTCGATTGATCCGCTGTGGTCCGGTTCCATGTGGTTGACTACGAGATAGTCGATCTGGCGGTCGCCGAGAACGTCTTTAATGTTCTTGATGTAGGCCATGAAGAAGTCTACTTCGACTGTATCTACAAGGCACACCTTGTCGTCGCAGATGAGGTAGGAGTTGTAGGAAACTCCGTCCGGCAGCGGCCAAAGGCCCTCGAAGAGGTCCTTGTTGCGGTCGTTGACGCCG
Organism: uncultured Prevotella sp.; assembly: GCA_947170725.1. GTDB lineage: Bacteria > Bacteroidota > Bacteroidia > Bacteroidales > Bacteroidaceae > Prevotella. The sequence goes on from CAMVUM010000012.1 coordinate 54,777, forward strand.
ACATAGAAAAGATTGTCTGTGATCTGTTGCATGATTATATATTTTGATACACCATCTTTTGAGGGTTGGGTTTCAGTTGTTTTTGTATGTTAGTTGAGCTTTCATCTTAGCTCCGAACTCATGGTCTATGGAGTTGTTGATGCTTTGACAGCAGTTGGCCGAGAACATCTGGGCACAGCCGATGACGTTGTCCCATTGTTCTGGCGTCAGACCGGCGTCGATAGTGTCGCGGGTTATGCCATATCGGATAAGTCCGTAGACGAAGCCGGCATTGAAATTGTCGCCGGCTCCGATTGTGCTTACCGTTGATGTCTCGATCACAGGATACTGCTTGGACAGTCCGCCCTCGGCACGCAGTTCTACAGGCAGTGCTCCTTGTGTGCAGATGAATTTCTTGGTGTAGAACGCCACTTCGCTGCGGTAGATGACGTCGGGATCCGTCTTGCGGAACATGACTTCAAAATCGTCGCGGCTTCCGCGAACGATATCGGCATATTCGAGATTTTCAAGAATGTTTGGAGTGAGTTTCATCACCTCACTGAGGTGGGAGGCACGGAAGTTCACGTCATAGTAGAGGATTGCTCCACGGCTGCGGGCGTGTTCGAGAAAGCCGGCTACCTGAGGCCGGATAACTGGATTGACGGCATAGTAGGAGCCGAACATGACCACATCATCACGTCTGACGTCGGGATAGACGAAATCCAGGCGATCGTGAGGGTGGTCCTTGTAGAATATGTATTCAGCGTCGTTGTTGTCGTCGAGAAAGGCCAGTGAGATTGGCGATTTACTGCCCGGATAGACGTTTATGTTGTCAGCGTTGACGCCGTTGGCGCGTAGAAAATCAGTCGTGCTGTGTCCCACGCGGTCGTTGCCGGCCTCTCCAATGAATGTCGTGTTGACACCGGCACGGCCCAGCGAGATGATGCCGTTGAAGACCGAGCCTCCCGGCACTGCGCCAATCGGTTTGTCGTTCTTAAAGATGATGTCGAGAACTGTTTCTCCTATTCCTATTACTTTGCGCATAGTCTGTTGGATATTTCTGCAAAGATGCTGCCGGCGAGTGCAATCAGAGCTTGCTCTTATATTGCCAAGCGCAGCAAATTTTCTGCAAAGATGCTGCCAGTGAGTGCAATCAGAGCTTGCTCTTATATTGCCGAGCGCAGCAAATTTTCTGCAAAGATGCTGCCAGTGAGTGCAATCAGAGCTTGCTCTTATATTGCCGAGCGCAGCAAATTTTCTGCAAAGATACAGTAAACCGTGTTAAGAACAAAACAAACAGACCTGTTTTTCGCCATTTGAGCAGCGTTTTGTCGGCATGATTTGCTATCTTTGCAGTCCGAAAAAAAATAACGAGGTTTAAGGACTGAATAATAGTATTTATGGCAAAAGACAGACCGCATATTCTTACAAGCATGTACACATCACCTTGCGGTACGCTCATACTCGGATCATTGGGCGACAGGTTGTGTCTGTGTGACTGGATCGAAGGTAAATCGCATACACCTATCACGCGACGTACGGAGCGTCTCACGGGGGCGACAATCGTTGAAGGAGATAGTAGTGTTATTGAAATGGCCGCCTGTCAGTTGGACGAATATTTTGACGGTCGCCGCCGTAAGTTCACCATCCCGATGGTGATGGCCGGCAGCGAATTTCAGCGTAGTGTATGGCAGCAGTTGCAGACGATAGACTATGGAACGACGGTCACTTACACACATGAGGCGGTCCGGCTGGGACGGCTTGACGCTCTGCGTGCCGTCTCCTCGGCGATAGGTTCCAACCCCATGTCGGTCATAATCCCCTGTCACCGTGTGATAGGCTTCGACAACCGCCTTACGGGCTATTCCGGCGGACTGGAGGCCAAGCGCTTCCTAATAGAGCTGGAGGCCGGCGTGGCCGAAGGATACAAAGAATAAGGGAATAGAAGAAGTTTTCTGAAAGGAGATAATAGAAGGAGTTTCCTGAAATGAGATAAAAGAAGAAAGAAAAAGCTAAAGGGAGATAAAGGACGTATGTCTTGTTCACGACAAAGACCGTTGTCCTTTATCTCCCTTTAGCTTTTTCCTTTTAGAATCTTATTTTGCGTTGATTTCCTTCATAAGACGGTCGGCGTGACCCCAACGGTCCATCATGAAGAGGACGTAACGGATGTCCACACCGATGCAACGGGCCAGGTGGGAATCGAAGAGCAGGTCGCTCGACAGACTGTCCCAGTTGCCGTCGAAAGCCAGTCCGATGAGCTGTCCTTTGCCGTTGAACATCGGCGAACCGCTGTTTCCTCCCGTGATGTCGTTGTTGGTGAGGAAACAGAGGTGCATGTCGCCTGTAGTCTTGTCGCTATAGGGTGAGAAATCCTTCGACGAGAGCAGGTCGTGCATGATAGGCTCGGCAAAATAGTCGGCCATGCTGTCGCCCTTCTTCATTTTCTCGACAATGCTTGGGGCAGTCGTATAGTAGCCCGACGGCTTGCCGCCAAGCAGGAAACCGCCCACCTGACCATAGCTCAGACGCATTGTGAAGTTGGCATCGCTATAGTGGGGCATGTCCTGTTCCATGCGCAGTTTTGCCGCACAAAGCCAGCGTTCCTGCATGTCGATGGAATCCTTTGGGGCTTTGACGGCTTTTGCGAGGTCGGCCATAATTTCTGTTATGTCCATTCCCATTTCCACACCGCAGTCCTTCATGAAGCTCTTCTTGTTGACATACAACTTCTTTCCGCTCTTCATCAGAATCGAATTAGCCCATACGTAGTCAACATATTTGGTGTAGTCGCCACCGAACCGGCTGTCTATAGTCTTATAGAACTTCGGCAGATATTTCGCGTCAACCTGATTGCGGTAGTTCTTCAGCAATGCGGCAAAGACCTCTTTGTCCGTTGCTTCGTCCCATTTGTCGCTGTTGTCCTTGAAAAGGGCATACTGTTTGCTTTTCTTGTTTTCCGGTCCGTTGACTTCCATGCCGTTGTGGATACGGATGGCGCGTGTGGCCAGCTCGTTGGTTCCGAAGAACGTTTCGGTGAAGAGAGTGTAGGCGCGGCGGGCATCCATGTTGTTGCCGTAGAGTCGTCCCAGCTCAGTGAAATCAAGTTTGTCCTTCAGGTAGCCAGTAGAGTCCTGATAGTGGCGTATCTTCTGTTCGAAGTCAGCTTTTTGCTGGATAAGGCGGATACTGTCGATACACTTGTTCATGCCGATAGAGTTCTTCCAGTAGTTGGAACTTGTGGCATATTTTGAATCATACTTGATGCGTACGGCTTCGTCGGCGCGCATGTGCTTGGCCATAATCTCCTGCTTTACGCCGCGCACCTGGGCTCTGGGTTCGTTGATGGCGTCGCGGCGCAAGCGTATGCCGTAGGACGAAAGATAGCGGTTGGTGCTTCCGGGATAGCCTATTGTCATGGAGAAGTCGCCGTCCCGATAGCCGTCCAGCGAAACGGGAGCCCATGATTCCGGATGATATGGCACATTATTCTCGTTATATTCGGCTGGTCCGTTTGTCTTCGGGTCAGCATAGATACGGAACACAGAAAAGTCGCAGGTCTGGCGTGGCCACATCCAGTTGTCTGTCTCACCGCCGTATTTTCCCATGGACTTGGGTATGGTGAAGACCAGACGCAGGTCTCGGAAGTCGCGATAGGTAGTGGCGTAATACTTGTTGCCCTCGTAGTAGGGCTTGAGCTCAAGGCGCAATGTGGAGTCTGCGGCGTGGACGGCTTTAGACCATGCGTTCTCTATAGAGTCGAGAAAAACTTCCTGTTCCGACGGTTTCAGATTGTTGATGCCGAGACTGTCCAGTTTTCCGGTCACGTCACACTGCTCTACCATGAAGCTGACAAACATGTCCTTGTTTGGCAGCTCTTCCTCGAAGGACTTGGCGTAGAAGCCGTTGAGCATGTAGTCGTGTTCGACTGTGGAATGGCTGCGGATGGCTTCAAAGCCGCAGTGGTGGTTGGTGAAAACGAGTCCGTCGGGTGAAACAACCACGCCGGAGCAGTAGCCGCTGAAGTTGACAACGGCGTTCTTGATGGCGTTCTTGTCACTGTAAAGCCCCTCGTAGGGCATTTCAAACCCCTCTGCCTGCATCTGCTGATACACAGCCTGCGGCAGGTTGTAGAGCATCCACATTCCTTCGTCGGCCTTTGCTGAGGTCACGGCGAGGAGAGATGCCATTGCTAATGTGATTTTTTTCATAATGAATTTATTGTTTGGTTCTTTTTTATGGGAGGGTTATGGGATTTTATGGGGGTTATGGGATTTTATGAGGGTTATGGGATTTTATGGGAGGGTTATGGGATTTTATGGGGGATGGGATTTTATGGGAGTAATGGGAGGATTCTCATTTCTTCCTGAAGTGTCGGCCGATGACTGGCAGTGAGGAGAGCGGGAAGTCGCGGCGGACGATGACTGCGGCGAAGATGAGGATCAGCAGCGTGTTCACCGCGATGGCGGCGGGCAGCGGCAGCCAGTCGTTTGATATGCTGATGGCACCGAAAAGTACGGCAGCCAGGGCCACGTAGGATAGGATTGTGCCCACGGGATAGGCTATCGGATAGTAGCGCTGGCCTACAAAGTAGGATATGAGCATTGATGTTCCGTAGGCGGCGAAGCCGGCCCATGCGCAGGCCATATAGCCCATGTGCGGTATGAGCATTATGTCCATGGCCACGAGGATTACGCATCCTATGCCGGAGAACCACGCTCCCCAGATGGTTCGGTCGGTGAGCTTATACCAGAAGGACAGATTGAAGAAAACACCGAACATTATTTCTGCGGCCATGACAATGGGGACGACCCTCAGTCCTGGCCAGTAGCTCGGACCTACGATATAGCGCAGCACGCCGATATAACCCATCACACAGAGAAAAGCCAGAAGCGTGAAGATGACGTAGTACTTCATGGCCGTTGCATATGTCGTGCGGTTGTCGCTGTCTTTTGCCTTTCCGAAAACGAAAGGTTCGTAGGCGAAGCGGAATGCCTGTGTTATCATGACCATGATCATGGCTATCTTTATACATGCTCCGTATATTCCGAGCTGCGTTCCGGCCTCCTGCGGCGTTCCGTCGTAGAGATAAGGGAAGATTATCTGAGACACACACTGATTGAGCTGGCCGGCCAGTCCCATCACGAGTATTGGCCATGTGTAGCCGAGCATCCGGCGGCAGATTCCGCCGTCGAATCCTGCCGTGATTCCACGCAGTTCCTTGCAGAGCATCAGCAGCGTTGCCACGGTGCAGAACATGTTGATGTAGAAAACCCACGCTACGTCAAGCCGGAAGTTCCCGTCGTATATCCCGAGGGGATTGAGCTTTAGAGCCGGCAGGACGATGAGATAGAGGACATTGAGCGTGACGTTCATCAGGATATTGATAATCTTCAGCGATGCAAATTTCACAGGTCTGTGGATACACCTCAGATAGGCAAAGAGTATTGCCGAGAAGGCGTCGATGGCGACGGTCACGAACAGCACCCATACATATTCGGGATGGTCGCCATAGCCCATCAGTGACGCTATCTGGTTTCGGAAGAGCACTACCATAGCGCAGAATAGGGCCGATGTGGCGCCCACCATGCGCAGCGTGGTGGAGTAGACACGGCGGGGATTCTCGCCTTCCTTGTTCATGAAACGGAAGAAAGTTGTTTCCATTCCGTAGGTGAGGATGATGATGAGCAGGGCCGTATAGGCATAGACGTTTGTTATCACGCCATACTGGCCGCCTTCTGCGGTGAAGCGGGCGGTCTGTATCGGAACAAGCAGATAGTTGACAAAGCGTGCCACGATGCTGCTCAGGCCATATATGGCGGTGTCTTTGGCTAATGATTTCAGTGATGACATGACTTAGTTCTGGGTGAAGAGTTGTGAGTGAAGAGTTGTGATTACTTTTGTTGATTGCATTATGGATGTTTACGGGATGTATGATTGTTTTCGTTATTTACGGGAAATGACGGGATGTCATGGACTGAAGAACATGTAGGCCACGGCCACGGCCGCGATGACTCCGGCCAAATCGGCGAGAAGTCCGCAGACGACTGCGTGGCGCGTGTGGCGCACTCCGATGCTTCCGAAGTAGACGGCGAGGATGTAGAATGTTGTGTCCGTCGAGCCTTGGAAGATACAGCTGAGCCGTCCTACGAACGAGTCGGCGCCGTAGGCTGTCATTGCGTCGACCATCATACCGCGTGCCCCGCTGCCCGAGAGCGGTTTCATGAGGGCTGTGGGCAGTGCGCCGACGAAGTTGCTGTTGCCTCCGCAACTTTCAATGAGGCATCTGACGGCATCTATAATAATGTCCATCGCACCGGAAGCGCGGAAAACTCCCACGGCCACGAGTATGGCTACGAGGTAGGGAATTATCCTGACGGCTGTTCCGAATCCTTCCTTCGCACCGTCAATGAAAGCGTCGTAGATATTTATGCGGCGGCGGACTCCGGCCAGAATGAATCCTGTTATGATGGTCATGAGCAGCACGTTGGCCACGCTCGTGCTTACGGTGTTCATTGTCTGGCCTTCCATCCGGCTGAACAGCCAGATTATGGCGGCGACTATTGTGCACAGTGAACCGAGCGTCAGGAGCATGGTCCGGTTGATGAGGTTGATGCGTTGATATATGGAAGTGACGACGATACCGGTCAGTGTAGAGAAGAAGGTCGTGAGAAGGAGCGGTATGAAGACGTCCGTAGGTTGCAATGCGCCCATCTGTGCGCGATAGACCATGATGCTGACGGGAATCAGCGTCAGTCCGCTGGTGTTGAGCACGAGGAACATTATCATCGGGTTGGTGGCAGTGTCTTTCTTCGTGTTGAGTTCCTGCATCTGTTCCATGGCTTTCAGGCCGAGCGGTGTGGCGGCATTATCGAGGTTCAGCATGTTTGCCGCTATGTTCATGAAGATGCTTCCCGTCACGGGATGGCCTTTGGGAATTTCGGGGAACAGCCGTGTGAAGACGGGGCTGAGCAGCCGTGCGAGCATGGCCACCACTCCTCCGCGTTCGCCTATTTTCATTATGCCGAGCCACAAAGAGAGGACGCCGGTCAGTCCGAGCGAAATCTCGAAGGCTGTCTTTGACGATGTGAACGTCGAGTCTATCATGGCCGGGAAGACGCCGGTATCTCCCATGAAGATGAGGCGCACGAGGGCTATGACGAATGCCGTTAGGAAGAATGCTATCCAGATATAGTTCAGTACCATGTCAGCGAATGTGATTATCGCGCAAAATTAGTCAAACGTGGCGAGCCAGCCAAATATATCGTAATATTTTTTATGTTTGCGTGCCTGAGTGCCTGGTGACGATTGAGGAGGTGTGGCTACTTTTGTTGTTTGGAAGTTCATTATTGTGCTGATTTTTAGTCTTTGTAAGTGTCTTTTTAGTCTTTGTAAGTGTCTTTATAAAATACGGAGCGGCCACACATCGGTTGTTGATGTGTGGCCGCTCGGGAGATTTTTCCTGTGTCAATGCCCTGTCGGGCCATTGGCGTTATCCTGCTTATTTCTTATACCAATCTATTGCTTGTGTGGCGTCGTTGGCCCAGTTCTTGAATGCCGGATATTTGACGATGATGGCCTGGCGCTCTGACGGATAGTCGAAATCGTCGGCTATGCGGAATGCGTAGGGAACCGTACCGGGGATGAAACCGGCTGTGAAGGCGGGTATTGTCACGTTGTTGCCTGTGTCAATCACCTCAAGCCAGAAGTTTCCGTCGTCCATAATGTTCCAGTCCTTGCCCACATTGATTTTCACAGTCACAGGTTCGGCCGATGCCAGACCCGTGTTGACCATCACGTCCGTGGTTACGCCGAACACCTCGTGCAGCTCCTTTCCGCCGAAGAGGGCTTTGTCTCCGAGCCATGCTCTAAGCTGGTAGGTGGCTCCGAGTGCAGTCAGAGTGATGTCGATGTTGCCGTCGATGTCGGGTGAGGTGACTTTAAGTACGCAGTCGTTGATATCGTAATCGCCGCCGTCGGCGCTGATGTCCTCATAGCAGTATGTGAAAGTCTGTACGGTGGGTTTCTCGGGGTCGGGGATGTTCGGCTTGAAGCTACCGTCGAGCATGAAGATGCAGTCGTTGTAGTCGAAGTCGCCGCTGTTGCATTGGGGAGCGTCTTCAAGTCCGATGATAACCTTGTCGTCAACCATGAATGTGGCGGCGTGTGACATGGCCCGTTTCTCGTCGGTGTCAAATCCGGAGTAGTAATCGCTGTAGATATGAAGCGGTCCGTCTTCGATGCCGGCCGTATGGACGTTGACGTTCATTGCGCCCAGCGAGAAGGCAGTGTTCTTCGCGTTGATGTATGACGCGTTGTTGCAATATGCGTTGGGAATGATGAAGAAACCTATCTTGATTCCTGCGGGGAATGTTTCCGAAACTTCTCCCGTCTTCTCGTTGACGTAGAGCAGTTTCACTTCCGTGGCTGTATTGGTTGTCACGGAGAAACTTCCTTTTTCCTCAGACCATTGCCAATCCGTAGTGGTTTTGAACAGGTCTTCGGCTTTCACGTTAGGTATGACGATGTATTTGTTGGCCAGTTTCTTCGGCTCGCGTGTGTCCTGATACTGAACGGTCTCGGCTTTGCCGTCTGCTTTATAGGAGACGGGTGCTGTATAGTCGGTGTTGTCCACTTCCTTGCTGTCATAGAAATAGTAGCCGATGGCAGCGGCGTTTGACGTTGTGGCTGAGAGCATTGTCAGTGTGACCGGTCCGGCAGTCTCTGTTGTCAGTTCGACGTCCTGTATGATGGTCTCATAATGCTCCGACTTGTTGTTCTCGGGAACAATCTGGTTGATCTTTGCCAGCAAGTCGTTGTCTACAACAATCTTATCGCCGAAAGCGCCCTCGGCCACATAGAAGTATTTGTCGGGCCATGCTGACGGGTATTCTGAGTAATGGTCGTTCCACAGTGCCGACCGGTAGGTGTACTTGTCGGTGGTGGCGAATTCAACGCATGTGCGGTTGCTTTCGGCTCGGGTTCTGGCCACGCGCTGCTGGCCGTTTGTTCCGAACTGTGCTGTTCCGCCGTTGATGGCTGTGCTGAGACTTGAGGCAAAACCATCGTTTGTGATGAATTTGGCTGATATTGTTGTTGCGTATGCCGGTACGGCCACTTTCATCTTGCTGAAAGAACCGTCTGCCGATGCGATTGTTCCCACAAGTTTGCTGTCGGCGAAAATCTGTACGTAGGAGATTGCCGTGCTGAATTTCAGATTTGATGAAACTTCAACGTTCTTCACTGTTTCCCATGTCTGGTTGGGGTCAATGTTGCCAACCATTCCCATAAAGTTTTCTACTGTCTTGTCTGTGTCGGTTCCTGGGTTGTAGAGGTCCGTGTCGTGGGAACAGGCAGAGAAAGTCAATGCACCTGCGGCCATTGCCAGCAGCATGCTTTTTCTACTAATAATATCCATCACTCTTATGATTTTAATGTATTGCTTTGTTTTCAATTAGGTTTGTTTTAATGCAAAACATGCTTCTTTCTTATGGCAGTAATCGGCATATCATAATTTATTCGGGCGTAAAGGTAAGCATTTTTTATTTTCGTTGTTCTGTTGTAGAGTTAAAATAAGCTAAAAACATGATTTTTTTGTGATAATCGGGGATATTCGGCAGTAAGAAAACGACTTTATGGCGAAAATCCGAAAAAAGCCGACATTGAATTTCAAGATAAGGGCCACCTTCTGAAATTATTTTGCCGCAAGCGGAAATTTGCGGAACTTGGGTGGTTTGGGTATTTTGCTGATTCTCTGTTTGTTATGTCAGTCGTGGCGTTTCTGGTCTCGGATTTGGTCTGCCGTAAGGCTCTTCCGGGAGTGCGGCATGGCTGCCGTCGCGTCGTGACGTCGGTTCTGTTGACGTCTGGCAGCGGCCTTATTGCAACCCCTAAATAGACTTGCTTCACGGCGGCTTAAACTATATTAACAAAAAACGCTGAGAATTGAACATTCTGTGCACAACGTGACGATAATTTTGCATCAGAAAAGAAAGCGTTCTCTACAGTCGTGACAACTGCATGCGGCGGAAACGCGACCGCGTGGCAGACGCTCTGTCCTGCAGTCCCAAGACTTTATTATATACGTGAACACCATTAATAATCAACCATAATAAAAAACACTTTAGGAAATGGAAAAAGTAATGTATTACATTGACAAGACACAGAGTCGCTCCTGCGACTTTCAAGAACAGACCATGAAAGCACAGCGTATGAAGATGGCCCGGGAACGGCTTACGGCAGAATTTGTGGAGCTGTTGGCCAAGAGTCCGGAGGACGGCGTGAGGTGGAAGGGCACGGTCACTGATCTTGTTGAAGTGGCCCACATAGCCTACATGCAGGGAACGGTGTGCGGCATTCAAGGCTCAGCCTGTACCTTCCGTGAGCTGGTGGCGCGGGTCTGCTCGGTGCTTCATGTGAAAATGCCGCACAATCCGCAGGCCTGCGCCTATCAGGCGGCACAACGGAAGGGCGTCCGATGCAGTCCATATATAGAAAGGTATGCGCGGAAGATGATGATGGCCGGATTAACCCCGGAAGGTCAAAGCCAGGCCCTTCACAAGGGGAGGGTGTCTGACGATATGACATGTAATCACTCGTTCCTCATGTCGGATATAGGACAGGACGCACATTGATCTTAATATAATATCTATCATCTACCATTTAATATTCACCATACCGCCCCATTCACCTCGTAGGCACCTTGTCCCTGCGGAGGGCCTGGTGGGGCTATCACTTTTATGTATCATGGAACAGAAACCGACAATGTTGAGCGAGCATTTCTCGCTCGAAGAGATGGTTCGCTCGGGAGTGGCCATCCGCAGAAAAATTGAAAACAACCCTTCCTTGGCTGATATAGATCGTCTCAGACAGCTGTGTGTGAACGTTCTCGAACCCGTCAGGCGCCGTTTCGGCGTCACGCGAATTTCCAGCGGCTATCGCTCGGTGCCGCTGAATGCCGCCGTCGGAGGTGTGGTCACGTCACAGCATCTCACGGGAGAGGCTGCTGACATACACATATCCGACGCAGAGAAAGGCCGCAAGGTATATGAATATATCCGCTGCAATCTCGATTTCGATCAGCTGCTCTTTGAACACCGCATGTCCAACGGGTGCCGTTGGCTCCATGTTTCCTATACCACAAGGCGGCCGAACCGCCGTCAGGCGCGGCCTATGGAGTGCTGACGGAAGGGCTTTTCACGATGTGTAGCGTGATGTGTAGCGTGATAAGGCTTGACATCGGGTGAAAAAAGCAGTATCTTTGCAATGTCTTCCGGAAAGACACAGAAACAAAACAATAATCTTATAAACCATTAAAAACAAAAGAAAGGAAAAAGAATTATGGCAGTACTTTACAGACTTTATCAGAACAATCGCACAGACAGTGATCAGTATAAGAAATGGTACGGACGCTCCGTCGCCATCGACAAAGTGACCACAGACCAGCTGGCGGAGGAAATTGAGGCCAACTGTACGGTCAAGCGGGCTGACATTCTCGCTGTGCTCAGTGAGCTGGTGGTGGTGATGAAGCGCGAGTTGCAAAACTCCAAGCGCGTATGTCTGGACCGTTTCGGCGCGTTCAAGATAGGAGTAAGCACGAAGCCGGCCGAGACGGCAAAAGACTTCAACGTGAAGGACAACGTCAAGGGTATTCACATAATCTTCCAGCCCGAGCTTCATATTGACGCGACCGGACGCCGTGTGAGGTCGTTCCTTGACGGCTGCAAGGTGGCCGAACTCCCTGTCAATCTCAACTCTGCTGCCGCTTCCGCAGATGCCGGCGAAGCGGTTGGGGCCGGCGAGTGACGGCCGTGGGCTACGAAGTGAGGACATCTGGCATTTTTATTAACCCTAATAGTCAAAAACATAAAGAACATTATGAACACGAAACTGAACACAATCCTCAAAATTATTGTGGCCGTGGCCACTGCTCTTCTCGGAGCGTTGGGTGTTACTCAGGCCATGAACTGAGATAGAAAGGCGTAGGAGAGGAAGGACGGAGGGAGACAAGGGACAATGGCTTTTCCAAGGTAAAAGTCCGGACGTGTTCTATATCCCTCCGTCTCCTTGTAACTGCTCAGCTATTTATCTGATTGAAATTCAACTCCGTGTAGGGGTGCACCCTGCTGCATCCGGAATACGGAATGTCGGTTGCCGGCATGTGATAGGGCGGATTTGCCGGGATGTATCCCTGCTTGGGGAGCCTCATTGTGATAATGGATAAGTTATACATGTCATGATAGCAGAATGGTTATGTATCCTTTTCTCCCTATATGTTAAATAACCGTAATTTCTGATGTCCATTGGTGGGCAATGCCGTCCTAAATGTATATTTTTGCCACCTTATGACAACTACAGAACGGCCAATGCCCGCGGTCGGCCACAGGAACCGCGTGGGCGAGATAGACTTCATGAAGTGTGTGTGCATACTGTTGATGGTAGTATTCCATATTATCTATATAGGTGACAGCTATCCATCGGCCAAACTTTTTGTATATACATTCCACATGCCGGTGTTTCTCATAATCTCCGGTTGGCTGACAACCACTGGCAGATCGCTGCACGCTTTCGCCGGCCATCTGGTCAGCCTCTTTGTTCCATACGTTGTAATGGAAGTGGCCTATGCCTCGGCGGCCACGGTGGTTCCGGTGCGTGAGGTCGTCGGCGGACTATCCGTAGGAATGCTTCTCCGTTGTGTCTTTGTTTCGCCAGTAGGTCCCTATTGGTATCTGCATACGCTCATGGTCTGTCTACTCGTAGTCCATGCCGTGACCCGCGTTTGTGGGCGGTGGCGTTTCGGCCTTCTCACGGAGCTGCTCGTGGCGGCGATGCTGTTGGGTGTGGTCGGCCAAAAACTCTTCGGAGGCTCGTTTACGGCCAACTCAATGTATTTTCTTGCCGGTTTTGTCCTGAGGCGGGTCGGTTTCGGATTTACGTCGGTTTTCCGACCATCGTGGCTTGCTCCGGTGGCCGTTGCCGTGATTGTGGCCTGCGGAGGAGAGAAGGTTATGGACCGCGGAGCGAGTGGCGGTGTGATGATAGTCTTTCTGATGATGAGTTTCATGACGGCTGTCTATGGCATCACTGGCGGCCGTGTTCGCTCCATAGCTCTATATATAGGCCGAAATACACTCGTCATATTGCTCTTCTCACCCGTTTTCACGGCCCTGTCAAAACTCTGGCAGCCGTGGTTTCTGGCTGTCGACGGAACAGGAATGATCTTCATGGCCGTAACGTTGGCCGCAGCAGTTGGCGGCAGTATGGGCATAGCCCGTGGCATGGATATGATTGGTTTGTCGCGCTTCATGTTCGGTCGCCGCCGGGTGATGGCATGAACGGTTTGGTTGTGGATTGGCGGCTGTTGGGCCGTCGTTTCCAGGCGAATTGCCACTTGGCGCTGATACCCCAAAAAATCAGTGATTTGTTGGCCTGCCTGCGATAAAAATGTTAACTTTGCAGCATGATGTCCGTGGCAACCGAAGCATAACGGTTCGGCGGACATAATCACTATAAATACCAAAGATCAGGAATGAACGAAGATTTTGACATACGTCAGGAACGGGTAACGGTCGAAAAGGACTTTGAGAACGCACTTCGCCCGCTGCGCTTCGGCGACTTCAGCGGACAGAAGAAGGTAGTGGAAAATCTCGAAGTCTTTGTCGAGGCTGCCAAATATCGCGGAGAACCGCTTGACCATACCCTCCTTCACGGTCCTCCCGGACTGGGAAAGACCACGCTGAGCAATATCATCGCCAGCGAGTTGGGCGTTGGATTCAAGATTACCAGTGGCCCCGTGCTCGACAAGCCCGGAGACCTCGCCGGAATACTGACTTCGCTGGAGCGCAACGACGTGCTTTTCATAGACGAGATACACCGGCTTTCGCCCGTTGTGGAGGAATACCTCTATTCGGCTATGGAAGACTACCGTATAGACATAATGATAGACAAAGGTCCTTCGGCACGCTCGATACAGATTGACCTCAATCCGTTCACACTTGTGGGGGCTACGACCCGTAGCGGTCTGCTGACGGCCCCGTTGCGTGCCCGTTTCGGAATCAATCTCCACCTGGAATACTATGAACCGGAGACGCTCCAGCGCATTCTGAAACGCTCGGCCGGCATCCTTCAGGTGCCCATCGATGATGATGCGGCTATGGAGATTGCGCGTCGGAGCCGCGGAACGCCCCGAATTGCCAATGCTCTGCTGCGCCGTGTCCGTGATTTCGCTCAGGTGAAGGGTAACGGCCGTATAGACACCGCCATAACGCGTGTGGCCTTGACGGCACTCAACATCGATCAGTATGGACTCGACGAGATTGACAACAAGATTCTGCTGACCATCATAGATAAGTTCCGCGGAGGACCGGTCGGAGTCTCTACAATAGCCACGGCCATCGGAGAAGACTCCGGAACGGTGGAGGAGGTCTACGAACCGTTCCTCATAATGGAGGGATTCATCAAGAGGACACCGCGCGGACGTATGGTGACGGAGATGGCATACCGCCACTTCGGACGTAATCCATACACAGGAAATATCATGCAGCCGGACTTTTTTGATTGAAAAGAAAGATATGAAGACAGGAATATTTACGGGCAGTTTCGACCCGTTCACCGTCGGTCACGACGATATTGTCAGGCGGGTACTGCCGCTGTTCGACAGGATTGTGATCGGTGTTGGCGTCAATGAGCGCAAGAAGTGCATGATGGCATCCGAAGAACGTGTGGCGGCCATTGCTTCAATATATGTCCGAGAGCCAAAGATTGAGGTACGCCCGTACAGTGACCTGACCGTCGATTTTGCCAAAAGGGAAGGGGCGGAATTTATCATTAGGGGCGTGCGTAGCGTCAAGGACTTTGAATATGAACGCGAACAGGCCGATATAAACCGCAGGATAGGAGGTGTCGAGACGCTTCTTGTATATGCCGCTCCGGAGCTTTCGAGCGTCAGCAGCAGTATGGTAAGGGAACTGATGAACTTTGGACGTGACGTGAGTGAGTTTCTTCCACGGCATGGCGGAATGACAGACTGAATACAATAAGAGTTATGATAACATATAATGCGGACGGCATTGATATGCCGAAGATAAGAAAAAGGGAAATCACAGCGTGGATAAAGGCTGTGGCGGCAGTCCACGGACGGCGTGTCGGAGAGATTGGTTATATGTTCGTGGACGACGAAAAGATTTTGGATGTGAACCGGGAATATCTCGGACATGACTACTACACGGACATAATAACCTTTGACTATGACGAAGGCAACGTAATCAGTGGCGACCTCGTCATCTCACTCGATACGGTGAAATCGAACGCCGGACTGTTTGGAAAGGAATATGAGGAGGAACTTCACCGTGTGATTATTCACGGAATACTCCATCTCTGCGGTATCAATGACAAGGGACCTGGAGAACGGGAGATAATGGAGGCGGAGGAAAACCGTGCTCTTGATATGCTGACGGAGCTGAAACGAGGTGCGGAATCCGTGGATAAATAGAAAATAAGACAAGAAGAACGGGAGATAGAAGGCGTTTGTCTTGCCGATGCGACTAAGATCATTGTCTTCTATCTCCCGTTCTTCTTGTCTTGTGTCCTATTATCTTCCTTCGGCTCTCTTTTCCTTATTTATCTTCGTCTTCAAGTATTTCGAGCGCTTTTCTGACGATGTCGTTGCTCTCGTTGCTCACAGCGAAGTATTCGCTCATATCCCACAGGTCGCGGGCGACGAGCGCTTTGAGTTGCAGCCGCAGGTAGGGTAGGGTTCTGGTGAGTTCTTCATCGTCCTTTGGCTTGATTTCCTGACGCTCGCCTTCCTGCAGGATACCGTCGATTACGCTCTGCGGAATCTCAAAGGAGGCATTGAAGGAATCGAACGACTTGTATGATTTTTTAAGCTCCTTGCGGTGTGTGTCGATGTATCGGAGGTTGGCATTCAGTATCACGTTCTTTGCCGCCAGCATACGGTGGAATTTTGTGTAGCGTGTTGTGTCCAATGGAACAAAGTGATCGGGCATGATACCGCCGCCGCCGTAGACAGTGCGATGTTCTCGCAGGGTTTGGAATTTGAGCGAATCGGAAAAGTGGACGCTGTTTGCGCTGGTCAGTTCGCCGCTCTTCAGACGGTTCATCATATCCATAGCATAGTCCTTTCCGCCTCCTTTGGTATATGGTTTCTGGATGCAGCGGCCTGCCGGTGTGTAGTAGTGGGATACCGTCAGGCGTATCATTGAACCGTCAGGGAGATTTATCGGCCGCTGGACGAGACCTTTTCCGAAGGTCCGGCGTCCCACAACCGTACCGCGGTCCTGGTCCTGTATGGCTCCTGTGACAATCTCGGCGGCTGATGCCGTATAGCTGTCCACGAGCACGACGACACGTCCTTCGGTGAACGAACCGTTGCCCTTGGCACGGTAGTCGGTTCTCGGGGTTTTCAGACCGTCGGTATATACAATCATGTCCCCGTTCCGGAGAAACTCGTTGGCCACTTGGACTGCTGCTTGCAGATAGCCGCCGCCGTTTTCTTGAAGGTCGAGCACAAGGCTTTTCATGCCTTTCTTGCGCAACATTTTCATGCCTTCCATGAACTCGTCGTAGGTCGTTGAGCCGAAACTGCCGATGCGGATATAGCCCACTTGCGGCTTTATCATATAGACGGCATCAATCGTTTTTACCGGTATCTTGTCGCGGGTAACGGTGAACATGAGCGTTCCGGCAATACCGTTGCGCACAACTCCCAGTCTTACTTTCGTTCCTTTTGGGCCGCGCAGTCGCCGCATGATGTCCTCACGGGACATCTTTACACCGGCAATGGCTGTGTCATTGACCGTCACAATGCGGTCTCCGGCGATGATTCCGGCCTTTTCTGACGGTCCGTTGACAACCGGCTGGATGACCATGAGTGTGTCGTCAATCATGTTGAACTGTACTCCGATTCCTTCGAAACCGCCTGACAGCGGTTCGTCGGCAGCCTTTACTTCTTTGGCTGTCATGTATGACGAGTGAGGGTCGAGTTTCTCCAGCATCCCCCTGATGCCGTCCTCCACGAGTTTTTTCTCGTCAACGCTGTCCACATACATGTTGCTGATGGCCATTTCGGCCAACTGTAATTTGAAAAGCGGACTTTCTTTGGTCACCGTAATCTTCATCTGTGCGTATAGCGGCTGTATCATAAGGCAGCATACCACCGCACATATCATTTTCTTCATATTCGTTGTTTTCTTTAATGTCATGTTATAGTGATTGTAAAATGAGCGCAATGTGAACTTATTCACGGATTGCCGTATAGTTTCTATCGTATGCAAAGGTAAGACAAAAGCGGCAGAATAACAAACTGATAGGCGAAAAACAGGCCTTTGGGTTCTTTCCTATAAGGTTTGCAATGTTTTGGCTGCTGCTTGTCCGCAGTCCGGCTGCATTATTTCCATCCTCGGGCGTATCACTGTCTTTCATTGTCCATTGTCGGAGAATGTTCCCCATTGTTTCATTATGTTAGCCGGTGCTTGTCCTTTATCCAGCTCTCTTTTCATGAAATCCATTGCCGGAGCTACGTGTGAGAAATAGCGGCGGTAGCCGTCACAGAGCCAGTTGAGGCCGGGATTTCCGTAGCGGTCGCGGATGAAACGGTTTTTCGGACATTCGCCGTTGCACGTGAATAGCCACCGGCATTCGCGACATTGTTGTGGCAGCATGGCACGTTTGTCGTTTCCAAACTTTATTTGTCGTTGGTCAAGCATCATTTCCGTGAGCGTCTTGTTTCGGATATTGCCCAGACGATGTGACGGGAAAACGAAGTGGTCGCAGCTGTAGAGGTCGCCATTGTGCTCCATGGCCGCTGAATGGCCGCATACTGTTCCCAACGAGCAGATGCCAGGCGGCACTCCCGCCCAGCAAGCCAGCGTTGCATCGAACAGCTGGACGAACATTTCTCCGACGTCACGGCGCACCCATTCGTCGAATATCTCGCAAAGGAAACGGCCCCATTGTTCCGGGGAGACTGACGAGCGGGTGATATCTCCGCCCTCTGTCATGCCTTCCATGAATCTGTGGGTCGTTTTGTCGCGGCGTTCTACGACGGGGGTGAACTGGAGATATCGGCATCCTATAGATCGAAAGAAACGATAGAATTCCAGCGGATGGGCGACGTTCATGCTGTTGACTACGGCCATTGCATTCCATTGCACACCATGATGTTCCAGCAGTTCGATGCCTCTCATAACGGCGTCGAATGTCTTTCCGCGCATGGCTTCGTGGAAACGGCGCGGCCCGTCGATGGATATTCCTACCAGAAAGCCGTTGTCACGGAGGAAACAGCACCATTCGTCGGTTAGCAGCGTTCCGTTTGTCTGTATGCAGTTGTCTATATGTCGGCCGCCGGCATACCG
Organism: uncultured Prevotella sp.; assembly: GCA_947170725.1. Taxonomy (GTDB): domain Bacteria; phylum Bacteroidota; class Bacteroidia; order Bacteroidales; family Bacteroidaceae; genus Prevotella. The sequence goes on from CAMVUM010000012.1 coordinate 73,130, forward strand.
TTTTTGCATCTTCAAAGCCCTGCGATAGAAGTCTATTGGGCGCAAAAGAGGTTCGCCGCCATGCCACGTGAAGAGAACTTCGGATGCAGTCTGAGCCTTGATGTACTGTTGTGTGAAGATTTCAAGGAGCTCGTCGGACATACAGAAATCGTCAGTACCGTCGTAGAGCCGGCTTTTTTCCAGATAGTAACAGTAGCGGCATGACAGGTTGCATTGCGATCCGACAGGCTTCAGCATGACATAGAACGGGCGTGCAAAAGGATTGAGGATGGTCATATTTGGGATGGTGATATATGCTGTTTTATTATGATTTGGATGTCCGGTCTGTTGTTGTCCATACTGTTTTTCCCTTTTTTTCAGTACTCAACGTATGGCAACAGGCGCTCAATGGCTTCGGGCGGAAAGTCCCGGTGTGTCTTCAATTCGTTCAGATTGCGGATCGAACCGTGGACACGCCGGTAGTCGGCTATGGCTTGCGCCTGATGGAAAGTGATGTATGGATGGCGTCGCAGTTCCGTTACGGAAAGGCGGTTGAGGTTGAGGCGGTGTGTTGCCGGGGCGCTGATTGTGAAATACTTTTTTGATTCCGTAGGAAAATCCTCAATCTCGTCAAGCTGGTCCACACTCACATAACCGCCCAGCTGCTTGCTGTAGGATAGGATTCTACGTGTGAAATAGCGGCCTATGCCTGGCACGTGAAGCAGTTGCGTGCTGTCGGCGGTGTTGAGGACAATTTGTTCTCCGGCACCAAGTTTTTTCTTTCGTGCCGTCGTGTCGTTCCTTTCGTACGACGCTTCCGGCAGAAGTGCAGCCGGAAGGAAATCCGGAGATATGCGTATATAGGGTTTCATTTTTCGGTATTGGCCGGCTGTGAGGCCGTAGAGACGTGCGAAGTCTTCAGGCCTGCGGTAGATACCGCCTTTGTTCCTATACCTATATATGTTTCTCACCTGCCATGGCTGTAGCCCGAGACGGAGCAACTGTGTGCTGTCGGCCGTATTGGGGTCGAAATAAAACAATTCGGCACGGTGTTGTCCGGTGTCGTAAAATGTCCCTTCGGATGTATAATACGTTTTTCCGGTTGCATCATCCACTTCGTTTGTCGTGTAGTTGTCTGTTCCGTCTGTCTGATCCGAAATCTTCCCTGTTGTTTTATCTGACGTTCCGTATCGGCGGGTCTTCCGACTTCTGTCCGTGATAAATCCTTTTCCCACTTCGGTTGAGTCTGTTGCCAGCGTGTCGGCGGTCCGTTCTCCGAGTTTCTCTCCAAAGAAATGAATGAGCGAAAAGGCCGCCACGATGAGGCTCAGAAGTAGAAGAATGGCCCTTCGGTCTGTCTTGCGATAGTAGAATTGTCTCATGGTATGGTATTGTTGCTGTCCGTCAGTCGGAGATTCTTTTTTGTTTATGCTTATTGTCAGATGATTCCCAACTGGTGGAGGAATATCATTGATATGCACACCGGACAGACGTATTTGACAACAAAAAGGTATGTATGGAAGAACCGGTTGCGCAGTGTTCCGTTGTCGTTCAGTTCCTCGCGGACAATCTTATGCGGTGCGAACCACCCCACATAAAGGCATGTCAGAAATGCGCTGACGGGCATGAGCAGCTGTGCGGTCAGTGCGTCGAAAAAGTCCATGAACTGCATTCCGGCTATGCGCAGAGATGGTATGGCGCCGACGGACAGCGAACTGAGCACACAGATGGCTCCTGTCACTCCCGTAACGATCCATGCCGCATGACGTCGCGACCGGTGAAGTTCCTCGTGGAAGAACGCCGTACCGATTTCGTGCATGGATATTGTGGATGTCAGGGCAGCTAAAGCAAGCAGGATGTAGAACATCACGGATATGACATAACCTACGGCGGGCATTGTCGTGAATGCCTCGCGGAAGACATTGGGGAGGGTTATGAAAATCAGTGACGGTCCGCTATCGGGGCTGATGCCTACGGAAAAGGCCGCCGGGAATATCATCAGGCCGGCCAGAATGGCAACCACAGAGTCCACGGCGGCAATCTGGAAGGCCGAGCGCATGAGGTTTGTGCGGCGTCCGAAGTAGGAAGCGTACGTACAGAGGCAGGCCGTTCCGAGCGACAGCGAGAAGAATGCCTGTCCGAGAGCCTCGAGGAAAACGTTCCCGTCAACCTTTCCGAAGTCGGGGCGAAGCAGAAATTCTATGCCGCGGCCGGCTCCCGGCAGCATGCACGAGGCCACAACGAGGATGAGGAGTAGCACGAAGAGTGTCGGCATGAGCATCTTCGAGACCCGCTCGATGCCGCTGCGTACACCGCGTACGATGACAAGATGGGTCATGAGGATGAACGCCAGTCCCCAGATGACGGGCTTCACGGGGTGGGAGGAGAATGTCTTAAAATAGCTGCTGACAAAGCCGGTGTCGCCGCTGAGCTCTCCTGCGAGCGACGCCCACAGATACTGGAGACACCATCCGGCCACAACGGCATAGAATCCGAGGATAATCATTGACGTGATGATGCCCATATAGCCGACGGCGCCCCATCTGCGGCGTCCGGAGAGCTGCATGTATGCACGGGCAGCATTGGTTCTCGAATGGCGTCCGACGACAAATTCGCTGATCATGCCCGGTATGCCGAGCAGCAGGATGCAGCCAATGTATATCAGTATGAAGGCGGCTCCGCCGTTCTGTCCTGTCATGAAAGGGAAACGCCAGATGTTTCCCAGTCCTACGGCCGAGCCTGCCGTAGCGAGGATCACGCCTATTTTGCTTCCGAAGCTGCCTCTGTCTGGTTGTGTCATAGTGGGGATGGGGTTTTATGGGAGTTTATGGGAGGGATGAGATTTATGGGAGGGATGAGATTTATGG
>CAMVUM010000013.1 GCA_947170725.1 uncultured Prevotella sp.
ATCAAATGTACATCGCCAATCATATCCTCCCAAATGGTGTGAAAAAATTGAAGGATCAGGAGATGAATTAATTATATTTATAAAACTTCTTAAGTTTTCTTCATAAGTAAAATTTGAATTATAAGCATCGCATAATCGTTCACCAGGTCTACCTTTATACACATTTTTTTGATATTTAACTCCACGTTTTATTATATTATCAAGAACAGCTTTTGCTTGTGATTCTACAGCCCTTTTAGAACTTGTTATTACAATTTTTCCACCGCCTTTTCTCAAACTTCTTAAGAAAGCAAGAGTTTTTGAATCTATTTTATCTGAATTTATAATAACTCTGTCTGAATTATTATCGCTTCCATTATTCTCATTATTTCCAGAGTTCCAGATTGTATTTCCACCGGAATTTCCACCATTGCCAATAATTGTCGGCCCGTTACCATTACTTCCGTTACCACTTCCTCCACCTTGACCTACTACTGTAAAATTACGGCAATCATGCTCCATGTATTCCTCTTTGGTAAGCAACTCTTGACACCAAACACAACGCGTCTTATCAAAAAGATTTGGATGCATTGTCTCCATATGATATTCATAACGGTTTGTACTAACTTTTTCATTGCAATACTCACACGTCACCATACATTCATGATTCGCATAATCATCTGCATCATAATACTCACCGCATTGATCACACTTCTCTTTTTCTTTGCCATTAACTTCCAAGTCAGGAAGCAACCATGAGCCATTCTCAAATGTCATATTCTGAGCGGAAACAGACGAATAGTCATCTGAATATATTATCGGCAACAAATGTATTAAAAGAACTGCTAATAACAAATTCTTTTTCATAGTACGCCTCCTTTTTTAACAATTATTGTGCGTAATATCTGCTTACCGGCTTTTATATTCAAAACATAAGTACCATCTTTTATCTGTGGCGCAATCATTACATTATGTTTTCCACTATCTATAATTCCTATGTTTTCAATAAATACCATTTTTCCAGCTTGATCGAAAATACGAATTTGTGCATCACATTGTTCCTGTAGCTCAAATGAGGCACAAAACTCATTACTAAATGGGTTAGGCATAGCTGTAATCCGAGTAAATCTTTCATCTTTATTAAAACTAATATCTATATCAGAAACTCTAGACAATTCGATATACATTGGACGTTCCGGTTCTTTTAATTTGAGCGAATAGAGATTTAGACGACCACAGATTTTATCTTTCCATATATCCAATATGGCATTGTCCATCCGATAGGTTATCTTCTTCCCAATATTATAGCGTTCGTTAAGACTGACATTTCCCTTCGAGAATACGAGATGCCCAGCATTTGTAATATCAGCTTTAAATTCAATAGTATCATTTGCCATGATTAGTGTTCCTGAAGCTGTACCCTTTTCATCACGATATATGTTTATTTTTAATGGCTTTTCTGCAAGTACATATTTGCCACTCCAATCATACATAACTAAAAATCCCCGATATTGTCCAAATATAAAACTTGTGTCATTCACTTCTATTGATATATTTGGCATCTGCGTTGGTAAACCTGTAGAAATATTATTTAACACAGATATTTCATCTAAATAATTCTCTGGTTGTGTTCTTTGAAGTTCTTCCATGGCTGGACCGAAACTGAGCATCGCAGCACGATTTAGATAATAACTAGCTTTTGCAGTATCTTGCAAAACTCCATATCCGTTACGATAACATAGTCCAAGCATATAGAGAGACGGAGTATGCTCACTCTCATTAGCAGCATCATTGAACAAAGTAACCGCCTCATTATAGTTCTGGCATATACCAAGTCCTTTATATAACATAAATCCAGCATCATATTTGCAAATAACAGAACCTGCTTCTACTCCATTTACAAACGCGTTATATGCCTTAACAAAGTCCTGTTTTACACCGTAACATCCGTCCTTATACATCATACCAAGATTATGATAAGCTTCACTATATCCATGCTCTCCTGCTTTTTCAAACCAATATATAGCTTGTATTGTGTCTTGTTTGACTCCTACACCTGCCATATATGCCAATCCGAGAGTATTCATTGCGTATGCACATGTATCAATCTCCGCTGCTTTCTGTAACAGACTTATAGCCCACTCTTTTGAGCAATCCTTATCTATGCTTTTCAACACTCTTACAGCATGCTTAATATCATCCTTGCTTCCTTTATCATAAGCAAGTACGTTTATACTACTCCAAATGAACATAAAAACAAGACATTGAATACACAATCCGTGTACTCTCATAAAAATCAAAAAACTTTTCATACTTTTTTATATTTAATTCTATTTTCAATATCACCAAACAAATTCTTTGCTGACAGTCCCTTTCTCCTTTTCTTTCTCTACTAATCTCTTTTTTTTATCAATAGCATCCAACATCAGAATTATTTTAGGCATTTGTTTGTTCAACTCCGCAAGATGTTTCTTTTTTGAAGTCCCATAATAACGATACAAATCCATTATTTTCTGTCGTTCATAAAAATACGAAATAGCCAGATTCATCTCTTTAACACTATCCAACTGTTCTGATAATCCCGCTGCACAAATACGCTTCCATGCCAGATCTGCCTCTGCTGTAATTTTAAAAGAATTCTTATTGCGAAAGAAAATGTAAAGTTGTTTTTTTTATAATGTTTTCTTTAGCACTTCCATTTCTTCGTTCCAGACATTCAACGTTCTATTTTTTCTTATTCGATGTGTCATATCAAGTGCTTTCGCCATTAAATATTCATATTGTGCAGTATCAAGTTTTAAATACTTCTTGCTGTGAAGAGCAAAACTAATATTATCTCCAGATATTTTGTTTTCTAATTCCGGTATCAATATCCGGTCAATAGAGTCTTGATAATGCTCATCTATTTTGATTTTGCTCCTTACACGCTGTTGGAGTGAATCAGGAATAAGGTATTCCAAACAAACTTTATGAAATTCTCTATTGCTTATATATTGCCTTATCAGTGACTGTTTCTCTGTAGGAATATAATAACACTCATTTAATCGAGCAAACTCTTCATCCGTCCTGTACTCCGTACGATTGAGTATTTCATCAGAACATAAATCAAAAATGTTCTTTTCTGCCTTCGTACATCTGTAATACTGTGCAAATGCCATTGAATACATCAAGGCAAGCATAATACTCATAAGAATTCTTTTTATCATCTCGTTTTGGTTTTAATTGTTTTTATAATAGTTCTTATCGCAATGCCTAATACCAAATTTGCCGGCCATCTATATATTCAAATATACGTTCTTCCTTTCCTCCTGTCTTATCCTTCAGAAGCAGCAGTGCTCCATTTGGAACGTTGTCAAACTCCAAACTTTCAGCTTTTGAATAAATACGTCCTAAAATGCGCCATTCTGTATCAAAACAATACAATTCGTATAAATGGCTTCTTTCCACGAAATTAAGATCTGTTGACGGACTGAACACTACTTTTGTGACGGTCGTTTCGTTTCCGTCTCCAAGGTCCAGCCCTACTGTATAACCGACTTCAAGTCCTCTGCATGACGTTGCAGAATTTCCATCGAACACATTCTTTAAATTCGTCGAATCAACACCTATGGACATGTTTCGCCCTTTTAAGATATGTGAGTTTCCCGCCATGTCTGTTGTGTAGAATTGGAGTTCTGCGAGCGAAGAGCGGTTATTCAGAGGAGCATGATATCGGAGGAAACGATATTTTTTCATGGACGAGACATTAAGTGTTGTCATGCCATACGGCATTGTCGTTATCATAGCAATCGTATCAGCATCATGAAAGTCTTCCGTCATAGCTGCTTCAAACGTTCCACCACGCATATATCCCCAAGTGTCGGTAATATATGAGCACAATGGATATTTGCGGTTGATGCAGACAAGTCTCTTGTCCGTTTCCGACGGTACAAACATTTTCTCTATACCTTTTTCTCCTGTAAGAAAAGGGTACGACAGATATCTTTTTCTTCCATTATTTACCGATACAGGAACACATACTGCTCTTTTGCCGACTCCCCGGAACACGACCTTGCCATTCTTAGGTTTGGATTTGGCCACCGGCGCCCAATCGGAGCCTGAAAGATAGGAGCACAGATATACAGCATTACTGTCATTGTCAACATCCAGTTCTATATCCGTCGTCAATCCATATTCTATTGAAACATCCTGTATAAACGGGCTCGACAGTATAGCAGGGTCACCTCTTTCCACTTCATTGCAATGGTCATAACAGATACGATAGACCTTTACCGGCGTCTTTTCTGTCTTCACGCTATACGGGCATCCGTCTTCTTGTCTAATCTTATATCGCAGCAAAAACTGTGAAGCGTCTATCGGATTCAAAAGTTTAGCTACCTCGTCTTTTTCATAGACGGTATATTTTTTAAACACAAAGGCGCCTATTAAAAAACGATCTAACTTTGCATCTTCGTCTTTGCGTTGAAATAAGCGTCTTTGCGTTTAAGGCCGGCAACGGTGCAATTCCTAATTCATAATGCTTTCAGTTAATTATCTGTAAATAGCTTGGCTACATGCCTCCCACAATGAAAACATTTCGTACTTTTACGGAAGCAAACGTGACGGCATATCCCCGTTACATTAGTATACAACTATATTAATATACAACGCTTATGAACAGAATCAAGGAATCGGCTATCATAGCCATCAGTATCGTTATCCTCGGCTTTTGCCTGAAGGCCGGTATCGACAATTTTGTCAATAAGGACAGGAAAGTCACCGTCAAGGGACTTTCGGAAAAGGAAGTGGAGGCCGACAAGGTGACTTGGTCCCTCCAGACAAAGGAACTTGGTGACGACTTGCAGAAGCTCTACCGCAGCATCAACGTTACTACGGAGAAGGTGAAGACGTTCCTCAAACAGAACGGCGTAAAGGAAGAGGAAATCAGTGTCGGGGCGCCCGTTGTCCGCGACCTCAACGCCGAGATGTACAACAATAATATGAACCGCTACCGCTACAACATAACGTCGACCATAACCGTCACCTCGCGCAACGTCAAGCTCGTGCGCGGGATAATCGCCCGTCAGGGAGAACTGCTCAATCAGGGCGTCGCCGTGGTTGGTGACGGCTACAGCAACAACGTCGACTACGAATACGTATCGTTCCAAAGCATGAAGCCGGAGATGATGCGCGAGGCCATCAAGAACGCCGAGAAGACGGCTGAGCAGTTTGCCGAGAGCAGCAACAGCAAGATAAGCAAGATTCTCACGGCCGACCAAGGCCAGTTCTCCATCTCCGACCGCGACGCCAACACGCCGCACATAAAGAAGGTCCGTGTGGTGACAACAGTGACATATTCGCTCCGCGACTGAACGTAGTTTTTTTCACGATACATGTATAAAAACAGATAACGTCAATGAATAAGAATGTGAAAAGATTTTTTTTCAGCCTCCTCATGATCTTGCCACTCGTGCTGATTTCATGTGGTGACGACGACTATTATCCGCAGCACCCGGGATGGGTGGACAATGGCGGCAGCCATTTCAGCGGACCGCTCAACCAGTATGAAAAAGCGCTCGTCGGCAACTATATCTCGGACGACAAGCCGGAGAGTCCGTTCTATCTCATACTGAACTCCGACCGCACGGGCTACTGCAAATCCGTTGTCAACGGCAAGGTGGAACTGGAAGACGGCTTCCGCTGGGAGGCGACGGCAAACACGTTGACAGTCTTATACGACAGTGACAAGAGCGTAGCCGAAATGGCCTACAGCTTCGGCGACGGCCATCTGGTTGTTGACGGAATACCGCTCGTCATCAACGAGGGCAACACCGGCGGAGGCGACGACAAGCCGCAGACACCGCTCATCGGTATGTGGCAGGGCACTATCAACGGCTACTACAGCGAAGTATGGGGACTGGAGGGTGACAACTATATGACAGTCTGCGAGTTCATGTCCGATGGCAATGGTCGCCAGCTTGACTATGACCGCTTCAGTCCGCGAACGGATTTCGCCTATACGCCGTTCACATGGATGCAGACGCAGGACGCCGTGACAATAGCCTACGCCCCGGACAGCCATCTTTCATCCGTACGGATTTCCGACTTCGCCCTGACCGACGTCGAGTTCTCCGGCCGCATGGCATACGGCGACAAGACATTCACATTCGCCATGGGACGTATAATGTCCTTCGACTGGTCGCCATACACCGGTCCGCATAACGTCCCACCCGCCGGCCACGGACTGGCTGCAAAACGCAAGACAGCTTCGCCGATTGTGCGTCAGGGCATCTTTGCCGGCCGCTGAAAAACGTCGAAAATGACTGGCGGAAGTTAAAACGACCGGTGGAATTGCTCTTTTTGTCGGAATAATTTGTCTGTTCTGCTGAAAATCAGTACTTTTGCCGGTCGAAAATAAATCAAATGTATATCAGAACAAGTATGAGTTACAATTTATTGAAAGGTAAGCGTGGAATCATTTTCGGCGCGCTCAACGAAGAATCTATAGCATGGAAGGTGGCCGTGAAAGCCGTAGAGGAAGGCGCCACCATCACACTTAGCAATACACCGATGGCCCTGCGTATGGGCGAGTTGGACGGTTTGAGCAAGCAGCTCAATGCTCCGGTAATTCCGGCCGATGCCACCAGTGTTGAAGACCTCAACAAAGTATTTGAAGAGTCGGTTCGCCTGCTGGGCGGTAAGATTGACTTCGTGCTCCACTCAATCGGCATGAGTCCCAACGTCCGAAAGCACCGCACGTATGACGATCTCGACTACAACTATCTTCAGAAGACTCTGGACATCTCCGCAATCTCGTTCCACAAGATGCTTCAGGTGGCCAAGAAACAGGATGCCATCGCCGAATACGGTTCGGTAGTTGCTCTGACATACGTCGCCTCACAGCGTACATTCTTCGGTTATAACGACATGGCCGACGCCAAGAGCATGCTGGAGAGCATCGCGCGCAGTTTCGGCTACATCTACGGCCGCGAGAAGAACGTGCGTGTGAACACCATATCCCAGTCGCCGACGGCCACAACGGCCGGCAAGGGCATCAAGGACATGGACAACATGATGGACTTCGCCAGCAAGATGTCGCCTCTGGGCAACGCTACGGCAGAGGAGTGCGCCAACTATTGCGTCATGATGTTCTCCGACTTCACACGCAAGGTTACCATGCAGAACCTCTTCCACGACGGCGGTTTCTCGTCAATGGGTATGAGTCTGAGAGCCATGAACCAGTATGCCAAGGACCTCGCTCCCTACGAGGACGAGAACGGCAATGTGATATACGGATAAATATCCACCCTACCCTCCCGAAGGGAGTGAGCTTGAAATGTCCTTAAAGCCATTTTGGGCATATTTTAAGAAAATGGGAACCACCCCAACCCTCCATTCCGGATGGTTGGGGTGGTTTTTAGGTTTTGTTTGGTTAGTTCGGATTTCAATTTTTTTATTTTATCGTTATCGCCACATCCACCCCATTTCCCGTCACACTCATGCTGATGTCGCTTCCCGGGAACAGTTTGGTCAGGAAACGGTCCACCAGAAAATAGCTCAGTTCGGTTGACAGAATACCGATTCCCGCTCCGGCAGCCACGTCATGCCAGTGGTGACGGTCACGTCTGACGCGGTCAACGGCCGTCAGTGTGGCCACGGCATAGCCCCCGACACTGAGCCAAGGCGACACATGGCCGAACTCGTGGTGCAGCACGGTAGCACCGGAGAAGGCCACGGCAGAATGGCCGGAAGGAAAGGAACGACGGTCGGAACGGTCAGGGCGCCACTCGTTGATGCTGCATTTCAGGGCGTATGTAACACCGGCGCTGACCGCGAGGGACGTGACGGCGTTTGCCGTGAGCTGCGGCCAGGTGTGACTGTTGTCCACACCGCAGGCTTTCAGAGTAAAGACAGCGGCGTAGGGGGTATATTGAAGAATGTTGTCGGGACCGTTGCCGTGGTGCTCTTGCGCCCGGCCGGCAGCCGCAAAGGTGCATATCAGTATTGCGATAAGAACAATATTTCTCATTTCTTTAATAATCATTTGGTTCAGGTTGTGTGTCTGAAAATCTCCGTCAGCGGTTTCATGGCTGACGTCTGGCGTTCAAACTCTTCTTTCGGAACAAATCGGCCGCGGAGGCTGCGCACGACGGAGAAGCTGGCGAATCGGTCGTCGTCGGTGGAAAACCACTGCCATGTGGCTATGTTGGGGCAGTCTTGGGCCAACCGGCTTATCGTTTGGGAATATTTGGGATTGACCACCGTCAGCATGTACTTCCCGTCGCTGGAGGTCAGCGCCATCACGAGCCGCTCACGTTTGTGGAACCGGCCGGCCGCTTTCCACTGGCTGGTGTCAGCACGTATGCTGATGTTGAGGCCGGCGGCGTTGAGCCGTGCCATTTCCCAGCGGAACATCCGGCCATGGGATGAGGCGTCACGGATGTTGTTTAACGCTAAGTTGTAGTGTATCATCTCATGTGCGACGATGTCCCGCAGGGTTTCCTCTGTGATGTCGTAGTATGTGCTCACCTTGATTGTATAGTCCTTGCCCCTTCCGAACGACTTTCGTTTGCAGCAGAACTGGCCGAGGATGGTTCTGCTGCGGGTCAGGATGAAGCGCGGTTCGGGCAGGTCGCAGTCGAAATAGTCACGGTTGAGAACGTAGAAGATGCCGCGCAGGAGTTCTATGGTTATGTAGCATTTCACTGATGGTCAGATTGACAGGCTGGACTTGATGTCCAGATACTTGTTTATTACGTTGATTGAAAGGTTCTCCGGTGTGGTGAGCAGACTCATGATGCCGTTGCGTCGGAGTGCCGAGACGGTCATGCGCTGCTCGGCTACGCAGCGGGCGGCAATGACGTGGCGATAGTATTCCTCCGTGTTTGCAGCCCTGCCTGCGGCATAGTCCCTGACCTCGCGATCCTCAAAGAACACGACGAGAAGCCGGTGGCGGCCGTTGAGCTGGCGGAGATAGGGCAACTGGCGCTCCATTGACGCCTTGCCGGCAAAGTTGGTGAAGAGCACGAGCAGCGAACGCTTTGGCAGGTGAGTGTTCATTCCGGTCACGAGTGAGTAGAAATCGCTCTCGCCGAACGTTGTTTCAAGAGCGTAGAGACTTTCCTGCATGCGTTGCATCTGACCCGGACGACGGGATGGCGGGATGTTGCCGCAGAACTCTTCGCAGAACGTCACGAGGCCGGCCTTGTCGCCCTTGTGTATGGCGACGTAGGAGAGAACGAGCGCGGCGTTGATGGAATAGTCCAGAAGGGACATTCCGAGGAACGACTGCTGCATGACGCGGCCCTTGTCTATCACCGCCACGACCTGCTGCGAACGTTCGTCCTGACAGACATTGACCATGAGCCGGTGCTGCCGGGCGGTCGCTTTCCAGTTTATCATACGATAGTCGTCGCCCTTGACGTAGTCCTTTATCTGTTCGAACTCAGTGCTGTGGCCCGCCCGTCTGATGCGTTTCACACCCATGTCGGTCAGCCGGTTGCTGATAGCGAGCAGCTCGTAGCGGTGGAGCATGAGGTAGGAAGGATAGACCTTGATGTCTTCCGGTCGGCCGCAGGTGAAGCGGCGCTGTAGCAGTCCGACGGCCGTAGAGGCGAAAACGCGTATCCGGCCGAAGCCGTAGACACCGCGGGCGGTTGGCCGCAGGGTGTAGGTGACGGTCTTGCCCTGACCTGGTTTCAGCTTCAGCGGGAAGCTGATGTCGCGCCGTTGGAAAACCGCCGGAATCTCGTCGATGACCTCTGCCATAACACCGAAACCGTATGTGCTCTCCACCCGCAGCCTCACTTCATTGTCGTCGCCGTTGGAAAACCTGTCGGAGCAATTCCGCCATGCCTCCATTCCGCGGCGGCTCCACAGCAGTGCGGCCTCCGCAGTTGTAAGAACACCCATGATGGCGAGTAGAATAAGACCGACGGAATATAGCGGCGGATAGACATATCCTCCGGCGATAACGAGAATGACGGCTGTAGCCGTTATGTAGAACCTACGGGTTGGGAACATCTGACGGGTGTTTCTATTTCGGAACTTCTACCTTTTCAATGAGTTTCCGGGCCACTTTAAGCGGCGTATAGCCTTCCATTTCAGCCTCCGCCGTGAGTATGAGGCGGTGCTGGAGGACGTGCGGCGTGACGGTCTTGATGTCGTCCGGTGTTACGAAATCGCGTCCCTGAATCAGTGCGTATGCCTTTGACGCCTGCAGCATGGCCACCGATGCACGCGGAGAAGCTCCGAGATAAACGGCGCGGGACGTGCGGGTCTGACGCACTATCTGCGCGATATAGTTCAGAAGCGAACCGTCCACAACCACAGCGGTCATCATTTCGCGCAGCTGCAACAGTTCGGCGGGCGACAGCACCGGCTCCATATTGTCCAGACGGGCGAACGACGCCTTTGCCTGATGACGCTCAAGAATGGCCACTTCCTCCTCTACGGACGGATAGCCCATCGTTATTTTCATAAGGAAACGGTCAAGCTGAGCCTCCGGCAGTTTGTATGTTCCTTCCTGCTCGACGGGGTTCTGTGTGGCCAGAATGGTGTAGATGTCGCCCATCCGACGGGTCGTTCCGTCAACGGAGACCTGCCGTTCCTCCATTACCTCAAAGAGGGCGGCCTGCGTTTTGGCTGGTGCACGGTTGATTTCGTCCACGAGTATGATGTCGGCGAAGACAGGACCGGGGTGGAAGTCAAACTCCGAGGTCTTCATGTTGAACACTGTCGTGCCGAGAACGTCGCTCGGCATGAGGTCGGGAGTGAACTGCACACGGGAGAAGCGCGTGTCAATCAGCCGTGAAATGAGGCGCGCCAGCAGTGTCTTGGCAACGCCGGGGACACCTTCTATCAGCACGTGGCCGTCGGCGAGGATGCACGTCAGCACCATGTCGACGGCTTCTTCCTGCCCCACTATGACCCTGGCTATGCTGCTCCGGAGCTGCCGTATCTTCCCGCTGAAGGCGGTAAGGTCTGTTCTCTGTTCCATGTTTCTATGTTATTTTGTCTGTAATCATGTTCATATTGTCCACATACATCTGCATTCCTGCAGCCGTTGCAACCATCTCTCCGTCGGCGACAAGCCTGATGTCGCGTATCATCCTGGCGACGTCCTCATGCGGGATTCCGGTCTGGCGGGCTATTTCTCCGAAGTTGCGGTTGTCCTCCCTGACGTCGGTTATGTCCACCATAAGCAGGCGGCGCAGCTCTTCGGTAAAGAGGAGATAGCGTTTCCGCACAAGATCGGAATGGTCCTTACGGTTGAAATATAGCGTTCCGATGGTCTCGATGAATTCCAGCGAGCGGTTGACGGGCGGCGCGCTGACGGGAATGATGCGCTGACGGCGGCGCGCTTCGGACAGCATCAGCAGCAGAATGAGGGCCAAAGCGAGATACAAAGCCGTGCGAAGAGGCGGCTGGCTGAGGAAATATTGCAACGGCGAAGCGCTTCTCATTTCCGCCTCCGGTGACTGCATATAGGCGGTGGTGCGAATGACCGGCGCGTCGGCGATGTGAGACATGAGGCGCATGAGAAACTCCGTGGTGTTACTGTCAAGCGCTCCGTAGTTTGTGAAGAGCATGGGAGTGGAAACAAAATAGACCTCCCCCTTGTTCTTACGGTATCTCACAGCCATTACGGATGAGGCCCTGCTGTCCCGTTTTTCGGACTGTTTCGTGGCGAGAACGTCATGACAGCTGTCCGCGATGTGCCCGATATAGGATTGCACCATCATTTCGTAGACGGGATAGATGCGTTCTCCGTAGACGCCTCCGGCAGCCTCCCAGCATATCGTGTCGTACGCTCCGGAGATGTCGTCCTTGATCTTTCTCTTGAGAACGTCAATATTGAAGTAGTTTTCCCCGACAGGGCTTGCTCCGAAATTTTCCATCAGAACACTATCGGGAGTGTAGCTGCTGCGGCTTGCCGCAATCATAACTTTGCTGCCGCGGGACGTTATCCGCTTGATGGCGGCAATGTCCGTGTCGGTCAATGAAAGCCCGTCGGTAATCAGAAGGACATTGTGCGGTTTCTTTCCAAGGCTTATCTGGCGCAGCGTTCGCTGCATTACGGCATATCCGTTGGGGAGCGACGCGCCCATCACGCTGTCGAAAACCATACAGCCAAAGGGATTCTTGTCCTTCGGCAAGAACGTCGGCTGCCACGAATAACGCTTCGGCGTCCGGAGATTGACGGCGACCATGACAATGAACAATACCGCAATTCCGGCCAGAAAGCACTTGTTCATTTTCATACGGCACCTCCTTCCGGTTCATTCCGTTCTTTCAATCCTTCCGAAGTCCTTTCCCGAACTATTTCCTGCTTCCTTTCTGATGTATTGCCGACGATGTTTCCGCCAATCCGCGTCATCTCATCAACGGTATCGCGGGTAGCCGGGAAATTGCCGTAGCGCACCCGAAGGAATATGTTGGAGAAGTCATGGAAATCGGTCGTGGCCACTTCGGCTACATATTGTGTCGGCGTCTTGGACGGTTTCCAAATGATACGGCCATCATCTTCCAGCTGTTTCAGGACGTAGAGATAGGTCATTCTCACGGCTCCGCGCCAGTCCTCACGTTCTATTGCCACGGCAATTTCGGCCGGGAAGTCAACACCGTAGATTGTGTCCTCCATAACTTCATAGCCTACGGGCGTCTTCCTTCCGCTGCTTCCGAAAAGCACCGGCCTGAAGCGGACAATCAGCGCTGCCACTCCAGCGATACAGCCGAGCCCCACCAGCGTCCATATCAGCGTCTCGTTGTCGTTGTAGAATCTGCTGCCGAATACGGCATTGAACATATTAGAGAGCTGAGAACCGAGCCACTGGCCCACGCTGAAGTCCGACTGCACCATTTCGCGGGCGTAGTCGAAGTCCTCGTTTGCCCGCAATGCGGTCAGCATGGCGGTGTCGGCGGTCAGCGTGTCGGCGGCGTTCTGAAACATGCGGTTTCTTCTTTGTGACGTGATTACGGTCAGATGGATTCGTTATTATGGTCAGACGGATTCAAAATTGTCAATGTCGTCCTTCGTTCCGAAGAGCCTGCTGTCGTCAACATTGGTGTCCGTCAGCTCCTCAAATCGGTCAACGTCGCGCCTTACGGACATTCCGTCAATCTTCTCGGCGGCGTGGCCGTAAAGGAAAGCGTCGCCCGTCATGATGAGAGCATAGCTCAGAAGCATTCCGAAAACCTGTATCACAGCGAACACATACGTTCCTGTTGAATAGAGAAAAGAATCCGTCATGCCGTTGTCCAAGTTTCCTTGAACATTCAGGATTATCTTTATTCCGCTAAGGATATATAGCGGAATGGAGCAAACGCCCGCCACTGTATAGTATATCAATATCAGTATGAACGTCACACCGAATATTCCGGCCCACGTCCTGAAGCCGAGGCGGAAGGTCCGCGATATGGCTTTGCCGACGGTGATGTCTTCAAACAGATAGATTGGAAGGGCCAGCTGGAGCGGATAAAGACATATCAGGACGGCAACATAAAGCAACATAATCCCCAAAATCATGCTGTCACCCATCATCGCTATGAATCCGCCAAATACAACGCAGACACATATGAATATAGCAATAATTGTCAGTTCCATGGCTATGGAGCGTTTTATGCCGCGCCAAAGCGTCGGCCTGAATTCGCTGAAGGTCAGTCCGGCGAGTCGCTCCGGCTGCTCCATGTATATCTTGATAAGTCCGTTGACTACGGCCGAGATGAAGGCTATGGCAAGAATGAACGTTATAGAGTTTATAAGACTATAGCCGAATATAGACATCGCATAGTCGTATGGGGTGTCTTCTATTCCCGATATATCCATCATGGCTATACTCTGTTGGAGGAACGAATTGAGCGTTTTACCCTGTATCAGGGCCAGCGGCAGGAGCAGATAGGTCAGGAAAAGGAACATCGGTTTCTTGCTCTCGGAAATGAAGTCGAAAGTTACAGCCAACTTGTTGCTGAACGAGCGTACAGCGTAGAGTTCTATCTTAGGCTTTTGCATATCATTTTGTTTTTTACGGTTAGTAGGTTGTTCTTCGCCGATTGTGTGGTTGTTCATCAGAGGTCGGTTGTCGTTTGCCGGTCATCCGGCGGTGTATCCGTCGCGGCAGTATTACATAATAATAGATAACGAACGCAAGCGAGAGCAGGATGACGCTCAGACGCAACAGGTCGGGCAGTCCGGTGTGACGCGTGATGAATCCCTCGATAAATCCGGCCACCGTAAAGATGGGCACCGTCCCCACGACAATCTTCAGTCCGCGCCGTGCTCCGCGTCTGAATGAGACGCCGCGCGAATATGTCCCCGGATGAAGCCAGCCGCTGCCGAGAACCAGTCCGGCGGCACCGGCCACGATGATGGCCGAAATCTCAAGCGTTCCGTGGAGCATCACGGCCAGCAGCGACTCGCGGAGAAGTCCGTGTTGCCATAGCATGGTCTCGAAACAACCCAACATAATTCCGTTCTGAAACAGACACCAGCCCGTTCCGACGGCCGTGAAGATGCCAAGAACGAATGTCCTGAAGGCCACACCTATATTATTGAACGTTATTCCGAGGAACATCGGTGTTTCATCGGTGCTGGCATAGACATCCATCGGTTTGCCCCGGGCGATGTTTTCCAATGTCATGTCGACATAGCCGTCGCCCATTATCACACGCACAAACTCAGGGTCGGCTGCTTGGGAGACGACGCCTATGAGCATACTGAAAACAGTGACGAGCAGCGAAATCATGAGCATGCGGCGCTCACTATACATCACCAACGGCACTTCGCGGGTCCAAAACGTCAAGACACGAGTCCATTTCTCACGCTTTCTCACGTATATTTCATTGTGGAGTGCGGAAGCAAGATTGTTGAGATAGGCCGTTATACGTGACATCGGATAGTGGGTCCGGGCGAAAGCTAAGTCTGTGGTGATGGCGGTGTAGACCTCCGCCAACTCATCTGGGGTGTGCTGTGCAATGGTGTCCATTACGAACTCAGCCTTATGCCACCGTTCGATATTGTTGCGTATGAAAACCAGTTCTTTCATTAATTCGTTACAAAAGTATAAATAAATTGCTATATTTGCAACAGAATTAAAACAAAATATGGCAACAGCAGAAATAATAACAGGCCAGTATGTACACATAACACAGACCCCGGCAGGCGTAGCCGACCGCGTCATCGGACGTCTGATAGACATGTTCGTGATATTTCTTTATGTCTTTTCAGCGCTTTTCTTCTTCTACCGGTGGCTGGACGGGATGCCGGACGCCCTTTTCGTGGTGCTTTTGATCGGCTTGCTCCTGCCCGCTGTCTTCTACACATTCCTTCTCGAAACCTTCTTTCACGGCCGTACGGTCGGAAAGCGCATAATGAAGACACGTGTTGTCCGGGCTGACGGTTCCGTTCCCGGTGTCGGCGATTTCTTTATGCGGTGGATACTGTTGCTTGTCGATCTGCACGTCAGCTGTATCGGTATCATCTTTATTATCTGTACGTCCCGCAACCAGCGGCTCGGCGACTTGGCAGCCGGAACAATGGTCGTGAAGTCGGAGGAATATAAGAAACTGAGTGTCTCACTCGATGAGTTCGACTATGCGCGCCGCGATTACCGTCCGGTCTATCCCGAGGCGGCACAGCTTTCACTCGGTCAGGCGGACATCATACGCAAGACGCTCTATGGCCCCGGCCGTTACGACGAGAAGCAGGCTGCGCGTCTTGCGGCCAAGGTCCAGAATGTCCTGAACATCAGGAAGAGGGAGACGGACGACAACGCTTTTTTGGAGACACTCCTGCATGATTATCATCATTATGCCCTGGAATTAGTGTAGAGACACATGGGAAAGAGGGTCCACGGACCTCCCCCGTTTCTGCTGTCCGATGCCTCGGTCACAAGGAACCGGCCGTATTTGTCGCAGACCTCCAGCTCATAGTATGACGTCTTCGCGTTGAAAGCGAACTATCGGAAACTCAGAATTAAACGGACAATTGCCTCAAAATCCCTGCGATATTCTGAAATAAAAATCATGTGGTCGCAAATTCTTGAGTTTTGCGCGTGCATATTTTATCATCTGAGGTTCAGTATGTTACGATAAAGAAGACGGAAGTGTGCAAGTTTTTGTACACTTTTATTCTGCCGTAAGGCCCTTACGGCATTGCAACGGGGCTGCCGCCGGAAGATGACGGGGCCGCCGCTGTCATGCGAAAGCGGCCCCGTTGCAGAGCCGGGAAGGCCTTACGGCCCGGCAATTGACAAAAAACGGGATAACGACGACGACGGAATGTCAAGATTCCTGCGTCGACGCTCTCTATAATTAGAATTTTCAAGTGTTAAATTCCGTGATATTATCTTTACTAACAAAGCATATCATACCTCTTCATCCATCACTCTAAACTCTGACTCATCCATCACTCTGAACCCTGACCGGACCTAAATCTCAGCTCCGCCTCCAGCATGCTCAGCCGCGGCATCTCAAACCCAATGCGTCGGGCCTCGGCAATCGGCCGCGTATAGAGATATTCGATTTCCATCGGACGACGGTTGTCGTAGTCAAGCTTCATTGACGGAGAATAGGACGGCATAGAGAGCGTGTTGCGTATCATCTTGTCCGCAAAAGCCTCGGTAACACCACTGACACCGAGCGCTCCGGCAGCACCGACAACCTCCATCATCATCTCCCTCACGAGCGCCTTCGTCGACGGGCAGGCCAAAAGGCGGTCGGTCTGAGTGTCGAGAGCTACGGTAAGTCCGTTGAAAGGCATGTTCCAAACGGCTTTCTTCCATCTGGCCTCCTCATATTCCACCTCGGCCGCACCGACTCCGGCCCCCTTGAAATCCCCGACAACAGCACTGACAAGCGACGCCTCCGGACAGGAATAGTTTCCGATATTGATGTTACCGTAAAACTGGTGAACTATATGCCCCGGTCCGGTCTTCGCCGAACAGATGAAGGCAAGGCCCGCCGCAAGCCAAATACCTGGCATGCAGGCTTGAAGATCAGCCTCAAGTCCAATGCCGTTCTGGATGAGCACAACGAGCGTGCGGCTGTGAAGCAAAGGCCGGATAAGTCCGGGGAGCAGGCTGTTGTTGACCGATTTCAACCCGACCAGCACCACGTCACACCGGGGCATGTCCGCCGAGGAGGCATAGGCGTTGACCCGCTCCAGAAGGAAATCACCGTCACAGGAGTCCACGCGCAGGCCGGAAGCACAGACGTGGTCGTAGTCGCTGTGAAGAAGGAAATGGACGTCATGGCCTGCACGGGCCAGCTTCGCACCGTAGTAGCCGCCTATGGCACCGGTGCCGATAATACCGTATTTCATAATTTTCTCTGTCTTGTGTGTCATCTTAACATTTTAGAATATCGTGCAAATGTAGCGATTTTTATCCTTACCGGCCGTAAATTCGAAATAAAAGCGTAACTTTGCAGGGTTATTTTATATGCGTTAACTGTGGAACAAAGCAAATCAGGCCTGCTTGGCCATATAAAGTATCCCGACGATCTGCGTAGACTCAAAGTCGACCAGCTGCCACAGGTGTGCCGCGAACTTCGCGAAGACATCGTTGAGGAACTGTCGGTAAACCCCGGCCATCTGGCTTCAAGCCTCGGCGTGGCTGAAATAACTGTAGCCTTACATTACGTATATGACACGCCCTACGATCGCATAATATGGGACGTAGGACATCAGGCCTACGGTCATAAAATCCTGACGGGGCGCCGCGAACAGTTCGGCACAAACCGAAAACTCCACGGCATCATGCCCTTCCCCTCGCCCACCGAAAGCGAATATGACTCGTTTGTCTGCGGGCATGCCAGCAATTCCATATCAGCCGCACTGGGAATGGCAGTGGCGGAAAAGAGGCTTGCGGAGAGTGAGGAGTCTTCGAAATCCAAACGCCACATCGTCGCTGTCATCGGCGACGGCGCCATGAGCGGCGGACTGGCTTTCGAAGGACTAAACAACGCCTCATCAACACCAAACGACATGCTCATAATCCTCAATGACAACAACATGAGCATCGACAGAAGTGTCGGCGGCATGAAACAATATCTTCTGGAGCTGAACACCAACGAGACATATAACGCTCTGCGTTTCCGCGCCAGCAACTGGCTGCGCTCGAAAGGCTATCTCGCCGACGACCGCCGCAACGGACTCATCCGGCTCGGCAACGCCCTGAAATCGGCCATCAGCCACCAGCAGAACATCTTCGAAGGACTAAACATCCGCTATTTCGGACCGTTCGACGGACATAACGTCAAGGAACTCGTCCGTATCCTGCGGCAGCTGAAGGACATGAAAGGACCTAAGCTGCTCCACCTCCATACAACAAAGGGAAAGGGATTCGGACCGGCCGAAAAGGCTGCCACGATATGGCACGCACCGGGAAAATTCGACCCCGCCACGGGCGAACGGATCAAGAGCGAGAAGCCAGGCATGCCCCCGAAATATCAGGATGTCTTCGGTCACACTCTTCTCGAACTTGCCCGCCAGAACCCGCGCATCGTCGGAGTCACTCCGGCCATGCCTACGGGATGCTCAATGAGCATCATGATGGAAGCCATGCCCAACCGTACATTCGATGTCGGCATAGCCGAGGGCCACGCCGTGACCTTCTCCGGAGGCATGGCCAAGGAAGGACTACAACCATTCTGCAATATATACAGCGCCTTTGCACAGCGCGCCTACGACAATATCATACATGATGTGGCCATCCTCCGGCTGCCCGTTGTCATCTGTCTTGACCGTGCCGGACTGGTCGGCGAAGACGGAGCGACCCATCACGGCGCCTTCGACATGGCCGCCCTGCGCCCAATACCAAACCTCACCATCGCCTCGCCGATGGACGAACATGAACTGAGACGCATGATGTTCACAGCCCAGCTGCCCGACAAGGGAACGTTCGTCATCCGCTATCCGCGCGGCCACGGCGTGATCCGCGACTGGCGGTGTCCGCTCGAAGAAATTGGCGTTGGAACAGGACGACGCCTGAAAGACGGAACATCCATGGCCGTACTGACCATAGGCCCAATAGGAAACACAGCCGCCGAAGCTATAGCAGAAGTGGAACGGGAGAATCCTGAAATACAGGTGGCACATTACGATATGAGATTCCTGAAACCATTGGACGAAAAGCTCCTTGCTGAAGTAGCTCGGCGGTTCGACCGTATAATCACCGTCGAAGACGGAGTGCGCAACGGCGGTTTCGGCTCCGCCATACTCGAATGGATGGCCGACAACGGCCATGCGCCGCGAATTACACGCCTCGGCATGCCCGACAATTTCGTGGAACACGGCACTGTGGCACAGTTGCAGCATATCGTAGGCATAGACAAAGAGGCTATCATGGCAACTATCATGGAAAGCAAGACTCCAACAAAATAAGATTATGAAGATTATCATAGCCGGTGCCGGCGCAGTAGGCACACACTTGGCCAAGCTCCTCTCACGCGACAATCAGGATTGCACACTGATTGACGAGGACGACGAGCGGCTGGCCGGACTTGATGGCGAATACGATATAATGACCGTCCTGGACTCACCTACCAGCATCCGCGCCCTCAACGAAGCCGGAGCACAGAACGCCGATCTCTTCGTCGGAGTCACACCGGACGAGAGCCGCAACATGAACGCGTGCATGATAGCCCATGCCATGGGGGCCAAAAAGACCGTGGCACGCATCGACAACTACGAATATCTCTCCCCGAACTTCAATTCTTTCTTCAAGAATATGGGCATTGACTCGCTCATCTATCCCGAAGTTCTGGCCGCACGCGACATCAACAACTGTCTCAGCCTGAGCTGGGCGCGCCAGCAATGGGACGTTTTCGGCGGCACGCTGGTGCTCCTCGGCATCAAGCTCTATGCCACATGCGAGATTCTCAACCAGCCGCTGCGAACGCTGTGCGGACCGGACGACCCCTATCTCGTGGTGGCGATCAAGCGCGGAACAGACACGATCATCCCCGGAGGTAACGACGAACTGCATGAACGGGACATGGTTTTCTTCATGACCAAACGCGAGGATGTTCCATACATACGCCACATTGTCGGCAAGGACCACTACCCGGACGTGCGCCACGTCATCATCATGGGAGGCAGCAAGACTGCCGTCAGAGCCTCACTGACATCGCCGGACAACATGAAGATAAAAATAATTGAGTGCAGCGAGGAACGCTGCGAACGCCTCAATCAGCTGCTCGGAGAGACTGACACCATGGTCATTCACGGCGACGGACGCGACATAGGACTTCTCGAGGAGGAGGGTATAAAGAACACACAGGCTTTCGTCGCACTGACGGAACACGCCGAAACCAACATCCTCGCCTGTCTGACGGCCAAGCGTCTGGGCGTCAGAAAGACCATAGCGATGGTCGAGAACCTCGACTACGTGAAAATGGCGGAGGAACTCGACATCGGAACCATCATCAACAAGAAGACCATTGCGGCCAGCCATATCTATCAGATGATGCTCGAAGCCAAGGTGAGCAACATGAGATCGCTGATGATGGTTGACTCGGAAGTGGCCGAATTCACCGCAGCCCAGGGTTCACCGGTAACCAGAAAGCCAGTAAAGTCACTTGGCCTGCCGTTCGGAGTGACCATCGGCGGACTGGCACGCAACGGCAAAGGCATGCTCGTCAACGGTAATTCGCAGATTGAAGCGGGCGATTCCGTGATGGTGTTCTGCCACGAACAGAACATGAAAAAAATAGAGAAGTACTTCAAATCCGCCTCAATATGGTAAACTTCAGAATTGTCTCCAAAATCATCGGACAGCTCCTTTTCCTTGAAGGAGCGTTCATGTTGTGCTGCTTTCTGATGGCTCTATACTACGACGAAGACGACGTCATGGCTTTCATTATATCCCTGATAACCACCGTCGGGGCAGGACTTGTCTTCAAATACTTCGGCCGTGACGCCTCCAACAACATGAGCCGGCGTGACGCCTACCTCGTAGTGACGTCCACATGGATCATCTTCAGCGTCTTCGGCATGCTGCCCTACATTGTTGGCGGATACATAACCCACCTGCCGGACGCCTATTTCGAGACCATGTCAGGTTTCACGACAACCGGAGCCACCATTCTTGACAGCGTCGAAGAGCTTCCACACGGGATTCTTTTCTGGCGCTCGCTGACCCAATGGATAGGCGGTCTGGGAATCGTTTTCTTCACCATCGCCATCCTTCCGTCGATGGTCGGAGGCAACGTGAAGGTATTTGCAGCCGAAGCCACCGGCCCTATCAGGTCGAAAATGCACCCACGTCTGAGCACAAGCGCGAAGTGGATATGGTCCATCTACTTCGGGCTGACAGTGGCTTGTATAATCTCTTTCTGGGTGGCAGGAATGAATCTGTTCGACAGTGTCAACTATTCGATGTCTACGACAGCCACAGGCGGCTTCTCAACCCACAACGACAGCACCGAATATTTCCGCTCGCCAGCCATAGAATACGCAGGAATAGTGTTCCAGTTCCTTTCCGGAATCAACTTCACGCTGCTCTACATGGCGGCTTTCAAGGGCAAGCTGCGAAACATGCTGTCCAATTCCGAATTCCGGCTGTATCTCGCCGTAGTTTCCATAGCGACGATATGGATAATGTATCTGCTCATCACACGTCTTGACTACGGCTTCGAACGTGCTTTCCGCAGCGCTCTTTTCCAAGTCGTTTCGTTCATAACGACAACGGGACTGTTCAACGACAACGCCGGCGCATGGCCTCACATAACGTGGGTTATCCTCGGTTCGTGCATGTTCATCGGGGCCTGTGCGGGTTCGACGAGCGGCGGATTCAAGTGCATCCGCGGTGTCATGGTGCTAAAGATTCTGCGCAACGAATTCCGACATCTGCTCCATCCGAACGCCGTTCTGCCCGTCAAAGTCAACGGCCAAAGCGTCCCCCAGTCGAAGATTTCCACGCTGCTGGCGTTCTTTTCGGCATACGTGCTGATGTGCCTGATTGCCGCCACGATTATGATTGCGGCCGGAGTGGACAATGTCAATGCCATCACTATCTCACTGAGCTGTATGAGCAACGTCGGTCCGACGCTCGGAACAGAAATCGGTCCGGTCATGTCGTGGAGCCAGTTGCCCGACATCGTGAAATGGATTTGCTCCCTGCTTATGCTCATGGGACGTCTGGAAATAATGTCGGTGCTGCTTCTATTCACCCGCAGCTATTGGACGGAAAACTGATTTTAGTGTGTTTAAAGAAGATAGGAGGAAAAAAGGAAGACAAATGGCATTTGTCTTCCTTTTTTCCTCCTATCTTCTTTAATATTCTTAGCAATCTCCACTTATCTCCTTGACCGTCTCCTGTTCCACGCCGGCGCCCCCGTCCAACAGCTGGCTGACGTCCTTCTGAAGCCGAACGAACTGCGGACAGTACATATATCCCATGTTCTTCTTCAACATGGAGCGTATGTCGGCTATGCTGTTTTCGTAGCATGACATCTCGTTCCGCATCTGCGTGCGGTGGGCTGCCGTAGCGTATATCTCCCTTTCGCGTTCCTGGCGCAGACGGTTGCACACCTTGTTGAGTATCGGAACGACCACGGTGTCGAAGACGTGATGGCCCTGTATATAGAGATATGTGGTTTGGGGCGTCACGCCAAGCGCCGAAAGTTCATTCTTCAGACTCAGGTAGCCGGCCTTGGCTTTGGGAAAATGCTGCTGAAGTGCATGAACCTTGCGCCCAACTTTGTGACGAAGATGATTGATTGATGCCATCGGATTGTCAACATTGAAACCGCCAGGATCTACAATGCGACAGAAGTCGGTGATGGAAAAATGTGGATAATTGCCTGTACGGTATGCCCATACGGACCATATGAACAGCGGATAACAAGCTTCGGAGTACAGCCGGAAATACTCTTCAAAGTCGAAAATGGCATGGTCATTGAGCGTAACCATGACGCAAACGTCGTGGAGGCTGCGCGCATAACACTGGAAATTCTCTATCGCATAGACGTAGGTGTGGAACACGTAGGGATTGGAAATGACCTTGCGCGACTGGTCCGTGCATCCCTGCAGCAGATAGTCGTAGTCGGCATCGACGCAGGCTATCATGTCACTGCCAGCTCCTCCGGCTATCAGACTCATCAGCACGGACTTCTTTCCACGCTGGAGCGTTCCTTTGGAAGGGAGCATGACTTCGAAATAGCGGTCAGGGGTTTCATATCGGCTCAGCACCGTGCGCCAGAAGAAGATATCGTCATAGCTCTCCACATATGCCGCAATGCGCCTCCGCGCTTTCTTTGAAGCCAACCGATTGGCTGCTTCAAAATAACCGGATGTTATGTTGTCTTTAAGGCGATAGGACATTTTTTTAGAAGTTAGAGGAGTAAAAAAGAGTTACCGCTCACTGCGTTCGCTCGGGAGTGAAAGACGATAGCCTAAATAAAGAGCATTCCATGCCGCTGGTCTCTCCTACCCTTTTTTAGGTGGAAGGAGCCGAAAAGGGCTGTCGGGACTCTTCGGGCTTCACCTCAGGCAATCGTTATGTCGCTGACCTCTGTCACCCTGTCCATCCATCCGTTCATTATCACGGCAGGCGAATGGGTTGTGAGGATTATCTGGACATTGGGATTCAGTTCTACAATAAGGTCGATGAGCTGTTTCTGCCAGTCGATATGCAGGCTGACCTCCGGCTCGTCCATAAAAAGGACATAGTGCTGGCCGTCCTCAATGAGCACCGTGAGCAGTATGGCGAGCATCTGTTTCTCGCCGCTGGACAGCTGATAAGGCAGAAGTTCCTCGCCAATCTGTGTGAACGCAATCTCGTTTTTCGACCGTATCAGCCGTTTGCCCGTTGCCGCGAAAAGCCGGTCGATCATGTCCTGGAACTTCCGTTTGGGCTCCGACAGTTGCTGCGCCCGCTGTGCGCTGTCCGCTTCACCGCTCTGTAACGCCTCGATGATGCGGTTTCCGATGTTCACCTGATAGTCCAGATACTTCCTCTGGAGCTGATACAATTGCCAGTCAAGCTCGGTGACTACAGATGCGTCGACCATCTTGTTCATCACCTCGCCCGATATCAGAGGCCGGTCGAAACTCCTGATGACGTCATAACGAATCCATCTGGCATCAGCCGGGTCGACCCCCAGACGCACCCCCTTCAGCAGATGGCTCGGAAACTCGCCTCCCGAGAGCAGCCCGCGCACAACCTTGTTCAGTATCGTACTCTTTCCAACACCGTTGATACCACTCAGGATATTGACCTTCGGGTCCAGCGTCCACTTGATGTGTTTCATGCCGCTCCACAGAGACTCTATCTCTATTTCGGTTATATAGTCTGCATATTTCATAAGCACGCTATTGATTTATGTTTCTCCGTCAGCAAATATACGCATTTAATGGCACAAAACCTTGTCAGCGATACTTAATTTTTTGTAATTTTGCAGCCCGTTATAATAACTATATATAATGTATATGAACGACAAAACGTCCCGTCCTCTCCTGGCCCACCTGAGCATGTTCTCCGCCTGCGCCTTCTGGGGACTGATGGCCCCTTTGGGCAAAGACGCCATGACCCACGGCATCACAGGAATCGACATGGTCACATTCCGCGTCAGCGGAGCAGCCCTGCTCTTCTGGCTCACATCCCTCTTCACACCCCACGAACACATCACGCGCCGCGACCTAATGCTCTTCCCTCTGGCAGGACTCTTCGGACTCGTCATGAACCAATGCTGCTACACCATCGGACTGAGCATCACGTCACCCGTCAACGCCAGCATCGTCACCACCTCCATGCCTATCTTCGCCATGATTCTGGCCGCACTGATACTCAAGGAGCCCATCACCGGACGCAAGGCCATGGGCGTGCTCATGGGATGCAGCGGCGCGCTCATCCTCATCCTCACATCGGCATCCGCCGCCAATGCCAAGGTCGGTGACATCCGCGGCGACATTCTCTGTCTGCTCGCACAGTTCTCCTTTGCACTCTATCTCGCACTGTTCAACCCGCTCGTGCGCCGCTATTCCGTCTTCACCATCAACAAGTGGATGTTCCTTTGGGCAACCGTCTTCATCCTTCCCTTCTCATGGTCCCACGTGGCGGCTATCCAGTGGTCCGACGTGCCCGTCAGGACATGGTGGGAGACGGCCTACGTCGTCTTCGTTGCCACCTACCTGAGCTACATCCTCACCATGGTCGGCCAGCGTACACTGCGCCCCACCGTGGTCAGCACCTACAACTACGTCCAGCCCCTCGTCTCCGTCATTGTCAGCGTAGCCGCCGGCCTGGCCGCCTTCCGCCCATCCCACGCCATCGCCGTTGTCCTCGTATTCTCAGGAGTGTGGTTCGTCACAAAGTCACGAAGCCGCAGGGACATGGAGAAAGAGGCACAGGAAGGCAAATGTCGGGATGCGAATTAACATTACATAAAAAAAACGTTCAATAGTTTGGTAAGCGCAGGATTTTAAATTAACTTTGCACTAAACTATCAAAAACCATTACCCCATGACCAAGATAACCGATATCATCAGACAGAGGGCAAAGAAGCAGCAATACAAGGACTACTTCTTCATTACGCTCGGAATCATGCTCTATTCGTTCGGATATACCGCTTTCATCCTACCGGAGCAGGTTGTGATGGGCGGAGTGGCCGGTATATCGGCCCTGCTGTTCTATTGGCTCGCCTTTCCTGCCGGTATATCCATATGGGTTCTCAACTTCTCGATGCTGCTCATTGCCTCCCGCTCATTGAGCCGACAGTTCACTATACGCACGATTATCGGAGTGTCCATCATGTCCGTGTTTGTAGGATTGCTCCAACCCATCTTTCAGCAGATGCCAATCATAACGGTCGGCGAAGACAAATTCATGCACGTTCTGATTGGCGGAGCACTGGGCGGAGCCGGTCTCGGACTGGTTTTCTCCCACAACGGTTCTACAGGAGGAACGGATATCATCATCGCTCTGCTTAACAAGTATTTCCGGATGAGCTTCGGACGGGCCATGCAGTTCATAGATACCGTCATTATCTGCTCGTCATATATCCTTTTCCACAGTACGGAGACAATCGTATACGGTATAGCCTTCACACTGATTGCGAGCTACGTCTGCGACTATGTCATCAACGGTTCACGCCAGACGGTGCAGTTCATAATCATATCAAAAGAATATGAAAAGATTGCCGATACAATCAACAAGAAAGTCAACCGCGGCGTTACGCTTCTGAACGGCAAAGGTTGGTATTCGAAGCACGACGTTGAAATCCTTCTCGTGCTCGCCCGCAAATACGAATCCCAAGAGGTGTTCTTCACCATAAAGAACATCGACCCCAACGCTCTCGTTTCACAGTCGTTCTGCAACGGTGTCTTCGGAGAAGGGTTCGACAAGATAAAATAGAAGTTCCAGCCCTCCCCCCAAAAAGGGAGGGCGCCTTTACTGCCAAAATGTCAGCCGCAAAGGCTGGGCATAGTATTTGTCTCCTTCTCAATGAAAAACAGTTAATCAAAAGAAAGGAGACAAATATGACATTAGACAAATTTACTATCAAGGCTCAGGAAGCCGTACAGGAGGCTGTCAACGCGGCACAGGCCGGCGGACAGCAGAGCATCGAGCCGGTGCACCTGCTCCACGGCGTGCTGACGAAAGGCCGCGACGTAGCCGGATTCATTTTCAGGAAGGCAGGCGTCAACGTCGCACATATTGAAAATCTCGTCAGCCGCGAGATGCAGCATCTTCCGCGTGTGCAGGGCGGCGGACAGCCATATCTGAGCAACGAAGCCAATAGCGTCCTGCAACGGGCACAGGACATCGCGGCCAAAAACGGAGACGAGTTTGTTTCCGTCGAGCCTCTGATGATGGCCATGCTCGCTGTCAACTCCACGGCATCGCGGATCATGAAGGATGCCGGACTGACGGAAAAGGACATGCAGGCCACCATCAACGAACTGCGGCAGGGCCGCAAGGTTGAGTCGCAGAGCGCCGACGACAACTATCAGTCACTGGAGAAATATGCCAAGAACATGGTCGAACTGGCACGTGCAGGAAAGCTCGACCCCGTCATCGGACGCGACGACGAGATACGCCGTGTGTTGCAGATTCTTTCGCGACGGACAAAGAACAATCCTATACTGATAGGTGAGCCGGGAACGGGAAAGACGGCCATAGTCGAGGGACTGGCAGAACGTATCGTTCGCGGCGACGTGCCGGAGAACCTTAAAGACAAGCAACTCTATTCGCTGGACATGGGTGCGCTGGTAGCCGGAGCTAAATATAAAGGTGAATTTGAGGAACGTCTGAAGAGCGTAATCAGCGAGGTTACGGGGGCCGACGGCCGTATCATACTCTTCATAGACGAGATTCACACGCTCGTCGGAGCCGGAGGCGGTGAGGGCGCAATGGATGCAGCAAACATACTCAAACCGGCATTGGCCCGCGGCGAACTGCGCTCAATCGGTGCGACAACGCTCAACGAATACCAGAAATATTTCGAAAAGGACAAGGCTCTGGAGCGCCGGTTCCAGACCGTCATGGTCGATGAACCGGACGAGCTGAGCGCCATAAGCATACTCCGCGGACTGAAAGAACGCTACGAAAACCACCACAAGGTGCGCATACAGGACGACGCCTGCATCGCCGCCGTACAACTGTCGGAACGATACATAAGCGACCGATTCCTGCCGGACAAGGCCATTGACCTTATGGACGAGGCGGCGGCAAAGCTGAGGATGGAGCGCGACTCCGTACCGGAGGAGCTCGACGAAACGAGCCGCCGGCTGAAACAGTTGGAAATTGAGCGCGAAGCCATCAAGCGTGAGAACGATACGGCCAAGCTGGCGCAGTTGGACAAAGACATAGCCGACCTGCGCGACCAGGAGAAGCAGTGGCGGGCAAAATGGGAAGGCGAGCGGACGCTGGTCAACAGGATTCAGCAGGACAAACTCCAGATGGAGCAGCTACGCTTCGAGGCCGAGCGCGCCGAACGCGAAGGCAACTATGAGCGCGTGGCCGAGATACGCTACGGCAAGCTGAAAGAACTGGAAGACGACATCCGCAACATCCAAAGTCAGCTCCACGACGCCCAAGGCGCCGATGCCATGGTGCGCGAAGAGGTGACGGCCGACGACATTGCCGAAGTCGTGAGCCGCTGGACGGGCATCCCCGTGACGCGCATGATGCAGAGCGAACGCGAAAAACTGCTCCACCTCGAGGAAGAACTCCACCGCCGCGTCATAGGTCAGGACGAAGCCATCAGGGCCGTGAGCGACGCCGTGCGCCGCAGCCGTGCAGGCCTACAGGACCCTAAACGCCCCATCGCCTCGTTCATATTCCTCGGCACGACGGGTGTCGGTAAGACGGAGCTGGCCAAGGCGCTGGCCGAATATCTGTTCAACGACGAGACTATGATGACGCGAATTGACATGAGCGAATACCAGGAGAAGTTCAGCGTCAGCCGACTTATCGGTGCGCCTCCGGGATATGTCGGCTATGACGAGGGCGGACAGCTGACCGAAGCCGTGCGCCGCAAGCCCTACTCGGTATTGCTCTTCGACGAGATAGAGAAGGCACATCCCGACGTGTTCAACATCCTCTTGCAGGTGCTCGACGACGGACGGCTGACGGACAACAAGGGCCGCACGGTCAACTTCAAGAACACCATTATAATAATGACGTCGAACCTCGGAAGCCAACTCATACGCGAGGAAACCGGACGCAGTGGCGGCACGCTGTCGGACGAACAGTTAGACAACCTCCGCACATTGCTCTTCGGCATGCTCAAGCAGACCATACGGCCGGAATTCCTCAACCGCATTGACGAGACGATAATGTTCCTGCCGCTGACAAAGAACGAAATTACAGACGTCGTAAGGCTCCAAATAGAGGCCGTCAGGAAGATGCTCGTGGCACAGGGCTTCACGCTAACTGTCACGGAGCCGGCCATTGACGCCCTGGCCGAGGCTGGCTACGACCCGGAGTTCGGCGCCCGTCCGGTGAAACGGACCATCCAGCGCGACGTGCTCAACGACCTGTCGAAACGTCTGCTGGCAGGCGACGTGGAACGCGACCGCCCCATCACGGTAGACGCAGAAAACGGACAGCTCGTGTTCCGAAACTGATCTGGAGGGCTGTTAACTGCTACAAAGCGGCGATATCCCACGTTAAACTTTGTTAGATAAACTCCGCCGGTTTGCCGGTTACAGAAAAATGACATTACCTTTGTGGTCTGTCAAACATAAAGAAAGAACAAAATTAGTTTATAATAAAACTTTAGCATTATGATTACACAGAAATTACAAGACGCTATCAACGCGCAAATCACAAGAGAAATCTGGTCGGCCAATCTCTATCTCTCTATGGCCTTCTATTTCGATAAGGAGGGTTTCAACGGCTTCTCGACATGGATGAAGAAGCAGTCTCAGGAGGAAATGGATCATGCTTATCAGATGGCTGACTATGTCATCAAGCGTGGCGGAACAGCCGTTGTAGGCCAGATTGACGCCGTGCCCACACAGTGGGGAACTCCGTTGGAGGTTTTCGAGGCTGTCTATGAGCACGAGTGCAAGGTGTCCCGCTGGATTGACGAGTTGGTGGACATCGCTTCTGACGAAAAGGACAAGGCCACTCAGGACTTCCTTTGGGGCTTCGTTCGCGAACAGGTGGAGGAAGAAGCCACCGCTTCCGGCATCATAGACCGCATCAAGAAGATGGGCGACTCGGCCATCTTCAACCTCGACCAGCAGTACGGCAGCCGCAAATAAAACTAAAGTGACCGCCGGAAAGACATGAAGGCGTCATACGCGGAAAACGCGGATTACACAGTGTTTAGTGTCAACAGACAGCGCAAACAGAATTCATGAGTTCATGTCTCGTGATGATAAGGCGCTGGCAGACCTTGACAAAAACAGTCCTGTGTAATCCGCGTTTGTCGTTTAAATTGAGTACCTTTGCACCATGAGAATAGCCATCATTGGCGCCGGAGCTGCCGGATGCTTCGCTGCCGTAAATCTGAAAAGGATGTGTCCGCAGGCCAATATAACCATATATGAAGGCGGACGGAAACCGCTGGCCAAGGTTGCGGTGACGGGCGGCGGACGCTGTAACTTGACAAACTCGTTCGCCCGGGTGAGAAGTCTCGCCGCCGTCTATCCCCGCGGCGAGCGGCTGATGAAGCGTCTTCTGCGCGAGTTCAGCCACGAGGACGCATACAGATGGTTCGAAAGCGAGGGTGTCAGGCTCGTCACGCAGGATGACTGCTGCGTCTTTCCGCAGTCGCAGGACGCTATGGAGATTGTCTCCACGCTCATACGGCTGATCCGCAGGAACGGGATAGAGCTAAGAACGGGCCACCGCGTGACGCTGATTGAACGCAATGAGAATGGGGAGGGGACATCAGAATTTCGCGTCAGCTTTGCCGGAGAAGCTGTTCCCGAGGCCATGGCCGACGTCGTCATCGTCACGGCGGGAGGCAGTCCGAAAGCCTCAGGTCTCGATATGTTGTGTCCGCTGGACGTCAGGACAGTCTCTCCGGTCCCGTCGCTGTTCAGCATCTGTCTGCCGGGAGACCCTATAAGGGAACTGACTGGAACGGTTGTTGAAGACGTCTCGGTCTCTCTGACCGGCTCGAAGATGCGTGCCGACGGTCCGCTGCTAATCACCCATGTGGGCATGAGCGGCCCGGCGATACTGAAACTGTCGTCATACGCGGCACGGACGCTGGCCGAGAACGGATATAAGGCAACGCTCTCGGTCAACTGGACAGGCGGCGGCAACGAGGCCGACGCGCTGGAGACAATCACCGGACTCGCCGTCAGAAATCCGCAGAAGCAGCTCGCTTCGGTCTATCCGCCATATCTGAACTCCCGTCTTTGGACTCATCTGCTGTCGCACAGCGGTCTGAACGTCTCCATGCGGTGGGCCGAACTGGGCCGCAAAGGCATGAACCGGCTCGTCAATACGCTGACCAACAGCCAATACCAGATTGACGGAAAGAACCGTTTCAAGGAGGAGTTTGTCACTTGCGGAGGTGTGGCGCTGGAGGAAATAAACCATCAGACGCTCGAAAGCAAGAACTGTCCCGGGCTCTATTTCGCCGGCGAAGTGCTTGACGTTGACGCCATCACCGGAGGTTTCAACCTGCAGGCTGCGTGGACAATGGGTTATGTCGTGGCGAAAGCCATTAGCAAAGCCAACCTCCTACACTCCCCTAATTAAAGAAAAGCCAAGGCTGTTGAAAAGGATATAAACAAGGAAAGAATAAAAAAAATAGTATTAACAATTTAACTTGACCCCATGCCATCCAACCCAATCCCTACCACCTTGTCGGGAAAAGGTTGAATGAAACAGAAGGGTTTCTTATATTATGATAAACGAGATACTTGAATTTAATCGTAAATTCGTGGCCGAACGTGGCTACGAGAAGTATGTGACGAGTAAGTACCCGGACAAGAAGCTGGCCATACTTTCATGTATGGACACACGGCTGACAGAACTGTTGCCGGCAGCGTTGGGTATAAGGAATGGTGACGCAAAGCTGATCAAGAATGCCGGAGGAACCATACTGAATCCATTCGACAGCAATATCCGCAGTCTGCTCGTTGCCATCTATGAACTTGGCGTAAACGAGATCATGGTTATTGCCCACACCACCTGCGGCGCATGCCACATGGACGGTAGCGAGATGATAGGACTAATGAAGCAACGGGGCATAACCGAAGCTACGCTCGAGACAATCCGCCACTGTGGAATCCATCTTGACGAATGGCTCGAAGGTTTTCACGATACGGAGGAGTCAGTGCGCAAGACGGTTGAATGTATACGCAACCATCCGCTTGTACCAAAGGATGTCAATGTGCGCGGATTCATAATCGACTCTGTGACGGGAGAATTGTGTGGTGTATGCTGATTCTCAACTGATAGTAAGCGAATCAATCCTGTCAGATAGATTACAGGTACAAATGAAGAGGTATGATTCAAAGTTGTAAACAGACAATTTGAATCATACCTCTTCATTTTTCATGATGGGCTCTGCTCCATCATGCGCCGCCACTTCCTGTATCCCATTATCGCTATCACGACATAAAGGCCATATAGCGCGCCCTTGAACGGTATGCCTTTATAGGCGTAGAGAAAGCAGCTGATGACGTCGATGACTATCCATATCAGCCATTGCTCCACATATTTGCGGGCCAGCGCCCACAGAGCGACGAAACTCAGAGCGTTGATGAAACTGTCCGTCACAGGCACGTCACTGTTGGTGAAACTAACCAGTATCCAGTATATGGCGGCCCATGCGGCGATAAAAGCCAAGACAGATGGCAGGATATGTGACTTACGCATGTGGGTGATGGGCAGTTCTACGGCAGCATTACCGTCTTTTCTTCCTCCGAATTTCCATGAGGCATATCCGTAGACGGCCGCAAGCGTATAGTAAATGGCCATGCCGAAGTCGGCGTAAAGTCCTACCGACCAATACAGATAGATGTCTATGGCGGGCATTACTATGGCCACAAACCACAGAGCGATGCTTGCCCTATACTCCAAAGCGATATATATAAGTCCTATTGTTGTACTTAATATGTCGAGCCAATGGGCTCCGAGAAATGTCATTACGTCGTTCATATTGTTTTTCTATATAATAAGAGATTGTGTCATGAGACAGGCTTGAGCATTGTTTCTGTCTGTCGGCACAATCTCTTATTCTCTGTTTATGGCAATCAGAAATTTAGTGAGAGGTTCACCATGAAGTTGAACGGAGCCGACGGCGCAAAGCCGGCCTCATACAAGTCGTCCATGCAGTAAGCCTCTACACCTCCGTCGGATGTCTTCCTGTATTCAGGTGAAGCCCATCCGTTGTTGTCGTGTTGTGAGCTGAATACATTGTAGAACGTAACACCGATTGTAGCATCTTTCAGTCCGAAACTCTTCATTTTGAAGTTGTATGCCACGTTAATGTTTGTTGTAAAGTAGTCTTCGAGTGTCGTTCCCACTTGCTGGACGGTGCCGTCAGCAGCATAATTGGTGTAGCTCTTCATACCGGTGTTGGTGAGATACTGCTCCCCGACATACTGACTCTGTATGTTTGCGCTCAGACCTTTATAGTTGAACGAGAAAATGTTGTTTAACAGGAAATCCGGCGAGAAACTCAGCGGTGTGTCTCCGAGTGTGGCCACGCTTCCGTCATCAAGCGTAACGGTCCAGTCCTTGGCGCGGTTGCGGCTCAGTGTAGCGTTCACATCCCAGCGGAACCAGTCAGCCGGTTGCCATGCGGCTTCCAGTTCCATGCCCATGCGGTAGCTCTTGCCCACGTTGCGTGCCATCATCTCACCTATGTGATTTAGTTCGCCTGTCAGCACAAACTGGTCGCTATAGTACATGTAGTAAAAGTTGGCTCCTGCGCTGAACCGTCCGTTTTGAAATCTGTATCCTGCCTCCCAGTCGGTCAGCGTCTCCGATTTAAGGCTGTTGCCGATATTGTCTTCATAGTCATTGCGTGTGGGTTCTTTGTGTGCAACAGCAACCGAAGCATAGGCAGTGTGTCCTTTGCCAGGACTCCATGTCAGACCGAATTTTGGATTAAAGAAATCGAAATCGTCATCTACGTTGAAGCATATCTGCTCCATGACCTCCCAGTCCCAGTCGTCGCCCGGTCCGCTCATGGCATATCCGACATGGCGATACTGCATGTCGGCAAAGGCGCTCAGTCCCTTTAGGAATGTCCAGTTGAGTTTGCCGTATATGTTGAAGTCCGTTTTTACGGCATTGTTACGGTAATATTCCATGCCGGGTGTGAGATTGCCGGGACCTTGCACATACTGCTTATATTTGTTGCCATCGGCATCTTTCATTGTATAATATGGAGTTCCGGTCCATTTCACGTTGCCGTAGTGATCGCCGTCATACCGGTTCCATCCTCCGCCAATAGTTGCCGTTATGTTGTTTTTGGTATAGTTTGCCGATGCTATTGCGCCATAGAAGTCGCTCTCCACTTTCTTCTGACGCACCAGATCTCCCTGCATGTTCCAGTCATCTGTCAGGTTATACTCAGCCCATGTGCGGCCGGACTTGTACTCTTCGTAATATCCCAAACCATTGGTATAGTGTAACGCGGCGTTGAGCTTCCACTCGTTGCCCAGCATCATGCTCCACAACAACTGATAGTTTTGCTGATGGAAGTTGTCCGTCTGGTCGTCGTAGAAACACATACGGCCATCCCCGTCGTAGTAAACACCGCACGAGTTGTACGTACGTCCATATAGCCGTTGCTCTTCTTTCGATGTATAGTTCCATGCGTGGTATGTCTCTTCCACCGAGTTCCATGCGATAAGTTTCAGCATGGTGTTGTCTCCGAAATATCCGGCTTGCAGGAAATAGGAGTTGAGCTTGCTTGACGCACGGTCCAGATAGCCTTTTGAGCCGATGTCCGACAGACGGCCCTGTATGCCGAAATGTCCGTTGATGAGACCTGTGCCGAAGCGTAATGTTTCCTTGTGCGAGTTGTAGCTGCCTCCGGCCATATCGAGACTGACAAACGGAGTTGTTCCGATGTTTTCCGTCTGCATGTTTACCGTGGCGCCGAAAGCCCCCGAGCCGTTTGTCGACGTGCCAATGCCGCGCTGTATCTGCACGCTTTGCATGCTTGAAATAAGGTCGTTGTTGCTCACCCAATACATCGTCGAGCTTTCAACATCGTTCAACGGAATGCCGTTTGCCGTAACATTTATACGTGTGGGGTCAGTGCCGCGCACACGCAACGAGGTATATC
This sequence comes from uncultured Prevotella sp., assembly GCA_947170725.1. Classification (GTDB taxonomy): domain Bacteria; phylum Bacteroidota; class Bacteroidia; order Bacteroidales; family Bacteroidaceae; genus Prevotella. The sequence goes on from CAMVUM010000013.1 coordinate 34,675, forward strand.
CTATACCGTTTCCAGCGTCGGATGTGATTGTCACCGACGGTGTGAGCGCCATCAGATACGGCACATCCCGTCCAGTATTCATGCTCTTGATTTCGTCCTTTCCAATGTTCTTGAAAGCCATCGGTGTGTTCTTCGATGCACGCGTTGACACCACCTGCACATCCTGAAGTGCATAGGAAGTGAGCGTGTCGATGGTCACTTCTTCAGGCTGTGCGGCCCTGGCGGCGACAGCATATACCAATGCGGCCATCGCCAAAATGTTCTTTCCTCTCATAGAAGTCTTAATAATTAAAATACATAAAAAGGGGGTCTTTTCATGTTTGAACACGCAAAACTTTCATACCAAGTATTCCGGTTCTTCATCCCGCCGCAGGCATTATCCTGTTCCGGTCAGAGGGTATGTTCTCAGGCTTCAATATTCAGCCACCCCTTAATCTGCTGTTTGCAAATCGGCTGCAAAGGTAGTATAAATGTTCAGAATGACAAAAGAAAAACTTATAAATGTATTTTTCCTTAATCAGGAGTGAAGAATAAACGTGTTGTTGATGATTATGGCTATGTTAAGCCCGAAGGCCGATGCACAGAAAACGGTATCAACCGGCGTCTGTGCCCCGGGGACGACCGGTCAACAAGACCGTGACTCAGCAGCGTCATGGGCTTTGTCTCAACGGCTTATTGGATTCTCAGGCCTTCCCCCTTCTCAGGGAACGGCCTTAAAGACGTAGAACGTCGGTGAATCGAAGTCGGCGGCGATGGCCGTCACATTTCCGATGCGGAAGGGGGCCATGTCATATTCCGCATACGGCCAATCAGCATGTCATTTCTCCAATATATGCGCAGCCAGTCCGTCGGCAGCCTGTATGATTGCGGTGAGCGGATGGTCGCTCGCTTCAGATATGTTGCACTTGTCCTCATAGCTCTGGAAAGGCAGATTCCATGCTCCCATGTGCCATCGGATGGCTATAATCTCGTCGTTGGTCAGTTCGAGGCCGAGGCGTAGGAGCATTATGACGGACTTCTCGCCGTGACCAAGTGGAAAACGGGAGTAGTCCGTATCATACGTGTCATACTGTTCCCAACGGTTTTGTTCGTCCTTGCGCCACTTCTTCGCCGTCTTGTAGATGTTGGCCTTGCACACATCGTGCAGCAATGCGGCTATGGTGACGCTGTCTTCGGACAGCTGTCCGGCCAGTTCCGGTTTCATTTCTATCATCTGTCCGCGCAACATCATGCCCATACGATGGACGTTGAGCGAATGTTCCAACAGTCCGCCCTCGTAGCTCAGGTGGCGGTTTACTGAGGCTGGAGCTTCGAAGAAGCCCACCTTTTCGAGATATGTAATAACGCTGTCGATACCTTGACGACCGGTTCCACGCAGCAGGGATATGAACTTGTCTTTCATAATGAAAAAAAGAAGTTCCTCCCGGCCTCACCAGAGTGGAGGAGTCTGATATGCCATCAGAGTGTCTATAGCCTCAGACATATCCGGCTTTTCCCCTTTGAGAAGGTCGGGAGGAGCAGAATGTTTTTATTTAGCGCACGGCGTCCACGGCTTCAGCTGCTTGAAGAAGTCGTTGCCTTTATCGTCAACGAGAATGAATGCAGGGAAGTCCTCGACGGTAATCTTCCATATTGCCTCCATGCCAAGTTCGGGATATTCCACGCACTCTATGCTCTTGATGCTGCTCTGCGAGAGCACTGCGGCAACGCCGCCGATAGTGCCGAGGTAGAATCCGCCGTGCTTCTTGCATGCCTCCGTAACGACGTCGCTGCGGTTGCCCTTGGCAATCATCACGAGGCTGGCGCCATGATCCTGGAACTCATCGACGTAGGGGTCCATGCGGTTGGCCGTGGTCGGGCCCATAGAGCCGCAGGGATAGCCCTCAGGAGTCTTTGCCGGACCGGCGTAGAGCACAGGATAGTCCTTGAAGTACTGCGGCATTTCCTCACCGGCGTCCAGACGAGCCTTCAGCTTTGCATGGGCGATGTCGCGTGCCACGATGATGGTTCCATTCAGGTTGACGCGGGTGCTGACGGGATATTTCGTCAGTTCGGCGCGCACGGCGTCCATGCCCTTGTCAAGATCTATGACGATGCCTGTGGTTCCCTCGCCCGGATTGCGCAGTTCTTCGGGAATGAGTTCCGTGGGATTGCAGTCCATCTTCTCCAGCCAGATACCGTCCTTGTTTATTTTAGCCTTGATATTGCGGTCGGCCGAGCAGCTGACACCCATACCGATGGGGCAGCTTGCGCCGTGGCGCGGCAAACGGATCACGCGGATGTCGTGGGCAAGGGCCTTGCCGCCGAACTGTGCGCCGAGGCCTATCTTCTGTGCCTCTACAAGCAGTTTCTCCTCAAGGTCGATGTCGCGGAAGGCGCGGCCCGTCTCATCGCCAGTGGTGGGCAGGTTGTCGTAGTATTTGATTGAGGCGAGCTTGACGGTCAGCAAGTTCTTCTCAGCCGATGTGCCGCCGATGACGAATGCGATGTGATAAGGCGGACATGCGGCCGTACCGAGGCTCTTCATCTTCTCTACAAGGAAAGGCAGCAGCGTGCCTTCGTTCTGAATCGTAGCCTTGGTCATGGGATAAAAATATGTCTTGTTGGCCGAGCCGCCGCCCTTTGCCACCATCACGAAGCGATATTCAGCACCCTCCACGGCCTCAATGTCTATCTGTGCCGGAAGGTTGCAGCGTGTGTTAACCTCGTCGTACATGTTGAGCGGAGCATTCTGCGAGTAGCGCAGATTGTCCTGAGTGAACGTGTTGTAGACACCGAGCGACAAAGCCTCTTCGTCCTCGAATCCCGTCCATACCTGCTGGCCCTTTTCTCCGTGTATGATGGCCGTGCCGGTGTCCTGGCAGAAAGGCAGCACCCCTTTGCATGCTGTCTCGGCGTTGCGGAGGAACTGCAAGGCTACATATTTGTCGTTCTCTGATGCTTCCGGGTCTGTCAGTATCTTTGCCACCTGCTCGTTGTGTGAGCGGCGCAGCATGAACTCTACGTCGTGGAATGCCTGCTGGGCAAGCATCGTGAGAGCCTCCTTGGATACTTTAAGGATTTCGTGTCCTTCGAAATCGCCTACCGACACGCCTTCTTTTGTAAGCAGGCGATATTCCGTGTCGTCTTTGCCCATCTGAAACATCGGGGCGTACTTGAATTCTGGTGTTGTTGCCATAATAAGTTATATCTCTTTAAATAATGTTTGTCCTGACTGCAAAGTTATGCTTTTTTTCTGACATACGGCTTCTTATCCCCTGCAAATTATCCCGATAGGATGCAAAATAGCTGTTTGCGGGAACGTCGGCGAGATGATATCCTTGTTGCGCCGGCTGTTTACGAGTGATGCCATGTTGCAGCGGCTGACGGTATTGCCGGCTTTATGAACACAGGCTTCCCCGTTTCCGGCATGCCACGGTTGAATATCCATTTCTGAAAACCCGATTCTTAACATATACGCATATCAGCCAGTCTTTCCGCATAGGCCGCCTCACCACACCACCGACTCTACGGACAATTCCTGTACGCCCCAGTCTATCATGGCATTGAACAGCCTTATACGCGAGAACGAACCGAGCATGTCAGGCGTGATGTCTGTCTCGTGCAATATGCCGCGGTCAAGGAGCGACTCGCGTCGTGTGCCTCCAAGCAGCGGGAGGCGCGGCGTCTGCCAGACCGTCCCGTCGTATAAGGCGATGTTGGCTATTGACGTGTCGGTGAGAAGTCCGCGTCTTACGATGATTATGTCGTCGCTTATGCCCCGCAGGCCAAAAAGACGGTCTATAGCCTTACGGTCAGTGCTTTTGCAGGAATAGTCAATATCGTCTGAACATACGAGACGCAGAGAGCGTACGGGTCTGAGGGTATATTCGGAGTATGTTATTTCCGATATACCGTCTTTGCCGTACACCACACGACACTTAATATTATCCATATCCGGTGACAGGCACAGGTGGTCTGACAGGCTGTATCGAGGAGCAGTCCGGCGAGCGTCTGCCACCGTTCGGCAGCCGCCGGCGTCACTGAATAAACGACAGAGTGTCTCGTTCATTCTTTTCTCATGGTAGCACAGGTTTTTCGCCTGCCCGCCATCTATACGTATGGTTTCAACAAAATGGCACATAAATCTTCTGTATAAGTTCCTTGTATTCGCTTTCGGCGTCGCTCTTCGACGTTATTCCGCCTCCGGCCTTATAGAAAAGGCGGCCGTCGGCATCCTGCTCGACAAAACGTATCATCACGGCACTGTCAAGGCTACGCCCGTCACAGCGTCCCATCACACCGGTATAGAATCCGCGCCGGTATGTCTCCGCCTCGGATATGATTCCGCATGTCTTCTGTTTTGGCGCACCGGTGATGGAGCCGGCGGGAAGCTGACTGAAGATAATGTCGCCGATGTGTGACGGATAGCCGGCCGGCAGCATGCCGGTAATTTCGGAACTTGTCTGCAAAATCGCTCCCTTGTTGGTGGCTATCCGTTCGCAGTAGCGGTATCGGGCCACGTTGACCCTGTCGGCAACCATACTCAGGTCATTTCTTATCAGATCAACGACGGTTGCATGTTCGGCAGCCTCCTTCATGTCACTCATGAGACGGTTGTGCGCATCAGGCAGCGTCGCGTCGATGGTGCCTTTCATTGGATATGAACTCATACGACCGTCGCTGCCTATACGTACGAAGGTTTCGGGCGAGAAACAAACAAAACGGTCTTTCATCCATAGTCTGTAGGGTGCGTTTGAGACTGTGAATATCTCGCGGGTGGTGAGGTTTGTCTCTACCGCCACACGGAATGTCAGATTGACAAGATAGCTGTTTCCGGCCATGATATGGTTCCTCACGATATTGAAAGAGCTGCTATATTCGTCGAACGAAGGCGGATATATTTTCCATGTGACATCACCGGCTCTCCCGCTGCTGTGGGATTCTGCGTTACCAATGCCCCCGAAATCGAACAAACATTCCCGGCTATCCACTTTGCAGGCTTCCTCTACATACGCCCGTTGCTGCTCATAGTCGATAATGAAAATGAATTCCCGTCCGGCTTCCGACAGGCTGTTCATGCGCCGTATTGCCTCTGTCTTGCTGTATTGATACATGGATGTCATTTGAAAATGATATGCAAAGATATGCTTTTTTTCTTTTCCGACCATAAACGGCAGCCCGAATAAAAGGCACGCAGACAGTCCGGCAACATTTCCGGCAACTGAAGACATCGTCCGTAACTGGGATTTTCAGTCCGCCATTATGTAATTATAATATCACGGAATTTAACACTTGAAAAATTTAATTCTAGAGAGCGGCAAAGCCGAAACTTTGACATTTTGCCTACGTCACCATCCAAAAATCCGACCGTCGTCGGGCCGGGAGGCTCTTACGGCTATGCAATAAGGCCGCCGTTGCCTCACAACGGGGCTGCCGCTGCAATGCAACAACGGCCCCGTTGCAACCCCGTAAGGCCCTTACGGCAGAAGTTTGGGCCCGTTTTTATTGCACACTTTCGCTGATTTCGTTGCAACACACTGTGCGTCAGGCAATAAAAGATGCACGCCCAAATTTCGAGAATTTGCGACCACGGGATTTTTATTTCAGAATTCTTCAAGGATTTGAGGCCTTTTGTCAGATAAATTACGAATTTCGGACTACATGCCAAGAGTAGTCAGCCTGCGTCCTGTCAGGACTTATAGGCTCTACGGACATTGCCACGAATCACATCTGCCGGTTTTCATATACCTCATTATGATTAGCATATAGTGATGAGCGGAATGCAGAAACTCCCATGTTTCGCTACCGCTGATATACCGGACACATATTAATATATAGCGGCGCGCCCCCTCCGGCTACACTTAGACGGCGGAACGACAGCGGAAACATTTCACGATTTTTAAGTATTGCGGCCGAAATATTTTCTTGATAATTTTGCAGCCGATTTAGAAAACAACAAAAAAGCAAAGCAATTATGGAAACATTAAAAAACAAAATTCAGTATCTTTTCCTTCTCATGGCCGCCGTAACTCTGTTCTCATGCAGCAGCGACGACGATGAAAACGAAACAAATGTCGACAACACTCAGATAACACCAACAGGATATACATGGGCCGGCATGGAAGGGAACTATACCGGACAGACGTCGGCTTCGTTTGCCTACAGCCCCGACCCTATCGTAGCAGACGGCGAGAAGATTGATATCATTGTCAACGAAGACGGTACGGCCGACATCACACTGACCTCATCACAGTGGGGCACAATGACCATACCATCGGCCACAGTGAAAGAAGAGAACGGAGCTTTCGCCCTCAGCGGTGAAGGAAAGGCTGTTCTCGGCATGGCAGGAAAAGAGCCGAAGGAATATGCCTGCATAATGGCAGGAACGTTCGCCGGCGACTTCAAATCCTGCACGGTTGTGTTCACACTGCCCGCAGTGATGGGCGGCCTCAACATCACGTTTACAAACGGGAATGCCACAACAGCAGAATAATCCATCGGGAAAAGACTGAAAATGAAAACAAAAAGCAGACTTTTGTGCATGCTGTTCATGACGGGAGCGGGTTTTCCGCTCCTGTCATGTGACGGCATCTACGACGACCCTTCCGACGTAGCGCCGGCCTCCGGCAACGGTACGTTCAGCTATATTGACGCCACGAGCTACACCACATGGGTCTACATCGACCTCGCCGCAGGAACACAGACCACTCTGCCATACGACAACACGGACAATGTGCCCGACGGATGGACATTCGCGCTCCACCGCTACGACTGCCGCACCAACGGCGGAGGTGTATTCGAAACAAACTACACTTCACTCGGCAATCTCACCGACGACCTCGCCGCAGGACGCTACACTCTGCCCGAAACCACCGAATACGTCCCCGATGAGGACGACAAAATCACCACGGACATGAGCCACATGATGGATGGATATCTCGTCACGGCACCAAGCCGGATCAACAAGGTCATGGGCCGCTGGCTCAACGTTGACACCAGCTCCATGCCGCCAACGTACACCATGTCCGGGCGCGTCTATCTGGTGAGAACCGCCAATGGAACTGTGGGAGCTGTGATGTTCACAGCTTTCTCCAACCCATATAATTATGACACGAAAGGATATGTCTCTTTCGACTACGTATATCCCCTAACCACCCAGCAATGACCTTCCGAACACTCATCTTCACTCTATTCCTCACTCTCTCAGCAACCGTCTTCGGAGCTGAACATATCGTTGAAGGACATATTGTCACCGACCGCAACGAACCTCTGCCCTACGCCTATATCAACGTCGAGGGCCACCCCATCGCCACACAGGCCGACAAAAGCGGCCGCTTCACTCTACGACTGCCGGAAGGAACTTTCCGACTGACGGCCAAGATGGTTGGCTACAGACAGGAAACACAGACGGTGGTGGCTCCCTCAAAGAACACCACGGACGGACAACTTGTGTTCCGGCTCGGCGAAGACCTCATCAACCTCAACACCATCACCGTCACCGGAACGCGCACACCGAAACTGTTGGGAAACACACCCGTGGTGACACAAATCATAACGGCAGACGAAATAGAGAAACTCGACGCCACCAACATACAGGACGTGCTCATCAGCGAAATGCCAGGACTGGAATTCTCATTCTCCATGGACCAGCAGGTGGCGCTATCCATGCAGGGACTCGGAGGCATGGCCATACTGTTCCTCGTTGACGGTGAGCGCCTGGCGGGCGAGACACTCGACAACACCGACTTCCTCCGACTCAACACCGACGACATCGAACGAATCGAGATTATCAAGGGAGCGGCATCGGCACTCTATGGCTCAAACTCTGTCGGAGCCGTGATAAACATCATAACAAAGCGCGCCACCAACCGCTGGACTGCCAATCTGAACACACATTTCGGCTCACGCCACGGCGAACAGCGCCACGGCGGACAACTCGGCATAAACAGCGGACACTGGAACAGCCTGACAAGCGTACAGACAAACAGCACCGACACTTATTCACTAACAGGACGCTCCGGCACAGACACTATGGCCGTCTACGGCAACCGCCAATGGAACTTCAAGGAAAAACTGACATATTCGTTCACCGACCGAACGTCGCTGACAGCACGCGCCGGATACTATTTCCACGAACGCAACTCGTCGGAACACAAGAAAGACCGCGCCCGCGATTTCTCCGGCGGACTGCGACTACAGTCAGCCACGGGCGACCGGGGAAACATTGACGTTTCCTACACGTTCGACAGATATGACAAAAGCAACTTCTATCCGGCCATCTCTTCCGACTTCATTGAATATAAAAACGTACAGAACACGCTGCGCGCACTCTACACCATGCCACTCGGACAGAACGTCACACTAACGGCAGGAGGCGACGCCATGAGCGACTTTCTCATGTCATACCAGTTTGAGACCGGAACCGACCACTCACAACATTCGGCCGACATATTCACACAGGCCGAACTGACTCTCGGCAGCCACTGGACCGTCATCGGCGGACTGAGAGCCGACTGGATGTCCAAATCCGGATGGAACGTCACTCCGAAACTCGCCGCTATGTACAGCCTCGGCCGGCTCCGAATGCGCGGCTCCTATTCCGGCGGCTTCAAGGCTCCCACTCTCAAGGAGATGTATATGAACTTCAACATGGCCAACATCTTCACCATCTATGGCAACCGCAACCTGACGGCTGAACGCAGCCACAGTTTCGCCCTTTCGGCAGAATACTCACACAGCCGCTACAGCCTGACGGCCACCGGCTACTACAACATCATGGACAACGAAATAACCACCCTGTGGGACCCTACGCGCGAAAACGGACGCGGAGCAATGGTATATCAGAATGTCAGCGGACGTAATCTGCTCGGAACGGATGTCTCCGTAGCGGCACGCTATCCCTGCGGAATCGGCGCGAAAGTGGCCTATGCCTATTTCCACGAGTTCACACGCAACGGACAACCCAACACGTCAGACTCACGTCCACACTCACTGACAGCCAAGATTGACTACCGGAAAGTACTGCGCAACTACGAATTTGACGTAACGCTCTCCGGACGCTATCTCTCATCGGTCCACTACCACACTTTTGCTGACGGCGACTACAACAGCTATGTGGTGGCCTCATCGCCGGCATACACGATATGGAAACTGGCTCTATCGCAGCGTTTCTTCAACGCTTTCAGACTCACACTGACGGCCGACAACCTGTTCAACTACAGGCCAAAGAGCTACGAATACAACTCTCCGGTGACGGAAGGAACCACTTTCAGCGCCACCGTTGCCGTGGACATAGAGAAACTTTTCAACAGGAAATAGACATAATGAACATTAAAAACAAATAATTCTTTATGATTAAAATAAGACTCTCCCGACGACGCCTCGCTGTCATTCTGACCTCCGTCGCCATAATTGCCTGCGCCATCAGCGTATGGAACGTGTGGTTTTCCCGCACATACATTGCCTTTGTAAACTTCCAGCCGATAGCCTTACAGAGCTTCTCGCAGGCCAACGACAATTCGTTCGTACGCTTGTTTGACGTGGCGACGGATGACATTGGCGACCTCAACGGTTACGACATCATCTTTGTAAACGGCATGGGACTCAACATCACGGCCGAACAGCGCGCCCATCTGCAGCAGCTGGCCGAAGGCGGAACGCCCGTCTATACGACAATGGCCACCAACCCAGACAACAACATCACCAATCTTACGGTCGACGAAACCGTAACCGTACAGCAGTATATGATGCACGGAGGACGCACCAACTACCGCAATCTGCTGCGATTCCTGCGACGCAACATCGACGGGAAAGCGGCTTTCTGTGACGCCCCGGAGGCTCCGGAGGAGAAGCCGACGGACTATCTATACTTTCCCGAGGCCGACGAGGAACGCTGTTTCACGTCTGTTGCCGACTATGAACGCTATATGAAAAGCGCAGGAATATATGTGGAAGGCGGCCGACGCATCATCGTGACAGGACAGATTGCCGACCCTTCAGACCTCGTCAAGGCACTCGTGGCCACAAAACGATATAACGTCTATCCGGTCACGTCGCTCGCTCGTCTTACCGACTATGTGGCGGAAATACGCCCGGAAGCGGTAATCAATCTTGCCCACGGACGGCTCGGCGACGACATGGTGGAACTGCTCAAAGCCAACAACACGCTACTCTTTGACCCGTTGACCATCAACGGTGAGGCAGCCGAATGGGAAGACGACGCTATGGGCATGATGGGCGGATTTCTTTCACAGAGCGTAGTGACACCGGAAATTGACGGAGCCATACGCACTCAGGTGCTCTTTGCCCAGAAACGGGACGACAACGGACTGCTGAAATCATACGCTATTCCTGAACGTCTCGAAAGTTTCATCGCTACGGTTGACCGCTATATGGCCCTCCGCACAAAGCAAAATGGCGACAAGCGTGTGGCCATAGTCTACTTCAAGGGACCGGGCCAGGCAAAACTCGTGGCCAGCGGACTTGATGTAGTTCCCTCGCTCTACGGCTTTCTATGCAACATGAAGGCGCAGGGATACCGGCTCGACGGACTGCCAACAACTCTGTCCGAATTTGAAAAGCAGATAGACGAGCGCGGCTCGATATTCAATTCGTTTGCAGCAGGCAGCGCCGCAAATTTCCTCCGCAACGGAAATCCGCAGCTGGTGGGCCGTGACGAATATGACGGATGGTGCAGAACGTCGTTACGTGCCGACCGCATAGACGCTGTGAACAAGACGTTCGGAAAGTTTCCCGGCGACCACAACATACTCCGTACGGACAACGGACAACTGGCATTTCCGCGTCTGCAATACGGAAATGTGGTCATCCTGCCACAGCCAATGGCGGGCGAGGGAAAAGATGAATTCCGCATAGTCCACGGAACGGATGAGGTTCCGCCACATAGTTACATCGCACCGTATCTCTGGATACAGCACGGTTTCCGCGCCGACGCACTTATTCACTTCGGCACTCACGGCAGTCTCGAGTTCACACCGCAGAAGCAGGTGGCGCTGTCGTCGGCCGACTGGCCCGACCGCCTTGTAGGCGAACTGCCTCATTTCTATCTCTACACCATCGACAACGTGGGCGAAGCCATGACAGCAAAGCGCCGCTCGTATGCCCAGATGGTGTCTCATCTGACTCCGCCGTATCACGAAAGTAATCTACGCGACACGTATAAAGGACTCGAAAAGCTGCTCCGTGAATATTCCGCCAAAACGGAGAACAAGACGGCAACGGCCCAAAAAATCAAACAGGCTGTGGCTATACTGGGAATTGACAAGGACCTTAGACTGCCAACAGACGGCCAAACGACATACAACGACGACGACATCAACCGCATAGAAACATATGCCGAAGAGCTGATGAACGAAAAAGTGGGTGGAACACCTTATCGGCTTGGAACTCCATACGCGGCAGGCGACATACGCACGTCGGTTTTTGCCATGACAACCGACCCTATAGCTTATTGCAAATACAACATCGACCGGCAGACGGGACGCGTACGCAAAGGCGTGGAATCGGGCAACATGCTCTTCAACGACACATACATGGCTCCCGCAAAGCGACTTGTGGAACAGCTCTATGACGGAAACGGCAACGTGACGGACGAACTGATATGCCGGGTGGCTGGCATCGACAAGGAACAACTAAACCGCTGCCGCGAGATAATAGCAAAACGGAATGCGCCAAAAGGCATGCTGGCTATGATGAAGGCGGCTGGGAAAAAGGACGCAAAAGCAACGGGCGCAGCTAACATGAAGCCTAAAACGACAGGACCGATAGCCGAGCCCAAAAACGGCATCGTGGCTAAATTCATGCGCCACCAAATGCGCAAAATGCTCGCAAAGAAAGATCCGGAAATGATGATCAAGGTGGCACAGAAGATGGGAGCAAACCCCAAAGCAATAAATAAGATGCGTGAAGCTATGGGAAAAACAAAGCCCACAGTTGAGAAACAGGAAGCTGCAGAAAATGAGAATACAAACCTTGCACTGGCTGTCGACGACATTGAGCGCGCACTGCGAAACGTGACCGTCTACCGCCGCATGCTCCTGGAAAGTCCGCAGACGGAAATTGACGCGCTGATGAACGCTCTCAACGGCGGATTCACGGCACCGTCACCAGGCGGCGACCCGATAGCAAACCCGAACACACTGCCGACAGGACGCAATCTCTTTGCCATAAACGCAGAGGAAACTCCTTCGGAGGACGCCTGGGAGAAAGGTATAACCCTGGCGAAGAACACTATAGATGACTACGCCAAGGCTCATAACGGTGAGTTCCCACGCAAAGTGAGCTATACGCTGTGGTCGGGAGAGTTCATCCAGACGGGAGGAGCAACGATAGCACAGGTGCTCTACATGCTCGGCGTAGAGCCAGTGCGCGACCGCTTCGGCCGCGTGAACGATCTGCGCCTCATACCATCCGAACAGCTCGGACGGCCCAGAATCGACGTTGTGGTCCAGACATCGGGCCAGCTCCGCGACCTCGCGGCATCACGTCTGTTCCTCATCCACCGTGCCGTGGCAATGGCGGCAACAGCCGACGACGGTGACACAGAAAACATGGTACGCAAGGGTGTGGAGGAAAGCGAACGCTATCTGATAGACAAAGGCGTATCTCCTAAAGAGGCGCGCGAACTCTCTGCCTACCGCGTGTTCGGCGGACTGAACGGCGGCTACGGCTCCGGCATTCAGGGGATGGTGGAACAGGGCAACGCCTGGAACGACGAAAGCGAAGTTGCCCGTCAGTATGTCAGCAACATGGGCGCCTTCTACGGTGACGAAACAAAATGGTCGGCACACGCCGAAGAGGCTTTCGCCGCAGCCCTGACACGCACCGATGTTGTAGTACAGCCACGGCAGAACAACTCGTGGGGGGCTCTAAGTCTCGACCATGTCTACGAGTTCATGGGAGGAATGAACCTCGCCATACGAAACATCACCGACAAAGATCCGGACGCCTACTTCAGCGACTACCGCAACCGCAACGGCTACCGGATGCAGGATTCAAAGGACGCCATTGCTGTGGAAGCACGCACAAAACTCTTCAATCCGTCATACATCAAGGAGGCTATACATGGCGGAGCGACATCGACAGACGCCCTGGCCGAGATGGTGCGCAACACATACGGCTGGAATGTGATGAAGCCGAAGGCCGTTACAAAACAGATGTGGGACGAGATATATGACGTTTACGTGAAAGACAGCCACGACTTGGGAATACATGAAGCCATGGGCGAAACCAATCCGGCGGCAATGATGGAAATTACAGCCACCATGATGGAGACCGCACGCAAGGGATATTGGAAGGCTACAAAGGAACAGCTGGCTGACATAGCGCGCCTCCACACGTCGTTCGTCAGCAAATACGGCCCGTCAGGCTCCGCCTTTGAGGGTGGCAATCCGCTACTCTGCAAGTTCATTTCCGCAAATGCCGGGAAACAGGCTGCCAATACATACGAACAAGATATGCGCCGTATGGCCGAAGCGAAGCCGTCATCCGGTGAAAAGAAGGCCATGGTGATGGAGCGCGAAACAACCACGGCAGCACCGGAGGCGGAAAACCGCAGCGCCGCGGGCGGCATCGTCGTCGTAGCCATTGTCGTCGTGGCTTTCGTCGTAACAGTGATAATGATGCGCCGCAAGCGCGGTAGCGACAACAAATAACAGAACAAGAAAGATGGAACTGATAATATATGCACTGATAGTATTCATCATTCTGGGCTGTTCCCTGAAACTGAGCCTGTGGCCGTGGCGCGGCCGCATGGCTTTCGGGGCCGTGGTGGCGGCGTTCGTTGAATACGCCGGTGAAGCAGCCATGTCACAGTCGAAAACACAGATTGCCGATTATCTTCAGAACACGGCTGCCCTGCAGGAAATGGCCGTTATCGTCACCATCGAGTCGGCCGTATGTTTTGCCTTCGTGATATGCTGGCTGCGAGGCGTCTATGAGACTCCGCCCAAACGCCCGTCGGGCATCGTGCGCCGCATATCGGTGGCCCTGCTGCGCTTCTACCCCAGCCTGCTGATATTTCCTGTGGCCTTCTATCTGCTCACGCAGGCCATGTTCACGTCCGTCGGCACAGACTTCGCCGTCACCATCCACGCCATGGCAGCGGCGATGTTCATCGGACTGCCGCTCACGGCCTGGACGATGAATGTCCTGCTTCCGTCAGACGAGAGCCGCGTGGAGATGCTTCTCTTCGTTGCCTGTTTCGTATGTGTGCTCGGTCTGGCGTCGACGGAGAGCAGCTGCATTATATATAAGGTAAAGGAGACTCCACTTGACATCAAGGCGCTCGCTGCCGCATTGGCTCTCTTCGCCGTGCTCTTTGTGGCCGGGGCAATAGGAGAAAGGACGATTGGAAGGTTGAGGTTCAAGGGAATGAAGTAGACTTCACTCAAGCCAAAGACAATACGACACCCCCGGATTAATAACATATTGATACAATACAACTATCACATTCAAACAAATCCCAAACGGAATAAAAACAAAACAACGACATTATGGAAATAATATCAAAAGCTCTTTTCGGGATAGCCAACAGCCTGCTGATCCCTGACGTGATTCTTCTCATCGTATTCTTTTTCCGCGCGCTCCTAATGGCTGGCGGAACGTACAGTGCGTATATGACACGACGAAAAAACAGCAGGCGGTTTGACAACGTTATCAAGGAACTGACACCGGACAATGTTGACGGACTTCGTAGGCTCCTGCCGTCAAATCCCGACTCGCTCTTCACGCTCTACCTCTCCGACCTGTTGGCAGCACCACGCACTGACGACTATGCCGACTACATGATAGCAAAGTTTGAGGCCGAGGCCGCCAAGGACATCAACATGGCGCATATCCTGACAAAAATCGGCCCTATTCTCGGTCTCATCGGTACGCTCATATCCATGAGTCCGGCACTCGTCGGACTATCCTCCGGCGACATCTCCGGCATGGCCTACAACATGCAGGTGGTGTTCGCATCAACAGTCGTCGGTCTCGTGATCAGTGCTGTGGGACTGACAACGGCACAGACCAAACAGCGCTGGTATGCCAAGGACATCAACAATCTGGACTATGTGGCACGCACCGTCTGCTCCACAAAGGAAGAAAGGAGGGGAGCATGAGACAGCGCCGCCGCAGGATGGGTCTGCTCAAGCATGACGACAGCGACCCGCTGAGTGTTGTTGTCAATCTGTTTGACGTAGCAATGGTTTTTGCCGTCTCGCTCATGGTGGCCATGGTCATGCATATGAACATGACCGAGGTTTTCGGACAGGAAGACTTCACCATCGTGAAAAATCCGGGAAAAGACGACATGGAAATAATAACCAAAGAGGGAAAGGAAATCAACACCTACAAGGCGTCAGGCCAAAAAGCCGATGGCGACGGAACGCAGGGCAAGCGTCTCGGCACGGCCTACCAGCTGGACAACGGTCAGATTATCTACGTGCCGGAATAAAACTGTCCGGCACGTAACCTAACCTTTATATCTGCTGGGCACAACTCCATATCTCGCCTTAAAGCACTTGTTGAAATACGACGCGTCCCTTATGCCCACACGATAGCTCACTTCCGCCACCGTCATCCGACCTTCAGACAGCAATACGGCGGCAAGGGCCATACGCTCATTTTGCAGATACTTGTTTGGAGACATTCCCGTCAGCTCTTTTGTCTTGGCAAAGAGCTTCGTCCGGCCCATGCCAAGCATTTCGGCAAGACGGTCCACGGTGAAGTCGGGGTCGGAAATATGTTTGGCCGTTATGGCCGCTATACGATCGAGAAAATTTTTGTCCGCCTGCGACGTTATCAACTGTGGTTGCGACGGAACGACCACCGGTCCGGAAGAAGGAGACTGCTGCGACGACACCGTTTCCTGCTTCCGGACATTCTTTATCAGCTGGACGGCACGCGCTATGAGCAGACGGAAGTTGCATGGCTTGACCATATAGTCGTCAGCTCCGGCATTATAACTTTTCATACGGTGACTGTCGTCATCCAAAGCAGTCAGCATGATTACTGGCAACGAAGCCATGGTCTCTCCGCTTTTCAGTTGTTTGACAATATCATAGCCACTCATGTCAGGCAACATCACGTCACATATAACCAACGATGGGCGACGGGTTGCGATACCGTCAAGAGCCGCTTGTCCCGTGGCATAGCAGTCCGTATGGAAATAGCGTCCGGCCTCACTGCTGATTTGAGCCATCATATCGGGGTCGTCCTCGATTATAGCTACGGTCATGTCGTTGAGAGCTTTCGGGCCCAATTCCCTTATTGTCTCCTCATAGGCGGCGGTATCTCTTTCGGACCGCGACGTGTCAACGGCCATCGTTTTTTTGAAGTCATCGGCCTGATATGCAGAAGCTTCGGCAGGAAGAACTACCGTAAAGACGGAACCGCCGTCCGCCCCAACCCTACGATAGCAGAGTGAACCATGATGGAGCACGGCCATGCTATGGGCCATATACAGCCCTATGCCCATTCCGCCCTGCGATACGAGTCCGTGCATGAATGGCTGGAAGAGACACTTCTGCTGTTCATCCCCAATACCGGGACCGTCGTCCTCAACGGTGATCACAAGGCCGGTGCTCTCCTGACGCACGGCCAGTGAGACATGGCCGTGTTCGGGAGCATACTTGACTGCATTGCTCATCAGATTGTACACAATCATTTCCACCATCCTCTTGTCGAACACCATCGTGTGGCTCTTTGCAAATGGCGTGAACGTCGTCTGTAGCTCCTTGTGACGGGCGATGCTCCAGAAATCCTGATATATAGAACGTATGAAACCTACGATATCGTCCTCCTCTATCTGCAAACGCATGTTGCCTGTGCTGATTTTTCGGAATTCCATCAGCATGTCTACCAAACGGAGCAGGCGCCGCGTTCCGCGACGGGCGGTCTGCAAAGCGGCGCGCGACGGGCGGACTTCGCCGTCGCCGAGTTTTTCCACAGCCGACTGGATTATGGCAAGCGGCGTCCGAAACTCGTGGGTGATACTCGTAAAGAAGCTCAGACGAAACTCTGTGAGTTGTTTTTCCAGACGCATCTGCTGATGGAGCCGCAGCCGTTCGCGTGCATTATTATATATGTATATGCCAAGCGCAGCTGATACGCCAACGTAAATCAGCCATGCCCACCATGTGTTGTACCACGGCTGGGCAATGATGATGGTCAACCGGCGTTCCGGTCCCCAACGTCCGTCAACGAGAGAACGTATATGGAAGACGTATGCGCCCGGACTGAGATTGCCATAGTCGGCACGGCTGACACTGGTCATCGGATGCCACTTTTCATCCACGCCCTCAAGATAATACTGATAGAGGGCAGACTCTATGCCGGCATATTCAAAATTGGAAAACGAAAGAGAGAGGGTGTTTTCGTTATGACGCAGACGTATTACGTCCGAATAGCAGACGGCACGCTTCAGCAAAACACCGTCGGCAGCAGACACGCCATTGATACTTATGTCGGTGATGCACACACGTGGTGGCATCGCGGCGTCACCGCCATCATCCTGCGGCGGTGTGATGACGGTCAATCCGCTGCGCGTTCCGAAGAGCAGACGGCCGTCTGAAAGCTGCATGGCACAATTTTCAGAATAAATGTTACGTTCGAAAGACTTGCCGAAGCGATAGGTCTTCACCTTCATGTCCTTGTCGTATATCCGTGAAAGGCCGTTCTCCGTGGCAGCCCAGATGGCGCCATGACGGTCTGCCTGCAAGGCGGCGACGCTGTTGTCGGCCAGTCCCTCGGTGGTGGTGACGGCGACCGTCTCCTCAAGGCTCATGTCCCGGCCGAAACGGCAACGCACAACACCGCTACCCTTGCCGCCCGTCCAAAGATAACGGCCGTCGTAGAACATACAGCGCATCTCGTCGTAAGGAAACCCGCCGGCGGTGGTGTTGAAGCAGATGAAGTCGTCGTTGGTGATTTCGCGGCGCTTGGTGTCCACGGCATAGAGTCCGTTTGACGACGCTATCCAAAGCCAGCCGTCGGGTCCGGGCTCAAACTGGTGAAGCCGCGCCTCGTTGATATTGCGGTTCAGGAGCGAGCGGAACCTGAGACGGCCGTCCTTCTCATAGCGCGTCATGACGAGTCCGTTCTCGTAGGATGCCATCCATACACGCCCGTGACGGTCCTCCCAGATGTCATAAAGGTCGTTCGTAGGGATGTGGTGGCCGCTGTCATGCTTGCTGTAGCGGCGTCCGTCTACATACAGTCCGCCGCCGCGCGTGACGAGCCACTCATGGCCGCCACGGTCTGTCATGCGTGCCATGACGCTGCCGGCCGTCTCACCGATGGGCGTCATACGGCCGCCGACAACATCAAACGAATACATCATGTTGTCCTTCGTGGCCAATATGACGTCACGCCCGTCGTCGCCAACAGCCGCCGCAACCATGCAGACGTTGTTGGCCCAGGTGCTCTTCAGCCCCGAAACAGGCTGAACAAACTCGGCCACCGACTGCTCGGAAACGGCTATGCGCGACACGCCGGCAGACTCCTGAGCGACCCAAAGACAGCCGTCGCGGCCGATGGTGATGTTGGTTAGAAAATCGTTGTCTATCACCGCTTGGGCGTCGTTGGCCGAAAAATGTCGCAACGTCCCCGTAGGGAAGTCGTAGATGAAGAGGCCGTTTCCGTGGGAAGCGATATAGAACAGTCCGTCGCGGCCTCGCCGTACGTTATATTTCCGCTGCCGCTCCACCGTAAGCCGGATATCCTTCAGAAGCGACAGCTTCCTGACCTCGCCCTTGGGAGGAAATATCCAGAGGTCGCCGCTCTTGTTTGACTCAAAGAAATAGCCGTCCATGGAGTCGAGCAGGAGGCCGTTGGCCACCTGAAGGTCGACAGGTTTCGACGCCTTGAACAGACGGAGGTCTATCGCGTAGGTCTCGCCGCTGAATATCATCCAACGGTCCTGCCACACGAAATTGCTCCTGATGGTCTTCACGGCTCCCAGTTCCTCAGGGATAACCATGCTGCGCAGTACACGCCCGTCAGGCGAAAAAAGCTCCACCCTGTTTCCGGAGGAGAGACAAAGGACGTTGCCTCCGTAGGCATTGCCCATGATGTAGCGTCGGCCGGCCACCACGGTCGCCACCTTTCCGTCAGGGCCGATACGCAGCAGTCCGCAATCGGTGAGCGCCCAGACGTTGTGTCGGCCGTCTTCAACGAGACGCGTCACATGATTGCTCGGCAGACGGCCATTCTCCTTGTTATAGTCCGTGCAGACGAACCGGCCGTCGCGGCAGGCCACATGGCGGATTCCCGAACGGGTGTCATACATCCACATATCACCGCCCGAGCGCAGGAAACGGCGGAACGGCCGCGTCTCGTCGCCCCGTCCCGTATAGTCGGTAAAGCGGCCCTGACGCAGGTCGTAGCAGGCAAATACGAACGTGGAGGTGTGGACCCAAAGCAGGAAATTGGGGGCGTCGTGATAGAGATTGCCCGTCGTGGCGTCAATCTTGCGCGTAGGGTCGCTGCCGAGCGAATAGTGGTTGACGAACGAATAGCCGTCGTAACGGCACAGTCCGTATGCTGCTCCCATCCAAACAAAGCCGCTGCTGTCCTGAACGATGTCATAGACGGTGTTTCCCGATAGCCCGTCGACCGACGATATGCGCTTGGCCGAAAGCACGAGTTTGTTTATATCAACGGCAAGGGTGTCTGCCGCTGAAAGCAGGATGAAGGCTGTCAGCAGCAGTATATGTCTCAGTAGATTTTTCCTGCGTAGTCTCATGACTGCAAATATAACAATTTTTCATGGCATAACCGCAATACCGGCACGTTTTTTATGCAGTATGATGTAAATGCAAAGACGCAAAAGCGCAAAGCGTTACCTTAAACAGGGCTTCATAAAAACATTGCAACATGATTTTGAACACAGAGACACGGAGACACAGAGGACTATTAGAACTCCGTGTCTCTGTGTTCAAAGCATAAACTAATTTTTGCAGACTACCTATTGAAATAGATCAAATAAGAGACTTTATATCTTTGCGCCATACCCTCGGCACTGTTTTATTTTTTCTGAATTTAAGACCATTTTTTAGGGGTACTTTTGAAAAAATTTCCGGCGTGCCTCCAAATATCGCAAGCATTGACGTATCAAAAATCAGGGGACGCCGTGATGGAATATTTACATTTTCCATAACCAGCTGACCCTCAGCGCCTTCAAAACCACCACCGGACAGTCATCTTCCTACGGCGGCCGGACAGTCATGCCGTAAGGGCCTCCCGGCTCTGCAACGGGGCCCTTACGGCAATGCGACGGGGCCGCCGTTGCAACACAAGAGCAGCCCCGTCGCGACCCAAGGAGGCCCTTACGGCATCTGAAAAGCCCCGGATTTTCGCTAAAACGGAAGTTTCTTCATACAGCATTTTGTAAGGAACTATTCAATTCCGGACCATAACGCATATCAATTCCGGACCATAACGCACATAGCACGGATGCCATTCTAAACTGTAGAGAAAAGCCGCGACAGTGGAATTTAACCGCCGTGAAATCCGGAGGAGCGAACGTTTTTCCACATCTTTCTTTTCAGAAGACAGGTTGCACTCTACACGTGTTGACGAACTTGAGAATAGAACGTACTCCACGGAAAGGGGCATGCCATTTTTGAAAAACAGACTACACGTGTTGACGAGTTTGAGAATAGAACGCACCGCCGGAAGAAATGCTTATCCTGTATTGTCAGCGGACAACAAGAGCACCGAAAAATACGAAATCGTACATAATTACCGATTTTGGTACGAAAATACATATTCAAAAAACCTTATTTCTCCGTACTTTTGCACTATAGAACAGGCTCGCCCGAAACTTGCGGGATTTGTTTAAGGCCATGCGGCGGACATACAATCCCCACTTTATAAGAACAATAACCTAAAAACAATAACGACATGAGGAAAATCCTTTTGCTGTCAACATTTGTGGCCTGCATGATCATGCGCGCCGCAGCCGACGGCTCCACGCCACTGATGGGATGGAGCTCTTGGAACACATATCGGGTCAACATCAGCGACTCGCTCATCATGCGTCAGGCCGACGCGCTCGTCTCCACAGGACTCTCACGTGCAGGCTACCGACAGGTGAACGTCGACGACGGATTCTTCGGGTGGCGCGACTCCACCGGCCTGATGCACCCCCATCCGCAACGCTTCCCGCGAGGCATGCGCTGCGTCTCCGACCATATACACTCGCTCGGACTCAAGGCCGGAATCTACTCGGACGCCGGAGCCAACACCTGCGGCTCGCGCTATGACAACGACGAGAACGGTTTCGGGGCAGGACTCTACGGTCACGAGGAGCAGGACGCACACCTCTATTTCGGCGAATGGGACTTCGACTTCATCAAGATCGACTACTGCGGAGCCGGACATGAACTCAATCTTGACGAACAACGGCGATATACGGAAATCCGCGACGCCTTCGTACGTGCCGGACATGGGGACGTGAGAATGAACATCTGTCGCTGGACCTTCCCTGGTACATGGGCAAAAGAGCTGGCCGGCTCGTGGCGCATCAGCCAGGACATACGCCCGCGGTGGGCATCGGTGAAAGACATCATCGGCAAGAACATGTATCTGTCGGCCTATTGCAGCCCCGGACACTACAACGACATGGACATGCTTGAGATAGGTCGCGGACTGACGGTCAACGAAGAGGAGGTTCACTTCGGTATGTGGTGCATCATGAGTTCGCCGCTGCTCATCGGCTGCGATCTCACCAAAATCCCTGAGCCGTCGCTCCGTCTGCTCTCCAATCCGGAACTGATTGCCCTCAACCAGGATACGCTCGGACTTCAGGCCCGCGTCGTAGCGCGTTGCGGCGAGGGATATGTGCTGGCCAAAGACATCGAACGGCGCCATGGGAAAGTACAGGCCGTGGCTCTATACAATCCGTCGGACTCAGCGTGCCATTTCAATGTCGCGCTGTCCGAGCTTGGTCTCGGAGGCAAAGTCAGGCTACGCGACCTCGTGAACCGCAAAGACATGAAAAACGTACGCGACAGCATCGTATCGACATTACCGGGACGCAGTGTCCTCATCATGCGTGCCGAGACCGAACGCCGCATAGAGACATCACGATATGAGGCAGAATGGGCCTATCTTCCATGTTTCGACGCCCTCGGAAAACGCAAATATCAAGTTCTCTACGCCCGCAACGAAGCTGCCTCCGGCGGTATGGTGGTGTCATATCTCGGCGGCCGGCCGGAGAACACAGCCCGCTGGACCGACGTTTGGAGCGACCTCGGAGGCCGCTATCTCCTCACTGTGGGATATGTCCCTGCCGCACATCGTGCACTTGAGATTTCCGTTAACGGTGGCAGACCGACACGTATTGACCGGCTTTCCGACACGGACAGCATGGCCGAAGTAACAGTTCCCATCACACTTCATCCGGGATATAATACAATCGAGATGGGCAATCCATACGGTTGGGCACCGGACATAGACGGCTTCAAACTGTCCAAACTATAACCGATGAATTGTTGCCCATATAATAAAAGAAAAGACAACTCAAACAATATATGAGAACAATAGTTTTATTGCTTGCCACGATAGTACTGACCGGCACTACTGCGCAAGCCAAGATCTCACTGCCCCGCCTCACCGTCGAAGGACAGACACATCCAGTCGGCATAGATGTTGAGACACCACGCTTCGGATGGCAGATATGGTCAGACCGCAACAATGTTGTCCAACGCTCCTACCGCATACTTGTTGCCTCTTCCATGGAAAATATAGAGCGCAGCATAGGTGATGTATGGGACAGCGGCACTGTCATATCCGACTCATCACAATGGGTTGCCTTCAAAGGCCATTCACTGCGGCCCAACACCGAATACTTCTGGAAAGTGAGGGTGGCCACCAACCGCGGAACAACAGAATGGAGCCACGTGTCCAGCTGGAGCACCGGGCTGATGTGTCCCGGCCAATGGCAAGGCCACTGGATAGGTCTCGACTCACTACTGCCCGACGAGAGCGACAGCCGTCACAGCCGGATAGCCTCGCGATACCTCAGACGAGAATTCGAGACAGCTGGCTGTAGCGTACGCCGCGCCACAATACACATCTGCGGTCTCGGTCTATATACATTATATATAAACGGACACCGCGTAGGCAATGGCGACGTACTGACACCGGCACCTACTGATTATACCAAGTCCGTCATATACAACACATACGACGTGACGACACTCATCAGCCGGTGCAATGCCGTGGGTGTAGCACTGGCCGGCGGCCATTATTTCGCCCAGACGCAGAATTATCAGACAAACGTGCGCGTCACTTACGGATATCCCAAGCTCATGGCAACACTGTTTGTCGAATATACCGACGGCCACACAGACACTCTGTCGGCAGACAGCACATGGCGCATCAGTGCCGAAGGGCCCGTGCGCTATGCCAACGAATACGACGGAGAACTCTATGATGCACGCAGACAACTTGCAGGATGGACGGAATGGGGGTATGACGACAGCAAGTGGTTGAAGGCCCGCTACGTGGGTGCGCCAGGCGGACGGCTACGCGGAAATATAACACCGCCAATGGAGGTCTATGAGAAAAACCGCCCCGTGGCTTTACGGCGATACGGCCGGCGGTATATCGCTGACTTCGGGACCAACGGTGCCGGCCGCATACGCATGATGATGCGAGGCCGGGCAGGCGACACCATTGTCATACGCCATGCCGAACGATTGGGCAGCGGCGACAGTACACTATACATCGACAATCTGCGCAGCGCCGAAGCAACGGCGCGATATGTCTCCGACGGGCAACAGCGAGAGTGGGCACCGGAGTTCACATACTACGGATTCCGTTATGTCGAGATAACGGGTACAGGGCCATTGACCGAGGACGACATTGTGCGCGAGCTGATAGCCGACCGCATGGACGACACCAACACAGACTTCCATGCCGGGACCACCGACGGCAGCACCATTCTCAACGACATCATATCATGTGCGCGCCGCGGCATCAGGAGCAACTATAAGGGCATGCCCGTCGACTGCCCGCAGCGTGACGAGCGCATGCCTTGGCTGGGCGACCGCACTACGGGATGCTTCGGTGAGAGCTACACAGCCGACTGTCATAGTCTTTATACAAAATGGGTGGCCGACATATGCCAGTCGCAACGCAACGACGGATGCATCAGCGATGTGGCTCCGGCCTACTGGCGACTGTACAACGGCAATGTGACATGGCCCGCGGCACTGCCTTTCGCCTGCGACATGCTATACCGCCAATACGGAGACCTGCGCCCCATGCAGGAGAGCTACGAACCGATAAAGCGCTTCATGGAATATGTCGAAAATAAGCACCAGCGAGATGGTTTGATACAGTACGACCGCTATGGCGACTGGTGTGTGCCGCCGGAATCGCCAACGCTTGTCCACAGTAAAGACCCTGCAAGACAAACCGACGGCCGGCTGATTGCATCGGCATATTATCTGTATCTGTGCCGTATGATGGAAGGCTACGCATCGTTGCTGGGCCATACGACCGATGCAAAATATTTCCGCCACAAGGCCGATGCCATGACCGTGGCTGTCAACGACACTTTCTTAGTCAACGGACGCTATGCCAACGGCACCGTCACGGCCAATCTATTGCCGCTAGCTATGGGAATCGTTCCGCAGAACCACGCCGCGGCACTGTCCGACAACATTGTCAGCACAATCACCAAACAGCACAACGGACACATCGGCGCCGGAGTAATCGGCATACAGTGGCTCATGCGATGGTTGTCCGACTCCGGTCATGGTGACATGGCTTATACCATGGCTACATACGATACATATCCCGGATGGGGATATATGGTACGGCAAGGCGCCACAACCATTTGGGAACTATGGAACGGTGACACGGCCAATCCGTCTATGAACAGCGGCAATCATGTGATGCTGCTCGGCGACCTTCTCCCCTGGTGCTATGAACGGCTGGGCGGAATACGTCCGGATATCAGCCGGCCCGGCTTCCGTCATATCATTCTTAAACCCGACTTTTCTGTCAAAGAGCTGGAAAGCATCACAGTTGCCCATCCGTCACCATACGGTATCATACGAAGCAACTGGAAAAGAGATGACGGGAAGATTGTCTGGAATGTCAGCATTCCTGCCAATACCACGGCTGAAGTACATCTGCCGAACGGTAGGGTTAAGCATATCGGCTCGGGAGTGTATCGGTTTAAATGCCGTAATGGCTTGTAACAAATATTTAAATATTAAAAAGGTATATTTGTTTTTGTGCTGAAAATTTCGCATCTTTGTATATCATAAAAGCAAACAATAAAAAAAACAATAACGAAATGAAGAAAATCCTTTTACTGCTAACATTCATGATGAGCCTCGGCGCGCAAGCCTCGGCCGATTATGACGTGAGAAACTTCGGTGCCGCGGGTGACGGAAAGACACTCGACCACGGGGCCATCAACCGTGCCATCGACTCATGTGTGGCTAATGGCGGCGGCCGCGTGGTGCTGCCGGCCGGCACGTATCTGTGCGGAAGCATACGCATGAAGAGCAATGTGGAGCTTCACATTGCGGCCGGTGCCACCATCCTGGCCGCACCGGCATCCATGAAAGCATACGACGAATCCGAGCCGTGGGAGGGTCCGGCCTATCAGGACGGCGGCCACACGTATTTCCACAACAGCCTCATCTGGGCCGTGGGACAGCAGAACGTCTCCATCACAGGACGTGGAATGATTGACGGAAAGGGACTGACGAAAAAGGACACGGAGAAAGCAGGAAACCTGCTGGGAGGAAGTATCGGAACGGGCGACAAGGCTATAGCACTGAAGGAATGCCGCAACGTGCTCATCCGCGACATAACCATATTCCGCGGCGGACATTTCGCCATCATCATGACCGGCTGCGACCTCGGCACGGTGGACAACGTTACAATCGACACCAACCGCGACGGATTCGACATCGACTGCTGCAAATATCTGACTGTGAGCAACTGCAAGATAAACACGCCGAGCGACGACGCTCTGGTGCTAAAGAGTTCGTATGCGCTGAAACGTCCTGTGCTGTGTGAGCACATCGCCGTGACCAACTGTGTCATCACAGGCTACAAAATGGGGACGCTACTTGACGGAACTTACGTGCCGGAGAAGGTGAACTGGGTGTGCGGCCGCTTCAAACTGGGAACAGAGTCGAACGGCGGCTACCGCAATATCGCGCTGAGCAACTGCACGTTCATGTACAGCAGCGGACTGGCATTCGAGGAAGTGGACCAGGGACTGATGGAAAACATCGTTGTCAGCAACATCACCATGAGCCACGTCCACCACTACCCTATCTACATCACCACCGGCTGCCGCAACCGCGGTCCGAAAGAACGAACAACAGTATCTACGGGTGCCGACATACAGATAAGCAACGTTATTGCCGACGATGTTGACTCGCTGGCCGGCATCATCATCACCGGAATGCCGGACCATCCGCTTCGCAACATCGCCCTCAGCAACATCCGCATTAAATACCGCGGCGGCGGCACGGCTGACCTCGCCAAACGCGAATACCGCGAACAAGGCACGAACTATCCCGAACCACGCTTCGCTGGACCGACTCCCGCCTACGGTCTCTACGCCCGCCACGTTGACGGCCTCGACCTCAACCACATCACGTTCGCAACCGAACGCCCCGACCTTCGCCCCGCAGTAATGTTGGATGATGTCCGCAACGAGACTATCATCAACCTGAAAGCGCGTGAGATAAAGGGCGTGAAAAAGGTGGTTAAGAAATAAAAAGGAATTGAAGACTGTAATACCAATAAAGCAAAAGTAGGGACACTTTCTTGTTTCTGTCCGCCCGCCATATTTTATTAATCGACGATTGTTTGGCAGACAAATACAAGAAAGTGTCCCTACTTTTGCTTTATTGACAAACCCAGACTTAAAGTTTAATCCGGTCCGGCATCACTTCAGGAACTCCACGGCTGTCTTGTCCGGTCCGAGGTAGAATCCTGTCCATGGCGGTTGGTTATAGGCTACATTCTCCGTGGCCACGCTCAAACGGTACGGGATGTCCTCCATGAGGCAGTTGATGCGGTGGTCAGTGGGAATGGGAGATACATAGATACGCATCTCGCTGCTGTCGTCGGTGCGGGTGATGACCTCCTCACGCCAGTCACCGAGGATATCGGCACTGAGACATGGGTTCGACTTTGTTCCGTTGTTGAACTGGCAACCGTCGAACTTCACGATCGGGTGGACCTTTCCCGTGTTCCAGTCATATTTAGAAACAGTGGCATGGTCGAGCATCTCGCGCAGCAAGTCGCCGTCCCACCAGATGCCGAAGTTGGTCGGCAGACGCATGCCTTTCACATAAAGGGCGGTGTCGTCATTATTTGACTGTTCGTCTTTCGCGGAGGAAGAAGTGTCGAGGGAGGATTGAGATTTTTCCTTGCTCTTGCCTTTCTTCAAGTTGCTATTCTCGCTCCTCAAAACAAGAGGCTTCAATATCTCACCTTTTATCGTCCTTATGCCCTTGCTGTCGGAACTCCACATCTCCAGACCGGGATTGGTAGGATCTATGTCAGCTGCCATACAACGCCCCACATCAATGGGACTCTTTATCTGAAAGATGATCTCGCCAGTGGCAGCGTCACGCAGTTCACTGCCGTCGCGGCGGTTTTCGTGGCAGTCCCAAAGCTGAAGGCGGTCGGACGTCGGGTCGAATACGGTGAGGTGCATGGCGTCACCGTGGCCCATTCTTGTGTTATAGAGGCCCGTTCCATCGTGGTCGACAGCCATAGAGCCATACGTAATCTCGTCGCAACCGTCGCCGTCAACGTCGGCAATGCGTATGTTGTGGTTGCCCTGTCCGGCATAACTGCGCCAGCGTTCGTCGTTGGTGTCGAACGTCCAGCGGTTGGTGAGCCGCTTTCCGTCCCAATCCCATGCCGCAATGACAGTTCGGGTGTAATATCCGCGACAGAATATTCCGCTCGCACGATGACCGTCAAGGTAGCCGACGCCGGCCAGATAGCGTTCCGAACGGTTGCCGCGATTGTCGCCCCAAGCCCGAAGCTCACCGCGTTCGGGGATATAGTCGACCGTGGCCATGGCCTCACCCGTCAGGCCGTTGAACACCGTGAGATATTCGGGGCCGTCGAGAATACGGCCGGCACAATATAATATTCCCGGCCACGCATATCTCTCACCGACACGCTGACGGTCCCCCTGTCGGTTTTTGTTGCGGTCGTTTCCGCCGCGCTGACGGTCTTTCTGCTGTCCTGCCTGCGGCCGGCGCGGCTGCGCCATCCTGCGGGCACGCTCTTCAGCCTCTTTTATGGCGTAAGCGCGGTTTTCCTCAAAATGCTCCATGGCCTCGGCTATTCCGTATCTCCAATCGGCTTTCGGGTCTCCGATGACCTTCCCCAAGCCGTCAACGGTTCCGTCGGCCGTCTTCACCATCATCTCGGCACGGCCGTCACCGTCGAAGTCATAGACCATGAACTGGGTATAGTGAGCACCGGCACGGATATTAGGTCCCATGTCGATGCGCCACAGACGCTCGCCGTTGAGACGGTAGCAGTCAAAGAGCACAGGGCCGGTGAAACCGTCATGGGAATTGTCATGGGCATTGGACGGCTCCCACTTCAATATGATTTCATACTGTCCGTCACCGTCAACGTCGCCCACACTGGCGTCGTTGGCAAAATATGTGAATGTCCGGCCGTCAGGCGTGATGCCTCCTTCGGGCTTGTCGAGCTTTATCGGCAGATAGCCCGCAGGCGCACCGGCCTTCAGAATGTACGCCCCGTTCTTTCCGCCGCCGCGTATCTCGTATGTAACGTCGCCATCGGGGACATCCTTATCAACGAAGAATGTTCCGCCCGTGGTCAGCGGCCGGTCGTTGAGCTTAACACCGTTACGCAGTATGTCGAACGGTTCTCCTTTGCCGTCACTCGTAAGCGTGCGCCACGTCACCACGGCCGTGCCGTCCGTCTGGCGCAATGCCACGACGCCGCGGTCGAGACGCTCACGCTGGATTTTCTCCATGTCATAGCGCGGCTGGCACCATGCTGAAATGCTGATGCCGGCTGTTATGACGGATAATAGAATTCTCTTCATGTCGTTTTAGTAGTTTAATGATAAACAAATCAGGTTCTTTCGTCTGTGGTTATATTCCTATGACGCCATAGCCGCATGAAAGTTTAAGGACATACGGAATTTTCCTGATATATAATACGCGAAGAGCGTCCACCAAAATACAACACGTCTGCCAGGGACTTTTATGTATTCTGATGCACGCTCTTCTGACGCTCATATATTAAAAGGGTAAAAACGATTCTCTCATAAACTTTCCGAGAGAATGTCAGCGCTTCACCACCTTACGGCCATTAATCACATATACACCTGCTGGCAGGCCGTCGAGAGCCTCCGTCAGCGCTACATCCTTGCGCAGCAGCAGGCCGTCAACGGAATAGACATCCGCCTTGCCGTCAGCACCGGTGATGGCGTTGATGGCTGTCGTTGCGGAAGCTACGCGCAGAACTCCGCGTGTAAGCAGTTCCGAGTCGTCCCATGTGATGTTCTGTGTGCCGCCCTCTGTCTTGATAGTGTATGTTCCGTTCATGGAAGCAATATTCTTAAATAAGGTCAGTTCTTCACCCGTTTCAAGAATCCTGGAATCGTCGAGAACGATGACAATAGTCTCACCGCCGTGGATGACGCTGCCCGTGAACGAATAGGAGTCGTTATACGAAGACGAGACTTTGACCACCAGCCGGCTGCCTTCTTCAAGTGTGACCGTGCCCGTGGCTTTCAGCGTGCCGTAGGAACTGTTATAACCGGCCATGACCGTACCGCCGCGGTTGACCGTCACGTCACCGGCGCAGCCCATTCCCGTCAGCGTTCCACCGTTTCTCACCGTGACACGACCGCTGGAGAAGGGAGCTGAAGATTGTGAATAAGGACTGTTGTAGAGCTGAAGCGTTCCTGCAAAGACGTTGACGTCAGACGTGCTGCCCGACGTTGTCAGCGTCCAGACGCCGTCACCATATTTGCTGACGGTCTTCGCCTTGAGTAGTCCGGCGTAGGTTGCGTCCGTGCCGTTGTGACCCACCTCATAGCTGTCGATGCCATTGCCGAGCGCGCAGTCCTTTGCCGTAGACGCCAACGAGCCGATGCGCGTGGTTATGGCCCGGGCCTGACTGCCGTTTGAGGCGTAATGGCCCATCTTGCAACCGGCATCCATCACGACAGCGGTCTTGCTCATGTTGGTCACGTTGTCCATCAAGCGGAAGTTTTCACCCTGTGCCGTGAGCCGACCCTCAAAGGCTGAGAAGTCAGCCCCGATGTCATTGCGGACACCTGACGAGAGAATAGTGACGTTGCCCTTGCCGCGGAAGCTGCCATTGATGGCACCGCGGGTGGTACCTTTGATGAACGAAGACGTTCCTTCCTTGGCCGTTGCGACGTAATTAAATATGGGTCGTGTCGACGAGTTGTTCATATTGATAAGGTGTACTTCACCTCCCGCCAGTTCCATCGGAGAACCGACACGGCCGAACGTGGTGTTCCATTCACCCTGAGCGATGATGCCACGGCGGACGATTACACCGGCAAAGCTGTTTGTTCCGCCGTACGTGAAGTTGAGCTGGCCCGGTCCGTCCTTGATGAGATAGCCCTCACCCTTCACCTGTCCCTTCAGCGAAAGAGAGCCGGAGGCATTGGCCACGATGATGGTGGCGGTGTCCGAGAGCGTCACAATGCGGTCGGTTGCCATGTTGTCGGCTTCCAGTTTGAGCGTTCCGCCGTTGATCCGAAGATTTCCTTCGGCGGCCGAAGAGGCACCGATAGCGCTCCTTTGGCCTCCGTCAAAGAGATTTGTCACAGTCAGAGTACCGCCGTTGATGACGGTCGGACCTGTATAGTCGCTGTTCTTCAAGTTCATGCGTACCTCGCCGCGGCCGTTCTTCGTAACGCCGCAGGAGCCGCTGATGCCACCCTCACCCGTGACAGTATATGTTCCGTTGGTGACATCGAAGGTCACTCCGCCGGCCACGACATCATCATTGACCGTCACCGTGCGCACGGAGGCGTCGTCGTTGAAGACAACCTCATCACCCATAACGAATGCCGTCGGTTCGCCAGCGATGGCGAAGTTATCCGTCTGATAGTCCCAGACGCCGTTCTCGCCGCCAGTCCAAACGACATTCTTTGACGGTGCGCGAGTAACCGAGACGCTAAGCACGACGCGCTGCTGCTCAACGCGAATGGTATAGTTGACGCCCGTCAGGCCGCGGGTCTTTATCTTTGATGCGTCGGCTGTCAGCTCGCCCGTACATTCGGCCAGCACATACTCGCCCTCCGCGAGGTCCGTCTGACGCACGGTGAAGGTGTTCTCGCCATCAAACGTCAGATTTCCCTTCACCGACAGACGGCCGCAACGGCCGTCGGCGGCATCCACCTCTATATATACATTGCCCGTAAGAGCGAGGTCACGGCCGAAGGTCATGACGCCGTCGGTTCCTGCGGGACACAGCCGGCACCCCTCATAGTTGAGCGCACCCTCGAACGTAATGGGCCCGTTGACGGTCACATTGCCGCCCAGCGTTCCCTTGGCACGCAGATTGACAGGCCCGGCGATGATGCCGTTGACCACGAGCGAACCCTCGCTGATTTCCGTTCCTCCCGTATGATTGAGATCGCAGGAAAACATGGCCGTGCCCTCCATGGATTTATACAGCGTCATGTCGCCGGCCAGCTGACCGTTTCCGCCGAACCGATAGTCATGACCGAGAGGGTTCATGACATAGACAGCCTTTGGACGAAGCGCACCGCCAAGGTCGATGATAGCGTCGTTGCGGCCGCTGATGTCGAAGATGACGGTCTTGCCGTCGGCATAAGACTGTGCGGAAGTCTGGTCGAATGTCGTAAATCCCTGTCCGCCATGCGTCCATGCAGCAGCGCCAGCCCATCGAAGATCGGCCGTCATAGTCGGCGGCAAAGGCGGCTGAGGCATATCCCCGCCGAGATAGAAACTCGTGCAAGGCATCTGATAGTAGCCGCGGCCGGTGCAATCCAACCGATAGTGCTGGTCCTCCATGAGTGTATAGATGCTGTATGGAGTCGGTATGTCGGTCGAATAGCCTACGAGTCCTGTGCTCGTCTCGGCGTTCTGCTTCATGAGGATGACCTCCTCGCGCCAGTCGCCGGTGATGTCGCCCATGAATGCCGGACGGTTTGCCCATCCGGAATGAACTGCCCAGTTGCTCTGCTTTGAGAACTCTATCAGCCGCGTGCCGTCATACTTGACCATCATAGTGTTCGTTCCATATCCGCTGCCGCCGGGCGAACCGAGCATCTCGCGCTGCAAATCGCCGTCCCACCACAGGGCTTCATACGGATAGGCGGTCTCGCCTTCCTTGATTAGATTTCCCTTGCAGTCATAAAGATTGGGTATCATGGAGAATATTTCATATCCCTTGTGGTCAGGGTCAACGTCGATGCAACGGCCGCGAGCCACGTCATAGACCGACGGAAGATACCACTCCTTGATGTGCTCACCCGTCCGTGCGTCATAAAGCACCTGACCGAGGAGCGCGCTCTGCTGGATGGCGAAAACCTCCATGCCGGGACGTTCGGGGTCGATGTCGGCCACGTCGAAACGGTCGCCGTGGGCAATGCCTGCACTGTAGACCATTCCCTTGACGGGATTGACACCGAATCCGCCTTCGAGCATCTCGTCGATGCCGTCGCCGTCAGTGTCAGCCACGCGCAGCTGATGGAACTCCGCCGGATGGGGAGTCTTGCCATTGCGGCTCCACGTATAATTGTGGTGCCAGTTCGAAGGATGGCCTCCAACCCAGTCGTATTCCCACGACAGCATGTAATAATGATGACCGTCGGATTTGCGGCGGTTGTATGTCTCGACAGCCAGCGATGGATGGATTCCGTCGAAATAGCACACCACAAACTTCGAACTGAGGAAAGCATACTCCGTTCCCTCGGCATCGTCGTAATAGTCAGAACGATTGTCGCGGCTGTACAGATCGCTTCCATCCTGAAGTTGTTCGTACTTCAATTCGCCGCAATCTATCTCCCGTCCAGTTCTGCCGTCCACAACCGACACATAGTACGGAGGATTGCGTTTCGTCTGCTTTCTATAGTTGACAATACCGTCACCATCGGTGTCGGCCGTGGTGCTGCCGTTGGCATAAAGTCCCCATGTTCCGGCTGTAGCGTCCCAGAACCGTGTGGCGTCACTGCTTCGGATGATAACTTCACAACGGCCGTCACAGTTGATGTCATATACGGTGACCATATCGTTCTGACCGGCGCAGATGTCTACATTGGGACCCATGTCTATGGTCCACAGACATGTTCCGTCAAGAAGATAGGCTTGCAGCTTGTGGCTCTGTCCTCCGCTGCCGGCATAGAGACGGTCGGCAAGCACGGCGTCAATCTCACCGTTGCCGTCGAGGTCCATCGGCCACGCATACTTACACTTGTATTCATTGGGATTGAGCACGGTGGTCTCGAAGTCAAAATCGAAGAACACGTCCTTATATGCCTGTTGACGGAAGAGGAACGGATTGCTCTTTCCACTCTCAACTCCGCCGGCCACCACTGTCACGGCAAGTTCCGTTCCGTATGGCACCACCGAGCGTGTTGTCTGATAGTTTGTCGTCGTGATGGGTTCGGCATTTACCTTTGTATAATCTGCCGCTCCCTGTGTCCGCTTATACAAATTATACGTGCATTTCTCCGGCTCCTGCGCCAGTTTACGCCATGTAACCAACACCTCTTGGCGCGCATTGTCTGTCACAGCCACCACGGCACGCCCCAGCTTCTGCTGTATGCGCTGTGCCGACACCGTTGCTGGCAGAAGTGCGGCAACCACGAGAAGACCTAATGTAAATCTCTTCATAATGGTTTTAATTGTTTTTGTTGTTATTCATCAATATTATGTCTGCAAAACATTAGCATGGACAAAATTATATAAATACACAAACAATAATATAGGAAAATCGTACGAATGTCAGTAATATCGTTCAAAAATACTTTCCTAACAAAGACATGCACCGGAAATTCGGTTTGTGTCATTTTTTTATGATGCTTGGGATTTTTCAAGTTCATCAACCATTACAACAGTACAGACCTTTACATAAACCGGCCGGTCGCCCTTGTCATCAATGAGCGAATAGCCCGTACCCGTTCTGAATCCGGTTCATTCGGCGTTTTTCTTCAGCCAGTCTGTCCGCACCTTGTCGGGCAGATGTGTCACCACAAAGTCAGAGAAAGTAGCTTCAAAACCATCTCCATCCGGACAAGCGGCAAACATTCCTATTTTTACCGGACGATTTGACTCCATCCATGCGTTTCGCATCAGACGATAGTCTTTGTCATCGAAAGAATAGAATATCTCTATGGCATCAAGACGTCGCACCGCCTTTATCCATATTGCCTCCACCGGACGGTCAAGAGCAATCACACTCCAGTCAGATGTGTGATGAGTCACAACAGTGCTCAGATTGTATTTACCATCAACGAACTCAATCCCGGTCTTGATGTAATTCTCATGATCGATTCTTATCATCATTCCAGCCTGATCAAAACGCACTTTATAATCACCGGCAATCCTCACTTTAGCTTCAAATTCACCTCCATACTCGGAATAATAGAAGGGCGCGTCATCAACTGTGAAACCGTAATGGGATATGCGCCAATAATCACTTTTGGGCGTAACTTCCATGGTGAGCCTGTTACCGTGGATTTTCCATTTCGCCGGTTCATTAAACCAGTTCATCTTATCAAGTGTCTGACCCATTGAAGAAACACCCGTCATCATCGCCAATGACAAAAACAAATATTTTGCATTCATTTTTACAGAATTTTATTGAGTTATAGATTTTACCACCTTACAGGGATTTCCAACGGCCACCGAATTCGCCGGAATATCTCTCACCACCACACTGCCGCAGCCAATCACACAATTGTCGCCTATTGTCACGCCGGGGAGCACATGTACTCCGGCCCCGATCCACACATTATCTCCTATCGTTATGGGCCGTCCATATTCCAGTCCTTTGTTTCGTTCAACCGGGTTGAGAGGGTGGCCGGCAGTGTAGAACCCGCAGTTTGGCGCAATAAACACGTTGTCGCCAAACGTAACAGGAGCCTCATCAAGAATCACCATATTGAAATTGGCATAAAAATTTTCACCGACCTTTATATTATATCCATAATCGCAATAGAAAGGTTGCTCGATTATCAATTCGCCGGCTATACGTCCTATGATTTTGTGGAGCAATGCCTTCCGTCCAGCAGTATCTTTGGGCCGCAGATTATTATAATCCCGGCATAACTCCTTGCACTCAAGCCGCTCCGCCATCAATTGCGGATCATTGTTGGCATCGTAAAGAACGCCTGCCATCATTTTTTCTTTCTCTGTCATTGTCTCTGTAACCAATTTTATTTTTAACTTTGCAAAGTTAAAGACTTTTATATCAACAGGCAATGACTATAAATAACCATTCATGCGCAGCAAACCAACATAAGCTCGGACGTATGCTGCGAAATCAGGCCGACAAGTCGCCTGCAATGTCCGTAGATGACATATACCACTATGCCCGGACCCTCGCCGACATTGAGAATGCCATCGTGGTGGTGAGTGATATTAAAAATGACTCAAGTCGTATTTTTAAAGGAAAGATAGCAGACAGCTTCAATCTCGACAACTATACATCTGAAAAATCCATTTGGGAATCAAAAATTCTGTCGCTCATGTCGGAACATGAACGTGAGGAAAAAATCATTGCCGAACTTCGTTTTTTTCACTACCTGCAACATCTTCCGGCGAAAAAGCGGGTCAACTTTTTTCTTGTAACGAAGCTGCGTTTTGAAAATTCTACGGAAGTGCTTCACCGTATGTACTACATTTTTGACAAAACTGCACAAAACGTATTATATGCAATTTGCATATACACTCCCCTCTTCTTTGATTTTGCCGGAAAGAGTTTTGCCGTAGACTCCATGACAGGCATGCGCGAAGAACTGACGTCTTCGGTCAACAATAACGTAATCAGCAAACGTGAACGTCAGATTCTTCAGTTCATCGCGTCAGGAATGAAAAGTCGCGAGATTGCAGAAGCCCTCTCTATAAGCAAGAACACCGTGAGTCGGCATCGGCAAGAAATCCTCGCAAAACTCAATGTCAAAAACTCAGTCGAAGCCTGCCGCCTGGCAGAGCGAATGGGATTGATATAACATGATATGCTGTTGCGTGACATTGGCGGAATATCATCTTAACTTCTGATTTTTTATAATCCGGGGCTGCAATCAGTCCAAGCAAGAGAATGTCTGTTTCTCTCAAGAGATTTCAAACAAAAGAAGGGTTCAGACATTAGCACGTGAGCGACTTCTAAATTTAAACGGATATGCAACCCTTCGGGTGAAATCATCCTCCCACGACTTATATGTGGCAAAAATCAACCGCCAGCACATTTAAGGAGCAGAGGGAGAAACAGCGTCAGCAAGACATTGAACATTGAGGATAAAGCCAGGTTTGAGGAACTCAAATCCCGTTAAAGGTGTTTTTAGCTGAGAGGTCAGAATCAGGAGTGAAGAGATTATATTTCCGAAACTCTTCGCTCCTGATTCTGACCTCTCAGCTAAATTTTGTTCGTCTCGGCCACCTACGATGAGTGACGTGAGGAGACCGGCGTGACGGTCTGACCTCTCAGCTAAATTTTGATCGCCCCGGCCACCGTCTCGGCAATCTTCTTTGCACCCTTTGCCGTCGGGTGTATGCCGTCACGCTGCATCATGTCCGACGTTTGGTCAATCAGCGGGTGAAGGTCGATGACTTCCAGCTTGTTTTTCTTTGCAACTTTCGCGATGGCCGGGATGATGGCGGCCACAACAACAGAGTCGCGTATCTGCTTCGAGTCATCGGCCGCGCGCTTGGGCGCCGACTGTATCGGATTGCACAGATATATTTTCGGACTTGACGGCAACGCCTTCAGCTCATCAATCATCTGTTGCAGGTCTTTGGCAAAATCCTTTTCGTGGCCGTCCCAGTTCCGGGCCTTGCTGTCGTTCGTTCCGAGTTTTATGACAACGATGTCGGGGCAGAAATCTTTGGCGTCCTTCCACGCCTGTTCCTTCATGTAGGGACGGTCACCGCTGTTGAGCATCGTCCGGCCGCTGACACCGAAGTTCCTGACACAATAGTCCGTGCCCAGCATACGCTGGAGCTGCGCGGGATAGGCGTTGACGTCAGCCATGTCAATGCCGTAGCCATCGGTAATGCTGTTGCCCACACAGGCCACACGACGCGCATTGGGCTTGACCGAGGGCAGCTGGCGGAGCCACGTTGTCAGTTCGTCAACCATGAGGTCGTGGCAGGCGAACGACGTACGGAAACCGAAACCGTGGCCGCCGGCAGGATAAATGTGCATCGCAGCGGGGACTCCGGCCTTGCGCAACGCCATATAATAAGGAATGCCGTTGGTCATCGGCGGCACGGCCCCGTCGTCTCCTGCCATAAGGATGATTGCCGGCGGAGTCTGATGTTTCTTCACCTGACGGTCGTTGGAGAACTCCTTGACGAGCTTTTCGTCGCCACGGTTGTCACCGAGGAAACCCTTTACGGAACCCTTGTGGGTCTGACGCTCGTCCATAGAGATTACGGGATAGAACAGTATCTGAAAGTCAGGACGTGCGTCCTGCGGGGCATGAGTGGCCGTGGTGGAAGCGAGATGGCCACCGGCGGAAAAGCCCATGATGCCCACATCGTAGGGGCTGACATGCCACACCTCTGCACTGTCGCGCACGGTGCGTATGGCGTTCTGGGCGTCGCTCATAGGAATCGTGCGGTCGCCCTTGGGCATACGGTATGTCAAGACACAGTAGGTGATGCCCTGTCTGTTGAAATAGTCAACCCAGTCGGTGCCTTCGTTCTGCATCGACAGATGGGAATAGCCGCCTCCGGGACATCCCACCACCGCACGGCCCGACGGATTCTCGGGCAGGAACACCTGCATGTTGGCCTTGCCGTCGGGAGTCAGATTGACGGTCAGTTTGCGCGCGGTCTGCGCCTGTGCGGCCACGCCGAGTGCCGCAAAGAAAAGGAGTGATAATGTTTTTTTCATATATGTCGTTTGTTTCTTCAATCGGGTAGTATTCTGCAAAAATACAAACAATCGGACAAACGCCATTCTTCTTAACGTCTTTTAACCGTAAATTATGGAAGAGGAATATTCCGGAAACTCTCGAGAAAGGAGGAGTGTGGAAGGATGAGTGAGAATAGCTTTGCCGGATTACATGCCCGAGGATGCAGCGGAACAATTGAATTGTAGAGACGGGACTTTGACACGTTGACGCAATAAGTAGATAACCAACAAAAAGGCTCTTGTGCTTGACAATGCCATGACGTGACTTT
>CAMVUM010000014.1 GCA_947170725.1 uncultured Prevotella sp.
TTTATCAGTTCTACACACACTTTTTTACTCTTTTGAAACATTTTTACCACCAGAATATTCTTTTCGTCAAGAAACATCAATATATAGACATCATACTGACAATAAAAAACAGAGCTTCAAATAAGCAAAAGTCCACGGATTGGGATGAAACTGCGGTGACTTAATGTTAAACGTCACTTGTCCTCATGCCCTGTCCGCGGACTCATTTGCGATCCGGAATATACCTCGGTCGCCTAAATGTTCATGACAGTTATTTGCTATCCTTGAACAATTCCTTTATTCCTCCGATGCTTCCCATAAGATTGGTTGCCTCAAACGGCAGATAAACAGTCTTGGTCTTATCGCCCTCTGCAAGCTGCTGAAGCATCTGTATATATTTTTGTGCCAGCAGATAGTTGGCCGGATTAGTGCTTGCGCCAACTGCTTCTGTAATCTTCTGTATGGCTATTGCCTCGGCCTCTGCTTTACGTATTCGTGCCTGCGCTTCACCTTCCGCCTTCAATATTGCCTGTTGTTTTTCTGCCTCTGCACGGTTGATGGTCGCCATTTTTTCTCCTTCTGACTGCAAAATATCGGCCGACTTCTTTCCCTCACTCGTCAGAATAGTGGCACGCTTGTTACGTTCAGCCTGCATCTGTTTCTCCATGGCCGTAAGAACACTCTCCGGAGGAGTTATATCTTGCAATTCAACTCGGTTGACCTTCACGCCCCATTTGTCTGTCGCATCGTCAAGAACGGCACGCAACTTTGTGTTTATCGTGTCACGACTGGTCAGCGTCTCGTCCAATTCCAGTTCACCTATAATATTACGAAGTGTTGTCTGTGTCAGCTTCTCTATTGCATTTGGCAGATTGTTTATCTCATATACAGCCTTAAACGGATCGACTATCTGAAAATATAACAGTGCATTTATTTCTGTCTGCACATTATCTTTCGTAATAACGTTCTGCTTAGGAAAATCATAAACCTGCTCCCTCAGGTCTATTCTGTCCGAATAGGCGTAGCGTCCACGATTCAATACAACTATTTCTTTCGCCCTGTCAATGAAAGGAATAATTATATTGATGCCCGGTTCCAGCGTTGCATAATACTTGCCGAGTCGCTCGACGATTTTTGTCTCAGACTGTGGGATGATGATCAATGCCATCTTTGCGAACACCAGTACGCAAACCACACATACAATTAAAACATACAACATAACAGTCAATAATTATAATTTGGTTACTTTTATGATTATACTCTCACGTCCGATAACGGTAACACGTGTTCCCTCCGGAATTTCTTCTGCAGAATCAGCTTCAGCTTTCCAGTCGTCGCCGCCAACAACCACACGTCCATATCCTCCGGCCTCAATTGTCCGGCTAACCACTCCGTTACGGCCTATCAAGGCGTCAGCATTTGTCTTGCAGTCACCTCCTTCGCGACGTAGATATTTCAGAGCCATAGGACGCACCAAGAATATACTGATTCCTGAAGCAACAATAAAAGCCAATAGCTGTCCGTATAGTCCGCAGAAGAACGATACCACAATGGCAAATAAGGCCCCTACGGCGAAACAAGCCATAAAAAAGCCTACCGTAAAAAGCTCGATAATGAGACAAATTACCGCCACAAAAACCCATGCTTGCCATAGATTGGCACTCATATATTCAATAATACCATTCATATTCAATACCACATTACGTTTGTGCAAAAATAGCGATAATTATGTGAATATGCAAGCATTAAACATATTTTATTTTACACATAGAAAACAAATGGTGCCTGAGTTCAGATCAGACACCATTGTTAAATTCGGATATTCTGCAGCTTCCCTATCTCGAACCTATATAGAGGAAAACCATACCGAGCAAGACCAAAGCCAGGTCGACGGCCTTTGATTTCAAGTTCTTCTCATGAAAAATCACCGCACCAAACATAAAGCTCACCAGAACACTGCCGCGACGTATCATCGAGACTACGCTTATCATTGCTCCAGGATGGCTGAGCGAATAGAAATAGACAAAATCTGCCGCACTCAGGAATATACTGACGCAGATGATACTCCAATCCCAATGAAATGGTGTCGTATTATTATGCTTAGGCCACCATATTATCATCATCATAGCTCCCATCATAAAACACTGGTAAATATTGTACCAGCTCTGCACCATCATCTTGTCAAGCCCCACTCCACCATGATCCGCCGGTGCCATGAGATATTTATCATATAGTCCGCTTACCGCTCCAAGCACTGCAGCTGCCACAATCATCCATATCCAATGGTCACGACGAAAGTCAATACCTTCCTTCTTGCCGCTACGGCTCAGCATGAAGAACGAAGCTACCGCCAGCAAAACACCAATCCACTGCCATACATTGAGACGCTCTCCGAAAAAGAGAAACGCTCCGACAAGTACCATCACCGGCCGCGTAGCGTTCACCGGACCTACAATCGTTAGTGGAAGATGCTTTATTCCAAAATATCCGAACACCCAACTGCTAAGCACTATGCAACTCTTAAGAAGTATGTACTTATGCGCTTCCCATCCTCCGGAGTCCACATGAAAGAGCGTACCGTCAAGCAGTTGCGTATTAGCGCTCAATATTATGAACGGAAGAAAAATAATGGAGGAAAACAGAGTGTTGAGGAACAACACAGGAATGACAGCATTACCTTTCAGAGCCTGTTTCTTGAATGAATCATAACAACCGAGCAGTGCGGCTGACATGAAGGCTAATAATAACCACATATATTATTTATTCTATTTCGCAATCCTGATACCTTATGTTCTCCAGAAACAATGCGCAACCTGGCATGGACTCTCCTGCTTCAGTCCTGCGACGCCCTTCCACCACACGACGAAAATCGTCGATTGTCAACCGATGACGGCCGACATCAACAAGAGTTCCAACGACGGCACGCACCATATTTCGAAGAAATCTGTTTGCCGTTATTTCGAAATACCAAGAATAATCCGATGTCTTATGCCAACGGGCTGACATGACGTGACAGAGTGTTGTCTTCACGTCTGCATGGCTTTTACAGAAAGCGCCGAAATCATCATACTCCATAAGTATGGATGCCGCCATATTCATTGCATCGAAATCGAGGTCATAATGCAGTTCACACGAATATGCCCGACAGAATGGGTCTTTCCGTGTATGTATATAGTAATGGTATGTGCGTGAAGTTGCGCTGAAGCGTGCGTGCATGTCATCTGCCACCGGTACTACACGGCTGACAGCAATGTCCCGCGGCAATATCCTGTTCAGACGATAGACCATCTGCAAGCAGTCCTCTACAACTACTTCAGTGTCAAAG
Source organism: uncultured Prevotella sp. (assembly GCA_947170725.1). GTDB lineage: Bacteria > Bacteroidota > Bacteroidia > Bacteroidales > Bacteroidaceae > Prevotella. Next base: position 3,305 of record CAMVUM010000014.1, read on the forward strand.
TGAGCTACCATCATGCGTGCATGTACACCTGCATCAGTCCGTCCTGCTCCCACTACCGTGATTTCCTTGCGCAACAGAATTGTCAGTGCGCGCTGTAATTCGGCCTGAACGGAATTACCGTTAGGCTGTATCTGCCACCCGTGATAGCGGCTGCCGTCATAGCTGAACGTAATGAAATAACGCATTGTTTCCTATAGATTTGGTCCTTTAACGCAAATTGGGTGCAAATTTATGCCTTTTTCCTCTAACGAACAACTTTTATCAGATATATTCTCTTTTTTTCTCCTTTTCAGGCATGCAGATGTATATGTTTACGCAGATATTGCAGAATAATTACTACAAGTGTCAAAGCCTCGGCTGCCGGAACAGCGAGCCACAGACCGGGTATGCCGAGCATAGAAGGCAATACCAGAAAGCATGGAACAAGAAGAACGATGCCACGCAGGAGTGTGTAGGTTGTGGAACGAACAGCATTTTCAATACTCTGATAATATCCGATGAAAGTGATGTTAAGAGCAAAGAACACTGTACAACATCCAAGCAATGGGAGGCCGTTAGCTGCAATAACATAGGCATTGTCAACTGGAGAGATGAACAGTTGGCTGAGCATCGGCGCCCCTGCCCACATGCCAAAGGTTACAATAATCCCGCATACAATGGCAGTTGCAAGCGACAACCGAAGAGCCGAACGCACACGGCGATGGTTCCCTGCACCATAATTGAAACTAATAATGGGTTGTGCTGACTGCGCCACAGCATTGCTTATAGAGAAAAGTATCGGGAAAAGATAACATCCTATACTATACGCAGCCACACCGGGCTCGCCAAGCATCAACAGGAAGGCATAGTTGCCCGTGATAATCATAACGCCCATAGCCAATTCGGAAAGGAATGTGGCCAAACCTATTTTTACCATATAGCTTATATTTCGAAGCGACAGGCGCAATGACGTCACCGTCATCTTAAGGCGGTAGAAACGAAGATTATGCGCCTGAAACAGAAAATAGAAAAGAATGAGAAGTCCTCCGACAACACAGGACAAAGAAGTTGCAATAGCTGCACCGGCAACACCCATACACCAATGCCAAACCAAGAGCCAGTCGAGAAAAATGTTAAGCACAGCTGCAATGATCTGTACCATCATGGCATAACGCGGCGAGCCGTCAAGCCGCATGAGCATCATGCCTATACACTCAAAATAGAGGAACATCATTCCAGGAAGGAGCCAGAGCAGATAATCGGAAGCATCATCATAAAGAATTTCACTGCAGCCAAGCACTGTAAGCAGCTGTGGAGTAAAAATCAGCGCAAAAACGACAAAACCGCCAAAGAGAATGATTCCCGCCACAAAAGCCTGAGTCATTATTATCCGTGCCGCCTTGACATTATTCTCTGCAAGGCGTATACTGCATATAACCGATGAACCAATGCCGAACATCAGTCCGATACCTGTGCAAAGAAGAAACACGGGCACCACTATGTTCACTGCAGCCAGCGCATTGCTGCCAACACTATGTCCGACGAACATACCGTCGCAGATATTGAGTGCCGAGTTGAACACCATACCGATGAGCGTTGGTAAGAAAAGTGCTCTGAAAAGAGCGCCTATTTGTCCATTACCAAAATCGAGTTTGTCTCTGTTCATAATTCTTTTTTTTTATTCTAAATACTGTCTCCTCTGGATTAAAGTCTCTCTTGCGTCCAAAGCAAATGCCATCCATGTTCTGATTGTCATATATCGCATTCAGAATCTGTAAGAACCGCCATGGGCCAAAACTGCGGCAAAATTAATCAAACCCGAAGACAAAACCATGGTGAAAAAACAGGCAGATATGGTACTTTTCCTGAAATATTATCGACAGAGAACTTTTTATTAAGTAATTTTGCAGGCAGTATAATTCCAGACACACCTTGACTTTATACGACATCGCATGAAAGATAAAACAAACATCTCACCTTTCTGCCATTCAAGCCACATGGTTGCAGGCAATGGAAATTTCATAGGAATGTTCGGCTCCCGACTGCCGATTGACGGCTGTGTGGTACTGCTGTGTACAGCGGGTGAAGCGGAACTGTCGACAGATACTAATCGTCGCACGATAAAGAAAGGACAAGTGGCGATATTTTTCTTCGACATGCTCATTGTGCCACTATGCTCGTCACCGGATTTTTCGTTCAGTTTCCTTTCTGTTGATTTCTCCTGTGCCACCGTTTTTTTCCACAACATAACATCCACTTGTTTTTGGAATCTTGTTTATGAAAATCCTCTGCTTCATCCAGACAAAACTACAGAAACATTCGTAGACCTATGGATGAAACATGTTTTATGGGCGCACAGCCATTTTACCGATAAACTGAGAGATTCTGTGCTGGCAAACGAAGCCGACACTTTCTTCAAGGTTATGACCGACTATGCCGAGCGGCAAAGCCAGACCTCAGACGATGGAATATCGCGTGGCAGAGCATGGACTATCACGGTCGAATTTACAGCCTTGCTCCACCGCCACTGCGCTCGCCACCATGACGTTGCTTTCTATGCCGACCGTCTCAACATTACTTCTGACTATCTTAACACCATTTCACGTCGAAACCTCGGAGATACAGCCAAAGCCTACATAAGCATGCGGCTGATATTGCTGGTAAAGTCACTGCTTGCCACAACCGACCTCTCTGTCAAGATCATTGCCAACCGCCTCCACTATGACGATCCATCATACATGTGTCGAATTTTTCGCCGTCACACGGGCATGTCGCCAATAGAATATCGGAATCACGCAAGACATAGCCCCGTCTCCTATTCAAACTCACTATAACCAAGTGGTGATGGTGATATCGAATATTAGCTATGACGCCTTATTTATGTCAGAATAATATCACAGGATTTAACACTTAGAAAATCCCAAACCAGAACGAAGAACAACAATATTCTTGACACAATATCCCCGCTTTCCTTTATACGATGGCCTGCTATCGGGCCGTAAGAGCCTACCGGCATTGCAGCGGGGCCGCTTTCAGCTTCCAACGGCGTGCTCGTTACAACCCAACGGAAGCCCCGTTGCAATGTCGGGAGGCCCTTACGGCAAAATAAAACATGACAATTTATTGCACACTTCCAACTTTTCTATCGTAACGAGCTGTCCGTCAGACAACAAAAGATGCACGCGCTATTTTCGCGAATTTCCGGCTGCGGGATTTTTATTTTTGAATATCGCAAGGATTTCGAGGTATTTGTCGGAATATTTCCGAGCATTTAACATTTTATTATTCAATCCCATTCGCAAAAAAGTGATAAAGTCACATGTCAGAGACTCCCTGTTCCAAAAATACAAAACGGAACATGTATTATAATAGTCCGGATAGCTCCGAAATTCTTATAACAGGATAGAGAGCGCTTTATATTAAAGATAAGAACTTCGGAAAGCGAAAACAATCACCTGCAATATAAATATTCACCTGATAAATTTCAATAATGTTTGAACAATACAGATATTCTGGATATATCAACATGATTAATCTATAATTTCAGATTTTTGGCTTTTTTGTTAAATAGGGTTAACCGTATTGCTTGATTCTCTACAAAATTATGTACCTTTGCAGCCGTTTTTCGGGCTTTCATGACATAATAGCCACGGATTAGAGTTCCGTCGATCGTATAATTTTTGATAGTCACAGATCAAATCAGTTCGCGTGGATTCAGCACTGATTAAAGCATTTATATAACTATTAAAAATAATATGATTATTGATGAAAAAAAAGATTATTTTTTCCGCATTACTTCTTGTAATGCTTTTTAGTGATGTTGGCCGTATGGCCTACGCCGCACAACCCGTTGTTCTGTCAGTGGACAGTCTTTTCAGTCTGATTGACGACCGAAACCACACAGTCAAGCTAAAAGCTCTATGCGTCAACGACGCCGTGAGCGGAGAAAACGTGGCACGCGGTAATCTCCTTCCCCACATCAACGCCTCGCTGTCCGTGGGCTATCTCGGTGACGGCTATCTGACGGGCCGCAACTTCGGCAACGGAATGGTCGTCCGCAATCCACACTCAAAAAATGACTTTGCGCTTGAAGCCATGCAGGTGATATACAGCGGAGGTGAGCTTTCGGGCAGCGTACGTATGGCCAAGCTCAACGCCGACATGGCCCGGCTAAATCTGGAGGAAAGCCGCCAGCAGGTGAAATTTCTGCTGCTGAGCTGGCTTATAGACCTCCAGTGCATCCACAACCGCATCCGCGTGCTCGACGAGAATATCATACTGGCCCGCAATGTGTTGGACAACGTGCATGCGAGATACGACGAGGGCGTAACTCTGAAGAGCGATCTCACACGATATGAGCTTCAGCTCGAAGACCTGAAACTCCAGCGTGAGAAGGCCGACGAGGCCATGCGCACAACAAACTATCGGCTGGCCAACGCCCTCGGTTTCCCGACTGATGATACCGAGTTCATTCCCGCCCTGCCACTGATGGACGGCACAAAAGAGATTGAACCCGAGAACAGCTGGCAGGATTTGGCACGTTCGTCAAATCTCACGCTACAAAAGGCCGGATTGGGCATTTCCATGAGTGAGACGAACAGAAAGATTGCGACGGCCGCTCTCCGGCCGAAGTTGTCCATCTTCGCCTACGGTCTGTTCAACTCCCCGATTGTCACGGAGGTTCCGGTGATAAACAAGAACATAATGTATTGGGGATTCGGAGCGAGCCTGAGTTTCAACATCTCATCGCTATATACGGCCAACCGCCGCGTCCGTCAGGCACGCATAGCCGAAATGGAAAGTCGCGAAGCCTATAGCATCGGAGCAGAAAATGTTGAGGACGACGTTATGGCCGCATACGAGAGCTACCGAACTGCTGTCACCGAACTGCGCACGCAGGAGAAAAGTCTCGAACTGGCCCGCCAGAACTATGACATTGTCAACGACCGATTTGAGAACGGAATGGCGCTGGTCACCGACATGGTCGACGCCGCCAACGTGCGCCTTTCGTCGGAGACCGGTGTGGAAAACGCGCGCACCACGCTGCTCTTCCGCTATTACAGGCTGAAATATGTAACGAACACATTATAATAAAAAAATAAACACTGAGACGCTGAATTGAAAAGAATCAATTGCAATAGAAAAATAAAAAAACTTCGCACTTTCGCGTTTAAACAGACATTAAACAACAACATTATGAACAGAAAAACAAAAGTACGCATATACAACATTGTTGTGATAGCCCTGCTGCTTGCGGGCATCGGATTTGTGATTTCAAAATTCACTCACCTCGGTAATGTTGAGTTCACCGACAACGCCTATGTACATCAGCACATCACACCCATCAACAGCCGCGTTGCAGGATTCATCAAGGAGATACGCTTCGACGAATATACTCGGTACAATAAGGGCGACACGCTCATCATCATCGAGGACACGGAATACCGCCTCCACGTGGCACAGGCTGAGGCTGCGCTTGGTAACGCTCTCGCCGGACATAAAGCTTCGGCAACATCAGTCCAGACGGTCGAGAGCAACATAGGGGTGAACGACGCCGCAATTACAGAATGTCGCGTACAGCTGGAAAACGCACGCCGTGAAGACGAGCGCTACAGCCGTCTGCTGGAACGCAAGTCGGTCACGCGCCAGCAGTATGACAACGTCCATACGGCATATCTGGCATCAAAGGCACGCTACGACCAGCTGACACGCTCACGCCAATCGACGTCGCTCGTCAGGAACGAACAGAGCCACCGTCTTGAACAGAACGACGCCGGCGTGAAAGTGGCGAAGGCTGCGCTTGACCTGGCACGCCTGAACTTGTCATACACCGTGATTGTAGCGCCATGTGACGGTGTGCTGGGCCGCAAGGATATCAACGTAGGCCAGCTCGTACAGCCAGGTCAGACGCTGGTGGACATCGTTGACTCCGGCGACAAGTGGATTGTGGCGAATTTCCGTGAGACGCAGCTTCACAATATCGCCGAGGGAAACAAGGTCGACATGACGGTTGACGCCCTGCCCGAATGCAGTCTGACAGGAACCGTAGTCTCTATTTCAGATGCAACCGGCTCTGCCGTATCAATGATTCCGACGGACAACGCGACGGGCAACTTCGTCAAGGTTGAGCAGCGCATACCGGTACGTATAGCCATCACCGACTGCAAACCGGAGGATTACGCCCGTCTCAGGGCCGGTATGAGCATTGAATGTGAGGTTAAATACTGATGCGGTATGGCCGAAAACAACAAAGAATGGCATGGCAAATTCGCCATGCCCATGTTCAAGGAGTGGATTCCAGAATGGATTCGTCCGTGGCTCTATGTCTATCTGGCTTTCACGTTCCAGCTGTCCGGCGGCATCTATATCGGAGCACTGAACGAGATGATGGGCTCTATGTCCCTGATGCGCGAGGACCTGCTGATGTGCCTCTATGCCGGACTGTGCGGCCTGGCGTTCACGTTCCCCATCCTCTTCCGGACGAAATTCCGCTTCACGAACCGTACGCTGCACCTGACGTCGACACTTGGCATCGCTATATGCAACCTGATCGGGATGTACGTCACCAATCTGCCGCTGCTGTGGCTGATATGTTTCATCGCCGGCTGCCTGAAGATACAAGGCACGTTCGAGTGCATGTCGAACATACAGCTGTGGATGACGCCGAAGCGCGACTTCCGCGTGTTCTTTCCTCTGTTGCATCTGTGGATCATGCTTTCGATAGCGGTTTCAGACCTGCTCGCAGCATATTTCTGCCATGTGGCGACATTCCAATATATGGCATGGCTGATGACGGGCGTCATGCTCTTCAACGCCCTGTGGCTCTTCGTCTGTACCAAACATTTCCGCTTCATGCGTCCGCTGCCGTTCTACTCGATTGACTGGCTTGGCGCAATCCTGTGGGTTCTCTCCGTCATGCAGGTTGTCTATATCTTCTGCTACGGTGAGTTTTACAACTGGTGGGAAAGCGGCGTGATACGCACACTCGCTATGACAGCAACGCTCACCCTGATTCTGGCTGTCGTTCGTATGTTCCTCATACGCCATCCGTACATAGAACCGAAGATGTGGCGAAACAGAAATCTGCCGGGCATATTCTTCCTCGCCCTGATAATCGAGGCGCTGCTCGCCACGGAACATGTCCTCGAAGAGGTGTTCTACGAGAATGGCATGGAATGGCATAGTCATACGACCGCCGTGCTCAACTATCCGACAATGGCGGGAGTCATCCTCGCCTGTCTATTCGCGCTGCTATGGCTGAAGGTATGGCAGAAAGGACGCGTCAGGCTCATCGCCATCGGGGTGGCCGTATTTATCGCCTACGTGCTGTGTTTCTATTTCACGGTGTCAACGGAGATGACCATACGCCAGCTCTATCTGCCGATGTTCCTGCGTGGCTTCGCCGCAACGCTGCTCGGCGCCGTGCTGCTATATACCATCCAATCGGTCGTGAACTTCATGGTCTTCTTCCAGTCGCTGGCCATATTCCAGACGCTCCACCTCCTCGTGGGCGGCGTGATCGGTGCGGCATGCTACGCCTTCGGTATCCGCTATCTCATTGCTGACAGCATTGCTCGCTATGGTGCGGCGATGGACAGCCTTCGCATGCCGGCCGCCGAAGTCACCCGCCATATCGGCGAGCTGATGGCCCAATTTCAGGTAGCGAGCGTGAAACAGCTCTACGGCATCGTGGCCTACGTAGCCTTTGCCCTCCTCATCTCCATCCTCTTCTACGACAGTCCGGCCCGCCGCGACCACCGCCAATGGATGCCGTCATGGACCGCTGTCGGAAAGGTTCTGCGCAAGAGACTGAAATAGACATCAAACAATAAGACTGCCAATAGTAGCAGGGCTATTTAGATTGTTGTCATCGCAATTCCACTTATACCAAAGATGACAAAAAACAATAATCTCCGGAACATAACAGAACGTTCCGGAGATTATTGTTTGTATATAAGCTATTCTCTATAAACCGTGTGGTTTAGAAGAACAGATAACGGTTGTCAACTACGTTTGACTTGATATAGAGTTCGTTCATGAAGTAGTTTGAAACTGCTCCCATAGCCTGCTGTCTCAGCTGACCCTCGATGGTCTTGTCGTCAAACTTCTCGCCCTGACGCTTTGCCTTCTTAGTCACCTGGAACATGTATGCGCCGGCATTACCCTTTATCACTCTCGGGCAGAACTGACCCTGCTTTGTGGCTGCAACCGCGCCGCTCAAAGCCGGCTCGCTCGCACGTGTGGCTGAAACATATACAGGTGCGCTGAAAGTAATCTGAGGAACTCCGCTGATTTCTGCACCCTTAGCCTTTGCAGCAGCAATGTTGCTGGCACCGGCGAGCTTGTCTTTGAGCATATCGAACTTCTTGTCACGGATGACGTCTGACTTAAGAATGTCCTTCACATCCTCCATATCGCGATAGCCCACGGGATGAACCTTCGTCATGGCGAGAACAAGGAGGTGGTCGTTGTTGCCACACTCATAGAGGGGAGATATTTCACCGGCCTTTGCCTCAAAGATCCACTTCATGGCGTCACGTGTACCACGCACGTTGGCAACATTGTGCTCAGAGTTCATGATGTCCTTGCGCTCAAGAACCCGGAAACCGTATTTCGCAGCGTTCTTCTCCATTGCCTCCAGTGTCTGGTTCTCACTGACAAACTGGCTGAACTTATTGTATGCTGCAGAGTATGTGCTCTTTGAGAAGTCGATGGTATGCTTAACGACTGCTGCGACATACTTGTTCACCATTGCCTTGCGGTTTGTCACCTGCACGATGACGTTGCCCTGTGTGAAGGGAAGGTTCTTAACCTCGTTCACACCAAGAGTGTTCAGTGCTTCAAGATATGCCTTTGTATCTGCGTCGAAAGACTGAGAATTCTCATACATTGAGGAAGTCAGCCAAATCTTTGTGCCCTCCTGGCTGTATTTCTTGGCCAGCTCGTCAAAATCCGCACCGCCCTGAAGCGCATTGTAAACGCTGTCGGCTGTTTTGCGTGCTGCCTCGACAGTCTCACCGCCAATCTGAATCTGACGATACTCAACTGAATCCGGCATCTGAACCTTGGAAATGAGCTTTATCACGTTCAGTGTATTGTCTCCCTTTGACTCAAACGGTGCGGTTGTCTCGCCTACAGTCATTGAATCGAGACGGGAAGCGATATCGTAGGGATAAGCCTTGCTTGTCACTGGAACACCTGTATATGCTATCTGAGACTGAGCCTTGCGAACAACATCTGCGGGCTCATTACCGCTCTGAAGTTTCTGAGAAGCATCGGTCAAGGATGCCATGATAGCCTTGCGGTCTGCTGCAGAGGGCAGAACCTGGAAATCAACATACTTTATGTCACGGCTCTCAACATACTGCTTGAACATCTCTTTCTTTTCGTCGTATTTCTTCTTGAGATCAGCATCGCTGACTGACACTTTGTCATCGCTGATAGAAGAGTATGCCAAAGAAGCGAGTTCTATACTGTTGTCCTCGTATCTGTCGTTGAAAGCCATCTCTGCCGATACCGGATTGGAGAGGAGGGTACGGGAAAGCAGTGTGTAGTATTTCATCTGCAAAGTCTGCTGACGCAGGGTCTTCTCAATGAACTTCCAGTAGTTGTAAATCTTCTGATACTGCTCTGCCATCTGAGGATTCTGTGTTCCTACGGTCTTATAGTCGGCCAGGAATTTCGTCAGCATAGAGACATCGAAACGTCCGGTCTGCTGATTGACAAAAGGTGTACCCATAAGCATAGAGTTCTTACCCTCTTTCAGGATGTTCTGCAACTCGGTGTCTGTGACGGTGAGACCGACTTTAGCGGCCTCCTTCTCCAGAATGGTGTTGCGGACGTATGTCTCCCATACGCGATCCTTGATGCTGTTCATCTCTTCTTCTGTGAGGTTGTCACGTCCCTGAGTCATCTTGATCATGTCCTGATACTCATCCACAAGACGCTGGAAATCCTGTACAGAAATCTTTTCTCCCAATACTTCACCGACCTGCTGGCGTTTCTCGTTACTTGTAACTTCACAAGAACGCACCATCTCTTCGGCAATAAACGCAAAGAGGCCCAAGCCGATAATTACGACGAGGAATGCGCCTCTCTTTCTAATTGTTCCTAATGCTGCCATTACTTTTTTATTACTTTGTTTTTATATATTTCGTTTTATTTCTTCCTCAAAAGATTAAAGCCAGAGAGCTTGAATATTCTGCACTTTTAGCGGACAAAATTACAAAATTTATAGCAATTCACAATATAAATCGTTAAAAAAATAGGCTATTCCACGACTTTTAGCTTTACTATTTCTATTTTAGTCATAGTATTCTTAATTATTTTAAATTCAAAGTTTTCTATCTTCACTACTTCATTAAGTTTTGGGAAACTCTGATATTTATTCAAAATTAATCCGCCTATAGTCATGTATTCATCGTTGTTTTCTGGTAAATCAAGACCGAACAATTCATTGACTTTATCAATTTCAAGACGGGCCGACAGTATATATTCGTTCGTATCCGTCTGCGTAGCGATATAATTTGTATTGTCATGCTCATCTTCAATCTCTCCGAAAATATCTTCCACAATGTCTTCAAGCGATACAAGCCCGCATGTTCCGCCAAATTCATCGACAACAACACCAAGACTCTTTTTCTGCTGCAAGAAAATGTGCATCAACTTCTTTGCCGCCATAATTTCCGGAACATATGGTAGTGTGCGTATATGGCCTTTCCATTCCTCCGGATTACGGAACAGTTCTGAAGAATGAATATATCCCACTATATGGTCGATGTCACCGTTATAGACTATTATCTTCGAGAAACCGCTTTCTATGAACTTATTTTTCAGCTCTTCCAATGTACAGGTATTAATGTCAACTCCCTCTATCTCCGTACGCGGCACCATGCAATCCCGGACCTTCGTGTCAGAGAAATCAAGAACGTTGTGGAATATCTTCACCTCGTCTTCAATTTCATTGTCATCTCTTGCGTTATCAATACTGCTCTGAACAAGGTAATCCAAATCAATCTTTGTGAATTCCTTATCCTTGTTTTCTTTGGGCATACGGACACCTAAGAGACAAAGGATTCCGCGGGATATTGAAGTAGCAAAACGCGATATGGGGAACAATACTATATAGCATATCAGCGCAGGAATAGCAAAAATAGTCAGTAACGTATTGGGATTGCTCTTGAATATTGTCTTAGGCAAAAATTCACCTGTAAACAATACAACAAGAGTGGACAGTATGGTGTCTGCCGTCACACGTTCTCCGTCACCAAGACCGCTGAATATGGTACTGTCGAAAATCTGGGCGAACAGTATTCCATATACAACCAACGCAATGTTGTTGCCGACAAGCATCGTGCTGACAAAATTATTTGGATGACGGAAAAACAGGCTGATTGCTTTCTGTGACAGTCCGTTTTTTTCGCGTTCCATTTCCGCCAGCAATCTGTTACTCGAAACAAATGCTATCTCCATTCCAGAAAAGAATGCAGAGAATACCATTGTTATTATCAGGCCTATAATTTGTTGTGTCATGGTTTTATTGTTTGTTTTTGCGATGCTGCCCTCGGAGTCGCAGCCGGACGTATTTGCACAGCTACAGTGTCAGTTGCCTCAGGCTTCGATCCACTGTCCTTATTGCTGTCATCTGATTGTTCTGAATCCCCAGCAACTGTTGATTTTACTAACGAACCTTGAGAATTTGATACTATATAATGAGTCATATTCTCATCACTCCTGAAATATGTTCCTTGCAATGTCCGTTCCGGAGTAACCAAACGCGAAAGTTTATTCGAATAAAGTTCATGTGTAATACCATCCCAAAAAAGTTCCTCACTTCGGAATCTCATACCATTAACATTACGCACACGCACACGCCCGCGAAGTTCCCACAGTTTTATCTGGTCATAATACCATGCCGTATCTGCCTGAATATAAGCCTGAACGTGAAATTTTTCATCAAACTGTTCGAAGAATACACCTTTTATGAAAGTCCAACGCGAAGGTTTCTTTATCTGATTAACATCCCAACGCTCTGCCACTATCCTATATTTGATAATTCCAGAATCCGATATAAGAGTATTGACTCCATAACTCGTCATAACCGACACTGAGTCTTTATCGTATATAGCAGGTGCCACATGTTCTTTTTCTTCCGAACAGGACATAAACGCTGGAAGGATGAGAAGAAATCCCATCCCTACCAGTTTTAAGGCCAACTTATAAATATTCTCTGATAAACTACGTTGAAACATAATATTATTCAACTTTCCACTTCATGAACCAACGTTCGTTGAACGTTATTCCGACGTTTATCCGGAAAGTGTTTTCTGTTATAAGCCCTGAAGATGAGGCATGCACCCATTGGCCGCTAAGATTGAAATAAGAACGTCCCTTATTTACAGGAATACCGAATCCGGCACTTACACTATATTCCTTAGGACCTTCTTTCCCATTTACCTTAATATAAGGAGTCGCTACCGACGCACCGACACGATAGCTTACGCGATTGAGAAAATGCAAACTTAAAGGATTGGGAGTCCATTCACATCCTACAGTAAATTTACTTCTGTCGTTCAACAAACCATTTTTCAACACATAATCTCCAGTTGTGCTACTTATTTCAGGATAATCTAATGATCCCCATTTTTGCAATGTATAGTCAGCGCCGACAGTCAATCGGTCCGCATGTTTCCACGATAATCCCAAGCCAAATGTATGAGGAATGCTTAAAGCATTATCAACGACTAAAGCTGGCGGTTCTGTCACTACACCTGTTTGAGAATTCGTACTGGACGTCTTATATTCCGCATCGGCATGAAGATTATGCCCTAATCCATAAGTTGCACCAATGGTCAGCAACCCGTCTTTTGTCATTCTATGCTGCCATTGTAATCCCAAATCTACTTTATAGCTAGTGACTGATGCTGTATAATTCTTCACTTCCGTATTTACATTACCATCTGTACTAGCTATCGAAATAGACCGGTCATAAGATCCCCAGAGATATGACAAATTGGCACCAACCGACAAATTTTTAAGGAAACTCCATCCTACTCCAACAAAAGCTTGATGGAGACCTCCGGAACCGGAGTGTGTCTCCGTGAAAGAGATTGACGAGAACTTTGTATCCGGTTTATTAGAATAACTATACCCTATAGACGTAAATGGTATTAATCCGAAACCGATACCTACATTCGGTAGCAATCTGAATGTTCCGACAGCATATTCAAAATCGGCATTGTTCGCATTCAGTTTCCTTCCATTCTCTTTAAAATTCGTAATCTGTCCGGAAAGACCGACATCAAATATCATTGTCAGTGAGTCTATTGCCGAATATGAAGCAGGGTTCTGTACATTCACCTGATTATTATAACGCAATCCCAATGCCAATCCGTTCATTCCGCGATTGAATCCCAGAGATTGTTCAGATAAGACGCCAAGACCGTATTGGCTATAAGGGGAATTTGTGCCGCTTTGTGCCAATGCAGAAAGACTGCCGGCAAAAACGAAACTACTTAGCAATATTATTTTTTTCATTCGAAATTAGAGCTTCATTATAAAGAAGTATGTAATTCAGTCCCTCCGGGACAATGAATTTGTCTGCAAAGATGCACTTTTTTTCCGAAATGTGCAAGTTTAGCGAGACGCCGCCCGTTAAATAAACAAAAAGGTTCGGGTATTTTGATAGAAAATCGCGTATATAACCTTCTATTTCACGTTCGACACCAAACATAACCCCGCTGCGTATAGCTGTTTCGGTACTATATCCAAGAAGAGGGCTGTCCCCCTTGCGGTCTACCAATGGAAGAAGATCCGTATAGCTGTGCAATGCTTTCAGTCGCATTGTCGGACCTGGCGAAATGTTTCCGCCCAAATAGTCACCTGATGATGTTATGAAATCATAAGTTATACATGTTCCTATATCTATAATCAGGATATCATGTCCTTTGCTTTTGCAATATCCTCCCACAACAGCGGCCAATCTGTCTGCCCCAAGAGACAATGGCGTCTTGTATCTGTTGTTTATCGGCACAGGTGTCACTCCCGGTAACAGTTGCATGACAGAAAAAGGGAGTGCCTCGATTTGACGCTTAAAATCCTCTGACAATCTTACGACGGTAGAAAAGATTCCCCGCTCAAAACGATATTTTCCACAGAATTCCACCAACTTGAACAACTCGCCATCATCCATCCTTGCCTCTTCAACAGGTTCAATACCGTCAAAAGCGACAAGTTTGGTACATGTATTGCCTATGTCTATTGTCAAATTCATTGTAGTTTTATATTGCGGGTGCAAAATTATTGAAAAAAAACGAGATAATAGCACCGAAAGTTGAAAAAAGAGAGTATTTTTGCATCGTGAAACGATTAAAGAACATATCAGACATAATTATAATTGGGATTTTTGCATTAATTTTCAATGCCGTCACACCCGCTTCCGCCCAAAGCACCACTACCCAGACCGACTCTATCGAAGTCAGCCTCCTGACATGTTCGCCTCATGATGAAATTTACAGTCTTTACGGACATACATCCATACGATACAGAAATCTAAAAACCGGTGAAGACTGGGCCTTCAACTATGGTATTTTCAGTTTCAAGAAGCCTTTCTTCGCTCTTCGCTTCGCTTTGGGACAAACAGATTATGAGCTTGGTGTCGTTCCATTCGAAGTTTTCAGACGGGAATATCAAAAATTTGGAAGCCAGGTCGTAGAACAGGTTCTGAACATCAGTGATTCGGAAAAGCAAAGAATCTACTATGCATTAGACGAAAACTATAAACCGCAGAACCGTGTTTATAGGTACAATTTCTTTTATGACAATTGTACCACCCGCGCCAGAGACATCATAGAAAAATGTATTGACGGCAAGATAGAATATCCATCGGATAACGGCAACGATGTCCCTACCTATCGTGAAATAATACACGAACACACAAGAAACCACCCATGGGCTGCCGTAGGGAATGACTTATGCCTTGGATTCAAAGCTGACACGAAAACAAATGCTCGAGAACAGCAATTCATTCCATCACGACTGATGTATGATTTCGACCGCGCACAAATATATAAAAACGGCGAATACAAGCCGCTTGTCAAAACACGCAATATCGTTGTCGCGCCAGGCGTACAGATAATAGAGAAAGGTTTTCCCCTGTCTCCCGCAGTATGTGCGATAATATTATTCATCGCTTCCGTATTAATAGCTCTTATTGAATACAAGAGAAACCGAATATATATAATGTGGGATGCTGCATTGATGTTCACACTTGGAGTCGCCGGCATCATAACAACGACGCTCCTTTTCTCCGAGCATCCTACGACAAGCACAAATTTACAGGTGCTGCTACTCAATCCGATACACCTCTTCTTCATACCAAAAGTATTAAGAAAGAGAAGTACAATCTACTGGAATTATCTGACATTCACAATAATTTTGTTCTTTATCGGCTCTTTTTTTCAAGATTATGCAGAAGGAATGATGATTGTGGCATTATCTTTGCTAACAAGATGTTGGATACATATAAAATCCCAGTCACTAAAGAAGAGATAACGAATGAGATATATACCATTAACACTATTTGCTATACTTGCCGTAACAGGCAATGCGCAAGAGCAAGCAATAAAATCGGCTCCTAAGTTGGTCGTAAACATAACGATTGACCAATTTCGTAGCGATTACATGGAAGCATTCGCACCTCTTTATGACGAATACGGGTTCAAACGCCTTTTAAGGGGCGGCATTGTATATACAAACACCGCCTATCCGTTTTCTCCTATTGACAGAGCATCGGCCATTTCATCCATATACACCGGCACTACACCTTATTATAATAGTATAGTCGGGGCCAGATGGCTGAACAAAGAAACTCTGCGTCCTGTATATTGCGTTGACGACGACAAATATACAGGCTATCTGACAAGCGATAAGTCATCCCCCAAGAACCTTAGTACTTCAACAATAGGAGACGAACTTAAAGTCGCGACAAACGGGAAATCCATAGTCTATAGCATCGCCCCTTTCCGCGATGCTGCTATTCTTTCTGCCGGACATGCTGCCGATGGAGCCATTTGGATTGATGACAACAATGGATATTGGTGTTCATCCTCATATTATTTCAAGACTCCCACCTCATGGTTGCAGGCATACAACAGTCTTAACTCCCTGACCAAAATCGTTGAGGTTGACTGGCAGCCTATCAATAGATTATCCGGCAATTTCAGCTATTTCATGACCGGCGGAATGCAACAGCCGTTCAAGCATAAGTTCACTGGAACGAGAAGATTCCGGGAATATAAATCCAGCGGACTTGTCAACGGCAGCATAACCGATATTGCCCTGCTATGCTTCAACAGCAATGCCATGGGAAGCGATGCCATAACCGACTGTCTGAACATAACATACTACGCCGGCAATTTCGATCACAAGCCACTAAACGAATGCCAGATGGAGCTGCAGGACACGTATGTCCGCCTTGACAGGGAAATCGGCAGACTTGTCACCGAAATTGAAAACAAAATCGGCAAAAAGAATGTTCTGTTCGTCATCACTAGTACTGGCTATACTGACGAAGAGAACGTTGATTATGCGAAGTTCAATATACCGGCAGGCACATTCAACATAAACCGCACATCAAATCTTCTGAACATGTATTTGGGTGCGATTTGGGGACAAGGAAAATATGTGGAGAC
Source organism: uncultured Prevotella sp. (assembly GCA_947170725.1). Classification (GTDB taxonomy): domain Bacteria; phylum Bacteroidota; class Bacteroidia; order Bacteroidales; family Bacteroidaceae; genus Prevotella. The sequence continues at coordinate 19,975 of CAMVUM010000014.1, forward strand.
ATGTTTTGGTCCACAAATATTCCTGAATCATAAATTATTAGAACAGAAGCAGATAAGCCTGACCGATGCAACTAAACGTTCACAAGAGTTCTTGCTTCAAATATCTGGTGTCCGCAATGTCTATACATCACTGCAACTATCATCTGACAACAATCAGAATACATATAAAATCCGTAACGGTTTCCATCCGGAGCGCAACGGAGATGTTCTTATTGAAGTCACTCCAGGATGGCGTCTGATAAATGAAGATTATCAGGAAGACCAGCTATACAGAGCTTCATTTATCCAGTTCCCTCTCATAATCTATGGAACGGACATAAAATCAGAACGCATCAATACTCCAATAACCATCGACCGGATAGCTCCTACTATAGCAAAGGCTATACGGATCCGCGCGCCAAATGCAAGTTCTGCAGAACCGTTATTTTAATGAGAGATAAAACAAAAATAGTCACAAGTGCCCAGGCACATTTAATATAATAAACAATCAATATGAATTTCAATAAATTATTAAAATCAATATTTGGCGACAAATCTTCAAGGGATATGAAACTCATCCAGCCTTTGGTTGAGAAAGTAAAGGCCGCATACCCCGAAATTGCGAAGTTGGATAATGATGCCTTACGTGCAAGAACAGCACAAATACGCAAGAACATACAGGATTCAGCAAACGAGCAGAAAGCCAAGATAGCAGAACTGAAAAACAAGATAGAAGAAACTCCCATCGACGAGCGCGAGGGTATTTTCAACCAGATAGACAAATTGGAGAAGGATGTTTTGGAAATCTACGAGAAGGCCTTGAATGAAGCCATGCCCGAAGTATTTGCCATCGTAAAAGAAACAGCCAAAAGATTTGCAGAAAACGAAGAGACCATTGTTACCGCAACGGATTTCGACCGTGAACTGGCAGCAGACCCGCGCAAGGATTTCGTTACGATTGACGGAGACAAAGCCATATACCACAATCATTGGACAGCCGGCGGCAATGACCTTAAATGGGAAATGATTCATTATGACGTACAGCTATTCGGAGGCGTTGTGCTCCACCAGGGAAAGATTGCGGAAATGGCTACTGGTGAGGGTAAGACCCTCGTCGCAACGCTGCCGGTGTTCCTCAACGCCTTGACTGGCAACGGTGTCCACGTTGTTACGGTGAACGACTACCTTGCCAAACGAGATTCGGAGTGGATGGGACCACTTTATGAGTTCCACGGTCTTTCCGTTGACTGTATCGACAAACACCAGCCCAACTCTCCGGCCCGCCGCAAGGCATATATGGCAGACATTACGTTTGGCACCAACAACGAGTTCGGTTTCGACTACCTGCGTGACAACATGGCCGTATCACCGGCCGATCTCGTACAGCGGGCTCACAACTACGCCATCGTTGACGAGGTTGACTCCGTGCTCGTTGACGATGCACGTACGCCGCTCATCATTTCCGGCCCTGTACCCAAAGGCGACGTGCAGATGTTTGAAGAATATCAGCCGCTTGTAGAACATCTTTTTGAAGTACAGCGCAAACTTGCCACACAATATCTCGCCGATGCAAAGCAGAAAATCAGCGAGGGAAAGATGAAGAATGACCAGAAACTTACGGAAGAAGGTTTCCTGTCACTTTTCCGTTCACACAAAGCTCTTCCCAAAAACAAGCCGCTCATAAAATACCTGTCGGAAGAAGGTATTAAGGCTGGAATGCTCAAGACGGAAGAGACCTACATGGAAAACAACAACAGACGTATGCCTGAGGCCGTTGAGCCCCTTTATTTCGTCGTTGACGAGAAACTGAACTCATGCGACCTCACCGATAAGGGAACCGACTGGCTTGCCAAACAGGTCAACGACAAAGAACTATTCGTTCTTCCAGATATCGCATCCCAGCTCTCCGCTCTCGAAAACGAGAATAATCTCAGCGACCAGGAGCGTCTTGACAAGAAAGACCAGATGCTCAACCACTATGCCGTTCAAAGTGAACGCGTCCACACCCTCCAGCAGCTGTTGAAGGCATATACTATGTTCAACAAGGATGACGAATATGTAGTTATAGATGGAGAAGTGAAGATTGTGGACGAGCAGACCGGCCGTATTATGGAAGGCCGCCGCTGGAGCGACGGTCTCCACCAAGCTGTGGAAGCCAAAGAGCATGTCAAGGTAGAGGCTGCGACACAGACATTTGCAACAATCACGCTCCAGAATTACTTCCGTATGTATCACAAGCTGTCAGGTATGACCGGAACGGCATCAACAGAAGCCGGTGAGTTCTGGGACATCTACAAGCTTGATGTCGTTGAAATTCCTACCAATCGTCCCGTTCAACGCAAGGATATGGATGACCGCATCTACAAGACGGCACGTGCAAAATACAATGCTGTGATAGAGGAAATCGAAAAAATGCGCAACGCCGGACGGCCGGTTCTCGTCGGAACGACCTCCGTCGAGATTTCAGAGCTTCTTTCAAAAATGCTCAACATGCGCAAGATACCCCATCAGGTGCTCAACGCCAAGCTGCACCAGAAGGAAGCCGACATCGTTGCACTTGCCGGACAAAGCATCAACGGCCTCGGCTCCGTCACAATTGCAACCAACATGGCCGGCCGTGGTACCGACATCAAACTTTCCCCGGAAGTGAAAGCAGCCGGCGGACTTGCTATCATCGGAACCGAGCGTCACGAGAGCCGCCGTGTAGACCGCCAGCTTCGCGGACGTGCCGGCCGTCAGGGAGACCCCGGTTCATCAGTATTCTTCATTTCTCTTGAAGACAAACTTATGAGACTTTTCGGTTCTGAGAGAATTACATTCCTCATGGACAAGTTCGGCTTCAAGGATGACGATGTCATTGAGAACTCAATGTTGTCAAAACAGATTGAACGCGCACAGCGTAAAGTCGAAGAAAACAACTTCGGTATCCGCAAGCGTCTTCTCGAATATGACGACGTAATGAACAAGCAGCGCACCGTTGTCTATGAGAAGCGCCGCCATGCCCTCATGGGTGAGCGTATCGGCATGGACATAACAAACATCATCTGGGATCGTGTCGCAAACATCATCGAGACCAATGACTATGAAGGCTGCAAAGAAGAGTTCCTTCATATCTTTGCAATGGAAGTTCCGTTCACATACGACCAGTTCTCTAACATGAGCAAGGACGCTCTCTCGGAAAGTGCATTCCAGATTGCCATTGAGACATTCAAGCGTAAGACTGAGCGCATCGAGTCCGTTGCATGGCCCATCATCAAGCAGGTTTATGAAAACCAAGGAGCCATCTACGAGCGCATAATGGTGCCTATCACCGACGGTCGCCGCATGTACAACATCCCTTGCGATCTGAAAGAAGCATACGAGACCGAATGTAAGAGCGTCGTCAAGCAGTTTGAGAAAATGATTCTCCTCCACATAATTGACGACTGTTGGAAGGAAAATCTTCGCGAACTTGACGACTTGAAGCATAGTGTTCAGAATGCGTCCTACGAGCAGAAAGACCCGTTGCTCATCTTCAAGCTTGAAAGTGTGAAGCTCTTCGACAACATGGTGAACACAATGAACAACCGCATCACAGGTATTCTCATGCGCAGCGCCATTCCCGAGATGCAACAACAGGAAATGCCAGAAGCCGCACCTGCAGAACCGCAGCCGCAGCGTCAACAATACACTGAGACAAAGCAGAATCTCAATGAGGAGCAGCTCACCGACCAGAATCAGGCAGTCGCAGCGGCACAGGACACACGCAGCAGCCAAGCTAACGCACCGATTGTGAAAGACAAATTGCCTGGGCGCAACGATCTATGCCCATGCGGAAGCGGCAAGAAATTCAAAAATTGCCACGGACGCGGACTCGTATAAATATCAAAAGTAAATTCAGAAGCGTCCGGAAGCCGGTGGGAACACCGTTCTTCCGGACGCTTCTTTTTATCATTAAATCAATCAACGTGAACAAATCCCATTCTACCATAATATCAATAAACGGTCTCAAAAAAAATCTGAACTCCGGATTTTCCATCGACATACCCGACTTCAAAATCAATAATGGAGAAATTCTCGGCCTCGTCGGCAATAACGGTGCCGGGAAGACAACAATGTTCAGACTCATGCTTGATTTGCTCAAAGCAGACGAGGGCACCATAACGATGACTGTAAGTACAGATGACAGCCAACCGGAAACACAGCAACAGAAAATAACCATATCTGAGAGCGAGGTATGGAAGCAACACATCGGAGCATATATCGACGAAGGATTTCTCATCGACTTTCTCACGGCAGAGGAATATTTCGATTTTTTGGGAAAGATTTCAGAAATCAGCCAAGACACTGTCCGGCTCAACCTTCAGAGCTTTGACCATTTCACCAACAACGAAATTTTCGGCAAGAAGAAACTGATACGCAACATGTCTGCCGGCAACAAGCAGAAAATCGGTATCATGTCTGCCTTTTTCAGACATCCCGACGTTGTAATTCTCGACGAGCCGTTCAACTATCTTGACCCCACGGGCCAGAATATTCTGAAGAACATAATCACCGAATATGCCGGCCAAACCGGCAACACGGTCATCATCAGCAGTCACAATCTGTCCCACACCGTGGATATATGCTCCCGCATTGTCCTGCTCGAACACGGACACATAATCCGCTACATACCTAATAATGATGTCAATGCGGTCATAGAATTGAAGAAATATTTTGAAACATAAGCCGCCGGTATCATCATTTATAGGTATTTTGAGATATGGTAATGCCTATTGCAATCGCATTGTAACAAAAAAGTCGTACTTTTGCAGTAAAATATCATTCAATCATGAAACTTTCCGAACTAAAAACAGGTGAAAAAGGAGTTATTGTAAAGGTGCTGGGACACGGAGGCTTCCGGAAGCGCATCGTAGAGATGGGCTTCATCAAGGGCAAGATTGTGGAAGTCCTTCTCAACGCGCCGCTTCAGGATCCTGTGAAATATAAAGTAATGGGCTATGAAGTATCACTGAGACATGACGAGGCGGAAATGATAGAAATCATTTCCACTGACGAGGCACACGATCTTGGCAAGAATGAGAAAGCCCACCCCACTTCACCCATAAGCAACAATGACGCATGCGACTTCACGCTGACTGACAAGCAGCTGCGTGACGCCGCAATGAAGAAACGCCGAACCATCAACGTAGCACTGGTAGGCAACCCCAACTGCGGCAAGACGTCGCTTTTCAATTTCGCCTCCGGCGCTCATGAACGTGTCGGCAACTATTCCGGTGTCACCGTCGACGCAAAGGAAGGTCGGGCGACGTTCGAGGGATATGAGTTCAACCTCGTTGACCTCCCCGGAACCTATTCCCTTTCGGCCTACAGCCCCGAGGAGCTGTACGTCCGCAAGCAGATCATAGAAAAGACACCGGACGTCATCATTAACGTCATTGACGCAAGCAACATTGAACGCAACCTCTATCTGACAACCCAGCTCGTAGATATGCACCTCCGCATGATATGCGCCCTCAACATGTTCGACGAATTTGAGACCCGCGGCGACAGACTTGACTACAAGAAGCTGAGCTGCCTATTCGGTGTGCCGATGATACCGACGGTGTTCAAGACCGGCCGAGGTGTTGAACTGCTCTTCCACATGATCATCAACATGTATGAAGGTGTCGACTTCCTTGACGACAAAGGTAATATCAATCCGGAGGTGGCTGCCGACATACAGCAGTGGCACAACACCTACAGCAAAGATGTCACAGCCGACCACGGCGAAGACTTCGCCCATGGAGAACGGCCAAACAACAGTGTTTATAGGCATATCCACCTCAACCACGGACCGCTGATAGAGTCATGTATCGAGGCAGTCAAGACGGAGTTGCAACACGACGAGCAAATCCGCCACAGATATTCTACACGCTATCTTTCCATAAAACTTCTCGAAAACGACTCCGAAACGGAGAACCTTGTGCGCTCACTGCCCAACAGCCGTCAGATAATGGATGTACGAGACAGTCAGGCCGCCAGAATCCGCAAGGAGACCAAGGAAGACAGCGAGACGGCCATAATGGACGCCAAATACGGTTTCATACACGGCGCACTTCAGGAATCGGAATATGAAGAGGGAAAGAAGCAGGACACATATCAGGTGACCCACGTTCTCGACAGCATCATCACCAACAAGTATGTAGGATTCCCACTGTTCTTCCTATTCCTCTATGCCATGTTCCAGGTGACGTTCTCCCTCGGCCAGTACCCGATGGACTGGATTGAGAGCGGTGTTTCGGCCCTCGGCGAGTGGTGCTCCTCTTCCCTGCCCGATGGTCCGCTGAAGGACATGTTGGTTGACGGAGTGATCGGAGGTGTCGGTGCTGTGATTGTCTTCCTCCCGCAGATTCTCATCCTCTACGCTTTCATATCATTTATGGAGGACTCCGGCTACATGGCCCGCGCCGCTTTCATTATGGACAAGCTGATGCACAAGATGGGACTGCACGGCAAGTCGTTCATTCCGCTTATAATGGGATTCGGATGCAACGTACCTGCCGTCATGGCCACCCGCACCATCGAGAGCCGTCGCTCACGTCTCATAACTATGCTCATTCTGCCGATGATAAGCTGTTCGGCCCGCCTGCCGATATACATCATGATTACCGGCACGTTCTTTGCGGCCCAATACCGCAGCCTCGTAATGCTTTCCCTCTATGCCATCGGTATTCTGATGGCTGTCATCATGAGCCGCATTTTCAGCCGCTGGCTTGTCAAAGGTGAAGACACGCCGTTCGTGATGGAACTTCCGCCCTACCGTTTCCCTACGGCCAAAGCAACATTCCGTCATACGTGGGAGAAAGGCAAACAGTATCTCAAGAAGATGGGAGGCATCATCCTCGTGGCCAGCATCATTGTATGGGCCTTGGGATATTTCCCTCATGACGACAGCCTTGACACTCAGCAACAACAGGAGCAGAGCTACATCGGCCATATAGGCAAAGCCATCGAGCCTGTATTCCGCCTTCAGGGGTTCGACTGGAAACTTGACGTCGGCCTGATTGCCGGTGTCGGCGCGAAGGAGATTGTGGCGTCAACACTCGGAGTGCTTTACAGTGGTGACGACAGCGTTGCCGATGACACCGTTGAAGATACAGGAAGCAAATATTCAGCGCTCTATCAGAAGATGTCAGCTGACGGCATTACCCCGCTCATCGCTTTCTGCTACCTGCTCTTCGTACTGATATACTTCCCGTGCATCGCCACCATCGCCGCTATAAAGAATGAAAGCGGGTCTTGGAGATGGGCTTTGTTCGCTGCCGGATATACCACCGTACTTGCATGGGGTGTTTCTGCCGCAGTTTATCAGATTGGCAGTATGTTTGTCTGAACCCCAAAGTGATTATGTAAGACACCACAAGCTGACAACTTAAGAAAGGTGGCGTATTATCATGCAGTTGCTTCAACAAGCATGATGATACGCCATCTTTTTCATATAAGAAAGAATAAGCCTACTCATTCTCAAGATGATTCTTGCAGAATATTGGATACCGGTATGTCCAATATTCAAACTGTTAAAAACTACGAACAATCCCAACAAACACCTTAAAATCCTTGCGATATTCAGAAATTAAAATCCAAAGGACGGAAATAACGCAAAACAGCGCGTGCATATTTTATTATCTGAAAGACAATACGTTATGAGAAAAATTACGAAAATGTGCAATAATTTGTAATGTTTTATCTTGCCGTAAGGGCCTCCCGGGGTTGCAATAAGGCCTTTATTGCATTGCAACGGGCACGCCGTTGGAAGCCAAAAGAAGCCTTGTTGCAACCCTGGGAGACCCTTACGGCAGGATTTTCAGTCATACAACACAACAAAATAACGTCCCAAAGCCGATATTTCGATTTTGGGACACTCTATTTTGAGAATTTTCAAGTGTTAAATTCCGTGATATTATCATGACACTACAAAACACTATAAACCTATGGTCAAGCAAATTTGAATACAAGCTATTAGCAAGGAGTTCAAAAGATGCGAAAATCTCCTGATATAGCATCATATATATACCGAAAAAGTTCTATTGCCGGAATTTAATGCTATCATAAACCATAAAAAGCTGTCAATATGTAATATTTCATGGCATTAAGACGTGGAATATAATATTTTTTTGTAATTTTGCCCTTTAAATTGGAATAATATACATCAAAGTATCAGTCAAAGAATGAAACCGACGGCAATTCTGCTCCTGCATTGTCCCGACCAACAGGGAATAATAACGGAGCTGACAAAATTCATAACGGACAATCAAGGAAACATCGTCTATCTGGATCAGTACGTTGACAGACAGGACGGTGTCTTCTTCATGAGAATAGAATGGGAACTTGACACTTTCCTCATCCCGCGCGATAAGATTGAGGAATATATCAAGACTCTGTATGCACAACGTTATAATATGGTGTGCCGCCTCTACTTCAACGATATAAAACCGCGTATGGCAATTTTTGTAAGTAAAATGAGCCATTGTCTTTACGACCTGCTTGCAAGATATAAGGCAGGAGAATGGGACGTCGAGATTCCGTGTATTGTGAGCAACCACGAAGACCTTCGATATATCGCCGAACAGTTCGGTATTCCCTATTACGTCTGGTCCATCAACAAGGACCACTCCAACAAGGAGGAAGTGGAGAAAGCCGAGATGGAACTGCTCAAAAAAGAGAAGGTGACGTTCATCGTGCTCGCCCGCTACATGCAGATAATAAGCGAGGACATGATACAGCAGTATCCCAACCATATCATCAACATACACCACTCGTTCCTTCCTGCGTTCATCGGTGCGCGGCCTTATCATCAGGCATGGACACGCGGTGTCAAAATCATCGGAGCGACGAGCCACTATGTCACGTCGGAACTGGACGCCGGCCCCATCATCGAGCAGGACGTCGTCCGCATAACCCACAAGGATACGCCAGAAAGCCTTGTGCTCAAAGGACGCGACTTGGAGAAAATAGTACTCTCGCGAGCCGTCACCAAACACATAGAGAGGAAAATCCTCACGTACCATAACAAGACAATCATTTTCAGCTGATGAATGTCGCGATTATAAAATACAACGCAGGCAATATATATTCCGTTGTCAATGCCCTGCGGCGTCTTGGTGTCGAGCCGCTGCTGACGGACGACGCAGAAGAGCTCGAACGGGCCGACCGTGTCCTGTTCCCTGGACAGGGAGAAGCGGGAAACATCATGAGGTATCTCCGCGCCAACAGACTTGACGAACTCATCAAAAACCTCAGACAACCGGTTCTGGGGATATGCGTCGGTCAGCAGCTTCTGTGCCGCCACTCTGAAGAAGGCGACACCGACTGCATCGGTATCTTCGGCGCTGACGTCAGGCGTTTCCATCCGGAACGCCATGAGGACAAAGTGCCAGCCATGGGCTGGAACTCGTTGCACGGCATGAAGAGTCCGCTGTTCAAGGGACTGCGTGAAAACGACTATGTCTATTTCGTCCATAGCTATTATGTCCCCCTGTGTGACGATACCATTGCAACGGCCGACCATATACTGCCGTACAGTGCAGCCCTGCAGCACGACAACTTCTACGCCACGCAATTCCATCCCGAGAAGAGCGGACGCGTGGGAGAAACTATAATAAGGAACTTTCTGGAACTATGATAGAACTGATACCGGCCATTGACATCATTGACGGCAAATGCGTGCGCCTCACCAAAGGCGATTATCAGCAAAAAGCAGTATACAGCGACAGCCCTGCTGACATTGCGAAGAAGATGGAGACCATCGGATATAAAAGACTTCACGTGGTCGACCTTGACGGAGCCAAGTCAAAACATATCGTCAATACGGCTGCCCTGCAGAGCATAACCACATCGACTTTGCTTACCGTCGACTTTGGCGGTGGCATAAAGACGGACTGCGACATCGAGACGGCTTTCAGGAACGGCGCGTCGATGGTGACCGTCGGTTCCGTGGCTGTCACATCGCCAGAGTTGCTCGACACGTGGATTGAGCGTTATGGAGCCGAGCGGATTGTCCTTGGAGCCGATGTCCGCGACGGACGCATCGCCATCAACGGATGGAAAGAGGACTCCGAACTCGAACTGCACCACTTTCTGGAACGTTACGTCAAGCGCGGAATCAGGAATGTCTTGTGTACAGACATATCACGCGACGGAACACTGACCGGACCGGCCATACCTTTATATAAGGACATCATGGCGGCATTTCCCGACCTCCATCTCATTGCGAGCGGCGGGGTCTCCTGCATGGAGGACATAGAGAAACTGGACGAAGCCGGCATACCAGCCGTGGTCTTCGGAAAAGCTATATATGAAGGACGGATTGATATGAAGAAACTATGGGACTGGCAAAACGGATAATACCATGCCTCGACGTCAAAAACGGAGAGACGGTCAAGGGAACCAACTTTGTAAACCTTCGCTCGGCAGGTGATCCGGTGGAACTTGGCAAGGCCTACAGCGAGGCCGGAGCCGACGAATTAGTATTTCTTGACATCACGGCAAGCTATGAGGGACGCAAGACGTTCACCGACATGGTCACACGTGTTGCAGCCGAGATAAACATTCCGTTCACCGTCGGCGGAGGCATCAACGAACTGATGGACGTTGAGCGGCTTCTGCATGCCGGAGCAGACAAAATCAGCATCAACAGTGCCGCTATCCGCAATCCGGAGCTCATCAGCGACATTACCGAACGATTCGGAAGCCAGGTGTGCGTATGTGCTATTGACGCAAGACTTGACGACGACGGCTGGCACTGCTACGCAAAGGGCGGCCGCGAACGCACCGAACTCGGACTCTTTGACTGGGCACATGAGGTTCAGGAGCGTGGAGCAGGCGAGATTCTCTTCACGAGCATGAACCATGACGGCATGAAGAACGGATATGCCAACGAGGCACTGGCACGGCTGGCGGACATCCTGTCCATTCCGGTCATAGCCAGCGGCGGAGCAGGAAAGAAGGAACATTTCCGCGATGCTTTCACCATAGGACATGCCGACGCCGCACTGGCCGCAAGCGTGTTTCATTTCGGCGAGATACCCATCCCGGAACTGAAAGAATATCTGAGAAAAGAAAGCATTGATATACGTATATAAAAAGACAAGATATGAAAATTGACTTTGAAAAGGGAAACGGTTTCGTTCCCGCCATCATTCAGGATGCCACAACGAAAAACGTCCTGATGCTGGGATATATGAATGAAGAGGCCTATAACAAAACGATAAAGACAGGACGCGTTACGTTCTACAGTCGCAGCCGACAGCGTCTGTGGACAAAGGGCGAGACGTCAGGAAACTTTCTCAATCTGGTCAGCATGGACATCGACTGCGACAACGATACTCTTCTTGTCAAGGTCAATCCTGTCGGACCTACATGCCATAAAGGGACGGATACGTGCTGGGGCGAGAATAATGAGAGCAATCCATTACTCTTCCTGACAGACCTTCAGGACTTCATCATCAAGCGGCATGAGGAAATGCCTGAGGGAAGCTACACGACATCGCTATTCAAGGATGGCCTTAACCGAATGGCGCAAAAGGTTGGCGAAGAGGCACTTGAAGCTGTCATTGAAGCTGTCAACGGAACGAATGAAAGGTTGCTATATGAAGGGTCCGACATGCTATATCACCTCATTGTCCTGCTGACGAGCAAGGGATTGCGCATTGAGGATCTGGCAAAAGAACTTCAGGTACGTCACGACCCGAATTGGCAGAAACATTAAAACCAAGGAAGACAATGCTCATAGACTATAAGAAGGTCAACATACATCAGGTGACAGGAGACACCGTGCTCACGGATGTCAACTTCCATGTGGATGAAGGAGAGTTCATCTACATCATAGGCCGCGTCGGCTCAGGCAAGAGTTCGCTGCTGAAGTCAATATACTTTGAACTTGATGTGGACGAGGCGGAAAGCGCCGTCATCATCAACCATGACATACGCAAGCTGAAAAAGAAATACGTTCCGGCCTTGCGGCGGCAGATGGGAATAATATTTCAGGATTTCCAGTTGCTCGGAGATCGTACCGTATATAAGAACCTCTATTTCGTCTTGAAAGCAACAGGATGGAAAGACCGGAACGACATTGACAAGCGAATCAAAGAGGTGCTGGCCGATGTAGGAATGGAAGATAAGGCTGACAAGTTCCCATACGAGCTGTCAGGAGGCGAACAGCAGCATATCGCCATTGCACGCGCTATCCTGAACAATCCCAAGCTAATTGTCGCAGATGAGCCGACAGGCAATCTCGACCCGGAAACGGCAGAGGGAATAATACAGCTTCTGCGGCATATATCGCAGACGGGGACAGCCGTCATAATGAGTACGCACAACATGGTGCTCGTGAACAAATATCCCGGCATCGTCTACCGATGCTGCGACGGTTCGCTCGAAGAAGTCACAAAAGACTATAATGAAATACTGTCTGAGGAAGAGAACTGAGACAGTACAACAATAAAAGAATAATAAAAAAAAGATAGAACATGAAAGTAATGAAGTTTGGTGGCACATCTGTTGGCACACCGGCACGTATGAAAGACGTGACAAGACTTGTAACATCGTCTGGTAATCCTGTATTCATAGTATTGTCCGCTATGTCTGGCACGACAAACTCACTTGTGGAGATATCCAATTATCTGTATAAGAAGAACCCTGAAGGGGCCAACGAGGTCATCAATAAACTCGAAGAGAAATATCATGCACATGTTGAAGAACTATATTCTACAGACGAATGGAAGGAAAAGACCAACAGTTTCCTGACGGAAGAGTTCAGTTATCTGCGTTCGTTCACAAAGGAACTGTTCACAAGCTTTGAGGAAAAGAACATCGTAGCACAGGGAGAAATAATCAGCACCAACATGGTGGCCAACTACATGAAGGAGCAAGGCTACAGCGTCACACTGCTGTCGGCTCTGGACTTCATGCGGACAGACAAGAACTCTGAGCCAGACATTACGTTCATAAGAAAGAACCTGAACAGCATCCTCAACGAGACACCGGCTTCACAGGTCTATATAACCCAGGGATTCATCTGCCGCAATGCCTATGGCGAGGTTGACAATCTGCAACGAGGAGGTAGCGACTATACAGCTTCACTGATAGGAGCAGCCATTGACGCAGAAGAAATACAGATATGGACCGACATTGACGGTATGCACAACAACGACCCGCGTATCGTTGACAACACAGCTCCTGTACACCAACTGCACTTCGAAGAAGCTGCCGAGCTGGCCTATTTCGGCGCCAAGATCCTGCATCCGACGTGCATACAGCCCGCCAAATACTCCAATATTCCGGTACGCCTGCTCAATACGATGGACCCAGAGGCCGAAGGTACGACAATAAGCAACAAAACGGAAACCGGTAGAATCAAAGCGGTTGCAGCCAAGAGCAACATCACGGCCATCAAGATAAAGAGCAGCCGCATGCTTCTTGCAACTGGATTTCTCCGCAAGGTTTTCGAGATATTCGAAAGCTATCAGACACCTATTGACATGGTCTGCACATCAGAAGTTGGAGTCTCTATGAGCATCGACAACAACTCACACCTCAATGAGATTGTTGACGAACTGAAGAAATATGGTACTGTCACTGTTGACAGTGACATGTGCATCATCTGCGTAGTCGGTGACCTCGACTGGAGCAACGTCGGTTTCGAGACACTTGCAACAGAGGCGATGAAGAGCATCCCCGTCCGTATGATTTCGTATGGCGGCTCAAACTATAACATATCGTTCCTTATAAAGGAAGATGATAAGAAGCGTGCACTGCAGAACCTGAGCAATACCTTATTCAAATAAGCAGCATACAACAATACACACATAACACAGACATAAAATGATAAGGCGATTACCGACAGACAAATTTCAGGCAATACGCACGCCATTCTACTATTACGACACATCCTTGCTGAAGGAAACTCTGGAAGCTATCAAGGCCGAAGCCAACAAACATGACGGATTCATCGTCCATTATGCAGTGAAGGCAAACGCCAATCCGAAGGTGCTGAAAATCATCAGCAACGCCAATCTCGGGGCCGACTGTGTGAGCGGGGGTGAGATTTCAGCAGCATGTGACGCAGGATTTCCTTCAAAAGATATCGTCTATGCCGGAGTCGGCAAAAGCGATTGGGAAATCAATCTCGGTCTCGACCGCGATATTTTCTGCTTCAATGTGGAAAGTTCAGCCGAGCTGGAAGTAATAAACGAACTGGCTGAAAAGAAAGGCAAGACAGCGAATGTAGCTTTCCGCATAAATCCGGATGTTGGAGCACATACACATGCCAACATCACAACGGGTCTGGCAGAGAATAAGTTCGGCATCGCTATGAATGACATGGAGGCTGTCATACGGCTGGCTGCAAAGCTCAGCAATGTCAGATATGTAGGACTCCACTTCCACATCGGTTCCCAGATACTTGAAATGGATGATTTCGTAGCACTGTGCGAGCGTATCAACGAACTGCAGACAAAGTTGGAGGAAGCAGGTATTACTACTGAGAACATCAACGTTGGAGGCGGACTCGGTATAAATTATAATGCTCCCGACGAGAATCCTGTGCCGGACTTTAAAGCCTACTTCGACACATACGCCAAGCATCTGAAGCTTCGTCCAGGCCAGAAATTGCACTTTGAACTCGGTCGTGCCGTAGTAGCTCAATGCGGTTCGCTCATCACCCGCACGCTATACATAAAGCAGGGGACGGCCAAGCAGTTTGCCATTGTCGACGCCGGAATGACCGACCTTATCCGTCCGGCATTATACCAGGCGTTCCACAAGATAGAGAACATCAGCAGCGACATGCCTTGTGAACAGTATGATGTCGTGGGACCTATATGCGAGTCGAGCGATGTCTTTGCAAAACAGATCAGCCTCAATAAAACCAAACGCGGAGATTTCATCGCCATCCGCTCAGCCGGAGCTTACGGTGAAATCATGGCATCTGGATATAACTGCCGATGCCTGCCGGAAGGATATCTGAGTGAAGAATTGGACTAAAGCATGACAACAGAGGAAATCATGACCATAACGGCAAGCAGCATATTGGTGCTGCTTGCCATCATAACCCCACTGTGCAACGGATTATTCAGAAATCCTTTGCGCAAGAAAAGAGGTGGCGGCACGAAAGACGGTGAGGCCTCTCCACTTTCCATCATTCTTACCGTTCACGACCAGGGATATGAGCTTGAGCGCAACTTACCGACATTGCTGTCCCAAAAATATGACGCAGGATTTGAAGTCATAGTTGTTGACGAATCCTCCACGGACAACACCAATGATGTGCTCACACTTCTGAAAAGCCAATATTCCAATCTCTACACGACGTTCATTCCAGAATCAAGCCACTATCTCAGCCGCCGCAAGCTGGCACTGACCATCGGCATCAAAGCGGCCAAGAACGAGTGGCTCTTACTGACCGATGCCGACTGCCGTCCAAACAGCGACAAGTGGCTCGAAACAATATCACATCACTGCAACGACGATACGGACATTGTGCTCGGATATTCCAACTATGAGCCTCAGACAAACTCGTTCTATAGATTCGAACGTCTGCTCACCTCATGTCTTTTCATGAGAAAAGCACAGAAAGGCATGGCATACAGATACGACGGAAGCAATCTTGCCGTACGCAAGAGCGTTTTCATGAACCATAACGGATTCGTGAAGAACCTGAAATATCTGCGTGGAGAATATGATTTCCTTGTGAATGAATATGCTCAGCCCGGTCGCACAGCCATTGCAACGGAACCGGAAACGTTCATGCGGCAGGACGAACCGTCCACAAAGACATGGGTGAACAGCCATCTATACTACATGGAAACCCGTAAGCATCTCAAGCGCTCTGCTTCATACAGACTTCCGTTCAATCTCAATATGGGTGTGATGTACGTAAATTATATCCTCATCATTTCCGCACTCATCCACTCTCTTTGCTCCTCCGACATCATCCTGACCGCAGCATCAGCATTGAGTCTCATAATAACGCTCACTATGCGTACGATGATTGCATGCCGGACCGCAGCCGGATTTGGTGAGAAGCTGCCCTGCGCGCTCATTCCCCTTATGGAACTGCGCATATTATGGCAGAACGCATGGTTCATGTTGCGCCACCGCCGTTCCGACAAATACGATTTCATACGCAGATAGAGCCACAGAATATACGCAGTGATATATAGACGATAAAGACATGACAATACTGCATTTCCACACCGGTACAGACAACATGATAACCCAGTATGTTAACATGCTGGCAGACGTGATGAAGGAATATGTGGAAGTTTATGCTGCCACCTCACTGATATCGTTCCGCAAACAACTCCACAAGCATCATCCCGACATTGTCCATCTCCATGGATGCTGGTCGGTTCAGATTGCGATGGCGGCCCATACTGCAATTCGGAACGGTGCGCGCATCGTCTTAACACCGCATGGTCAACTTGAGCAATGGATTATAAAACAAAACTATTGGAAAGAAAAACTGCCAAAGACAATAGCCTTCCAACGTCGAATTGTTAGTAAAGCATATACTGTGATAGCCATGGGGCGTATGGAGGAGAATAACCTGAAGCGTATGAAGTGGAACACGCGCATAGAAACCGTGCGCAACCCTCTCATCACTGAAGCGATAACGGAGGCTGAAGCCGGCACACTTATCCACGCTGTCTACCGTAAAGTTACGGACACCAACGTCCTGCAACTTATGGATAAGACAACAGCCAGAGCCATACGCCCGCTCATCAAAGTAGGCCTCACCGGCAACCATCTGTGGCTGAGTGACACCGAATACACTTTATTCCGCAATCCGGAAGACATTTCATGGCGCAAAATCATGATCTATGCCGCCCAAGAAAACATAATAGAAACAATACGCCGAGGTATCTGCGTGCTCGGAATATCCGCTCCTGACTTTTCGGCGGAAAGCGTTCCCCACTATCTTCCGAACAATTTCATTCCCTCCTGCCCTATTTCCGATATAGAAGGCAGTGATGACAACAAGCGTCTGGTTGCCATGATATGCAAGGCAAAGAAATTCGTCTCTTCCAAAAGACTAACCATATATAATATGGTAGAACTGACCTCAACATTGCTCCAAAACAATATTGACGATGGAAAACTGAAAGAACTGTTGTCAGACAAGAATCTGTTGAAGTTCGCCGGACGACTAATGAAGACAGCTGAAGACATGACAGGACTGGACGAGGGCTTTATGCCGGTGAAAGCTATTGACGACAAAAAGACAAACAATATAAGATCTACAATAAACAAGCACTTGGAAATATGACTTCAATAAACCATCATTATGACATAGAGACAGACATGCGCTATCTTAGCCTGCTGTCCCAATCATTTCCTACCATAGCGGACGCAAGCACGGAAATTATCAACCTTGAAGCAATACTCAATCTACCCAAAGGCACAGAACATTTTCTTGCCGACATCCATGGTGAGAGTGAGGCTTTCCAACACGTGCTGAAAAACGCATCGGGAAACATAAAGAGAAAAGTCAACGAACTCTTCGCTGGCGATATTCGCGAGTCGGAAAAGAAAGACCTTTGTACACTCATATACTATCCCGAGCAGAAGCTGGAACTCATCAAGGCTGCCGAATCTGACATAGACGACTGGTATCACATAACAATCCACCAGTTGGTAAAAATCTGTCGCGATGTGAGCAGCAAATACACGCGCTCAAAAGTAAGACGCTCATTGCCAGCCGATTTCAGCTATATAATTGAGGAACTACTCCACGAAAGAGCCGACGATATGGACAAAGCCGCATACGTCAACGTCATTGTCAATACAATAATCAGTACCGGACGCGCCGACGACTTCATAATAGCCCTTTCCGGCGTAATCCAGAGACTGGCCATAGACCAGCTCCACATTCTCGGAGACATATACGATCGTGGTCCTGGTGCCCACATAATCATGGATGCCATGCAACGCTACCACAGCTGGGACATCCAATGGGGAAACCATGACATTCTCTGGATGGGAGCCTGCGCCGGTAACGACGCCTGTATATGCAATGTTTTGCGCCTCTCTCTGCGTTATGCCAATCTGACAACATTGGAAGAAGGCTACGGAATCAATCTCGTACCGTTGGCCACGTTCGCAATGGATGTCTATGGCGACGACCCATGCGAGGAATTTCTTCCGAAACTACTCAAGGGCAACCGCATGGACGAGAAGACGCGTCTGCTTACTGCCAAAATGCACAAGGCCATCAGCATTATCCAATTCAAGGAGGAAGCACGCATCTTCACACGTCGCCTGGAATGGAACATGAACAACCGCTGCCTGTTCAACAATGTTGACTATGAGCGTGGTGTATGTACTATCGACGGAAAGGAATACGAAATGACCTGCAACCACTTCCCTACCATCGATCCCAATAACCCTAATAGACTGACCCCAGAGGAGGAACAACTCATGAAACGTCTCCACCACTCTTTTACGGTCAGCGAGAAGCTACGCAAGCATATCCGCACGCTGCTGAGCCATGGTTGTATGTATGCCATTTACAACAGTAACCTTCTTTTCCATGCCTCTATCCCGCTCAATAACGATGGAACCCTCAAAGAGGTTGAACTGTATAAAGGAAAAAAATATAGCGGTCTGCAACTTATGCTCAACACTGGCATGCTCATACGCTCGGCTTTTGAAAACGACACAGAACCGGAAGAGCGCAGCTACGCCACCGACTACTTTCTCTACCTATGGTGCGGCAAAGACAGTCCTCTTTTCGACAAATCAAAGATGGCAACTTTCGAACGCTATTTTCTCAAAGACAATGAAACATATAAAGAAGAGAAAGGAAACTACTTCAGACTGCGTGACAACGAAGAAATCTGTGACCGTATTCTTGACGCGTTCAATGTAACCGGTCCCAACCGCCATATCATCAACGGTCACGTTCCCGTTCATGCCTCAAATGGTGAGAATCCAATTAAAGCCAACGGAAAACTGATGGTTATAGACGGTGGATTCAGTGAGGCATATCA
Organism: uncultured Prevotella sp.; assembly: GCA_947170725.1. Taxonomy (GTDB): domain Bacteria; phylum Bacteroidota; class Bacteroidia; order Bacteroidales; family Bacteroidaceae; genus Prevotella. The sequence continues at coordinate 38,964 of CAMVUM010000014.1, forward strand.
TAAAGAGACAGGCATCGCCGGATATACTTTGGTATATCACAGTCGCGGTTTTCAGCTTGTCCAACATGAACCTTTCACATCTGCAGCAGATTCAATTCAGCGTGGCACTGATATCAAGAGCACTACACAAATCGTAGAAATGTCAACCCACCGCATGCTGGTTGCCGACACGGACAAGGGAGCAGAACTGCGCGCACAGATTGCAGATCTCAAAGAACTGCTCTATGCCTATCGACATGGTATAATAAAGGAAAAAAGATAGGCAGGGTTTGCCTGTTCTGACTATTGAAATTGCGAGGTGTGAATTATCAACAATACAGACAATTCACATCCCGCAATCTGCTGTAAGAGTCTTTTTGTATTCAATAAAAATTACTGGATTTAACATTTGAGAAATTCCTAAATCCAGCGCAAAAACTCCGAAATCACAACATTTCTGCACTTTTTTTCATCAGTTACAAGACTACATTTGACCAAGGAGAGCCTCCCTGGGTTACAATAAAGCTTCCGTCACCTTCCAACGGGGCCGTCGTCGTCATGCAACGGAAGCCCCGTTGCAACCTCGGGAGAGCCTTACGGCAAGCCTTTTTTCAGGAAATTTATTGTATTTATTTAGGATACAGCCCATAACACCCTGATATTCAACGGATTGAACAAACATACGATTTTTCGGCAATTTTGAGACCAAAGACACACAATTTCAGAAAAGCGCGTAAAATTAAAGAGTATATGTACGATTTGTTCTTAGTTTTTAACACTTCAAAAACCATTGCTACAAAAATAAAAGAATTCCGTTTTATCATCAGCAATGATGCCAAAACGGAATTCTATACTACACAAATGTATTTTTACATGAACTCGCTTTCAATGAAGTCTAACGGGCACACTGCCTTTCTTTTCAGACCATCATCTCAGTCTCAGTCTGTCTCCAACCCTTATTTGGTAATATGGCGGAAGATGATTCAATCTGTATAGGTTCTTCAAACGTATGCCGTAGAGTTGGGATATGCTGTACATAGACTCACCCTCACGAACGATATGGACACGCCCCTTATAGCTCTTAGGCGCCTTCGTACGCTTCTTTTTCAGATAGACAATGTCTCCTTCACTAAGCGCGTCGCGACGGTCGCGTTCGTTATAACGCGCCAAAGAACGATAGGATATGCCAACCTCGCGTGCTATCGACTTGAATGTATCGCCAGCACGGGCTTTCAGATAGTAATTGTCGTTGAAATGGAATATCTCATGCAAGGCCTGACCGTCGACGGAGTTGTCTTTACTCCGGCGCGCAAAGAATTTGTCATAGCCCTTGGCACGGTCATATTCATAGAGCCGGTAGAGCTGAATCAACTCTATCAGCTTGTCAGCATAACGTGGGTTGGTGGCATAGCCAGCAGCTTTCAGACCGCGCGCCCAACCTTTATAATCGGTAATACCCAGACGGAAAAGTTTGCTGTAACGCTGGCTTCCAGTGAGAAAACGCGAATGGTCCTCGTAGCTCTCGTAGACGTTGCGATAGGCACGGAAACATTCGTTGCGGGCGTCGTCATCATAATAGACCGTGGCTCCACGCCATCCGTGACACTTGATTCCAAAGTGGTTGTTGCCGTTACGGGCCAGCGAACTCTTTCCTGCACCTGACTCGAAAACGCCCTGTGCAAGGGTTATACTGGCCGGAATACGGTATTTGAGCATCTGCTCTATGGCGAGATCCTTATACTGATTGATATATTGCTGATAGGCTTGATTCCATTTCATTTGTGCCGAAAGACACGATGAAACAGCAATAAGGCCTATCATGATGGTGTATCGAAGCATTCGAATGGTTTTATATTTTTATTTGCAAAAATACGGAAAACAATCCATTTATCACAGATAAATTACTAAATTTGCAATAAAATTGGCTTTATTATGGAAAAAAGAACCATCAAATCGGAAATAGACGTCTGCCGCAAGGACGAATTGGGCGAAATAGAGCAACTTCTCGTCGACAAAGCTATTGAAGCGACGGACAGGGCTTATGCCGCTTATTCCCACTTCAAGGTTGGCGCCGCACTGCTATTGGCAAACGGTGAGGTTATCTTAGGATGCAATCAGGAGAATGCAGCCTATCCGGTCACGATATGTGCCGAACGGAGTGCGCTGTTCTCTGCCGGTGCCCAATATCCCGACCAGCCGGTGGTCGCTATTGCCATCGCCGCACGCGATGAGAGCGGACAACTACTCAACGAACCGATTACGCCATGCGGAAGTTGCCGTCAGGCCATGATAGAGACGGAACGGCGCTACAACCGAAAAGTGAAAATCCTGTTATATGGAAAGGAACGTATCTATGTCATAGACGGCATCGGCCAGCTCATGCCGCTGTCGTTTACGGACGATATGATGTGAGACCATTATGCAGACAACTGAAAACGCGGAGACGCAGAGGCCATTTTTTTCCTCTGCGTCTCCGCGTTTTTTCATGAGGCGATAGTCTTTTTATATACTCTCATGGGGTCTCCGACTGACGGAACTGGTAGCAACCTACGTCCGGTCTTTCGCCACGCTCGTTATTGTCGCGGTCATACGGGACTTCCGGTATAACAGAAGCACGGCCGATGGCCGGGGAATTGGGGGTGAGATGAAAGTCGTAGTATTGGAGATCGGCATCGACACGGAGAAAATTGTCTGCGCCTTGAACCTCCATGTCGGATTTCTCCCACATGACGTTGACGAAGGTTTCTGAGGCCGTATTGCTGTTATCTTCCGGAGTGCGTAGAATACAATCGGAGAATATATATCCGAAGTTAACTTCCTCTCTACGCGCCTCTCCCATCACCTCGTCATCGGCATAACCAGTCACGAGCGTGTTGCGGCAGTCCAGAAGAAGAAGCGGATAATCCTTATCTTCGTGATAGTTGGTGAAACGCAGGGCCACGCCGCGGTCGCCACTGAAAGGATAGAACTGAGCCAGTGTGCAATAGACCATCAGTGCGCTGCCGCCATATATACCGACGCAGTCGCCAAGGGTATTGCTGAATTGGCAGTTTATTAGGCTTACGTTTGAGTTGACGGCTTTCAGTCCCGGCCCCTTGCAGTTGTGGATTGTCACGTTCTCCATCGCCAGACGCATGTCATCGGGGGAGTACTCGTCAGCTGCATCACAGATTATGCCATATTCGGCGCTGTGAATGTCGGCATGGTTGAATATGTTTCCTGTTGATGAAGAGTGCAGACGAATGCCCCGCCACTGGCCGCTCACGCGGTCGTATGGGAGATAGTCGAACATGTTGTCCAAACGGTCGCCGCGGAAGACTACGTCACGGTCGGCATCAGGTGACTGATTGACAATGATACGGCCGTAGACATCAACTCCGGCCCCGCTATGGAAAAACAGCCGTGTTGGGGCGTTGATGGTCAGCGTAACATTGCTGTCGACCCTAAGTCCCTGACGTATGACAATCGGGCGATTGCTCGAAATCGTGGTGTCTTCACTGACTTTAATGTGATCGCAAAGCTCGGCGTCCCATGAATAGGCGCGAAGATTGACTTTCTGTTCCACTCCGCTCTCAAGACTGAAAACGATATTATCCTCCACGAGCTGTGGCAAGTCCGAATTAGTGAGACCTGACGTCAGCTCCACAAAGACGCGTATGCTGTCTCCCTTGCGTATCTCAAGATCGCTGACGGAGCAGCCCGTGACGTTGTCGAGGAAGCTGCCGTCAACGTTGACGCGAAAACCGCTCTGGTTGCCACGCTGAAGACGTACCTGACGGAGGCGCAGTCCGTCACCGTTGGTATTATATACCCAGAATGTATAGGTCGACGTGGGGACTGTACTGAATATCGTGTCAAGACTGACGGTATCTCGTGAGAATGTTAGTTGGGCCGAAGGACTCGTCGTAAACGAATCGTCGTCACTACAGGCCGTTAGCATTGCGGCCGTGAATAATGCTATATAAAAAAATAGTCGTTTCATCTTATTGATAAAACGACTATTCTTCGGTTTTATTGTTCTACCTATTATTTCTTGTTGGCGAAATAACGCTCGTAGAGACCCATGAAGCCGGCGCAGTGGCGTGCCTCGTCCTTTGCCATCTCATGAACGGTGTCGTGTGTGGCATCCATACCAGCAGCCTTTGCATTCTTGGCGATACGGAACTTGTCCTCGCATGCACCTTTCTCTGCGGCGATACGTGCCTCAAGGTTTGACTTTGTGTCACCGAGAACATCACCGAGCAATTCGGCAAACTTGGACGCGTGCTCTGCTTCCTCGAAAGCATAGCGCTTGTAAGCCTCAGCAATCTCGGGATATCCCTCGCGATCAGCCTGACGGCTCATAGCGAGATACATTCCGACCTCACAGCATTCACCATTGAAGTGAGCATTGAGATCTGCTATCATCTCTTCATTAGCACCTTCATTTCTTGCTGCACCAAGAGTATGAACTGTAGCAAACGCTACCATACCGTCAGCGGCCATTTCTGTAAATTTGGAAGCAGGCGCCTTACACAAAGGACACTTTTCCGGAGCTGCGTCACCCTCATATATGTAACCACATACAGAGCAGATAAACTTCTTCTTCATATTCGTATTTGTTATTTTATTGAAAAATGGTTGTCTTATAACAATGCAAAATTAACAATTATCTAACGAAACTCCAAACATTTTCATGAGAACTATTGACTGCAATATCATTATTTTTTCCACTTGGCACCATCCCTAAGGATAAATTTGATTTTCTTTCCCTTCGGTAGTGATGGCTTTTCCCATTCTCCGCCAAAAAGTTGTATCGTGGTCTTTTTTCCGATGGGAGCAGTTTCCACTGCTTTGGCAATTTCGAAATACTGACCGATACCATTGCTTGCCACAGACATGTCATAGTGTACTATATGCTTTTTCAATGCCGGTACCTCATTGCCTACAGCATCTGCAAGCAGAGCAGCTACAACATGTGCTCCATACACATTATAGTGGGTATTGTCCTGACGTCCCTTGGGCACAGAAGGCTCTTCGCCCGGCAGGAACCACATGTGGAGCTTTTTTGAAGCCTCACGTCCCATACCCTGCTCAAGTTCATGGGTTATTCGGTTGGCATCAACAAAAACAACCCCCATTTCCTTTGCGACATTGCGCGGAGCGACAACATAGTCTCCATGAGTGTCAACCAACGTGTCACCCTCCTCAGATGCCTGCACCTTTGTCGGACCGGTTGTGTTACGCAAAGCCTCATCATCATCGTTTTTTGGAACCTGCTTCAGGAAGTTACGGCGCACTACACTATTGAAAAGAACCGGTATTCCACCCTTCTCACGTGTCTCTCTGATAAATTTACGCAGATTCTCATCAAAAGTCGTGCCTGGATCCGTATGCCTGTCAGCTTTCGGCTTCTCGTCATTGTGTCCAAATTGAATAAATACATAGTCACCGGGCTTTATCTTTTCCACAACCTTCTCCCAGCGTCCCTCGTCAATGAAACTCTTCGACGAACGTCCGTTGACAGCATGGTTGTCTATACGGATTGCATCATCAAAATAGCACTGAAGTGCCATTCCCCAACCACGCTCCAAGTTTCCCTTGCTGATACTTTTGTTAGCCATGGTTGAATCACCTATCATGAAAATGGTGACAACTTTGTCTTGCTTGAATGCAGACAGAATGAAAACAATCAGTACTGCATAAATAATAGCCTTAAATCTTTTCATTGTCATTAGTTATTGTTATACTTTTGTTATTAATAGTTTGTTTTTATTTATTCTCTGCCTATTTCTAAAATTATAGGCGCAAGCCAACAGACTTGCGCCTATAATATTTCTTACTATCTTATTCTGATACGATAGCAACTAATTCGTCTGAGGTGACCATCTGTTGCTCACCTGTAAGCATATTCTTGAGCATTATCTTACTCTCAGCCATCTCATTCTCGCCGGCAATCGCCACAAATGGAATATTCTTGGCATTGGCATAGCTCATCTGCTTCTTCATCTTGCCTGCATCCGGATATATCTCCGTACGTACTCCGGCTGCACGCGCCTTAGCGGCCATTGGCATACAATAGGCCGCTTCTTTCTCGCCGAAATTAACAAACAAGAGTTGGGTTCCGCATACAGCTTCTTTGGGGAATAAGTCCAACGTGTTCAGAACATCATATATACGATCAGCTCCGAATGATATTCCAACGCCACTAAGACCAGGCATTCCAAATATACCGGTAAGGTTGTCATAGCGTCCTCCACCAGTAATGCTACCCATAGGAGTATCAAGAGCCTTCACCTCAAAGATAGCACCGGTGTAATAGTTCAACCCTCTTGCAAGAGTTAGATCAAGCTGAATCTCGTTGTTGAGACCGACAGTTTTCAACACATCAAGAATAAAACGAGTCTCTTCTATTCCTTTCAGACCTGTTTCACTGCCTTTCAACACATCCATTATTACATCCAGCTTCTCTTCGTTTGTTCCACTTAGAGCAATAATGGGCTGCAATTTTTCAATGGCAGACTCACTTATGCCATCTTCGCGCAACTCTGCGTTGACACCGTCAAGCCCTATTTTGTCCAATTTGTCAATGGCAACGGTTATGTCTGTAATCTTCTCTGCCTCACCAATGACTTCCGCTATACCGGTAAGTATCTTCCGATTGTTTATCTTAATCTGCACACGAACACCCAAACGGGTAAACACCGTGTCAACAATCTGCATTAATTCAACCTCATTAAGCAGCGAATCACTGCCTACGACATCGGCATCACACTGATAGAACTCGCGGTAACGCCCTTTTTGAGGACGATCGGCACGCCATACCGGCTGTATCTGATAACGCTTGAACGGCAGTTGTAACTCATCACGGTGCATGACTACATAGCGTGCAAACGGCACCGTCAAGTCATAACGCAATCCCTTCTCACTTATGCGCGTTGCCAAATGAAGCGGATTACGCTGACCGAGTTCCTCGTCAGTCACCTTGTTCAGATAATCACCACTATTGAGAATCTTGAACAACAGTTTGTCACCCTCTGCACCGTATTTGCCCATGAGTGTCTGCAAAGTTTCCATTGCGGGCGTCTCTATCTGCTGATATCCATACAGAGCATATACCGACCGTATCGTATTGAACAGGTAATTACGCTTAGCCATCTCCGTTGTGGAGAAGTCGCGCGTACCTTTGGGTATTGTTGGTTTCTGTGCCATTATTCTCTAACGATTGTCTGGTCTCTGTCCGGACCTATTGATATTATCTTTATCGGAGTCTCAAGTTCTGCCTCGAGGAAAGCAACATAATTCCTGAATGCCTGCGGGAATTCATCTTCCGACGTCATCTTGGTCATATCTGTTTTCCATCCCGGTAGTTCCTTGTATACAGGTTCGATGCCCTCCTCTATGTTGTAAGGGAAGTAATCAATCTCTGTTCCGTTCTGCTTATAGGCCACACATGCCTTGATGGTATCGAATCCGTCAAGCACATCACTCTTCATCATTATCAACTTAGTCACACCATTCACCATAATGGCATATTTCAGCGCCACAAGATCGATCCATCCGCAACGGCGTTCACGTCCTGTAACAGCGCCATATTCATGGCCAAGTTGACGAATCAGAGCACCTGTCTCATCAAATAATTCTGTTGGGAATGGACCGGCACCTACACGTGTGCAATAAGCCTTCATTATACCATAAACATCCCCTATCCTGTTCGGACCGATACCAAGTCCTGTACATGCACCAGCACAGATTGTATTTGAAGAAGTAACAAACGGATAAGAACCGAAATCAACATCAAGCATAGTACCCTGAGCGCCCTCACAGAGTATGCTATTGCCATTCCTGAGCAATCCGTTGATTTCATGTTCAGAATCAACAATATTGAATTGGCGCAAGTATTCTATGCCCTCAAGCCATTTTTCTTCCACATCGGCAATGTCGTATGCATAGTTCATTGATTTCAATATGCTCTCATGACGCGCCTTGTGTTCTGCATATTTCTTTTCGAAATTATCAAATATGTCACCGACACGCAGTCCGTTACGTGAAATTTTGTCCGTATATGTAGGACCTATGCCTTTTCCTGTCGTACCGACCTTGCTCTTGCCCTTAGCAGCCTCGTATGCAGCGTCGAGAACTCTGTGGGTAGGCATTATGAGATGTGCTTTCTTCGAAATGTGCAAACGGCTCTTCAATTCATGTCCGCTCTTCTCCAAAGCATTGGCTTCATCCATAAACAAGTCCGGGGCGAGCACGACTCCATTTCCTATAATATTGACTTTACCGCCCTGAAATATACCGGAAGGAATACTTCGCAGCACATACTTCTGTCCTTCGAACTCCAATGTGTGTCCTGCATTTGGACCACCTTGGAAACGAGCTATAACGTCATACTGCGGTGTCAGTACGTCGACGACCTTACCTTTTCCTTCATCGCCCCACTGTAGACCCAGCAGAACGTCAACCTTTCCCTTATTCATTGTCTTTATCTTTTTGCGTTTTCTGTTTCGCTTTATTTGTCTTACGTCTTGTTATCTTTGCCTGACATGTGCTACATATACCATATACATACAGCGAGAAACCGTCTTTACGAAACCGCTTGAGATGCATATTGGCTATTGCCGCATCTATCTCTGGAGCCTTAAACTCGGTAACTTTCCCACATACGGTGCAAATCTGGTGGCTGTGACTGTTGTTATCGTAGCACGCTTCATATTTCGTTGTTCCCTGAAATCTGTGGCGTATCACCAATCTCAACTCCATGAAAAGTTTCAGCGTGTTATATAATGTCGCACGACTCACCGGGAAATGCAACTCGTCATTAAGTTTATCTCCAAGTTCCTCCAGCGTGAAATGCCCGCTAATGCCATATACAGCATCAAGTATGGCATATCGCTCCGGGGTCTTCCGATGATTATTCAACTCCAGATAATTGGTCAGTATCTGCTTTACGGATGCCTTTACACTATCTTTCATCGTTTTGTCATAATCTTCATCAACCGCACAAAATTACTATAAATTATTTGAATTATATGAATGCGCGGTCAAAAAAGTTCCAAATTAATGCTTTTCAGAGCACTTTCAGCCATACGTCTGTAAACAAGTCCGAGTTCGGCAAACCTGACGACACTGGCCATAGCAGCCTTTTTCACTAACATGGAATCCCCCTGCAATGCCGTGAGCAGCTGATCGAGATACTCATTTATTCCTCTCTCGTTTGGATCCTGTCCATTCATAAACAGACGTGAAAGTACACTGAAACCACATATCTGGCAGACTGTTCTCTCCGATGCAATCCACTGATAAGCTTTATCGGCTGCATAGGGAAGATACTGATACAAATTAAATGACGCGAGTTCTGCTATTTCCTGAGATACGGTCTGCTCCATCCAGATATCAACAACCTCTGGTAGCATTTTGTCTGTAGGCATTACAAGCGTAGCAAGAATCTTGCACTCGCGCACATCGTCTTTCCACAACGCTATGGCGAGGTCATAATCCTTGCCTATCTCACGTGCTTTTTCTTTCAGCATAGGTAAAGAAGCGCCCCAATTTATGTGATATTCCACACCTTTGTCACGCATGGACTGGGCTACAACTCCGTTCATCATCATTCGGAACGAGCGTTTTATTTCTTTCACCCTACCATTTATTTCCTCATTCATACACTTCCATGTTGTTAAATAAGTGTAGCATAATCAGAACTGTAACGAAGCATCTGATGTTCATAACTTTCGGTATAGTCCGGCTGTATGTCCACTATATTACCTTCATTATCCGTAACCGGTTTCAACACTGGATTGATGAATCCCTTATAAGGGGCTATGTCAAGCCTCCGGTAACGCTCAGTAACCTCAGCATGAAGTTCCTGATCAACATCCACAGCATACTTCTCAACCAATTCCCTGGCTGCACGAAAATCACCTTCACTCTTTATCCGTTGCACCTCAGCCAGCAAACGGGCAAAAAGTTCACGAAGCTGAATATAGTCCGTTATTTCCACATACTTCTTTCCGCCATGATTTACAATACGCACTGCCGTACCGTTCTCCATGCACCAATGGGCAATAAGAGCCCTATTACGCATGTGGGCTTCCTCTATACGTGCTCCGGGAGCTATACGGACGAGCTGTGTCATCAATCCGTTGAGCATATACGTATAATAATGTGACTTATAAGCGTTATCGTCCGGAAGTAATCCGAGTTCCACCAGTTTTTTATCAGCAATATAGTATAGGCCGAACAAATCAGCCCGCGCTTCCTCTATTGTATTTCCATATGCTTTCAATGCATCAGAATCCACACCAGGAAGAAGTTGTCCGCTACCATGCCCAAGACACTCATGGAGATCCGTGTGAAGATCATCACACAAATCCCCATAGCGCTCAATCTGCGCCATTGTATTCTTGTCTACAACAAATTCCTCCTTGAAACCATTGCCACGTGCCGCTTTGTTGTAGGCGTCGGTAAGATTGCCGATGGTCACACTCTTGCTTCCATATTCCGCTCTTATCCAATCGGCATTAGGAAGATTTATTCCGATGGCAGTCGAAGGATATTCATCTCCACCAAGCATTGCCGCACACACGACATTAGCCGTGACTCCTTTAACTTCTTTTTTACGGAAACGCGGATCCACCGGCGAATGATCCTCAAACCATTGTGCATTATCACTGATAATCCGAGTGCGCCGCGTAGCTACCATATCCTTATATTCCACGATACCTTCCCACGAGCCTTTAAGTCCGAGAGGATCTCCATAAACCTCGATAAATCCATTTACAAAGTCAACACGTCCTTCATGTTCTCCGACCCAACGTATGGAATAATCGTCAAAAACACTCAAATCGCCAGTGCGATAATAATCTATCAAGGTAAGAATAACATCGCGTTGATGTTCGTTTTCGGCCACTTCGGCTGCCTTACCCAAGCATTCCATAATGCGCTTGATTGCATTACCGTACATTCCGTCAGCACTCCAAACCTGCTCGCTGATGAGGCCGTCACGCTTGATTAGCTTTGAATTTAGTCCAAATGAGACAGGATGATTCCCTGCCCCGTCTTTAAGCACTTGATAAAAATCCTCAACTTCCTTCTGCGTAACGCCTTCATAATAATTACAGGCTGATGTCACGACAAGATCATCGCCATCTGACTTATTGACCCGCATAGGCATTAATTCCGGATCAAAAATAACAGGGAACAACTCGTCACAAAGCTGTTCACGAGTTTGTCCATCCGTAAGAGGCAGATCACAAGACGGCAATTCCTCTATCACATTACGGAGATAGCCGGGCGTAAAGCCCGGCTTAAACTTATCGCACCCGTAATGATGATATATGCCATTGGAAAACCAGACACGCTTAAGGTATGTTTCGAGCGCTTCAAACTGTTCCGTTCCGTGCTCAACCTTTTCGGAAGTATAGACAGCCTCCAAAAGCTTGCGTATCTTCAGATTGTAACGTCCGAACTGATCGAATGTCATATCACGTCCGAACAGCGTTGCCTCCGACAGATAGTATATCAGCTTTTTCTGCCTGAGCGTCAACTCTTCAAAACCGTCAAGACGGTATCTGAGCATCTGTATGTCAGCAAACCGCGTATCCGAATAATTAAAATCCGACAAGCACATTTCACACCAATTACTTTGCTTCTCCTCCTGTCTTAGCCGATTTCTTCTGCCTTGAAGAGGTCGGAGAAGAATTGATATACTTCAGTCGATACTCACGTGGTGTCATTCGCTGAATCTTATAGAAAGATGCATAGAACGATTGACGATTCGAAAAACCTACCATATCGCTAACCTCTTCCATTTTGAGATCCTGATAACGCTTGTCCACGAGAATCGTCATAGCCTCCTCTATGCGGAATTTATTGACAAACGACGTGTAGTTCATGTGAAACTTGACATTGACAACAGCTGAGATATATCTCGTGTTTGTCCCAAGGTCTTCAGCCAATTTCTTTGCCGAATACTTCTTATCCTTATACTTCTTTTCCATTACGATGATATTAAGGATTTTCTCCTTCATCTCATCCATCAACTTCGGGCTGACCAAACTTCTGTATGCAGCCTCCTTCTCTTTACGTTCCGTGATATTATACTTTGCCATAACCTATTGAAAATTTAAATTGATTTAATGCTGCAAAAATACAAAAAAATTCCCAAGTCTGCTCCCTTTTTATAATAGAATTTCTAAAATAATCATAACGGAACGTAATATTTTGCTCATAATAGCATTTTTTGTGCATAAAGCAAACTCCAAAATAAGATGCATTTCGTCTCTCTCCGACAAAAAAAGACACAGATACACACAGAAAAAACTAAGGAGCAATACAACAAGACGACACAAAACACAAAAACACTTATTTAATTTAATGTGCATTAATACCAAAGAGCTTTTCCTTTTGACATATTAAATTACTCCAAAGCAACAATAGACATCACTCAGTTCAATATGTTAAAAACTCGGAATAAACACAACAAACGTCTTAAAATCCCTGCAATATTCTGAAATTATTTTCCCATGTACGTAAATAACGCAAAATAGCGCGTGCATCTTTTAACAGCTGAGTTTCAGTATATTATGGTAAATTCGACAAAAGTGCGCAATAAAATCCGCTGTATTTTTCTGCCGTAAGACCTTCCCGGCTATACAATAGCACCCTTATTGCATCACGACAAGAATGCCGTTGTCATCCAACAACAGCCCAATCAGCCACCCGGGAGAGCCTTACGACTCGCAAACGGGTTCAACAAAAACAGAAACCAACATCAAAATGTCAATATTCCCGCTTCCCATTCTTCTATTTTGGAAAATTTCAAATGTTAAATTCCGAGATATTTTCCTGACACAACAGATCTTTCTCTTTTTTTATTGCAGACAAACCAGCTATTTCCACCACATTAATATATAGGCAACAGAAAACTAACCACCATTCAGATACAACAAAGTCACACAAAAACACAAAAGCCTTTATTATAAAGAGCAAGCGACATCCACACTCTACTCTCATCACTTAGTTACAAAACAAAGAAACTTCACATCACTATACAACTAAACTAAATCAACCTGACAGTAGAGCCTTACCAATCCCCCCACAAGCTCAAATTACAAGAACTACCCTACGCTTTACCAATATCCGGCACAAATCAACAAAACAAAGAAAACAGAATGACCACATAATTTCTACACATAATCACACCTCATAGCAAAACGGGCAACATATCACTACATCCGCCACAAAACGACAATAAATATTTTCATACACAAATACGCACAGGAACAAACACAACCAACACACACAAAAGCACAGAACAAACCACAAAGCCCCGAAACGAACAAAGAAAGAGATAAATAACACATAAAAACCACGTATTCCACAGCCGTGTGCCCACACACTATATTTTCCAAAAAATATTGATAAAAAGTCTTGGAAATATAAAAAAAAGACATTATCTTTGCAAACGTTATCCTGAAAACAATCTTTTTACCTTAAAGGAACTAATACCTATTGAAGATATGAAGCGACAGCCCGTGAGGGTAATCGCTTTATTTTTTATCTATATTTCAGGCTTCAAACCATAGCAGCAATAATTAATTATTGTTAATGCAACAACATTATCCACCCTCCCAGCATGTTTAATTCATCAAAAAGTAGTACCTTTGCGGCCGATTTTAGTCCGTGGAGGCTTATATAAGTGATGGCACGATGCCAATCCGCCTTGCGGAAAAACCGTTTTAACAATAAATAATGTACGCAATTGTAGAAATTAACGGTCAGCAGTTTAAGGCAGAACAGGGCAAAAAGCTCTTCGTTCACCACATTCGCGACGCGAAAGAGGGTCAGGCTGTTGAATTCGAGAAAGTGCTGCTCGTTGACAAAGAAGGCACAGTAGAGGTAGGTGCGCCCACCGTGAGCGGTGCAAAGGTAGTATGTGAAGTGGTTAAGCCTCTTGTAAAGGGTGACAAGGTCATCGTCTTCAAGATGAAGCGCAGAAAGGACTATCGCAAGAAGAATGGTCATCGCGCACAGTTCACAGAGATTGAAATCAAACAAGTAATCGCTTAAAATTCAGGAGGACGTAAAGAATGGCACATAAAAAAGGTGTTGGTAGTTCTAAGAACGGCCGTGAGTCAGCCTCACAGAGATTAGGCGTTAAGATTTGGGGTGGCCAGAAAGTTATCGCCGGCAACATTATCGTTCGTCAGCGTGGCACAAAACACAACCCGGGCAATAACGTGGGTATCGGTAAAGATGACACACTTTATGCTTTGGTTGACGGTGTTGTGAATTTCAAGAAGGGTCGCTACAACAAGAGTGTCGTATCAGTAATACCCGACGCAGAAGCCTAAAGTATTTTTCAAATAATTTATTCCAAACAAACAACAGACGTCCCGTTTCTCCACTTGGAGAGACGGGGCGTCTGCCATATAATCCCATCTATCTGTTTTTTCACGATAATGTATTATTTTTCATATTACATCCATTTTGCGGCGTATTCCAGTACCGGAAACAATAAAAATGCGACACACACGGAAAAAGAGCGGCTAAGCATATGAAGAAAATAAAATAAATAGCGTATCTTTGCAGAGGAGATGCTGCATCCGACAAGTTGCCATAAACCACGCATTGCGTCTGGCTGCACCGTCCTTCCCAGAAGCATATTTGAAAACAACCTATTTTTTTATGAAGAAAAAGATTGAGAAGGTACTTGTGTTGGGTTCCGGAGCCTTAAAAATTGGACAGGCCGGCGAATTCGACTATTCAGGTTCGCAGGCTCTGAAAGCCCTGCGTGAAGAAGGAATATCGTCAGTGCTCGTTAATCCGAACATTGCCACGATACAAACATCGGAAGGAATTGCCGACAAAGTCTATTTCCAACCAGTCACAACACGTTTCATAACGGAAATCATAAAGAAAGAGCGTCCCGACGGAATACTGCTGGCATTCGGAGGACAGACGGCACTGAACTGCGGAACGGAACTTTACCTGAACGGAACTCTGAAGGAATATGGCGTTGAGGTGCTCGGAACGTCGATAGACGCCATCATGTGTACGGAAGACCGCGACCTGTTCGTAAAGAAACTCAACGAAATAGAGTTGAAAACTCCGGTTAGCCAGGCCGTGGAGAACATGGACGACGCATTGGCTGCAGCACGCAAAATAGGCTATCCGGTGATGATTCGCTCGGCATACGCCCTTGGCGGTCTCGGTTCCGGCATTTGTTCGGACGAGAGCGTGTTCACCGAACTGGCCGGCAGCGCGTTCACATTCGCCCCTCAGATACTCGTAGAAGAATCACTCAAGGGATGGAAAGAGATTGAGTTTGAAGTTATACGCGATGCTAACGACCACTGTTTCACCGTGGCTTCAATGGAAAACTTCGATCCGCTCGGAATTCATACAGGCGAATCAATCGTAGTCGCCCCGACCTGCTCTCTGACAGATAGTCAGGTAAAGATGCTTCAGGATATTTCCATCCGTTGCGTGCGCCACTTGGGTATTGTCGGCGAATGCAACATACAGTTCGCTTTCAACGCCACGACCGACGACTACCGCATCATCGAGGTTAATGCCCGTCTGAGCCGTTCTTCCGCCCTCGCCTCTAAAGCTACAGGCTATCCGTTGGCTTTCGTTGCTGCAAAGATTGCTCTCGGATATACACTCGACCAAATTGGAGAAATGGGAACGCCGAACTCGGCATACGTAGCTCCTCAGCTTGACTACATGATATGCAAGATTCCACGTTGGGATCTCACGAAGTTTGCCGGAGTAAGCCGCCTGATAGGCTCGTCGATGAAGTCTGTCGGTGAAATAATGTCCATCGGACGCTCTTTCGAGGAAATGATACAGAAAGGTCTGAGAATGATTGGCCAGGGCATGCACGGATTTGTAGGCAACGACCATACCCGCTTCGAGAATCTTGACGAGGAACTGGCCAACCCGACCGACCTGCGTATCTTCGCCATCGCACAGGCACTGGAAGAAGGCTATAGCGTTGAGCGCATAGAGGAACTGACAAAGATTGACACGTGGTTCCTAGACCGACTGAAGAACATCGTCGATCTGAAACACAAGCTTATGGAGTATAACAGTATGGAGGAACTGCCCGACGAGTTGTTGCGTGAAGTTAAATGCGCCGGTTTCTCCGACTTCCAGATAGCACGCTTCGTACTGAAGCCGCAGGCAGGAAACATGGAGAAGGAAAATCTCGAAGTTCGCCGCCACCGCAAGCAGCGCGGTATACTGCCAACGGTAAAACGCATAAACACAGTGGCAAGCGAACATCCCGAGCAGACCAATTATCTATACATGACATACGCCACTGAAGGCCATGACATCAGCTTTGCCAATAATGGCGACAAGTCGGTTGTTGTACTCGGAAGCGGTGCCTACCGCATTGGTTCATCCGTAGAATTCGACTGGTGTTCCGTAAACGCCATCAGCACAGCACGCAAACTGGGCTACAAGTCCATCATGATAAACTATAACCCGGAAACGGTATCCACCGACTATGACATGTGTGACCGCCTTTATTTCGACGAACTCTCACTGGAACGTGTCCTCGACGTTATAGAGCTTGAGACGCCGCGCGGCGTAATTGTGAGCGTAGGCGGTCAGATACCGAACAATCTGGCCATGAAGCTCCACCGTAACGGGGTGAGCGTTCTCGGTACGTCGCCTGTCGACATCGACCGTGCTGAAAACCGCGACAAGTTCTCGGCCATGCTCGACAAACTGGGTATCGACCAGCCTGCATGGCGCGCCCTGACATCGTTTGACGACATAAAGGAATTTGTAGACAAGGTCGGATTCCCTGTTCTTGTGCGTCCGTCATACGTTCTTTCTGGAGCAGCGATGAATGTCTGCCACTCGTTCGACGAATTGGAACGCTTCCTAAAGATGGCCACCGAGGTGAGCAAGGAGTATCCTGTAGTAGTATCACAGTTCATGCAGGAAACAAAAGAGATAGAGTTCGACGCCGTGGCCGACAAGGGACAAGTAGTAGAATATGCCATATCAGAGCACGTAGAGTATGCCGGAGTGCACTCTGGCGACGCCACGATGGTATTCCCCGCACAAAACATCTACTTCTCCACCGTGCGCCAGATAAAGAAGATCGCCCGCAATATAGCAAAAGAGCTCAACATAAGTGGCCCGTTCAACATACAATTCCTCGCCAAGAACCGAGAGATAAAAGTAATCGAATGTAACCTGCGCGCATCGCGCTCGTTCCCATTCGTGAGCAAAATCCTGAAGCGCAACTTCATAGAGACGGCCACGAAGATAATGCTCGGCGCACCTTACACACAGCCCGACAGGAGCGAATTCGACATCGACCGTATCGGCGTGAAAGCCTCACAGTTCTCTTTTGCCCGCCTGCAAAACGCCGATCCCGTGCTCGGCGTTGACATGTCGTCGACAGGTGAAGTGGGATGCCTGGGTGACGACCTCAACGAGGCACTGCTCAACGCACTCATAGCCACAGGTTATCGCATACCCGAGAAGCGTATCCTCATTTCTTCGGGCGGCGCTAAGGGCAAGGTTTCCTTGCTTGAGCCTGCACAGCAACTCGTCAAGAAAGGATACGAGGTCTATGCTACAGCTGGCACAGCCAAGTTCCTCAACGAAAACGGTGTTAACGCAACAACAGTGGGATGGCCGGACGAAAATTGCGAGAACAACGTGATGGATATGATAGCCAACCACCAGTTCGACCTAATTATCAACGTCCCGAAAAACCACACCAAGCGTGAGCTTACAAACGGCTATCGTATCCGTCGCGGAGCGATAGACCACAACATCCCGCTGATGACAAACGTACGTCTTGCAAAGGCATTCATCGAGGCTTTCTGCGCGATAAGTGAGCAGGACATCAAGATAAAGAGCTGGCAGGAATACAACGCATAACAGCACAGGACGAAGAACTAACTATATGATAACAGAGGTGCGGAGGACTGAATTTCCTCCGCACCTCTGTTATCATATAGTTAGTTGCTAATATAACCCACACCACCCCAAATCGTCGCACTTCTATCTTGAATCTATAGATTGTGAGGGCGGAATATGGCGTTTTCACAGATGCCATATCCTGTTGCGGTAGTCCTTCAGTTCCGCTTCGGGAAAACGGGCAATCGCATTGTCAAGTTCTCTGAGTATGACTGCCCTGTCGTAAGGCAGCGCTCCTGTGACGGGAACCGTATTGGATACGTGGTGCCCGAGGATATTCACCTTTATTTTCAACCGTCTCACCAGCGTGTGCATCTCCATGAGCCGCTCTATTTCCGGCTCTTCCACATACGTGCCATCGATAACTTCCTGATACAGGCGCGATTCGGGAAAAACTGTCAGCGAGACTATGTTTAGAATGCACGGATGCAGTCTGTTGATGACCTCGGCGGTTGTCTCGGCACTCTCTACTCCACGCCCCTTGCCGCCCAGTCCGTTGAGATAGAAAAGGTTGTAGCGTATCCCCGCCTTGTCGAGCTTCGTCAGTTGGGTGAGAATGTCGGCTGCGCGATAGCCCTTGTCCATTCGTTCGAGTGTAGGGTCGTGAGCTGTTTCCATACCGATGTTGATGCTGTCGAGCTTCATGTGACGCAGGTTTTTCAACTCTTCAACGCTCTTCGGAGCTATGTCCGTAACCCTTGCGAACATTCCGAAAGACTCCATATACGGCAAGTACTTCCTGAGCAGGATGGCTATGTCCATCAGGCGATTGTAGCTCAGGGCAAAAGGATTAGCACCTGTGAGATAGACGCGGCGTGCTCGTGGCTGCCACTGCCTAATGACACGGAGGTCTTCCTCAATCTCAGAGAGTGGAGACATACGGAACGGGGTGCCGTGATACAGGCTGCAGAACTTACATCTGTGCCATGTGCAACCAGAGGTTATTTGTAACAGTTGTGAACTCGCCTCGTATGGCGGCCGCCATACCTGACCGGTGAAATGTAATTGCGGATATTCCATGTTTCTGATTGTTTTTTGTTGTTTTTACAGTACCTTTGCAGAATATAGGCAGCACTCGGCGATTTGAAAATAAACATTCATTTCACTCGTTTGCACCGCCTTTGCAACCGCAAAATTAGGCAATAATCATTTATGTAGCAATAACTTACTGAAAGGTTTGACCCTTACCAAAAAGTTAGTTTTGCTAATTATAAGCGGGTTCCGCACAATCAGAAATGGCAAAAAAGTTAGACTACGGATACTGCAAGGCCGCCCCTATGCTCGAATGGATTGGCAACAAGTGGGCATTGGTTGTTCTCGTGAAGATAAAAGAGAACGAGCCGGTGCGTTTCAACGAACTCTACCGCAATATTCCGTCTGTATCGGAGAAGGTACTGTCACAGGTGCTCAGACAGCTTACGGCAGACGGCATCATCAGCCGTCGGCTGTTCCCCGACGTTCCGCCCCGCGTGGAATACACCGTCTCAGAGTTTGGCAACACTCTGCTTCCACATGTCGAAGCCCTGATAAGCTGGGGGCAGGACAACTTCGACCGGATTATGGAAAACAGGCGGAAGGCGGAGCGTAAGTGAATATTCCCACTTACGTTTTTGCCTGGCGTTTTTATCAGATACCAATCAGGAACGGACTGAGGTTTTCATCGAATAAATCTCCTTTTGAAGCAAATCGAGGAAACGGGCGGCATGGGCACCGTCCATTTGGGTGTGGTGAAACTGGAATGATATGGTCAATAATGTTCTAAACCAACTTTTGTGGTAACACCCCCATATCATGAACGGATTGTTGAACACACCACTGTACATCCCCACAGCCCCGTCAATTTCGTATTGAACCAATGCCGACGTACCGATCACCATACTGTCGGCGATGTCGTGGTTCTCGCATGACTCGGACACCTGTCGTGTAAAGCGGAGATAACTGCGGTTAAACTCCGCCAAGTCGTCGCAAAAAGGGATGTCACACGAGCTGACTTCCCCCTTTTTGTTGGCGACAATGGTATTAACGGCTATCGAATCATAGCTGACAAGTTTGTCGCCGACGGGCAGCATATAAAACTCTTTCACCTGACAGGCGGCCCTGCCTATGCACCAGCACATCAGCATATTGAACTTCAAGCCGCTGCGCCGGCTTACTTTCCGCAGATTGCTCACATCTATGGTTCGAAACAGCGTCACCATCGGCATCGGTGCTTTCATCCACATCTCAAAGGCGTAGGCGCGTGTTGTTTCCGCCGGATTCACTTCTTGTATCATATTTTTTTGCGTGCAAAATTACACGATAGTTTTTGTGCGTGATAGAAGAAAAGGGACATTCACACAGGACTGTTGAACAAGTCGGAGTATGGCGCACAATGCTCCAACAGCGACTTGGGCGTATGCCCACTCATCGCCTTGAAGTCGCGGATAAGGTGTGACTGGTCGGAATAGCCGCAATGATGGGCTATGTAGGCATAGTCACGCGAACCGCATTGTTGCATCCACATTGCCTTCTGAAACCTTACCACACGGGCATATTCTTTCGGATTCATGCCCACCTGCTCGCGAAAAACACGCTCATATTGTTTTCTGCTTAGGCAAGCATTGTCTGAAAGAACACTGACCGGGACCGATGGCGTGCGCATAAGCTCTCCAATCGAACGGTTTATTCTTCGAATATTCAAAGTCGGATTTATTCTTGTTAGCAGCCACCGCTCAAGTATGCCAACAGACTCGCCACCATTCTGACTGTCGAATATTCTTGCGGCAACGTCGTTAAGCTGCCGGTTCGCTATGTCATAACCCGAAATCTCCTGATTGTAGAAAGCCGAGGGCGGCGTGCCGATGAACATCCCGACTGTATGCGGATATAGCACCGCCACTATCATGTCCAAATTACCGTCAGACCGGATGTGTGCAGGGAAGTTCACTTGTCCGCTGATGGTAAAAGTGTTTTGGAAACTTTTGAGTTCGGGAATGTACAGCGGCGACTTGCGGTGGAATATAATCTGCGGACAGCCGATGGGAAATGTCAGTATGCAGAAATGCTCTTCGCTCTCCAGCATCCAATAATAGCGCACATACGGGCGCAACTCTTTCCGCGGTTGGATAATCTTCATGACTTTTAATAGTTGAGCAGACGGCCGCAATCGTTCCAGTCGCCAATCATCTCACCACGTCCGCTTGCTTCGATGAGCTTTTGCAGACGGCTGTCGAACAGTTCTTTGCATGTCTTCTTCCGTTGTATGTTGTCAATACGAACTCGCTGATAGAGTGCGGGGAAGGTCATGAAGTTCTGCCATGCAGGCAGGTTGACCTTGAAAGCGGCGATGATTTCGGGCATGACGACAAACTCTGCATTGAGGTCGGGACAAGCTGCACGTCCCGCATCGGTCATCAGGCCGAGCCGTTCGAGCCGTCGGCAGCGCTCCTTGTTCAGTTCAGTCCACATTCCTTTTCTGCTCCGCGGTCCGAAACGCTGGAGCGTCACGCCGCCGACAGTCTTCACTGTCGAGTCTATCCATCCGAAGCACAAAGCCTCCTCCACGGCATCAAGATACCACAAGGCATCCTCCGGCTGCGTCTTGCCCCGCATTACCTTTATCCAGCACTCCTTCTCCGTGGCGCTGTTCGCCGCCAGCCATTCGCGGAAGTCGGCGCGGTTTGTTATGTTGAGAATGTTTTTAGGTGTCATATCAAATTCTGTTTGTCATTATATAATAGCCCTTAAGCCTACTTGCATATTCCATTTTCCGTAAAAGATTAAGTATTTCCGGACATTGTCTTTAATGTATTGATGATTATGGAAGCCATAAGTTAATCTGCGGCGGATTTAATATCAAGCCCGCCAATTATGTTTTCATTTCCGCTTCTTTTATTTCTTGTTTGTTTCGATAACATCCACTTTCGGTTTTGCATCATCTTTCCTGACGCAAAAGACCGTATGGGGCATATCCACTCCACGATAATGCTTGACAATAGTATCTGTTATGGTCATGCCGTTGCGGAAGGCAACATTCTGCGAGGCGATATTCGTATCCCGGATAATGGAATATAACGCATCAAAACGCAACACATTAAATCCATATTCACGACAGGCGGTTGCGGCTTCTATAGCATAGCCTTTATGCCAGTACTTGTGAGCCAATAGATAGCCGATTTCGGGGATTAGCCCTCCTTTATATTCCTGCATCGTAATGCCGCATTGTCCTATCATTTCGCCTGTACCTTTAAGGAACATGCCCCACAATCCGAAACCATACTCCTTGTACCGTTGCAGCTGCTTTTGCATCCAGGCCAGAGTCTCCTCATCGCTGAAAGCCCCGTTATAGGCATACATCACATTTTCATCTTGCAATATCGAGGATAATGCCTCTATGTCCGCAAGAGTCATTTCTCTCAATAGCAACCTGTCTGTTTCTATTAATATATGTGGCATGATTTTTTCTGCAAATATCTACACTTTTCAAAAATAGATTGGGATACTTTTCAATTTTGTTTTGTCACTAAAATAATACACATAAAGATGCCTTTATTAGCCAATCCTTCCATCACACAAGGCTTCAGATTTTCAATATCAGCCTCCCGAAGAAAATGATGGATGACACGCACGGACACCTCCCAAAGCGCCGTCAGCATGTTCAAAAGTCCCACACTCCATTCCGATGGCGATATATATCTGATGTTTGCAGGCCTTGGCATATTATTTATATTCTTTCTCTATTTTTTGGGTATTCACAATGTTTGTGGCATCAAAGTTACTGAAATATTCTGAGAAACAGAATCAATCGTAATGCCTTTTATTCAGAGAAAACATAAAATCCGAGTGTGAAGATACCTTAAGGTCATTGTCTTTCCATATTTTTTCGGACTTTCAATATCCAATCTTCAACCTCAACATTGTCATTCTTTCATATTTATTTCGTTTATTCCAACGATTTGTATTAACTTTGCAGCTATAAATATGTGACAACATCTAAATTAATTATATTATGCTTACACTCAAACTCATCAGTGAGGAAACAGAACGTGTGATAAAAGGCTTGGAGAAAAAGCACTTCAAAGGTGCCAAAGAAGCCATCGACAATGTGCTCGAAGCAGACAAACGCCGCAAAGAAGCACAGGCAAAGTCGGATAAAAACAAACAAGAGGCCAAGCAGATGGCAGCGCAGATAGGCGCGCTGATGAAGCAAGGCAAGAAAGATGAAGTTGAAGAAATAAAGGCTAAAGTAGCTGAGCTGAAACAGGCAGACAAGGCGCTGGAGGAAGAGATGACCGCAGCTGAGAACGAACTGACAACACTGCTATGCGCCATACCGAACATACCAAACGAAGACGTACCTGAAGGTGCCGGAGCCGAAGACAACGTTGTAGTAAGAACCGGCGGAAATATGCCGGAACTTGGAGACGACGCTCAGTGTCACTGGGATCTCTGCAAGAAGTATAATCTCATAGACTTCGACCTCGGTGTGAAAATCACCGGTGCGGGCTTTCCTGTGTATATCGGCAAAATGGCACGTCTGCAGCGCGCCCTTGAAGCATTCTTCCTTGAAGAGGCACGCAAGAGCGGCTATCTGGAAGTGCAGCCGCCATACGTTGTCAACGAGGCTTCTGGCTACGGCACAGGCCAGCTGCCCGACAAGGAAGGACAGATGTACCACTGCAACGAGGACAATCTCTACCTCATACCGACGGCCGAGGTGCCCGTGACGAACATCTTCCGCGATGTAATCCTCGACGAGAAGGATCTGCCCATCAAACGATGCGCCTACTCAGGATGCTTCCGCCGCGAGGCCGGCAGCTATGGCAAGGACGTTCGCGGTCTGAACCGCCTGCACCAGTTCGACAAAGTGGAAATCGTGCGCATCGACAAGCCGGAGCACTCTTACAAGAGCCTAGAAGAGATGCTGGAACACGTGGAAGGATTAGTGAAAAAGCTGGAACTTCCCTACCGCATACTGCGTCTGTGCGGAGGCGACATGAGTTTCACATCGGCCATCTGCTACGACTTTGAGGTGTACAGTGCCGCACAGAAGCGCTGGCTCGAAGTTTCTTCCGTATCCAATTTCGAAAGCTATCAGGCCAACCGCCTGAAGTGCCGCTACCGCAACGCCGATACGAAGAAAACCGAGTTGTGTCACACCCTCAACGGCTCAGCCCTTGCCCTACCCCGCATCGTGGCCACCATCATTGAGAACAACCAGACGCCGGAAGGCATCCGCGTTCCGAAGTGCCTCGTGCCTTATTGCGGATTTGAGATACTGGACGACAAGAACTTTTAAAAGTAAATCCGGTCCATATAATCCTCCTATGGGGGATGGCTGAAAGAGAGAACTTTAGCTGCAAAATGACAATACGACAATGCTGAATATTGGAACACGGAGACACGCAATCGTCGGCTATAAGCCAAAAGATTGTGAGCCTCCGTGTTCTGCTTACTGCATCTTTAACTCTATTAAACCTAAAACAATACCAGGGTGACACTGCTCTACGGCTATATGTCCCCGTATTCTTTATATTTCCAACACCGTTAAAGCATATATTAATGTTCAAGATAATAAAGAAACACCGCTTCTCAGAGAAAGTATTTCTCTTTGAGATTGAGGCTCCGCTGATAGCAAAGAGCCGTAAAGCGGGAAACTTCGTGATAGTACGTGTCGACGAGAATGGTGAGCGCATGCCATTGACAATAGCCGATGCTAATGTGGACAAGGGGACAATAACGCTCGTTGTGCAGGAAGTCGGACTGTCGTCGATAAAACTATGTCGGTTGAACGAAGGCGACTTCGTGGCCGATGTTGTCGGTCCGCTCGGCAATCCCACGCACATCGAGAAGTTCGGCACCGTGATATGTGCCGGCGGCGGTGTAGGTGTGGCGCCGATGCTTCCCATCATCCGTGCGCTGAAAGCTGCGGGTAACCGTGTATTGTCGGTAATCGCCGGACGCAATAAAGACCTTATCATATTAGAAGAAGAGGTGCGCGCAAGTTCTGACGAACTGATCATCATGACCGACGACGGATCGTATGGCGAGAAAGGAGTGGTGACTGTCGGCATCGAGAAATTCATCAAACAAGAAGGGCACGTAGACAAAGCTTTCGCCATTGGCCCGCCAATAATGATGAAGTTTTCATGCCTGCTAACACAGAAGTATGGAATACCTACAGACGTGTCGCTCAACACTATCATGGTCGACGGCACGGGCATGTGCGGTGCCTGTCGTCTGACTATCGGAGGAAAGACTAAGTTCGTCTGCATTGACGGTCCCGAGTTTGACGGGGCTCTTGTTGACTGGGATGAGATGTTCAAGCGTATGGGAACATTCAAGCGTGCCGAACAAGAAGAGCTGGAACATTTTGATGAACATTTGGCCTCTCCGTCCCCCACCAAAGCAGGCTCCACCACACTCTCCAAAGGAGGGGAATCCGGTGTTTCCGCCGATAATGACGCTGAATATTCCGAAGCTAAGAACGGAGACAAAACTGCGGTTACCGAGGAAAACAACGAAAGAAAGAACAAAGCAGAGGACATGGCCATAGACAAGAGCGGCGCCGGTATATCAATGGATGAACTGACATCACGCGACACACAGTGGCGCAAGGACTTACGCTCGGCCATTAAACCAAAGGAACGTACGGCGATAGAACGCGTAAAGATGCCGGAGCTTGATCCTGTCTACCGTGCAACAACACGAACTGAAGAGGTGAATATCGGACTGACTCCAGAGATGGCCATGACGGAAGCAAAGCGCTGTCTCGACTGCGCCAAACCAAGTTGCGTGGAAGGATGTCCCGTGAACATCAACATCCCGTCGTTCATAAAGAACATAGAGCGCGGCCATTTCCTATCGGCAGCCAAAGTGCTGAAACAGACATCAGCCTTGCCTGCCGTGTGCGGCCGCGTGTGCCCGCAGGAGAAACAGTGCGAGAGCCGGTGCATACACCTGAAGATGAACGAACCGGCCGTCGCCATAGGATATCTGGAGCGTTTTGCCGCCGACTATGAACGTGAGAGCGGCAACATATCAATTCCGGAGATAGCTCCGGCAAATGGCATGAGAATCGCCGTTGTCGGTTCCGGCCCGTCGGGACTGAGCTTTGCCGGCGATATGGTGAAGCGTGGTTATGAAGTGCATGTCTTCGAAGCCCTCCATGAGATTGGCGGAGTTCTGAAATACGGTATTCCCGAGTTCCGTCTGCCCAACCATATAGTTGACATCGAGATTGACAACCTGCGGAAGATGGGCGTACACTTCGAGACAGACTGCATCGTTGGTAAGACGATCTCCATAGAACAGCTGGAAGATGATGGATTCAAGGGTATCTTCGTCGGCTCTGGGGCCGGACTGCCAAACTTCATGGATATACCGGGAGAGAACCTTATAAACATAATGTCGTCGAATGAATATCTGACCCGCGTCAATCTTATGGACGCCGCCAATCCGACCACAGACACGCCGATGAACTTCGGAAAACACGTGATGGTTGTCGGCGGAGGAAACACGGCCATGGACTCGTGCCGCACGGCCAAACGTCTTGGCGCCGATGTAACAATCGTCTACCGCCGTTCGGAAACGGAAATGCCAGCACGCCTCGAGGAAGTGAAACACGCAAAGGAGGAAGGCATAGAATTCCTTACACTCCACAATCCCGTTGAATATATATCCGACGAAAATGGCGCCGTAAAGCAGGCCATTCTGGAGGTAATGCGCCTTGGAGAACCTGACACGAGCGGCCGGCGTCGTCCAGAACCTACGGGAGAAACGAAGATTATCGACGTCGATCAGGTGATTGTGGCCATCGGCGTCTCACCCAACCCTCTCGTGCCGAAATCCGTAGAAGGGCTGGAACTGGGACGCAAAAACACTATTGCTGTCAACGAAGAGATGCGCTCGTCACGTCATGACCTGTTTGCCGGAGGTGACATCGTGCGTGGCGGAGCAACGGTAATTCTTGCCATGGGCGACGGACGACGTGCTGCCGAAAACATGGACAAACAACTAAGAGGAAAATAAACAGTCAATAAAGCCCACCTGTTCTATAGCCTTTTGATGACACGAGGCTTGAACCGGTGGGCTTTTCATAATTAAACGGAACCAATGAACGGAATATATACCATTCTGTTGCTCATCATGAGCAACATCTTCATGACACTTGCCTGGTACGGTCATCTGAGACTACAGCAGAACGGAACGTCAAGCCATTGGCCGCTGATTGGTATAATCGCCTTTTCATGGGGCATTGCATTATTTGAATACTGCTGCCAGGTGCCGGCCAACCGAATTGGATTCGACGGTAACGGAGGACCTTTTTCGCTCGTACAGCTTAAAGTAGTTCAGGAGTGCATAAGTCTTATCGTATTTGTCATTATTGCCAATATTATGTTTCAAGGCCAAAGCTTTCACTGGAACCACGCCTTGGCGTTCCTGATGTTGGTTTGTGCAGTTTATCTTGTTTTCATGAAATAACATTAATCGTCCACATGTCACAACAAGACAAAGAAATAAAACTCAAACAAAAAATCATCAGACGCTTCCACAAAGCTCTGAGCAGATACGACCTAATCGCTGATGGCGACAAGATTCTTGTCGGCGTCTCCGGCGGCAAAGACTCACTTTGCCTGCTGGAAATGATGGCAATGAGGATGAAAATCCAACGTCCTGCTTTCACTGTAGAAGCCGTCCACATACGCATGTCCAACATCCAATATGAGACTGACACAAAATATCTTCAGACTTTTGCAGAAGAATGCGGTGTGCCTATTCACATTGTAACTACAGGATTTGAAAAACAGGAAAACAGCCGCAAACCGTCTTGTTTTCTCTGTTCGTGGCATAGACGCAAACAGATGTTCAATCTTGCCCAGGAACTCGGGTGCAACAAAATAGCACTTGGCCACCATATGGACGACATCATACACACCGCCTTGATGAACCAATTCTTTCAAGGCCAGTTCGCCACAATGCCAGCAAAACTGACAATGAAAAAGATGCCGTTGACAATCATACGCCCACTATGTATGGAAATAGAATCCGACATCGCTCTGTATGCCAGAATGAGAGGATATGAGAAGCAAGTCAAACTATGTCCGTTCGAGACGGCTTCTCATCGCTCCGACATACGAAAAATATACGAAGAAGCCGAAAGAATCAATCCCGAAGTGAGATATTCTATATGGAATGCGCTGGAAACAGCCGGCAAGTTGATTGAGTAACTTTCTAAATTTTGTTAATACTTTATTGTATAACAAATCTTTTCTGTATCTTTGTTTAAAGAAAAAACTACATCATGAAAATAAAAATCCATACATATATCACCATATTGGCTCTGATTATGCCATGCATGTCCACATCCGCACAAAAGAAAGCACGCACCGTCAAGAAAGCCGCTGCCAAGACGGAAAATGTCGACCCAAGAATAGAAAGAATGGTTTCTGCCACTCAAGACATCATTTTCATCGACAGTATAGTAGTTGACAAAGAAGGTTTCGTAAGCCGATATACCCTCAATCCCGAATCAGGCAAGATATATAGGTATAACGATTTCTTCAATGACAGAAAGATGACAGACTCATACGTCTACATAAATGAGATGGGGAACAAATGCTACTATTCACAGGGAGACTCAGCCGAAAACATGAAGCTCTACACCAGCGACCTACTTGAAAACAAATGGACCAAAGCTTCCGAACTGAAAGGAATCATAGACGGAGAAAAAATCACAGCAGCAAACTATCCTTTCATGATGGCTGACGGCACAACTCTTTATTTTGCAGCCAAAGGAAAAGAAAGTATTGGAGGCTATGACATTTTTGTCACGAGGTTCGACATCGAAAGCGGAAAATATCTGAAACCGGAAAATATCGGCATGCCTTTCAATTCTACGGGCAATGACTATATGTATGCCATAGACGAACTGGACAGCATCGGATGGTTTGTCACTGACAGGAACCAGCCGGAAGGAAAAGTATGTATCTACACATTCATTCCGTCAGACAGCCGACAGACCTACACAGCTGACGAATATACAAGTGAACAGATTAAAAATTTTGCACGCATATCACGCATTGCTGACACATGGAAAGACGGAAGCGAACGCAAAAAAGCTATCAACCGTTTGCAAAACATCATTAACAACAGAAACAAGCACACAAAAAAAGGCGACTTCTCATTCGTCATCAACGATAATATAATCTACCACTCTCTGTCTGACTTCCGTTCACAGGAAAACGTAAACAAATACAAAGAACTGATGGCAGTAAAATCAAAGCTCAATACCCTTGACAAAGCTATAGAAAAGGCCCGCAGCTATTATTCAACAGCCGCTATCCACGAACGCAACGAACTGAAAGGAGAAATCCTCAAAAGCGAGCAGCAGATGGAAAATCTGGAAATTCAGGCTAAAAACATAGAGAAAGCCATACGCAACTCTGAAAATAACCTTCTAAAATAATAATGATATGAAAAAGTACTTCGCAGAATCCGAACTGATCATCAATCAGGACGGAAGTATATTCCATCTGCACCTGAAGCCAGAGCAGATGGCAGATAAAATAATCCTCGTGGGCGACCCGGGACGTGTAGAAACTGTAGCATCTCACTTCGACACACGCGAATGTGAAGTGACAAACCGCGAGTTCCGCACCATCACAGGCACATTCCGTAGCAAGCGAATCACCGTTCAGAGCACAGGAATTGGCTGCGACAACATAGACATCGTCGTAAACGAGATGGATGCACTGGCCAATATCGACTTCGCCACACGAACGGAGAAAGACGCCCACAGACAGCTAACCTTCGTACGCATCGGAACATGCGGAGGGCTTCAGCCTTACACCCCGACCGGAACCTACATCATAAGCCAAAAGAGCATCGGATTTGACGGACTTCTCAATTTCTACGCCGGACGCAACGAAGTGTGTGATCTTGAATTCGAAGAGTATTTCAAACAGCATATGAACTGGAATCCGCTACTATGTGCGCCCTATGTGATTGACGCAGACAAAGAGCTTACTGACCGTATAGCCTGTGATGACATGGTGCGTGGAGTGACAATAGCCTGTGGAGGTTTCTTCGGACCACAGGGACGCGAACTTAGAATTCCACTCGCAGACCCGAATCAGAATACAAAAATCGAGAACTTTGAATATAACGGCCACCGAATAACCAATTTCGAAATGGAAAGCTCGGCCGTTTCCGGATTGGCAGCTCTAATGGGGCATAAGGCGACAACCTGTTGTATGGTGATAGCCAACAGGCTGGAGAAGCAGGCCAACACAGGATACAAAAACACTATCGACGGACTCATAGAGAAGGTTCTCGAAAGAATCTGACACAAGGAAGCTGAACGTACCGGATAGGACGTTCACAACAATAAAACGAGCCGCATGTCTCAGTTACAGCAATGAGACATGCGGCTTTTATTCTGATCATACAAAGACAAAGACTTATTCTATCGTTCTTGCCACACATTGATATGATTTTATTGCGACTCTTTCATGTAATCATAATATCACGGAATTTAACACTTGAAAAATCGCAAAATAGAGAGTGATAAAACTGATATATTTACATTATATAATTGTCACATCACAAAAATTTGCCTGAGGCCAACCAACAAGACCCTCCTGGGTCTACAGCGAGACCGCTTTCGCATTGCAACGGGGCCATCGTTACATTGCAACGAGTGCCCCGTTGCAACACCGTAAAGGCCTTATGACAGAATAAAACCAGACAAAAAATTGCACACTTTCTGTATATCCGCGATAATACTCTGTGGTTCAGCGACAAAAATATGCACGCTCAAAACTCGTGAATTTGCAGCCACTGGATTTTAATTTCAGAATATTGCAAGGATTCGAAGACATTTGTCCGCTTAATTCCGAGTTTTTAACAGTTAAGTCCCCCCACCCTACCTCTTCACAAAGAGAAGAAGACTGAGTGAGTGAAGGAACTTGTAGGGACGCCTGTCACAACGCCGCAACAAGCAGATAGACAATGAGGACCGGAAGGGACGCTGGAATAATGAAAGGGACAAAACTGGAATGATTCCGTCATACTGCCATTACCAAGGAATACTTCCGTTAACTAAAGGAATGTTGCCATTAGAAAGAATGTATGTTTTCATAAGAAAAAGAACTCCTTTTCGTGATACTTTGAGATTTATATTGTAATTTTGCACTTCAGTAAAATTGGGCATTGAAGCCTATTTAATATATATTGACTGCGATAAAGAATAAAGCAAATGACAAATGACACTATATGCGCACTGGCCACACCGGCAGGCGGCGCCATCGGCATAATCCGCATCTCAGGAGAAAAGGCATTGGATATAACTGACTCCATCTTCCGTCCCACTCGACAATATAGAACGCTCCACGACGCACGGACACAGACCGTGACATATGGAACAATCATGGACGGCGACGGAAACACAGTTGACAATGCGCTTGTGAGCGTGTTTCGCGCGCCGCACTCATACACAGGCGAGAATTGCGCCGAAATATCGTGTCACGGCTCGCGTTATATATTGAACAAGGTGTTGCAGCTGCTCATCAATGCCGGTTGCCGCCAGGCCAATCCAGGAGAGTACACTCAGCGCGCCTTCCTCAACGGCAAAATGGATCTGAGTCAGGCCGAGGCTGTGGCCGACCTCATCGCCTCCACCAACAGCGCAACCCACCGTCTGGCCGTCGGTCAGCTGCGCGGAAACATCAGCACCGAGATGTCACGACTGCGCGACCGTCTGCTGAAAATGACGTCACTCATGGAGTTGGAACTTGACTTCAGCGACCACGAAGAACTCGAATTTACCGATCGCTCCGAGTTGTTCGACCTCGCACAGACCATCGACAGCCATATCATGCGCCTAACTTCCTCCTTCTCTTCCGGATTGGCCATAAAACAGGGTATCCCCGTAGCTATCGTCGGCAAAACAAATGTCGGCAAAAGTACACTGCTGAATCTTCTCGTCGGTGAGGAAAAGGCTATCGTCAGCAACATTCATGGCACTACGCGCGATGTCATCGAAGACACTACCGACATCAACGGCGTAACCTTCAGGTTTATCGACACAGCCGGCATACGTAAAACAGACGATGAGATTGAACGCATAGGCATTGAACGCACATACAGCAAACTAAACAGCGCAACTATAGTGCTGTGGCTTGTAGACGACATACCTTCTGGTGACGAATGTGAGGAGATGAGAGAACTTTGTCACGACAAAAGATTGATAATCGTAAACAATAAGACGGATAGAAAGGACCTGACATCACAGCTTTCCCCACTACTATATCAGCACATTCCATCTGCCGTGATTATCGGTATCAGTGCTCGTGAATCCATCAACATAGATAATTTGCGCAATACCATATACCGGCTTGCCGACCTGCCTGATATCAGCGAAAACGATGTAATACTGACCTCCGCCCGCCATTACGACTCACTGATGCGTGCCCATGAAAGCATCACCCGCGTAATCAACGGATTTAAAATGAACCTAAGCAACGATATGCTCAGCGAAGACCTCCGTCTCTGCCTAAACCATCTTGCCGAAGTAACCGGAGGACAGATTACAACAAATGAGGTATTAGGAAACATCTTTAAGCATTTCTGTATCGGTAAATAAGCCTAACCATTTGATTATCAATATATTATACAAAAAACACACTACAAATTATTGGTTATAATTAGGTTAGGGTATTTTC
Organism: uncultured Prevotella sp.; assembly: GCA_947170725.1. Taxonomy (GTDB): domain Bacteria; phylum Bacteroidota; class Bacteroidia; order Bacteroidales; family Bacteroidaceae; genus Prevotella. The sequence goes on from CAMVUM010000014.1 coordinate 71,582, forward strand.
TATTCCTTTCTTTTGTTTACCGCATTTTCCGTGCATTTGCAGATCTTTTCCAAAGTATTGTCCCTTGTTTGTCCCCGAAAAGCCAAGCGAGGGACAAATTCTTGTCCCTCGTGGATATGTGAGCTAATAAAAGCCAAATTTTCATCGGAATAACCCTGTATTATCAGCGTAATATTTGCAATCTTCTATGGTTATATAAAGACCACATTCAAATGTAACACTGAGAATCAACCATATATATTGAAATATCATTTGAGAAGTAACATTAAATGATTTACTATAC